>NZ_ARWI01000001.1:1362853-2044279 GCF_000478585.1 Thiomicrorhabdus sp. Kp2
CCAGAAGGTTTGGCCCAACGTGCTGTACGAGCAGTCAAAGCGGCCTGTCCTGAATTAGGCGTAATGACCGACGTGGCTTTAGACCCATTCACTACGCATGGCCAAGACGGCATTATTGATGAAAATGGTTATGTATTGAATGATGACACGATTGATGCACTTATGTTGCAAGCCCTGTCCCATGCCGAAGCAGGGGCTGATGTGATCGGACCTTCAGATATGATGGATGGCCGTATCATTGAAATCCGTGAACTGCTTGAAGAACACGGACATATTAATACCCGTATTATGGCTTACTCGGCTAAGTACGCCTCCTCTTATTATGGACCTTTCCGTGATGCGGTCGGTTCTGCGGGCAACTTGGGCTCTGGTAATAAATACACATACCAGATGGATCCTGCCAATCGCAATGAAGCTTTACATGAAGCCTCCCTAGATTTAAATGAAGGCGCAGATATGGTGATGGTAAAACCAGGTATTCCTTATTTAGATATTGTGCGTGACATTAAAAACGAATTTAAAGCGCCCACCTACGTTTATCATGTGAGCGGTGAATATGCGATGTTAAAAGCCGCAGCCCAAAATGGTTGGATTGATGAAAAACCCGTGGTACTTGAAACGCTACTCAGCTGTAAACGAGCTGGTGCAGATGGTATTTTGACCTATTACGCCAAACTGGCCGCCATTTGGTTAAAAGAAGCTCAACAGGATTAATGACATGACAGATAAATATGCCGTTGTTGGCTGCCCGATTGGTCATTCCAAGTCACCGCTGATTCATCGGCTCTTTGCCGAACAAACCCAACAAGACATGGTGTATGAGGCCATTTTAATTGACCCAGAAGAGAGTTCATTTAACTGGGCAATGGCGGATTTAAAAAACCAAGGTTATAAAGGTATCAATATTACCGTGCCATATAAACTTGATGCTTTTGAATACGCCGACACACTAACCGAACGTGCTCAAAATGCACATGCCATCAACACCTTTAGCTTCAATACGGATGGAACGGTTTCTGGTGACAATACCGATGGCATCGGTTTAATCAATGATATTGAAATCAATGGCCAATGTTTATTTAAAGACAAAAAAGTACTGATTCTTGGTGCTGGAGGCGCTGTTCAAGGTATTTTAGAACCGCTTTTAGAGAAGTTACCAGGCCTGGTACATATTGCCAATCGAACCGCCAAAAGAGCTCAAATATTGGGGGAACGTTTTGAAACTTCTGTGCCAATCAGCTCAAGTGGGTGGGAGGATATTCCTACACAGACTTTTGATATTATCATCAATGGCACTTCTGCTAGCTTAGAAGGTAAGTTACCGCCTATCTCAAATACATTAATTGGTGAAGACAGCTTGGTTTACGACATGATGTATGGTGCCAAGCCGACTGTATTTATGAACTGGGCAAAACAAGCTCAACCGAATTGCCAAACCATGGATGGTTTAGGCATGTTAGTGGGTCAAGCGGCTGAAGCGTTTTACATTTGGCGTGGCGTTCGTCCTGAAACGGCTAACGTAATTAAAGAAGTGAGAGAAACAATCTCCTAATCACTTACCAGGCCTGGATGTTTAACCAACAACCTTTTAACCTACCAGGCCTGGTTATCTCGCTAATCTACTTCTTGTGCTTGATATTCATTCTTTAGTTTCACATAGTGTGCCGCAGAATATTTAAAAAAGGCAATCTCTTTATCGGTTAATGGGCGTGCCTGTTTCACAGGCGAACCCACGTAAAGATAACCGCTTTCCAAAACTTTACCAGGCGGCACTAAACTGTTTGCCCCTACCAAAACATGCTTTTGAACTACCGCATTATCTAAAACAACTGCCCCCATACCAATCAAACATTCATCCTCAATAATACAGCCATGTAAAACAGCGTTATGCCCTACGGTCACATCTTTACCAACTATACATTTTGAACCCTTTGATATATCGCTCTCATGCGTAGTATGCACCACTGCACCATCTTGAATATTAGACCGTGCACCAATCACAATGTCGTTTACATCACCCCGTAAAGTCGCATTAGGCCAAATTCCAACCTCTTCACTTAAAACCGTTCTACCAATGACAACGGCACACTCATCCACCCAGGCCGTTTGCGCAACTTGCGGTATAAATGACTTGTATCTTCTAATTGCCATTCATTTTCTCCATGATTAATTTGATATTTACCCATTAATTATAGCGCAGTAAACAGACTGTAAATACGTTTAGATAATAGAAACATTATGGTCAAGAAGTACTACCTAAAAACTTTTATAATGGCCAAAAAGCCTTTATTAGCCCTCCAGTGAAATAAGTCTATAATAAAACTCAAATACGATTTTTTACCACCCAGAGGCTTTACATGACAACAACAAACTCTGAAAAACGCCGACATGTGCGATTCCCATCAAGCCGACCTGTTTTAATGATTGTCAATAACAAAAGCATCTATGCGGTTATGACCGACTTTTCACGCCACGGGATTGGATTTACCACAATTGAAAAACCCGATATTCATAGTCGAATAGAAGTTCACTTTGATATCCCAAATACTGACCTACCCAACGCCATAAAACCCTTTCAATTTAAGGCCGAAGTAAAACACTGTATAAATTGTGGTCAAGAAAGTCATATTGGGGTGCGTTTAGAACTACCTAGTGAAGAGTACTTGAGATTATTTGATGCATTGTCTGCAGCGTAGCACAACAAGTGATTGACACTTAATCGGTCAATTTAAGCATTTCAAGCACCCATTATGATTCATTTTAATTTACAATAGTCTTGTTAAACTGAATCGACAATTGCTGAGCAAGGTAGCCTAATGAAAAGCACTAATAAAAGCTTATTACAACCTAGAAAAAAGCCCTCTCAAGATTATATAGACCGCCGTCGAGAAGCCAGACTGCCAGCGCACCTCCCCTCTATTCTTATTCAACAAGGTCAAACAATATATACAACCATTATCAACCTATCTTCAACGGGGATTGGTTTTCTTTCTGCCGTGCCGCTTGGTACCGATGAACAAGTGGAAATTAATTTTGAACGAAAAACGGTGAACACCATGGTTCCTGTTAACTTAAAAGTTCACGTTCACTCTTGTAAAGAGGTCGATTTCGAATATTACATTGGTGGGAGCATCACAAAAAACTCATTGGAATATAAAAAGTTTTTTGAAACGGTTGACGAATCATCCATAGAAGCAGAATAGAAAAAACTGAGTTTTCCGCTAAGTAAACATCAATAAGCATTAATAAGCGTTAATAAAAAATACACCATATTGAATAGAAAAAGGCCGTTTTAAAAACGGCCTTTTTAGTTTCTAAAAACAACATCGTTATTAGAGTTAACGCATAGTCACCAACTCTTCTGAGCTCGATGGGTGTATTGCAATCGTGGCATCTAAATCGGCTTTCGTTGCGCCCATTTGTACAGCGACAGCAAAGCCTTGTAACATTTCGTCTGCACCATCACCCACAATGTGAATACCCACCACTTTTTCATCTTCACCCGCTACCACCAACTTTAATGCGGTTTTAATCTGGTGCTGAGTAAAAGCGTAACGCATTGGCGTAAATGAAGAGGTATAGACTTTTACATTATCATGCCCATATTCTGTTCTGGCATCGTGCTCAGCCAAACCAACGGTACCCACTGGCGGATGCGAAAAAATCACCGTAGGCACAGAGCTTAAATCTAACTTTAGGTGCGGTTTATTATTATATAAACGTTCTGCTAAATAACGACCTGCACGAATCGCTACTGGCGTTAATTGCGGTTGACCTGTTACATCACCAATCGCATAGATATTATCAACCGCCGTTTTGTGATTTTCATCCACATCAATAAAGCCTTTACCATTTGCAGAAAGGCCTGCGTTTTCTAATGCTAAAGGCTCAATTAAAGTGGTACGACCAACGGCCCAAACAACCTGATCAAAACCTTCAATCTTTTGGCCATCTGTACTGTAAATTGTTAAGGTGCCGTCTTCAGCACGTTCAAGCTTTTTAACAGCAAAGTGGTACTCTTTAGTGATTCCACTTTCTAACATGGCATCGGTAAGTGTTTCACGAATCATGTCATCAAAGCCACGTAATACTAAATCTTTACGGCTAATCAATGTGGTGTCTGTGCCTAATGCTTGAAACACACCAGCAAGTTCAACGGCAATGTAACCACTGCCCACAACGGCTACTTTTTTAGGCTGTTCTTTTAAGGCAAAAAAACCATCAGAATTAATGCCTAAATTGGCATTTTCTGTTTCTTGAGGAATTAATGGTGTGCCACCAGGTGCAATCACAATGGTTTCTGCGGTATAGGTTTTGCCATCAACCAAAACGGTATTTTTATCAACCAAACTTCCCCAGCCAGTTAATACATCCACCCCTTTATCAGACATATAACCACCATACCAAGTGGTGATATTGCTAATGTACTGTTCACGTTTTTCCACTAGCGTTGCCCAATCAAAACCTTTTTGCTCAACATCAAACCCAAAGTCTGGAGCGTCACGCAAAGCTTCGGCAATGTGTGCACCAAACCACATCACTTTTTTAGGTACACAACCAATATTGACACAAGTTCCGCCTAACTTTTTGGCTTCAACCACCGCACATTTTTTACCGTATTCTGCGGCACGTTCTACAATTGATAAACCGCCACTTCCTGCGCCAATTGCAATTACATCATAATCAAAACTCATGGTTAATCCTTTGCTCTAAAGAGACTTAATACCAATAAAAAAGCCGATAGTAATGAATTATTATCGGCTCTTTAAGAATCTACTTTTTAAATTTACCAGGCCTGGTAAATTTAAAATTATCACAGTTTATCGCTTTTAGCTTTAATCATTACTTAGCTAAAAACACTTCTAAATCATCAGAACCACCAATGTGTTCACCTTCGATGAATACTTGTGGCACTGTGCTTGCCTGAGCAACCGCACGTAATGTTTTAGAACTTGGACCGTGGTTAGAAATGGTAATTTCTTCATAAGAAATCCCATTTTCTGTCAACATCGCTTTCGCTTTTTTACAGAATGGGCAACCAGGCTTAGTAAAGATTGTTGCAACGCGTGGTGGCTTGGCTTCTGGGTTAATATAAGCAAGCATGGTATCCGCATCAGATACTTCAAATGGGTCGCCTTCTACTTCTGGCTCGATAAACATTTTATCGATTACGCCATCTTTAACCACCATTGAATAACGCCATGAACGCATACCAAAACCAATATCTGTTTTGTCTACTAACATGCCCATACCATCAGAAAACTCACCGTTACCATCGGGGATAAGCATCACGTTATCACACTCTTGGTCTTCAGCCCAAGCGTTCATAACGAAAGTGTCATTCACTGACATACAAACAATACTATCAACTCCGTTTGCTTTAAACACAGCCGCTAGCTCGTTAAAACGCGGTAAATGGCTAGATGAGCACGTAGGGGTAAATGCACCTGGAAGCGAAAATACTGCAACGGTTTTACCTGCAAATAAGTCATCAGAAGTTACGTTTACCCATTCGTCGTTTTGACGAGTACGGAATGTGACTGCTGGTACTTTTTGACCTTCTTTATTTACTAATGCCATTCTACTTCTCCTTAAGTTAAACACCATACGTGCTCTAAAAATGCTTTAAATTGTTTCTTATAAATTATTTTGTTAACGAGCTTTCTCGATAACTTGAAGCCAGTTTAGCGAACAACTATTCATTTATAAAGTTAATTATATTAACCATATCAATAGCTATTGACTATCATTAAAAACCAGCCTTATAAACAAGAGGCTTGAGCGATTTAGACTACTTAATTTTACTAAATTCTTTTATTTTTTTAACAAAACGACAAAAAAGAAAAGTTACTGCAAGGTTGAACCTTGAAGTGAACGCATAAAAGGCTCTAAAGCCTCTTTTTCTTGAGCGTATTTCATTAACAAAGCTAACACCGCTTGATCTTCATGCGAAGAGGCAATTCTGGCGGCTAACTGAAACTCTCTGTCCACCACACTGCCTTTAAACCCATCTAACTCAAGTAAGGCCGCAACCAAGCCTACATTTTGTAACAAACAAGCCGCTTGTAGAGCTTTAACAGGTTCACCAGCAGCATCTTTAGCCACTTCTAACTGAGGTGAGACAAAATAGTCTTGCATTAACACCATACTCATCCAATAGTTCATTTCTGGTTCCGCTTCACTTTCTAAAGCGTGCATAAACATCTCTTTAGGATCTGTGTTATGTTTTTGCACCAACGTTTTCACTATCTGCGTAAAAGAGTCGCGATTTTTTTCATCTAAATTCAGTAAGTTCATTTCAAATTTCAACTTTTTCTTTCTATTTTAACAAGCCGTTTTTTTGCAAATTATACACCAAACCTGCTTTAGCTATTTTGCTTTGTCTACAATACCTTTACTGACCGATTGTTTTGTTTTATTTGATAATTTCAATCAATTTTTTCTGTTTTTTATTTGGTATAAATCGACTAAATCCTCTGCACTAGCCAACGAATAAATCGTTTTTTAAATGTAGTTACATTCGTGCAAAGGTCTCTTTTAATCAAATGCGCTCTTGTGCAAAGTATCTCTTGCTAGGCAAACGCTCTATTTTATGAATACAATCCAAAATATACTCGCATTATCGGTTTTCTTTTCTTTATTAACCGTTTATTAACACCCACTACTCTATACTTAATTAAAAGATGGCTAAAAGGTCAATCAACATGCAGTTAAATATACTATTAGTAGAAGACAATTTAGACTTAGCCAATACCTTAATCGATTTCTTTGAGCTAGAGTCCATTATTTGCGACCACGCATTTAATGGCAAGATTGGTCAACATTTGGCCTTAATCAATCAATACGACGTGATTCTATTAGATATAAACCTACCTGGAATGAATGGCTTAGAGGTTTGCCAATCACTTCGTTTAAGTGGCATAGAAATCCCAATTTTAATGCTCACGGCGCAGAATGGTCTTTCTGACAAACTCATTGGTTTTGAAAAAGGGGCGGATGATTATCTGATTAAACCCTTTGAAATATTAGAACTGATTGCAAGAGTACGAGTACTGGCTAAACGTCGTAGTGGCGCAACACAAAAATTGACGATTGGTGCTTTAGAAATGGACATAGCAAGCCACCAAGTTTCTATGAATTCACAGATTTTAAAAATCTCACCTACGGAATGGATTATCTTAGAAAAGCTCATGCGAGCTAGCCCGCAAGCGGTTTCAAAACAAGAATTAATTAGAGCTGTCTGGGGAGAAGAGTCACCGCCAACGGACAATCTTAAAGTACATATACATCATTTACGCAAAGAGATTGAACAACAATCGGCCTTACCTATAATACAAACTGTAGCAGGGTATGGTTTTCTTATTCCAGCACCACAAGAGAAAAACGCATGAAATTTAGTGCCAGCCTAAAATTTTACTTTATTGGCATAATGGTTGTTATTGGTATATCCCTTTTATTAGGTTACTTTGTATTGGGAAATCGTCTTTTTATGCAAGGCATGGATACGGTGATGCTTAGCAATATGCAAAAAGCCGTAGAAGCATACCAAAAAGGCGCTGATGCCAATAACCAACCATGGTCTTTAAATAATGATTTTGTGATTGAAAAACACTGGGAAGACTTACCCCAAAACTACCAACAGACTTTTCAAAAACCTGAAAAAACAAACACACTTTATAAAATAAAAATCACACCAAAAAATGAATCCCGTGCTAGCGAAGTCTATTTTATGGTGCACGTGGATTACGCTGACCTTCCCAATGTATTTGTTGGTCGTAAACTTAAACTTTCTCAAGCACCAAGGCTTGGGATAGATTATGCCGATCGCTCTCGAACCATCTTAAACTTAACACTGGCTTTTTTAGCTGTGGCATTGGCATTTTTACTGTTTTTTATTTTAAAAAGCATTGGTCGTCCCGTTGAAGAACTGGGTTTATGGGCCAAAAAGTTAGATCCCTACTCTCTTAAAAAACCCGCACCATCTTTTCGCTATAAAGAACTTAATCAACTGGCTGAATTAATACAAAATAGTTTAAACAACACCCTTGAAACCATTGAGCGGGAAGAAAGGTTTTTAAAACACGCCAGTCATGAACTGCGTACACCTATTGCCGTTATTCGCAATAATGTTGAATTATTACAACGTTTACACCCAACTCCTTCTCAAGCCGAACAAGCGGTTTTAAACCGTTTGTACCGTGCAGGTTTGACCATGACGGATTTAACCAATACCTTATTATGGATGAGCCATGAAAAAGATCACGAAATTCCACAAAGCCAATTTAGACTTGATCTTCTTATCACTGATTTAAATGAATCTTTAACGTATTTAGTTGCGAATAAATCCATTAAGATTCTTTCAGATGTTCATGACTTTGAAATAAAACTAGCTCAAATACCTTGTCAAATTGTCATTAGCAACTTACTAAGAAACGCTTTTGAACACACTTGGTCAGGTGTAATATCGATTGAACAAAAAGCCAATCAATTAACCATTAAAAACCCTATTGATTCACTTAATGCAGAAAACAAATTGGGCTTTGGATTAGGTACTGCTTTGGTAAAACAGCTATGTGACCAATTTAATTGGCAACTCTCTTTTGTAAAAACCGAAAACCAACATTTTGTTCGTGTTATTTTTAATTCAGCCTCTTCAATTTCTAGCAGGCCTGGTAAACAGGATGGAAAAAACCATGTTTAAACGATTAATTCTTGTTACAGTTTTAGGCTTACCATTTGCGGGTTTAGCCTCGCTAAGTGGTTGCAGCACCCCCACCAGAGAAGCCCCTATTATTCAAGATATACCCTCACAATGGGATACCCAAAACAAACAAAAACAAGCTTCAACGTCTGAAGCTTCTCAACAAACCACAAAGTGGTGGTTAAGCTTAAATGACCCTATTCTTAATGATTTGATAGAACAAGCCTTAAAAGCAAATCCAGACTTATTAAGTGCACTTTCTAGCATTAAAGAGGCACGTGCTTACCGTATTCAAACAGAAGGTGCTTTGTATCCCAGCTTAACCATTGGTGCCAATGGCAGCCGAACCTACAGCAATAGAACCGATATCACCAGCGATAACTTTTCACTTGGGTTAGATGCTTCTTGGGAACCAGATATTTTTGGGCAAAACTCCAAAACATACAGCTCTTCACAGGCCTTAGCAAAAGCCTCTCAAATGGACTATGCCGACATGGCGGTTAGCTTAACCACCGAAGTGGCTAACACCTATATTGCATTACGTAATGCTCAAGCCCAAAAACAACTCACCCAAAAAACCTTGAGCAGCTGGCAAGAAACCATCGAATTAACCAGTTGGCAAGCTAAAGCAGGGTTAGTAAGTGAACTGGATGTGGTACAAGCTAACCGAAGTTATGAACAAACCAAATCGACTATTCCTAGTTTTGACGCCACTATTCAACAATCACAATACGAACTGGCTTTGCTTTTAGGTAAAACACCCACTATTTTACAGTCCACATTAAAGAATCCTGGCGTATTGCCTAAAATCCCTAATATAAGTGATATTCCTATTCCTGCGAATGTGCTTTTGCAACGACCTGACGTAAAAGCCGATGAACAGCGCGTATTATCGGCTATGGCGTTAACCGATTCGGCGAAAGCCAACCAATTACCAGGATTTACGCTTGGGGGTAATATTGGTTTGGATGGCAATACCCTTGCCAAACTCTTTTCAATAGACTCTTGGGTTAGCGGGTTAAGTGCTGGCATTGTACAAACCTTGTTTGATCACGGACAACTGCAAGCGCAAGTCGATATTAAACATGAACAAGAAGTTCAGGCAATTTTAACCTTACGCTCAACCATTTTAAGTGCGTTAAAAGAGACTCAAGAGGCTTTAAGCAATGTTCAGCTTAATAAAAGAACACTGGCATCACTTAACAAGGCATTGCTGGCCTCTGAAGAGGAAGTTAAGTTATCCACCCTGCTTTATGAATCAGGGCAAGCAGATTTCTTTACGGTACTAACCGCACAAAGAACGTTGCTGTCTTTACGCCAACAATATTTAACAGCTGAAACAAACTCCTTAAACAATATTACCACCTTAACCCAATCAATCATGGGCGGCTGGGCAATACAACAATCACAACAAGTCATCGATAAAGCAAACAACCCATCTAATAATGAACCAGACGCTAATTCAGACCACGTTAGCACACAACAAGGAATGCAAAAATGAGTCAAACACCCGAATCCTTAAAAGAACAGCTAGGGCTTGATGTTAAACCAACCCGCTCATCGTTGATTTTAAAAATTGTGGCCTTTGTTATTTTATTTGCCCTTTTTGCTTGGGGCGTAAACACCTTTTACCCTAAAGAGGATTTAGCGCCAATTTATAAAATGGGCAATGTTTCACGTGGAGACATTAGAGCAACGGTTTCAACCACAGGCACTATTCAGCCAACCAATGAGGTTGAAGTGGGTAGTGAACTTTCTGGAACCGTTGATGAGGTACTGGTAGATTACAATAGTCCCGTTAAAAAAGGACAGCTTTTAGCCCGTTTAAATACCGACAAACTTAAAGCTCAAGTTCTACAAACCCGAGCCGCCTTAAAAGTGGCCAAAGCGGGTGTAATCGAAGCTGAAGCATCCTTACAAGAAGCAAACGCAGAATATGAAAGACTGGTAGAAGTTCGCAAACTTTCAGGCGGTAAATTACCCTCTAAAGCAGATTTTATTTCGGCTAATGCTGCCAAAGAACGAGCGCAAGCCACCAAAACAACCGCCGAAGCTCAAGTTGAACAGGCTCAAGCCAACTTAGATCAAAACCTAACCGATTTATCTAAGGCCAATATCGTGTCTCCTATTAATGGTATTGTGCTAGAACGCTCTATTGAACCAGGACAAACTGTGGCCGCAACCATGTCTGCACCCGTTTTATTTACACTCGCCGAAGACCTAACAAAAATGGAACTCGAAGCCGACGTGGATGAAGCCGATGTTGGCCAAGTGGCTGAAGGGCAAACGGCCACTTTTACGGTTGATGCTTATCCTAATCAAGAATTTCCAGCGATTATCAAGCAAGTTCGTTATGGCTCTGAAACCACCGATGGCGTAGTGACATACACCTCTTTATTAGAAGTCTCTAACCAAGATTTAAAACTGCGTCCTGGCATGACCGCAACTGCAAATATTTTGGTTAAAGAGAAAAAGGATGTTTTGAAAATACCCATAGGGGCTTTACGCTTTACCCCAGAATTAATTGGCCAAGCCAAAGAGAGTAAAAGCATTATTGAATCGCTCTCGTTTCGCCCTCCTTCTAGTAAAGGTGAAATCATTAAAGTAGAAGTAGAGAATGGATATAAAAAAGTCTGGCAGTTGGTTAACGGTAAACTCGAATCCATTAAAATCAAAGTGGGCGATTCTGATGGCGGCTTAATCGAAGTGACTGAAGGCGACTTAAAAGAGGGCGAAGAGATTATTACAGGCGTTGAGGTACCCACCAAATGAAGCCGTCACCAGACTTAGAACCAGTGATTGAGTTTAAACAAATCACCAAACGTTTTGGGCAAGGAGAGTCTGCGTTTGATGCGTTAAAAGGCGTAAACTTTAAAATTTATAATGGTGAATTTGTGGCCATTATGGGGCCGAGTGGTTCGGGTAAATCGACCGTCATGAATTTGCTCGGTTGTCTAGATACCCCGACCAATGGTCACTATCTTTTTAAAGGTTTACCCATTGAAACGCTAAACCGTGACGAACGGGCTTTATTACGACGTAATCACCTTGGATTTGTCTTTCAAGGTTTTAACCTACTTGGACGAACTTCGGCCATTGAAAACGTTGAATTACCCTTAATTTACCGTGGTGTACCCAGTAAACAACGACGCTTATTGGCTGAAAAATCATTAGAACGTGTTGGCCTAAAAGGCTGGGAAGACCATTCGCCAGGGCAACTTTCTGGCGGACAACAACAACGTGTAGCCATTGCCCGTGCTTTAGTGACCGATCCACAAATTTTACTGGCTGATGAACCCACGGGTAACCTAGATACCGAACGAAGCCATGAAATTATGAAATTACTAAGCGAACTCAACAGTGAAACAGGTATCACCGTATTAATGGTCACCCATGAACCTGATATGGCCGAATACGCTAGTCGTTTAATTCACTTTGTCGATGGAGATGTAGAAAGTGATCAGCAACAAGCGGCTAAACTAGGAGAATCACAATGATTTGGAATGCATTTTTACTCGCCATAAAAGAGATTCGCCGTAACCTAATGCGTTCCGCCTTAACCATGCTCGGTATTATTATTGGTGTGGCCGCCGTGATAACCATGGTCACCCTTGGTAACGGCGCAACTGCTAAAGTAACTGAACAAATCTCTAGTTTAGGGAGCAATTTACTAATGGTAATGCCAGGTCAAAGAATGGGGCCAGGTAGCGGGTCTTCAGGTGCCAAAATGTTTAAACTAGAAGACGCCGAAGCCATACAACAACAAATCACCTCCTTAGTCGCTGTTGCCCCTAGCGTGAGAAGTAGCATGACCGTTATCTACGGCAACGATAACTGGTCAACCACCATTACTGGCACCAATAATGACTACTTTACTACGGGCAGTTGGACAATCGCTCAAGGCCGAAACTTCACCAGCAATGAACTTAAAGCAGGTAAAACCAGTTGTGTGGTTGGCAATACCATTATTAAGGAGCTTATGCCCAATACTGAACCTCTTGGCAAAGAGCTTCGTCTACAAAACTTCACCTGCAAAATTATTGGCGTACTCGACTCTAAAGGCCAGTCCATGATGGGTAATGACCAAGATGACACCATTATAATGCCTTTAAAAACAGTGCAACGACGCATTACTGGTAATAATGATATCAGCATGATGCGTATCTCGGTCAAACCCAATGTCGATAGTGATGTTGTCAACCGAGCCATTACTATGCTTTTAAGAGATAGACGCCATTTAAGTGATAGTGAAAAAAATGACTTCTCTGTTATGGATACCACCGAAATTACCGCCACAATGACGGGTACCACCAAAGTCATGACCATGCTACTGGGCGCGGTAGCTGCGGTAAGTTTAGTGGTTGGTGGCATTGGCATTATGAATATTATGCTGGTTTCGGTGATAGAACGTACCCACGAAATTGGTATAAGAATGGCGATTGGTGCCATGGAACGTGAAGTGTTGTGGCAATTTTTAGTTGAGGCCGTGGTACTCTCAACCTTAGGCGGCGTGATTGGCATAATACTCGCCATTGGCGCTTCAGCCATTGTGAGCGATATTATGTCCATACCCTATATATTAGATTTTAGTATTATCTTTTTGGCATTTGTATTCTCTGCCGCAGTGGGCGTCGTGTTTGGCTACTTTCCTGCCAGAAACGCCGCACGTTTAAATCCAATTGATGCATTACGACATGAATAAAGAGATTTTAACTGCAAAGATTATTTGACCACGAAGACACGAAGTTTTTTAAGGTAAAAGAAGGATTGAACCTATTGAATAGAAGCCACAACCCTAATTATTAACTGTCCGTCATTATCGGGCTTGACCTGATAATCTCACGTCTTAAAGGAGATTTCCGTGTCAAGCACGGGAATGACTATGGAAGTTTATGAATCGTCATTGCGAGATGAAGGCGTGGCAATCTATGGCGTACAATGCGATTTCTGCCATGAATTATTCGCGTTGCTCACCCTACGGGTCGCCTTAAAAGGCGTTCTTCGCTCTAAAGAGCTTGTGCTTCACTGCGTTCGCAATGACCGTGTTGGATTAAAATTTACCCACTGCTCGCAAAATTTAGTTTGCCATAGCGCGTACCAGGCCTGGTAAAACGGTAATTTTTTTTATTTCAAACCCTTCGTGCCTTCGTGGTTAACTCTTAAAAACCTTCGCGGTTAATCCTCAAAAACATCTGTGAAAAAACAATAAAGTTTGTCCTTTATATTAAAAAATACAATAAAGTTTGTCCTTTTATGTTCCACAGTATAGGATTTTGGCCATTCCTACTTTAAAGGCGAACTCTATGTCTCCAAGAAAACTTCAATCAAATAAAGACTTTGCTCCAGCATTAGAAAATTGAGATAGAAAATAATATGGTCTTTAAAACTATCGAGGTGTAGATACCATGTCTTAACCAAGCATTCAAATAATATTTTGAGGAGTGTAAGGGGTTTGTGACTTTATGACACCAAAACAGATTTGAACTAATTTGCGCATAGCCGCACCCAGAGCTTGCATCTTAGTTTTCCCAGCTTTTAGAAGGCGTTCCTTTTGAGATTTTATATCAGGATTATGGGTAAATGCCTTAACGGCGGCCAAGTAAAGTTTTGCCCTGATTCTGGAAGGCCCGTTTTTACTTAACGATGTACGACCTTTAAAGATTCCTGATTCATTAATTTGGGGGATCAAGCCTAAATATGCCGCTAATTGTTTAGCATTTTTAAAATCTTTATATGCGAATAATGAAACTAATTCTCTTGCCATGACTGGCCCGATGCCTTTTATGCTCATAAGCAATTTTTTGTTATTTCTAAGCACCACATTGCTTTCTATAAGCGCGTCAATATCAGCCTTACATATGGAGATTTCTTGGAAAAGATATTGAATCATTCGGTTGATTGAATCAATTGTCAATTGAGATTGATTGCCGATAGTTGCAGCTTCAAGACGATTATTTTCACGCAAAAAGTCTTTTTCTAAAGCGGATAACCTGTGATTCATTGCTTTTAAATCTTGTGCCATAGGATTCATTGGCATCCATAATTTAGGGATTTCCTCATGAGATGCCCCAAATCGAGCAAGCATCAAAGAATCACCTTTATCTGTTTTATGAATTGAACCAACAGACAAAGCAAACTTTTTTGCCTTCCCCGGATTTGCAATAAAAACCATAAATTCTGAAGCATATAAAAATGAGGCTAGTCTTTCATGATAAACCCCAGTAGCTTCTAGGGTAACTAAAATATCATTAGGATTGCTGCTACTTGTAACTAATACCCAATCGAGTAAATGTTGAAAGCCCTCGCTACAGTTGGTGAATTTCTTGAAAATTGGTTTTTGGTTTTGTTTGAAAATGCATACATCGATATTACTTTTACCGACATCCATCCCTATGTTTTGTCGCATAATTTAACCCTCTCCACTTGTATTTACAGCATCATCTTTTTTCAAAGAGCACTTGGATACCATTCAGTTTTAATTAAATGAGTGAAGTCAGGGCATAATCTACAGCGCATTGTTAAACAATTGGTGGTCAAACATGCTCACTGACTTCAAGCGAAAATGATAGCTAATCATTCCTCGCTTCAAGATACAAGTGGTCAAGTAAAAGTGGTCACATCTCTAGGATTTGAATAAGTCTTGAATTCGCATAACAAGTGCAATTAACTTGTAATGCGAATTCAAGAAGTATTTTATTGTGATATAGTATATAAATTTACTTACCATTAGATGTGTGCACTGTGAAAATATTAATCACTGGTTCTGCTGGATTTATTGGTTCGGCGTTAACCCTTGCTTTGCTTCATAATGAAAAACTCACCATGATGGTCTTGGGCAATCGCAGGTAAAGGGGATTTAAGGATTTTCTCTGCTGAACTTTTTATTTGACGGGATTTTAAGCCTAACGACTTAATCATTCGAACCACATCCATCGAAGATGCTTTTTCAGTCGGCTTTACATACTGTCGCTGCAACTGCATTGCATCAGCGGCTACGCCATAAAAACGCGAAATTAATTGTACGCAACCGATTCCAGAATCCACAAAAAGCCCAAATCATTTATTATTGTTTTTTAATAATAAACAAAGCACTAGGATAAGTAAATAGGAGCATGCGCTTTTTTACTTAAGCAAATTCTAATATCTAACCTTAATTTGAATAATTTACACCACAGGAAACTGTAATGGTCTAATAAACATGATGTTTTTAATCGAAATCTAAAGAATGGTTCAACCGCATTACTTTGCCAAAGCTGTTATGGAAGAACTGAACAGGTTGCTTGTTCGTTATGCACTAGACGCCAACATGAGTTTTTTTATGACTTATCTAGAAAACATATCTACAAGAACTGTTTAACACTGCCTCCTAGATACTGTAAATATCGCTCTGTAGAAATACCTGCTGGCGCAGGACATATTTGTCGTGATTGCAGTTACAGCCGAACTTTAAAACGAAGAATGGATTATTTGAGTCTACTTTTAAATGAAGAGTTTCAAAGAATATTTAATGAATTTAGCCAATGGTTAGTTGCTCGAAAAGGCATGGATTATGCGGCCATAAAGATTGGATATTATTTTAAATTCCTTCACGAGCTAAATAACCTTGCTAACAGACTAAATGCATTTCCAGGCTACTACGACATAGTAAATAACCTTACCGTGGCTACAACACGCCAATATTTGCTTGTAACGGTATTTTTATCTGAGACTAAAGCAATCAAGATTGATTCCAAAATTAAAGATGAATTTTCCAACCTTGATATGATTGATCGGTACCTAAACCATTTTGAGCAAAATTCAATATTTAGCCAAATGATGAATAGCTACTATGGCAAACTCGAATTTAAACTAGAAGATGGCAAAACAAGCGTTCGTTCAATAAGACTAGCCTTGACGCCTGCCATAAATTTTCTGAAAAATTGTATCTATTTTGGATTTAGCCAACCTTCACAGCAAGTACTTCAAGGCTTTCTTTGGGCTTCACCCGGCCAAAGAGCTGCAATCACTGGGTTTATTAATTTCTTAAGAAATTCTTACGGAACCAATATTACCTTAGACTCAATACCTAAAATCGTTGCTTTAGAACGGCCTTATTTGAGCACAAAGATGCTAAAACAACGTTTTATTGACATACTAAGAGAATCAAAAGAACGTGAAATACCCGATGAAAAATTGCTTAGAACTTCCATTGCATATTTACATGGAGTTGAAATACCTGAATTCGTAAGGCTTTGTCGTGATGATATTTTGAAGAATAAGGCCGGAGAATATTATTTACGACTTGCGAATGAAAACTTCTATATTATCCAATCACTTAAATAGAAAATTTTCTCTAAAGTTAGATTGATTAATTAAAAAGTTCAATTTTGGAAAGCAATCTGGCCATAAACATCAAAAACCGCTAAAGTTTTAAATGGTGAAGGGGCAACCTATTTATGGTTACTAAAATGATTGTAGACTATAGTTGCCGCGACACCGAAAGAAAAAGAAAAACCAGCAGAAATCCAACCTTCTATCTTATTCTGAAGAATATCAGTGCTTAATGAATGAAGAATAAATCCATAAGAAATTAAAACCGAAAAAACAATAACAGCTACAATTAATGGGAAGAAATAGACAGCTCCAACTTTTATATTATTGATATGATTGTTAAGCTTTGACTTTCCTATTATATGGTTAGTTTCAGCTTCCTGTTTTGCACCTAAAATATTCGGGTTTTGTTGTTCAATTTTATTATTAGCATCTTCTGGTTCAATAGAATTGATGCTATTTATTGAAATTTCATTATCAGTCATACAAGAAGGGTTTTAATAAATTCTTTATAGTATTCTTTAATGTCATCAGTTGGTATTTCTTTACCTAAAACGCCTTCTGAATAGTTCTTACTCCATGGAGTACCATCCTTATGAGTAAGTTGACGAAGCCCCCAACCAGAATAAGGTTTATAAATCTCCCAAACCTTACTTAGGATAACCTGTGCATCGAAGTCATCTTGATCTACTTCAGGATGAGATGCTGAAGATGATAAATCGTCCCAAGCTATTGACCGATTAGTGATAGGCGACTTTCGAAAGTGCTTAAACTCATGGTATAACGATGGAATCACTGGGCCATGTTGCCAAGCTTCAATCTTTTCATTAAATAAAGGCTCATTTTTTATAGCCAAGTACCAACCTTGAGCTATATAGACAAGCTTATTGAGCTTTAACTGCGTAACTTCTACTTTAGCCTCCAAGGCTTCTGAAAGAAAGTAGTTAGCCACATGTGACGCTGTATATTTTGAATTCATAGTTAAATTATACCTGTATCAATCCTATTTCGCTACAATCCTCTAAAGCAAGACCAACAATAATTTATTATTTGTATAATGAGATTTTGCTCAGGGTTCATTAGTTTCTTTCTTTTTTAATTAAACTTGAGTTTAAAAACACAGAATATACAACGATGTACTATCACGGTTAGTTTATGACTAAATCAGCTTAATCCCCCCCTGATTCAATTCATAAAACCTTTACACAACAAAAATTAACGGCTCAGGATAATCATTTTCGTTCTGAACCAAAAATGGAGTTTAAATTAGTGGGCGACGAAGTTACCAAAAGTTCAGAGAAAAGTGATCCAAATAAAGAATTTGCTAATGCACTTGTAGAAGCGGCATCAGAGCCTCTTAAAGACATCGTTGGTCAGTTCTTTCCAACCAAAGAAGAGCGTCAGTCTGACCGGGATCACAGAGCAGATCTTCTGCGTTTTGAACGAGATAAACATTCATCAGAGGTTTCTCGATTTGAGAAAGAGCACAATGAAAATATTAAAAATAACTCCTTTTTTCGATGGGTTGGAGGGATAGGTTTAATAATTGCAGCCATAGGAGGCTTTGCACTTATCATTATAAACAAAGAGTGTTTGGGTACAGGGATATTGACTACCGCTTTGGGAACGGGCCTTGGCTTTATGGCAGGACGACAACCAAAATCCGATTAACCGATTTGTAAGATTAGTCAACCTACACTGGAAGTTCTACAAGGATTTCTTTAGGCTTCACCTTGCATAAGACCAGCAATCACTGGATTTATTAATTTCTTAAAATGTGCTTACGACATTAACATCACATTAGATTCGATACCTAAAACGATTACTTTTGAACGTCCTTATTTGAGCACAAAAATGCTAAAAAACGCTTTATTGATATTCTAAAGAAATGTAAAGAGCTTGAAGTGCCAGATGAAGAATTACTTAGAATTGCTATTTCATACTTACATGGACTTGAAGTTCCTGAGTTCGTAAAACTTTCTCTTGACGACATTTTAAAGAATAAGGCTGGTGAATATTATTTACGACTTGCGAATGAAAAGTTTCATTTTATTATAGAATTTAAAGGCGAATATATGTCTTGAATTCGCATAATAAGTCAAAAACTTAACTTTATTACCTCTGTCACTAGTTGAAATTGAAATACATTATTTTGAGAAGTTAAAAGGTGTCTAAGTTTTCAGGACCTTACCAGTACCCTAGAAGCTTCTTTAAACGGTAAACTCAACTCAAAAAGTAAGCTCAATAAAAAGACCAGCGTAAACGCCCTTCCTGCGTACATTATTTTTAATATACTTACATGAATGGTTCGTAAAATTAAAATGTGGCGTACTTGATTCATTTGAAAACAGGAACAGCTTAATTATTTAAAGGCTAAGCATAAAAAAATATGGACCTAATAATTCAAGACTCAAAAAAAATAATTGCGACCCTTGCCAATCTCTGCAAAAAGGGTAATTTACAAGTTGAGTTTGAGGTTTTATCTCAAGGAACATCGACTATTGAAGTTTCAGGTTATGATAATTGGAACGGAGGAACTACCTCCTACAGTATTTACATTCAAGTTCCGTTGGAGCTATACGCTGATACTGAATCAGAGCTCAAAACAATAGAACAAAATATAGCCGATAAAGCAAAATTACTGTTTCGAACTTACGGTCAAGTTTGGTTCGAGGAGGTTGTGATTGCGCCTCAATTAAGTATAGAGGTACAAGGAAAGGCTTAAGTTCATCGACTTATGCGCTTATGTACTGGGCTATGTTAATAGAAGTCTACTTACATCCAGATTCAGCATTGAGTCTGCGTATGCATCACGTGATATTAAAAAATATCAAGAAGAGACCTTTGAAAAACTCTCTTACAACACTTCTCTAAAGGCTTATGTACCTGTTGGTTGGTTTGAACCAACATTCAAACACACCTTTGAAGACGCTTTTTTATTGATTAGTGAAGGAGCACAAAAAATCCGTTTCATACCGAAGCTAGCCGAAACTCAGGTTGTTACTTCTATACCAGGAGTTGAACCTGATTTAAAAATCATTGCACCGGTGTTGAGAACATTAAGTCGTGGGTTAAAAGTTGAGATAGAGTACATTTCTACTTCTTCAGGAGTGTCAACTAGACTGATTGCACCCCATTCATTGATCGCGGCAGGTAACTTTAAATACGTCAGAGCCTTTGACCATAAAACTGCTGAATTCAGAGCCTTCAAACTGAATAGAATCGTTAATGCAAGACCTACCTCTTGGAAAATTGGGAAAGAAATGAATAAAGATTCAGATCAGGAATGGAATAAAAAAGTGATCTTGAAACTTACTGCAAATAGGAACTTGAAGCACAAAGAATCTATCGAATTCGATTTCGGGCTAATTAATGGCTATAAGGAGGTCAAAATTCGAAAGGCTCTAATCCCGTTCTTCCTTATGGATTGGAACATTGCACCTCAAGAACATGAACACTTGCCAGCTACATTGTTCCCTCTCGAAGTTAAAAAAATAATACAATAAGTTGTTTTACCCATAAAGGGAAAGTTAATTTATTACAGCTATACCTGTAATCTAATCAAAACCTATAAGGAAAAAATATGACACAAGAAGCGATATTCTCAGTTGGCGATTTGGTTAAACTAAAATCAGGTGGGCCAGTCATGACCGTACACAAAGTAAACACCGGAATGCAAGATCTTCTTTCAGGATCATATATTTGCCAGTGGTTTGCAGGCAAGAAACTGGATCAGGGAACTTTCAAACAAGAATCTCTTGAAACAGTTGAGTTGTCCGCGCAATGAACGAAATCCAAATAGCCACCTGGATGCAGCAGCAGCTCAATAAAGATGGCTGTCTATATCAAGATGACGTTGTCGATTACATCGTCAAACAAAGACAAGAATCATTGTTAAGGGAAAATGCGGAAGGAAACCTTGCCTTAGGTCTGAAAGTTCTTAACGCGTTTAAATCCCTTAATGAGCATGACGTGGTTTGGGTTATTCCAGATAAATATTGGAGATTCCGAGTTCCAGAGGATGATGTTGGACGAAATGCATCCGGATAAAAAAATCGTAATTAATTTTAATTCGACTTCTTGTGAGCTTCTATGCTTCATAAATATTAAGCTTAATTGAGTTCATCAATAGGATAAAGTAACTTATGGATTGGTTTAAAACCGCTCTTTGGCAACCAATAAAAAATCATATCGCCATTTCAATGATGCTATTTGGTATTTCTTTAATAGCTCTTGGAGTAATCGTCACGTACGAAAAGCTTGACTGGTTATCAAAACTTCTTCTTCACTCGGGAAGTGCCGCTCTCGGTGGTGGGGTATTTGCTGTCATCCTAAAATCTGCCCAGTTTACTGAAATATTCCAAAAACATATTGCGACGGTTTTTTATGACCCGTTAAAAATTGATGATGAGATGCTGTTAGAACATCGTTGGATGGTCTTATCAGAGTCTTTATTACGCGGTACGCTACCAATTTCATATGAATCTGCCTCAGAGCGTATTTACAAACAGTTTTTTAATAAAGAACGCGACTATCACTTTGAAAATTACCGTGCAGTTTTTGATATTGAGGTCGATGACGATGGAAACATGACAATTCATCAACTTACAAAAACTAATCTAATTATTTCTCCCCATGCCGAAGATCCTATCTTAGTTCAAGATTTTTCTTTAAGTCAGGCTGAAAGTGCATCTATTGGCCATTTATACATTAATGGATCAGATACTGATGCATCTGGAAAGCCTCTTACAGAATATTACGAGCAAAGCTGCGATGATACTGATGAGACGTTCTTTAAGCTTAAATTGCCATTAAAAAATTGTTTAAAATCAGGAAGCAACCATCAAGATGCTTGCCTCGAGTTCGAGCGTAAGGTAATCACTCGTCAAAAAATTGATTCAGAGCCATATATGTTTGTAAATATCAGTCGATATATAAAAGGAGCTCGTATTAGAGCGAGAGTTAGTTCTGGATTTGATGTTAAATTTAATCATTCACATATTGGGCGACAAGAGGAAAAAAGTGGTAAGATTGATTCTGAAAACTTTAAAAGATGGACGTTGGCAGAAAAAGATGAGTTGATATTGCCTGGACAGGCTTATATAATTTTCGCGGTACCTGCTTCAGAAGCATAAGAAATCTTAGTACAAATAACTTTAGGAGTAAATTTTATGAAACGCTCTACAGAGACTTTCTAATAATACATGTCTGCTTCATAAATCAAACTTAATAAAAACCCTGCTTTCCGCAGGGTTTTTATTATCCATTTACTGCCCTCTGAGCAGCTTAACCAGCGAAGCGATCGTTGCTAAGCGTTTTCTACATACTCATACCGACCTCTACTTCAGATTGAGATTCATGTTCTTTACTGATTAGTGCGTTTAGTGTTGAGGTCACCTCATCAAGACTTAAGGATTTCATAACAACGACCCCAGCTGGATCTAAAAGCGTAAAAAAGCACCCAAGCACCTCTCCTGTATCAGGTTCGATTTCTAGTGAAACTGTAATGCAATACCCTTTAGTACAATAGATGTGCACTTTTTCGTTTTTGACCTTATTATTTAGTTTGGAATTAGTGTTTATTTGAATTTTATTTCCAATCATTTTCATATCTCCTAATTTTATTGAGTACAGCCAAAATTGGCCCCTCTTGCATGAGATTACTAATGCCTCATGGCTTAATCAATAGAGTTTTATATTTTTAACCTTAGAAATAAAATAGGCTATGGTAAGTTCCTATACTTAGCTATATCTATTATCGTTTCACAATTATGAATGAAAACAAGATTAATAAATTAAGTATTTTTAAGGTGAGATAATAAAAAATAAGAGTAGAAATGTTTCATGGTTTAGCAGTCCTATCAATGCAACAATTAATTTTTACATCTCCTCCATATTGAACAGCATGTATTGGGAGTGCAACAGGTTCCTCGCCTTGCTCAACTCGCTTAACATGCTCTTCCTGCAAATCAATATTTAAACGGTAAAAGCTCCATCACACCCCCTCAAAGCCTGGAGAAATCATAAAAAAACACTGAAAAACTTCTCAAGCTCTTGAAATATATTTTTTTTATAACTAATATATAATAAATTATATATTAGTTATAAACTTTAATATAAATTTATAATTACTTTCAATCTATCCTGGTTTTAACTTTAAAGATAATTTATATGCAGCAAACAGTATTTATAAAACAGCAAAACGCATCATATTTGAAATTAGACTTGCCTTTTGAGACGCAAGAAATCATCCCAAATGTAAGCTGGGGAAGTGTTCTTGAGTTTCCAAGCATTGCTTATTGGGTATATAAAGTAATTGAAAGAAGAACCACTAAAACTCAAATCAATTACAAATTAGGCAATTCATTACTAGAAGAAACTGGTGCCTGCCTATTAGGGGGGCATGGTATACCAGCAGAGATTGGGTTAGCCGCCTTTGAACATATAAAAGCCAACAAGGTTTTTAATGGACAAAATTATGATAGAGAGCATCTAACAAATCTTCTATCACGCCCTCTCCAGTTAAAAAATGGTCGAAGCGTGAAATACCGATTTGCCAAACAAAAAGCACAATACTTAGAAGATGCCATCAGAAAAATAAATTCATCAAAAGCTCCTGAAACCTCAGGTAAAGAATTAAGAAATTGGCTTTTAGATATTAAAGGCATTGGCCCTAAAACTGCATCATGGATTGCAAGAAACTGGCTCAATGCCAACGATGTCGCGATACTAGATATTCACATATTAAGAGCTGGAATATTAGCGGGCTTTTTCCCTGAAGACCTGAACGTTGAAAAAAACTATTTTGAGTTGGAAGAAATTTTTTTAAATGTTGCAAAAGCAATTAAAATAGATGCTTCAGAGCTAGATGCGGTCATTTGGTATGAAATGCAACGTTCAAAAACTGCATTACAACTATTGAATTCAAGGAAAATCAGGCAACCGAAAAAAGCAAAACGGGATATTGAAATGTCATTTTCGTTCACCTACCAGAGCAGCGCCGACCCCTATAAAGTCGCGATCATTTGAAATTTCACAAGCCTGACTTCCTCCTAAACTACCTAAAGGGCAATACGACAAATCTAAATATTCTGCAACCAACGACTGTGTTGCTAAGATTGCCCCACTATCCCTGTACGCCAGCTCCAACGGTGACTTATATTTAACCGCCAGCCTTGATAAATCACATACAAACCAAATGAGGGCAGCAGAATTTGCATCTATAACCATCTGGTAAGATTCTTGGATAAACTGATTAATACTCTCTGAGTTCAGCGAAATTAGCTCAGCAGAGTTTTCAATAGGATTATAGTGAAACCAGCTCTTATGCTGTGGCAACCAAAACACTATTTCAACTGAATGTAACCCGCCTGCTGAAATAACTGGTCTGTGCTGAACCTCATGCCCTAACTCTGATAAGCCAACAGTTAATGTTCTATTCGATAAGTAAAAAAGGTGTCCAATTCTCTGTAGATCAATACAGTCAAACCTGCGGTGAGTCTCTCTTGATTCTAGAACTTCAATAAAACCAGCATGATTTCTTACCGGACTAGACAATGGATAAGAAACTGGTGAATTAAATTTATAAAACCGCCCAAAAAAGTCATCCAAAGCTTTATCTTCTCTCATTTTTTAGTAAATACTGCATAGTCGATGAATGCTTATAACAACCTCTACATTGACTACAAGGAATATTCGATTTATGACACGAGTGAGCAATACCTAAAAGGCTTGCAGGAGCTCCGGCATTATCCAACAATTCAAACGCTGTTAAATCTATGGCTGGTACCGAAACCCTTAACCCACCTTCCTGATATTCAAGCAACTCACTTATTAAATTATAAAATTCTATGGTTCCATCACTATGATACTGATCAGACTTTACCGAACCTAGGATAATCTCTTGAACTCCCAATTCAAGAGCCTTTGATGCAGCCAACGTGATCAACAATTGATTTCTAAATGGCCACCAATCAGACTCCGGTGCAAAACGTGAAGACTCAGCATTCAGCAAATCACCACTACCAATTGCAGAACAGTTTATAGAAATAACATGATGTTCAATACCTAATTCATCACATACTTTTCTGGCTGCACTAACTTCAGCCTCAGCACAAACCTGTCCATAATTAAGTGTTATTGCAGCATCAGGCCTAAGCCAATAAGCAAGAGCAATAGAATCTAAACCTCCCGAAAGCAATAAACATTTTTTTATCATCTACTCAGACCCATGACACAGCATAAATAGAGGATGTAAAATCTTTATAAATAAAGCATCCGGTTCCCTCATACATTTTTAACTCTTCACTTGTAGAGTCTTCTGCAAAAATTACTACTTTTTTACCAGCTTTAATTGCATATCCAACTTCAAACAAAGTTCCCGGATCTCTACCATCAAAAATGGCGTATAAAACATCACATTCTTCAATTCCTTGAATATCTTTTTCAACCACCTTTTCTGCAGAGCCTATTCCAACATCATGGTAGGGAGAAAACACATCAAATCCGGCGTTTTGTAAATGAATCCTGGTTTCATTAATCATCCACATCTGACTCAAGCTAAAAAAAGGACCCGCTAGGTAAACATTTAACGGCTCTGTAGATTGTTGCAAACACGGTAAACTGCTATATTGCTTCACATCCATTCGCATTGGATAAGCTGATGAGTCACAATAAAACGCTGTTGATGCAGATGCATTAACAACCGCCTCAATTAAAGACAACTCTTTACAAGCCCAAAAATATGTAAAAGATGATGAAAATATATCTCCTGAACCTATGGGGAAGACATTTTTCGTAATAAACGGGGAAATCCACTTCGAGATTTTGTCAATCGAAGAATAACAAAAAGCTCCTTTTGTTCCGCTTTTAATAACTACCGCATAAGCGCCCTCTTCATTTAGTAGCCATTCAGCCAAAATCCTAACATCTACTTCTTTTTTCCCTTCTACGCGCTCGTACAACAACTTCGCTTCATTAGAATTAAGGATAATAACCAAAGAGCCAAAATTGCCTTTAAGCTCTTTATAGAGTTTTGGATTTTTTGAATCCTGAGGGTCATATACAACTTTTCCATGCCCTGTAACAACTGGATTAGCTTCAATCATGCCAAAAACAAGCGCATGAACACTGGGGCTATCAGCATCCACACAGAAATCACCACTCTTCAGAATATTTGGATAAATCTCGGGCTTTGATAATGGATGAAAATAATAAAATGCATAAGTGTTCTCAGCGGGAGTAAACTCACACGAAATCTCATCCATGAAAAAAGTTGATTTAACGGGGTCGATATCAGATTCATTTAGAAGAGAATGAAGACATACTTCTAACGTTACACCGCCTTCATCCGACCTCTTTAAACTGGACAAAACCTTACAAGCTCTACCTGCTGAGCCTAACGTTTGATTATGAGAAGGCCAATCACACAACTCTTTATAACAACCTCCTACAACATTAATTTGCATAAAATTAATCCTATATTGATTTAACTAATATTTTTATTAATGATCCAGAGATTTGAAGCACTATTGCCTGATACATGGTATTTTTTTTCATAATGCATTGAGTTATAAACTCAACTTCTGCTGAAGGCGTTAAACCTCCAATACGTTGCTTACTGCTATTTGTTAGCTGAACTACTGCAAATCCAGGCACAGACTGAATTAAATCCACAGTAAATACATCTCCAGCTGAAATAGAGCTCAACATACTCGGGTCAGGACTTCCAACCGTTGTCTCATATTCGAATGAAGAACAGGAATCATCATTTACATCTCCCTCTGAAATTCCACGTCCAACCCTTGTGTTTCCTGTACCTGTTGAGACAAAACCATCGCTTCCACTTCCAGACATATCCTATCCTTACATTTTAACTAAACAAATTTGGTACATTATTACACTTAATTAAGTATAAATACATTTAACTTGAAATTGAAACTAAAAGCGGGAGGTTTACACCTTGAAACAAACGAAAAATAATGGCAGCAATGATAATTAAAAGAAAAAGATTTAAAAAACTCATAGGAAAACATTCTCTAAAAATAGATAAGTAATGTTACACACTTAATACAATTACAACAAATAAAAGAAGTCCTAGTGTAATCCCCCTGAGAAAGAGCGATTAAAATGTTAACAATTGAAAACTCTAGACAATAATTATCTAACTAAAAATATCGTTCGGGATTTGTTGACCACTACAAATTTACCCCTGGAAATCTAGGCTGCCCATTTCTCTTAAAATGAATTCAAGAACTTAATATCAAAGCCCACTTATTCGGTCATATTCATGGAGTTACGGAAAAGATGATTCTAATGGATATTATGCAAACAGCTCAGTATTAAATGAACGCTATTACATGACAAGCTTACCTCAATTATTAAATCTAAACACTTCAGTTTGAATCAATTAACATGTCGATATTCGTAGTAACCTGGATTAGCTATACATTCATCATATATACAGGTGCGGCAGCTAGCTTGTGAAAACTTAATCAACTTCATAGACAATGACGATTTATCTAACACACCACATGCCACCTCTATCTCTTTATGATATTTTGGCCAATATTTTTGAAATAGCCTTTTTTCATTTTTCTTCAAATGCTCATAGACATGGTTTAATAAATATCTCTGTCGCATTTCCCAACGTGAACTGTAATTTTTCCCAAGAATTTTTTTTGCATGTTTTGCCTGAGACACATAAATGATGAAATCACTAAATGCATTAAAAAAACATGGTGCATAAATAGGGTAGTCAAACGTATGGTCTTTTAAATAATGACTGAGATAAGATTCAGCAGGCTGTTTTGCCGACTTGGGAAGTTTTCCTCTTAAAACCAACATTAATTGTTGGGTTGTTTTCGATCTGTTTTCTGCATGCAAGTAGTAAAGAGGCTTACCATGCTTTTGACAACTATCACTATTAAACCAAGATTCTTCTATTAACCCATAACCAAGTTCTTTAATGTGCTCTTTTATACAAATATCACAAAAACTAACTCTAACTGTTTTTTGCAGTCTATTCATTGACCAATAAAAATGGTCTTTCACATTGAAAAAGTACTTAATATCATTTCTAAAACTTAAATCATAAGAAAACATTTTTGTAGCGGTAGAAATAACACCAATATTGACCAACTTATCAAAAACAATTCTCTCCTCAAGAGAAGAATATAAATTCAAATCTGACGAGATTATTGTTGGATTTGACTTCCACCCTCCTTTTACAGTCAAAATATTTGAATAATCAGAAATCCCATTTACAGACTGGCTCCGAAATAAATAACTATGAATCAACTCATTTTCTTGTATCTTTAACATAGAGGTTTAAAGGTTTAATCGTTGTATATATTTAAGAGAATAAAATGGCGGCACCTTCAAATTCTGGACTTCTTCGCCTATTCTTGGTTCCAGACTTTTTAGGCCTATGATTTTATAAAATTAGTGTTGCTATTTACTACCCAATATATTCAATGAATTAAAGCTTACTCCCTCCTAGAAAGGAGCTAAAATCGAAAAAAAACATGTCAAATATTGTTTGAAGATTAGAGTCTTAAAACTATCTGCTACTTTGCGTATATAATCCAACATCCCAATGATAGCCTAACTTAATCGCGACCGTTTCCAGCTGTCTTTAGCGGGTATTTTGGGTTTTAAAGCTTTGGGAAGTACACCATCTAACCATAATCTTTCGTATCTGTATAACCAAAAAAATGCTGCACTATGCCTCTCTTTTATTTGCTGACGAATCCAGCTTGGATGATTATTCACTGCTCTTAGAATTTCAACTTTATACCATCTGCGTTTTGATTCAAATTTACATTTTTTTCTATACTCAACCAATCCTTTCTCCGATGAAATGAGCATTTCAATAGTACCTATTGAAACCCCAAAACAATTTGCAATAATTCGCCGATGAAAGCCTTTCCATGCCATCATTAATGCAGACGCTTTATCCAATTTTGTTATACTTATTGACTCTTTTAAAACATCAATATCATTTAATCCTGCTAGGCGCTTTAAATAAGAAACACTTTTTCCTGTATCTCTACTAGCCTCCGCCAAAGTTACTCCTTTTTTAAGGATTTCAATGCAAACCTTTTCAGAAGATGCTGAGCTCTCAGTTAACGTCTGTAACTTATCAAAATCTAGAGATTTCTGAGGGTGGTGTTCTAAGAAAAAGCTAAACAAAAGATACTTAAAGGGGTGTTGTGCAGAGCCTGGTATAAGCAGATTGGTTAAATAACGATAATCCTCTTCACTTTTAGGCAAAAGGTCTTGATGATTGAAGTCAATTGTTTGGACAAAATCAAAAAAATCCTTACATAATAACTTTCTTCTTACTTGACCATATCTCGTAATATATCCAGTACAAATCATCTTCTGTTTAAGTTTATCTAAATCAAATTGAATTTGTTTATCTGTTAGATTTTGTAAAAAAGTGAAACAGAACTGTGAAAACTCTCCATGTTTTTCATTACAAAACGACGATTCTGATGGCTCAGGCAAAAAACCTTTTTTTATATGAGGCCGCTCAGGTAAATTAACTTCGATTAATCGAACTCTATGCGCCGGACAGCATTCCATCCCCGGTAGTTGATGGATTCTATGCCAATAGGTAACCCCAAAATTATGAGCATCTTCATAAGCACATGCTGGACAAAAATTAATTGTTACCTTTTTAGTTTCTCTAAAATTAGATAAACAACTATGCCTGAATGCGAGAGCACCGTCATTTTTCAATAAGGATTGATATATTTTTAAGCCTGAATCGGGCTTAAAATACATGAAAAGAGAGCCCAAGGTTTGATACCTAAACAATTCATAAGGCTCATCCCCTGAAATGTTCGCAATTTCAGTTAATCCAACAGTTATAAAGGGGTGAATACTAAGCCGAGGGTTATTAAAAAACTGTTTTAAGTACTCTTTTTCATTCAGCCCTAGAATCGCTTGATGGCGTATCAACCTACTATATAAAGTTTCATCGGTAAGCTGCTTAGGAAAAGACACTCGTACTTCTGCCTTTTAGCCAAACTTATCAAGAGGGTCATCAAGAAGTAAATCATTCTGACGCAGATAATCAAGAGAGTCTTCTTGATCAACTGCTTTCCTTAAACTATCAGGATCTTTGACTCGTTCTATCAATGCTATATCTTCTATTAACTCCCTGAGTTTAGTTTCAAATTCAGGATGTTGCACTCTAGTAATATCTGCGATAAATTTCTTTTTTTCTTTTGATGCTTCTTGTTTAACTTCTGCTTGTCTATTAATAGCTGATTTTTTGTTTCGTCTTGGTAATAAGTTTTGTTGTCTAAGCTCTATAACTTCCGCCGTTTTTGATGACAATCCACAAGAAGTAGCATAAGCTTGTTCCAAAACAGCTTCAGTAATTCTTTCATCACCTGAACCAATTACAAGCCTCTGAGCGTCTCTATATATTCTGTGTGCCAAATCTAAGTTACCAACAGATAACTCAAACAATTTATTATTTAAGTCATCAGTCAAATCAGTTGTTACATTTGTCCAATGTAAGTCCCACAACTCATGAACAAAATAATCCCATCCTTGACTATCTCTCTTCAAAGGTTCCATTTCGAAATAACCACCACTTTCAGCTCTTCTTGCAGCCTTCAAAGTTTTAGCAAGTGTTTTGTCAAAAGGAGGATTCGCGCAAAACAAAAGAGGCACTCCTAGTTTATTAACTAAGCTATGTAGAAAGTTTAATAAATTATTTTCACCACCTGTTCGTTTAAACACGAGTCTTTGCATTTCATCAATGACCAACAACCCTAAAAAACTTGACTTAATTTTTTGCTCAATTTGCCTCATCAACTTAGGAATGGTTGGCTCAGGTTTTGTAACCTCACCTAAAGCTGAATCAATCATCGATAAGATTTCTTCACACAGCTCTCTTACACTTGAGTTATTTGGACAATCAACTTTTATCCAAACAACTTGGTGTGTAAATTCCATTTTCTGCCCTTGGTAGATATCGTGTTCGATGATTTGAGGAAAGTAGTTCAGCAGTTGTTCCAACATGGAAGTTTTTCCAACTCCACTTTCTCCCTTTAAAGTGATGCTATCTGCTTTAGGCTCAAAAAAACCCGTCCGAGGTTCTATTTCAGGCCGTTCATCCACTGGATAATGTAAAAACTGAGCTGTCGTCGGTGTGAATGGGTTCTTACTTGAATAACCTGCTTTTATAGCCGTTTCAATTGCTCTAAAGCAATCATAATAAATAGGAAGTGGCTGTCGTAATGATTTAAGTCTCTGAGTATATTCTTCCCTGACAAGAGGATCAGAGTGATACCTAATTTCTTCATCAACTTCAGGATAGTAGGCAAAGAATTCCATTAAATCTTTCGCACTTTGCTTTTGTGGCAAGCCTTCAATAAAAGGGTTACCTTGATGCTCAGGAAGTATCGCTTTTGTATATAGTGCCTTAACCTTTTTCATATAAAGCACCTCACTTTTTCTTCCTACGTGGCAGATAAATAACTCGGTCATTATCACGACTTGTGTCTATTGGACCTTTAGATACCTGGCTATCATTAACTTCAGATACTTGATGAACCGTTTTTAACAACTCTTCTTTACGGTTTTGTTTGATACCAGATGAGTCAACTGATTTTCGTTTACCAATCTTTTTTAGTCTATTTTTACCAATAGATTCTTGTCGGGTTCTATTCGAATCAAAATCCGAATCGACATTTTCAGAAATATTCTTTACTTTTTTGTCCTGTAACCAATCTTGAACAAAATCAACGTCGGTCATTGAGCTACCTTCATATATGGAACTTCTGTTCGTCAAATCACACCTAATAAAATTAGATGTTTTATCAAATCGAACATAAATAAAATCTGAGGTGTTTTCATTTATCCTTGCTTCAAGCTTCCATCGGCCATGAACTCTCGCAACACTAGCAAGATTTTCACTAATCAATTTATCGTTGCTATAGTACATGTCATTGTAAAAAATACCGTTTCTAGTAAGACTAGCGGTATCTTCTGGATAAATTTGTCCAATTACATCATCACTATTTGCTTGCTTTAGCGCATGTTGATGATTATTTATATGAATTTTCCAAAAGTTTAACGGTGTTGGAGCTAGATCATTTTTAATTAATAAGTCATCTACCGTTGCCAAACTGTCATAAATGGTTTTGTTTATCTCCAATACTGCGAGGATTAATTCCTTAGTGAATTCATTGAGAGTATAAACGGCTCGACTTTTAGGATTTGCTTCCCCTCTGACCGTCTGCCTACCTCTAGTCGTTCCAAGTAAATCATGGATTACTTTGCCATTTAATAATCCAAAACGCCTTTCCACCATCGATTTGAAATCTCCTCTGTATGGAGGAGCAAATTGAAGCTCAGTAAAGGGAACTACGGTTTGTTGAGGCTTAAGACCAATCATTTCTCCGTTATCACACATCAACCTAAGCGGAATGTGATGACAAGGCCATTCAGCATCTACGATATCAACACCATAACTTCTGCAATATTCAATTTTAGGTAAAAAAGCATTTGCCAAAGCAAGCCTTGCAGCTCTCCAAGAGGCATAAAAGAGTGACACATTTAACCCCACTATCATGCCACTGGCTCTATCAACAATGGAATAAATCGTAGGTCGACCGAGAACAGAATCCGAACGGAATTTTGAAACTATATGCACATCTGCCACTGTTGCATCCAATTCAAAACAACTACCTGGAACTTTCCACCCATCTTTAACACTACCAATCACTGCTCTATTTTTTAAATTCTCAGTGTGCTTTGAATTTCTTTTTTTAGTAATTTCGTCTTTAGTGAACAGTTGTCTTGTCCAGTAACTGAACTGCCGGAAACTTGGCACACATGGAGCTCTATTCTTTAACTTTGCGGACTTTTTTTCTTCATAAAAGTGCTTTGTTAAAAAGTCGCTGTAAACTCTCTTTAAAGCAGGTCCATTATCAATTAAGTAGCGTTTTTTGAGGAAAGATTTTATGTGCTGCTTATCTATTTCTTTAAGAACATATTTTTCCGATGGCGCAATTGCGAGAGTTCTAGGTTGTTTAGGGGCGCCTAAAGAAGAGTCTTTCGCTACTCGAGTTTTTCCTGGAGCTCCACTATTTTGGTAGAATGGAAGCAGTGCATTTGATGACTGACCAAACCTCCAATAACGAGTCAGTAAACGAGCTAGTCTTTTACGGTCAGTTCCAACTTGCTTTACATGCTCTACAATTCTTGAAGACTTCTTGTTTTTGGCATATTCATAAACAAACGAATGATCTTCAATTAAGTCTTTAATCAAAGAAAAATTCTTTTCTTTAGTCTTCAGTTCTTCAGCTGAAATTTCAGACTCCACCTTCTGCATGAAGTTTGGTAGTTCGAAGTTAGATTTAACAATGGTCCTATCTGAGACAGCTATTTGAAACACATCTAATGAGAAGCATAAAGGCTTAACCTCCGTCCTATCATTAACGATTGGAAATAACACTACTTCATTCGTCTGTGGAATAATATCGAGCACCCGATACAAACCTTCGCCCAAACCCAGAACACCTTTAACTTTCCATACACTATTTCCAAGAATTGGCATATTTTACCTCCGCTAGAGAAACAAGAGATTGAATTTCAATTATTACAGAACTCTCGATTTCATAGTCCAATCGTATTAATACCATCTTTTGTGCAATTAAAGTTCTTAACAACTCCAGACCTTGTCCACATTCAATGTTTAATAACCGTTCAAACTTATCAACCAAGTCTTTTTTCAAAAATCGACCTGTATTTAGAATCCCAATTGCGTCTCTCAGAATCGAATCATCAAAGACTTCCTGTTGCCTAATTGAATGCGTGGCCCAATTGATATTTTTGCTCTGTATTTTTGCTCTTTTATTACTAGTAAACACCCAAAACTTAATACCTTGTAACTCCCACCAAACCCTTTCTATCTCTATCTTTTCAAGATTACGCTGACTAAGCATATCTTCTGGCTTTACAGACACCGCTTCATAAACGGTTTCATTATTAATCCGTCTAGTAATCAAAAAATCAGTAGTTAAAACAATTGGGTCTTTAGAGAGTGGATTTTTTGGATGCTCAATACCTAGTATTGAAGAAATATGTAGAGAAAAGGGTAAGGGGATTAACGGAAACTGCTCACGGATATCTATTACTGAATCACTGAACTCCAATAAATAGAATAGGTCAGTTTCGAGAGAGGATAGAGTATGGTGAACACGCTTAGTTTTTAACCCCCAAATTTCAGACCTAATACCTGTAGACGGGACATCTTGCACCCTTAGCCAGGGCTTGTAATCCTTGCCCGATCCTAGCCCATACTTATTTTTCAATGCACGATCAAAATCTTTATTTGATTGAAGTTTTCTGCGAGCCATAGGATTCACCTATTAAGGATGAGAGTTATATAACTTTACCTCGTGCAGAGTAAAAGGACAAACTTTATTGTTTTTTTTGACGGGAAAAGGACAAACTTTATTTTAAAGGGACAAACTTTATTGTTTTTTCACAACATCAAACAGCCAAACCACAGGCCACGCCAGACGCCCATGCCCACTGGAAGTTGTAGCCACCTAAATGCCCTGTTACGTCTAATACTTCGCCAATAAAATACAGGCCTGGTTGTTTATTGCTTTCAAAGGTTTTAGAAGAGATTTCATCGGTATCTACCCCGCCTAAAGTTACTTCTGCTTTATCATAACCTGCTGTGTCACTTGGGTAAATTGTCCAATTCTCAAGGTTCTCTGTATATTCAATCAATGCGTCATCGGTTAGGTTTGAGAGTTGATTTTCAATCGGAAACCATTCTAACCAGGCCTGGGTAAATCGTTTTGGCCAATACAAGTTCAGCCATTTAGAAATACTTTCGCCCGATTGCTTAAGTTGTTTTAACTCATCCAAAATAACCAGGCCTGGTAACAGGTTGATATGGATGGGTTTACCTATTTGCCAGTAATTAGAAACCTGCAAAATACCTGGGCCACTTAAACCATTATGGGTAAATAAAATCGCTTCTTGAAACGATTGTTTACCTGCCGATACCGTTACATCTAACGCCAAACCACTTAACGCTGAAATGCGTTGCAACCATTTATCTTCAAACACCAAAGGTACCAGGCCTGGTGAAGTGTTAATAACATTTAAGCCAAACTGCTGAGCAATCTCATAACCCAAACCTGTGGCTTTGAGTTTTGGAAAAGACAAAGCACCCGTAGCCACCACTAATTTTGCTGTGGTAAACACACCCTCAGAGGTTTGGACTTGATACATTTCATTAATATAATCCAGCTTAATCATTGAGCAGTTGGTTTTAACCTCTACTCCAGCCCAATCGGCCTCTGTGCGTAAAATCTGAATTAAATCGGAGGCTCGTTCAGCACAAAATAGTTTACCGAGCTCTCTCTGTTCAAACGCTAAGCCATGACGCTCGACCAACTCAATAAAAGCACTCGAAGGGTAACGAGAAAGCGCTGATTTTACAAAGTGCGGGTTTTGGCAAATGTAGTTATTCGGTGAAACATCTAGATTGGTAAAGTTGCATTTACCGCCCCCAGAAATACGAATTTTAGCGGCCGCTTTAGGTGCGTGATCTATCACTAAAACCGATTTACCCTGATAACCTGCGGTGGCAGCACACATTAGCCCTGAAGCCCCTGCTCCGAGAATAATGACATCATACTGTGTTGGCTTATTTTGAGACATAGAGAAATGGGCTTTTACTAACTTGATCAAATAAAACGTTTAATGAAGGGGGTTCAATATCGTCAGGCCATTATTTTGCATCGCCTGACTGAGAGAGCTGATTAAAACAACGCACATCATTTCGGCCAGTTGTCTTCACATCATAAAGCGCGATATCTGCATTATGTAGTAATTCTTTATGGGTTGTGCCGTCCATTGGGAAACAAGAAGCACCAATACTGAGCGTAATCTGGATTGGCCCGCTATCTGTTAAAATCGGCTTAGCAAATTGGTCTTTTAACTTCTGCAAGATAGGAAAGATATCCGTTTGATTATGAAGCGCCTCCAATATCAACGTAAATTCATCCCCTCCCATTCTGGCAACGGTATCACAGCTACGAATAATTTTCTGCAACTGTTGTGATACCTCTTTTAAGACTTCATCTCCCGCTTGGTGACCTAAACTATCGTTAATATCTTTAAATTTATCGACATCCACAAATACGGTAGCCACTAAGGACGACAATCTTTCAGCACGTTTTAATGACAATTCAAGCCGATCTAAGAAAAGTCGTCTATTTGGCAGGCCTGTTAAACTGTCATGTGTGGCTTGAAAGTTAAGCTCACTTGCCTCTTCTTTTAATTTCTTTTGCAAGAGCATTAATTCGGTTATATCGTGAACAGACTCAACAATGCCTGAGACATTTCCAATAGCATCATGCAGAGGGTTTGCCAAAATCTCCACATACCTTGGTTTACCCTGATACTCTTGCAAGTGCATCACCGAAACCTGGTGATTAGATTCTATTGCTTTTTTTAATGGGCAAGGACGATCCGAACCATGACAAGGCGCATCTTGTTGGTAGAGCATCTCGTAACATTTTGGGTTTTCTAAATTCATGTACTTTGAATTGAATAACTTCTTACGAGCCGCTCTGTTCGCCAGTTTTAATGTGTAATCACTGTTAATAACCATCACACTGTCTGCAACACCATCAATGACCTCTTGAACAAACTCGTTTTCTCTTTCTTTCTCTGCAAGTAGTTCTAAATGTTCGGTAATATCGCGCACGACGGTAACAAACTGTAAACGCCCATCCACCTCCATGGTTTTGATTTTAACCTCTCCAGGGTATACCGAGTCGTCCTTACGTTTCATCGTGGCTTCAAAGGTAATGGTATTGGTTGGATCAAACTCATCTAGAAGGCGCCCCAACTCATGGCTAAAGATAGCATTATCTAAATCGGTTTTAATATCAAACGGTGTGAGCTCTCTAGCCTCTTCCATGGTAAAGCCAATATTATCTAAAGCGGCCAAATTTAAATAAGTAAATTTAAGTGAACCGCGCTCAAAAATATAGACCTCTTCACTGCTTTCATTCACCACATTACCTAACAAGCTATTATATTCTTCAGCCTGTTTTTGCTCGGTAATATCAATGATTGTACCTATATAATGCGTTGACTCACCCATGGCGTTACGTTCAATAACAGTACGGTCATCAATCCAATGAGAAGCTCCATCCGCATCCATCAAACGATAGACCTGACGAAATTCATTTTTCTGCATTTTGGTATAGGTTTTTATTTCTTCGGCAACACGCTGAATATCGTCTGGGTGAACAATATCGGAATAAGCAAGTTTTCCAGATAAAAAGTCATTGGTCTGATAGCCAAACATCGTGATATTTTCAGAAACGTATTCAACAGGCCAACCCTCTTGCGCTTTCCAAGAGAAAAAAACCGCCTGGCTACTCTTTAATATGGTTTTAATACGTTCAATTTCATTCATAATTTCTTCTGAAAACAGAGAATTCAAAGCTGACTTTAAAATAGTTTAAAAAACTTACACTTAAATGATAAATTTTATCATTAAAGGCCCTTAAAACCTATTTATAATGGTTGCCAATTGGCTTTTCTGTGATTTGCTTCATTAACAATCACCTCATAACCTCTTAATACATCAGGCTCTAATCCCTCAACCCCTAAATCAATGGTTCTGGATTCATCGGCACGAATACTCGGTAAACTAAACAATCTAAGTTGCGGAAACTGCTTTTCAAACTGCTCCATAAAAACAACCCATTCTGATTCCTGGCCGTTAAATATTTTAATGCCTTTTTCAATCGTTGGATTTTGGTAAAAAGCGGAATAGTAATGGTTAAGCACCCATTCCATCATTGGCTTTGCCATCATTGGAAAGCCAGGCATAAAATAATGATTTTGAATGGAAAAGCCTGGAACACGATTATAGAAATTAGGAATAATATCAGCCCCTTTAGGGTACTCAGCCATATGAATACGCTGTGGGTAAGCGTCGTCGCCAAATTTCGCTTCAATCTCCGCTACCGCTTCTGGATGTCGCTCTATCGGCAAACCTAAAGCCAAAGCAGCACTTTGACGAGTTCGGTCATCGGGTGTTGCACCAATGCCGCCAAAACTAAACACCACGTTGTCGGTTGCAAAACTCTCCTGCAGCGTTTTGACTAAAAAATCGGGTTCATCGCCCACAATTTTAACCCAACTCAAACACAAACCACGTGGCTGCAATAGCGCATTTGCCTGAGCTAAATGTTTATCTTGCCGTTTGCCCGATAGCACCTCATCACCAATAATCAATAATCCAATTTTTAATGTGTTTGTTTGCATAGTGACTTACCCCACCCTTTCAATTCCTGACTGTAAACCGTAAGATAATCTATCTTAATTTTCAATTCACTCCATATATGCCAAATTGTCTCATGTTTAAAATTGAACATCAGTAATCTCGTAGCACATTAACCAGGCTTTTATCCAACACCTTAATTATGACAACAGCAAACACTCAACCACCTTTACCAACCATTTTAACCATTGCAGGGTCAGACAGTTCTGCTGGGGCTGGTATTCAAGCCGATTTAAAAACCATTCACGCATTAGGTGGCTATGCGTTAACCGCCATTACCGCTATTACCGCCCAAAACAGCCAAGGGGTTCAACAGGTTTTTCCAGTCAGCGCCCAACAGTTGCAAGCCCAGCTAAAGGCCATACAAGCCGACTACCAAATTGATGCCATTAAAATTGGCATGCTCGCCAATAAAGAATTAATTAAAGTTGTGGTGGCTTTTTTGCAAATACACAAAGGCGTACCAGTGGTTCTGGACCCCATTATTCAAAGTAGCAGCGGTAAAGCCTTGTTAAATGAAGACGCTACAACTTATTTACTGCAAAAACTTATGCCGCTTAGCCGTTTAATAACCCCAAACCTTCCTGAGCTTAATCACTTATTAAGCCGTCAATTTTTGGGGCGTTCAGAAGAGCTGTGCGAAATCTTGGCACAGCTCAAAGCCAATCACTGGCCTAACACCTTAGTAAAAGGTGGACACAGCGCGGAAGCACTCTCCACCGACTACCTACTCTTAACTCAAGCTGAATACGGTGTAAAGGAAGAGCTGTATGCCTTTCCTGCAACTCGTATAAACACACAAAACAGTCATGGAACAGGCTGCACCCTCTCCTCAGCCATTGCCACCCAACTCGCTTTTAAACGCTCACTACCTGAAGCTGTTAAGCTCGCAAAAAACTATTTACAAAATGCGCTTGCTACCGCTGACTATGCTCAACCCAGCTATCAGGAAGCAGTTAACCTTAAAAAAGCCAGACACGGAGGTTTAAATCATTTTGGACAAAAAGCCGTAAGCGTTTTGGATGAGGAAGAGTAATACAGATGAAAAATATTGTTCTGTTTTTCGGCTTACTTTCTTTTTTTGCCGATGCTAATGCGGCCGCACCATCACTTAAAAACACCATTATAAGTATAGAAAAACAGAGCCACGGTAAAATTGGTGTTGCGGTACTAAGCACGCAAACCCAACAATACTGGAGTTACCGTGGTAATGAACGTTTTGCGCTAATGAGTACCTTTAAAACCCTTGCCTGCGCCAAAATGCTGGCTGATTCTGACCACAATATCCTAAACAAACAACAAACCGCTTTAGTGGATAAAACCAAAATGATTCCTTGGTCACCTATTACCGAACAGTATATTGGTAAACAAATGACACTTGAAAAGTTGTGTGAAGCCGCCATGCTCAACAGCGACAATACGGCAATTAATCTTGTTTTATCTCATATTGGCGGCCCTGCAGCGGTAACAAAGTATTTACAACAAAATGGCGACTCTGTTACCCGCATTGATAGAATTGAACCTGAATTAAATACCGCTTTTCTGAATGACCCAAGAGATACATCCACACCTTTAAGCATGGTAAATACACTGCATAAACTCCTTTATGGCAGCTTGCTATCTAATGCGTCTAAAGAGCAATTAAAAAATTGGATGATGAATAACCAAGTATCTGACGCTTTATTACGTTCAATCCTACCCAGCAACCTTTTTATTGCCGACCGAACGGGAGCCGGCAATAACGGTTCAAGAGGTATTACGGCAGTCATTTGGGGAAAAGAAAAACAACCACTGATAATAAGTATTTACCTAACGCAAACTACGTTATCCATACAAGAGCGAGATAAAGTGATTGTTAAAATTGGTGAGAGGATTTTGCAGAAATATGGTTTTATACAGACCAAAGACGAATTTAATGCCCTTAATTTGCAAAAAGCGCATTAAAAACTCTTTATCGATTTTTAAAAATTAACTGACTTTATCTTAAATTTACCAGGCCTGGTAAATTTGACGATTGCTCTTATGTTAAAGAGAGCTAACTCGGTTATTCAGCGGCTTTTTCTCTAATCTCTTCACGGGCTGGCTCAGTGCTTTCACTCACGACCTCTATGGCATCTTGTACGTGGTCGCCTGTTTCAGAAAGCTTTTCTACGGCCGTTTGACTCGAGTCTAAAAGATTAACAGCAATTTCTCGGCTACCAAACCAATCAAACATAATCGCTGCCGCTATAAAGATAATTATCCAAATTAAGATGCTGATTTTTCCAAACAAATTCATGCTGTTTTCCTAAAAATTTACAGTTATTTTTCAACAGAGTGTATTAAAAACTCTTTTAGCTGGTTTGTCACTAACTTTGCCAGCTCATGAACCGATTGAACCTGCGCTGTTTCACGGGTTTGCGATGATTGAGTTAATTGTTCATTTACCGTCACAATCGGCATTTCATATCGGTTTAATAGCTCAATTTTTGCATAAAACGTCCACAACCCTTTGGCATCTTTTCCATTAGGTTGTAAATAATAATTTAAGATAAAATCTGGAGGCCTGGCAGAAAATACAACCCCATTACTCGCCATCGCTTTAAGCAAATCTGGTTCATAATCTCGGCGCTCTCGCACTAAGGTTTTCATATTAAAAACCAAGCCATTCGCTAAACGTGAAATGCGTCTATCCAATAACCCGAGTAGGCGACTATTTCTTAATCTTGGGATTGGTTCTCCCTGATTTTTAAGAAATTGCTCAATCAATTTACGCTCTTCAATATTATAAAGCGCTGGCATAAGCTGCCTTAACTGATCAAAGCGGGTACTTGATTCACTCACACGAATATATTGAAACAAGGCTTTATCTAATACCTGAAGGCGGGCATTTAATTCGGGTAGCGAGTCACTTAAAGAAGCCGTGATATTGGGTAAGACCAGCTTTTGTTGCACAGTTTGGCGTAAATGACGGTTAAAGATGCCTGAAGCATGTGGCAAGGTGTTTACAACATTTTGCCATATAGGCTCTTGAATGGAAGTGTCAGCGAACGCTCGGTTAAAATTCGACTGAAGCATGAATAATGCACAAAATAACAACGCAAAAAACCAAGCGTTAAAAGAGCCTGTAAAAATTTGCAGAACGTCTCTAGTATTCGCTCGCTCTAAATCCGACTTGTCTGTTTTACTGGATAACACCCAGTCTCCTTACTTTACCAATTTCACAAAAAAGGCATATTAAAACGCCCAATCGTTCTGTGTTTTATTGTTTAAGAAAGCGACTTAACACCTCTAAACTTGTGATTGGACACCACGTTTAAACATCATACTCGATTCTCTCTTACCATGGAGGTTTAACCATTTAATTGTACGGGTTATTTTACGTTTTAGCACACATAAAAGAAATAGTAACAACAGCTGTTTCCTATCTATTTTTTGCACACCTTTAACTTTTACCTGCACTGCGCCAGTGACGTATTTGAAAACGCGCAGGATGGCTCGCATAATATAAATTTAGGGGCTGGGGCAGTGCTTTACCTGAAATATCCGCCATTAAACTTTCTGCTGCAAGAAATACCGACATCAACCCTCTTGGCCCATGACCATTTGAAACATACAGGCCTGGTTGATATTTTTGTTTAGGGTAACGATACACCGCATGCGTATGAGATTGTGACAGATACGCTTCTTGCAACCAATCAATATCGGCAATGGCTCCAATAATAGGCAAATGATCTGGCGTGGTTGGCCTAAATGCAATACGACCACTCAGTTCTTTAGCCTCAACATCTAACCAATCTGGCAAAGCATTTTTAGTCATATCAAGATTAACTTGGTGGCTTTCTATGCAAAGGGTTTCACTCATATCGGGCGCTTCAAACGTTGCCCCTGTCACCGCATTACCATTTCCACAAGCGGTTGAATAACCTTCATGGGTCACGGCGATTTTTAAGGCTTGTTTTTGCTGTGAAGCCTGAAGATGGCTTACTTGACCTTTTACTGGGCGAATGGGTAAGCCTAATTTTTGGTTTAAATCATTATCTAAACTGCCCGTGGCAACAATCACAATGTCCGCTTTTAGCTGTTGGTTGGATGTTGTCACTTGCCACGTCAAATCCGCTAACTGTGCAATTTCTGTGACTTTTTGAGCTGTTTGCACATCGACATTATCATAATCAAAACAGCGTTCAATCACCGCTTTAGGATAGAGCCAACCCCCTAATGGAAACAAAACACCAGAGGTGGACGCTTGAGTACCAATCAGCTCAGTGGCTTGTTGCTGGGTGAGCGATTGAATAAAATCTTGCGGCAAACCAACACGCTCAAATGCTTCTGCTACACGTTGTGCACTGGTTTGCGAAACCGCCAATTGTACCAGGCCTGTTAAATCACCCAGCGGTGATTTTTCGATACTCTCTGTCTCTTGTAGCCAAGGCAAAACCGCACGCAAAGTAGCTTCAAAACCTTGTAAATACCACTGGCTTCTTAAATTCCAATCAGCCGTCACCAGCGGGTGAACCGCCCCCGCCAAATTGCCCGAGGCTTGAGTGGCAATTTCATCCTCGGCTTCTAAAACCGTGACGCACCAACCTGCTTGAGCCAGTTGGTTTGCGACAGCACCACCCGCTAAACCTGCACCAATCACGATTGCCTTGCCAGTTTGTTTTACAACGGGCTCTGGGCGACTAAACCACGGCGCTTTTAAACTGTAGGGGCGTTCTTGGGCAAGCTGACCAAAACAGATTTCGCGCTTTTTTCCATAACCTGAGGCCTTTTTAACCTCAAAGCCCGTTTTGTCAAGCGCACGACGTACATCACCTGCTGCGGTAAAGGTAGCGAAAGTGGTCTCCAAGTGACTCAATCTTGCCATTTGTTGGTACAAGCCAGGTTGCCACATATCAGGATTTTTAGCTGGGGCAAAACCATCTAAAAACCAAGCATCCACTTTTGAACCCTCAGAGGCATCACACTCGGGCAATCCTTTCAAAACATCGCCAAACCATAGGGTTAAACGCACTTGTTTATCAAACAGCCATACATCATGCCAGCCAGGCAGTAAAAATGGGTAGGCTTTTTGCAAGGCTTTAGCCTCATCTACCAGGCCTGGTAAAGCCAAATGTGCTTTGCTTAAATCCTCAATATGTAAAGGATATTTTTCAAATGAAATAAAGTGTAAGGTAGCGGTTTTTGGGGCGGTTTTTAACCACAGCTCGCAAACCATTAAAAAGTTTAAGCCTGAACCAAAGCCTGTTTCCGCAATCCTAAACTCACCGTTTTCTGGCAGCGTTGCAAAACGTTGCGGAAGCGCATTGGGTAAGATAAAGGTATGTTCAACTTCAGCCATACCGCCATCGGTTGAAAAATAAAAATCGTCAAACTGTTCCGATTTAGGAACCGCTTCATTTGTCCAGCTAACTTGTGCTAAAGTGAGTTTATGAGATGGCTTTTTAGTGGATGACATAATATTTAGTAGTTTAAGGTATTTAGTAGTTTAAGTTTTTTAGACCGAGTTTAAGAGTGTAAATCAATAAATACCGCTATTATACGCGTGACTGGAGTGTTCTATGATAGAAGATGATTTAGCAAAAACTGCATCAAAAACAGAACCTAAAATACAAGATTCTAATGATGACTTTTGGAAAGAAAAACTGACTCCTGAACAGTATGAAGTATGCCGTTGCGGCGGTACTGAAAGAGCCTTTACAGGTAAATATTGGGATTTAAAAACACCTGGCATTTATTCTTGTGCTTGCTGTAACGCCCCGCTGTTTTCGTCAACCGAAAAATACGATTCGGGTTCAGGTTGGCCGAGTTATTGGCAACCTATCAATAAAGAAGCCGTTTTAGAACGCATTGATAACTCACACGGCATGACCAGAACCGAGGTGTTATGTGCCGCTTGTCATAGTCATTTAGGCCATGTATTTACCGATGGTCCGCAACCAACAGGCTTGCGTTTTTGCATTAACTCGGCCAGTTTAGAGTTTAAAGCGACTTAAATAATAGTAAACATTATGGAAACTTTACCTCTATTTTTACTATAGAATCAATGAGTACGACTCACTTTAATCATTAACCATAATAAAAACTTATTCATGTCTGATTTAATTTCTTTACGAAAACAGTTACACAAGCAAATGCACCGACAACTGGTTATATTAAGCGGTTCTGAGTCGTGGCAAAAAAACCAATTAGAGGCACTTTATCAAAGTGATGAATGCGTTTTTTGGGTCTCTTCAAAAGTCGAGGTTGCATACGATTCACAGTCGAAGATTCCTCATCCATTTTCTGATTTGAATTATGAGTTTATTGAGGCTAAGCGCCTACCTTACTTCCTAGGGCAAGAGATATCAGGTGCGGTTATTGATGTAAAACAAGGCATGAGTGCCGATTCTTTAGGCATTGTTTCAGGGATGATTAAAGCAGGTGGTCTGTTAATTTTACTCACCCCTGATGTTGATGAATGGAAAAATCTCGTTAACCCTGAAAACAGTCGATTTTTAAATACACCACTTACGATTGAGCAAGCAAACTCAGGTTTTACACACCATCTAATTGCTCGCTGGCAACAGAGCAATGCCATCTGGCTTGAAGAGAATCATCCTCAACCTGTTTTTTGTGATTCACAAGACAATACGACTGAAAAAACCGTCATTGAGCTGCCAACCCATGATCAACAAGAGGCAATTAAAAGTATTCAAAATGTGGCATTTGGTCACCGTAAACGTCCATTAGTGATTACCGCAGATAGAGGCCGAGGTAAAAGCAGTGTGTTAGGCATGGCGGCCGTCGAGTGTTTAGTTAAGGGTAAAACACAGATTGCAATTACGGCGAATCGTCTTGATCAAGCAAAAGCAGCCTTTAAACACGCCATTCAATCACTTGAGATTTTAGTTAAAGAGGGTGTTGAGCTTGAGATTGTGACCAACAAACCAGGCCTGGTAGAATTTAATTACCAAAATCAACTCAAAAGTATTCAATTTTTTGCACCAGATGCGTTAATCCTTAACCCAAGTTCGGCAGATCTGCTGTTTGTAGATGAAGCCGCACACTTACCCACCCCCGTATTAATCGAACTCTTACTGCGCCATCATAGAATGGTTTTTGCGACCACATCACATGGCTACGAAGGTTCTGGCAGGGGCTTTGAACTCCGCTTTAAAAAACAATTAAACGTGCATACGCCCGACTGGAAAAGCTGTTGTTTGCTTCAACCCATTAGGTGGGCAGCAAACGACCCTTTAGAAGAAGCGATGAATGACGCCTTACTGCTTGATGCTGAAATCACAACCATTGAAGAAGAAATGGCTGAAAAGCTAAATACTGACAAGCTCATCTATGAACAAGTTAGTGCTCAGCAACTTCTTGAAAACCCCGATTTAATGCGTTCTCTGTTTGGCTTACTCGTTCAAGCACATTATCAAACCAGTCCAAATGATCTTCAGCAACTCTTAAATGCCCCCAATATCAAAATCTTTGCCGCTAGCAGGGCTAACAATCAACTGACCGAAATACTTGGAGCAGTATTATGCATTGAAGAGGGTAAAATCAATCCAGGAGTTAATAGAGTTCACGGTCATTTAGTACCTCAATTACTCACAAAACACTATGCTCAAAAAGACTTTTTAATGCTTTCTACCCTGCGTATTATGCGTATCGCTGTACATCCAAAATGCCAACGCAGGGGTATGGGTAAACAGCTAATAGAGCATATTGAACGTACCGCCATTTTGAATCGAATTGACTATCTCAGCAGTAGTTTTGGCTCGAGTGATGAATTATTACCATTTTGGTTTGAACAACAATTCTGGCCGCTTCACGTAGGCGTTAAACGAGATAAAGCCAGCGGCTCTCATAATTTGGTGGTTGCCAAACCGCTAACCGCGATGGCAAGGCAAGCGCTTTCACTTGTTCAGAATCGTTTTCAAGAACAGTTCCCACATCTATTGCTCGAATCGCTACCCCACTTACCTGCCACACAAGTTTGGCCAATCGTGCAAACTTTCCGTTTTAAGAAACGAAACCTGGGGTGTGAAAAAGCGCTGGCTCATTACCAAAATGGCTCAAGACCTTATGAATCAATTAGCCATAAATTATGGGAATGGAGCTTACAGTGTGCCGCTAAGGTACAGCAATCTTCAACGACTGAACAAGCCATCTGGTGCGACAAAATCCTTAAGAAACAGAGTTGGCAAGACGTGGCTCACCAACACCATTTGGCTGGTCGAAAAGGCGTTGAAGACAAGCTAAAAAATACGATTAATGATTGGATAACCTCATCACCGACCGTTCCTTTTAAACGCCATTTATAAAAAAACCGATGTCATTCATCTACATCGGTTCTCATCCTTAAAGCCTTCCCTGCCAAGTTACCAGGCCTGGTAACTCGTAAGCTCTCTCAAGCTTTAGGCGTCAAATACCACTGTTTTATTGCCGTGAATTAACACTCGGTCTTCTAAGTGGTAACGTAAACCACGAGCCAATACCGTTTTTTCTACGTCACGTCCTAAACGTTTCATATCATCAATGGTTTGTGAGTGGCTAATACGAATCACGTCTTGTTCAATAATTGGCCCTTCATCTAAATCTTGGGTCACGTAGTGACAAGTCGCACCAATCAACTTAACCCCACGTTCATTCGCTTGATGGTAGGGTTTTGCACCCACAAATGACGGTAAAAAGCTGTGGTGAATATTAATAACCTGACCCGCATAATCGGCACACATTTGTGGTGGTAAAATTTGCATATAACGTGCCAGCACAATCATGTCCGCACCATATTGTTGAACTAGGGCTTCTGTTTCTGCAAAGGCTTGTGGCTTAGTGTCTGGGGTCACTGGTACATGGTGAAAGGGAACTTTGTACCATTCAACCATTGAGCGCAAATCATCGTGATTAGCGATGACACAAACCACCTCCCCTGGGAGTTCACTCTCATGCCATCTATGCAGTAAATCCGCTAAACAGTGTGACTCTTTGGAAGCAAATAAGGCAATCTTTTTAGGTTTGTTTGAATCAGAGATATACCACTCCATCTCAAATTCATTTGCCACGGTTTGAAAACCCGCTTCAAACTCATTGAGCGAGACCTTTAACGAGCTAGCTCGAATCTCATGGCGCATAAAGAACCAGCCATTATTTGCATCTGTATGGTGATTGGCTTCTACAATTGAACCGCCCTGCTGGGCAATATATTCCGCAACTTTGGCAACAATCCCAACTTGATCAGGACACGAAATAACTAACCGATATACATGACTCATACTGCTTGAATTCCTTAAATATTCATTTGATTAAGACTGTGACTAATAATACCAAACTGTTTAAATAAAAAGTATCTATCTATTATTGAGATGATATAGATAAAAAACCACTGCAACATCGATATTTATAAAGATTCTCTTCCGTTTACACTGTTCAAATTCGTTATAATTTCATAATCCTATTAAAGCGGTATTTACACCGTATTGAAATACATTAAACTCTTTATACCAAGGTTCTTCATTTTATGAAAATCGTCTCATTTAATACCAACAGCGTGCGCTTACGCCTGCACCAACTTCAAGCACTGACCGAGCAAATTTCACCCGATATTATTGGTTTACAAGAAACCAAGGTACAAGATCATGAGTTTCCAATGGCGGATATTGAAGCCATGGGTTACAACGCTATTTTTGCTGGGCAAAAAACTCACTATGGTGTGGCACTGCTTTACCGTAAAGGCATTGAACTTGTTGACTCACAACTCGGCTGGAAAACCGACGATGAAACCGCTCAAAAACGAATGGTTATTGGTGATTTTAAACTTGAAAATGGTGAAACCGTAAGGGTCGTGAATGGCTATTTCCCCCAGGGAGAAAGTCGTGACCATCCTGTTAAATTTCCTGCTAAAGAGAAGTTTTATCAGGATTTAATGAGCTATTTACATGAAGAGTGTGATCCAAATCAGCATTTAGCGGTAATTGGTGATTTTAATATTTCACCAACCGATTTAGACATTGGTATTGGTGAACCGAATCGAAAACGTTGGTTGCGTGATGGTAAAACCAGCTTTTTACCAGAAGAGCGCGAATGGTGGCAAACGCTTTTAAACTGGGGATTGGTTGATACATTTAGAACCGTGCACCCAGAAAAGGATGATGTTTTTAGCTGGTTTGATTATCGCTCAAAAGGCTTTGATAGAGAACCAAGAAGAGGTCTACGAATTGATACCGTTCTTGCGACACCTTCTCTTAATGAGAAAGCGGTTGATAGCCGTGTTAGTTATGAGGTTCGTGCTATGGAAAAACCTTCTGACCATGCACCCGTTTGGACTGAATTTAAATTTTAAATTGAGACTTTTAAATAAAAAGCTTCTCAAAATACAACTTTTGGAAACCCCATGTCTTCACTTGAAAACACCCATGTATTAAAAGTCGTGCAAACGAATCAACTTGCACCGCAAATTATTCAACTTTTACTAAAGCCTGAACATCCTATTCAATACACATCTGGTGATTACATTATGCTCGGGTTTGATACAGAAGAGCTCAAACCTTTCTCAATTGCAGATGCTCCACGTGAAGACGGATTGATTGAATGCCATATTCGTAATCAGCTTAATAATGATTGGATGGAAAAACTGTGTTCTGTTTCGGCGGGTGACACACTGGTTATGCAGGGTCCTAAGGCACAAATGAGCCTGCACCCAGCCCATGAAGCGATTATTTTTGTGGCTGGCGGTACTGGGTTTGCACCCATGCGTGCTTTATTAGTAGAAGCTTTACGTCAACATGTTGCAGTGCCAATCACTTTTTACTGGGGCGCACGTTCCCCTGATGAACTTTACATGCACGAATGGATGGTTGATTTAGTCCAAAAACATGGCAATATTGATTACATTCCCGTTATTTCAGACAATACCGAAGGATGGCAAGGTCAAACTGGGCTCGTTCACAATACGGTCTTAAAAGACCATCCTTCTTTAGATAAAACCACACTTTATATGTGCGGCCCATGGCCAATGATTCAAACTGCTAAAGAAGCTTTTCTTGCCGTTGGGCTGCATGAAAACAAGTTAATTCACTAAATAAATTCAGGCCGTTTTAAAATAGGCTTGCTATGATTTTAGACCTCAAGAATACGTTAATACCCTTATTAATTTATTGATTACCAATAGATAAATTTCCCGCTACGGGCTAGTCTATAATGCAAAGGTGAAAAAACTAAAAGACGATCATGGCAAAAGTAAACTTTAAACAATACACATTTAAATCTGTACTTCTAAACCAGCTATTTATTGCAATTGCTGTTGCTTTTGCAATTAGTTTACCGCTCACAGGTATCCCCGCCTATTTTGCACTTAATCACACCATAAACTCAGACATAGAGACCCTAGAAAAAGAGAGTTACGACTCTGTTAACGAGCATCTAAATACGGGCTGGCAGCCTTATAATATTGATAAAGTTTATCAACAATTGCGTGAAAGAATGCCTGGTGCCGCTCTATTTCTTCAAAAAGCGCCGCAATTTTTAGACCCTGATGAAGATGACATTGTTGACCCATCGACACCAACAACAGCCACCTTTAAACGTTTAATAGAAGACGTACAACGTAACGAGCGCCTCATTGTTGAAACAAATATTCTCAACAGTACCATCAACGCAGCTATTCCTATTAAGTTTCAAAACCAATGCTTGGTATGCCACTCACAAGAAGTTAAAACGGGTGCAATCTATGCTGGGGCTTTAGCTGGAACAATGGTATTACAAGTGCCCATGTCGATAAACCAAATTTCTGCTACTTCAACAATTGGGTTTTTTCTAGCCTTTCTCTTGATCTTTATCGCGGTTGCCACAGTGATTACCAACAAATTGATACAAACCAATTTATTGGTTCCTCTAGCGGGCTTAAATGAACGTGTAAAACGCCTTCGATTAAGTAGCCACGAACAACACATTGACTGGCAAAGAACGCCTCAAATGATGGTTGAAATAGATCAAATTGATGAAAGCATTTCTCAACATATTCAAACAATACATGGAATCTATGACAAATTAGATGCTTTAGTGGTCACTGAACATGAGACAGGTTTATTTCATAAAGAGCGCTTTAACGAAGTAATTCGCTATGAGCTTTTTAGAAGCCATCGCTACCAACACCCTTTCTCGTTACTGCTCATTAAACTCGTAAGCGTTAAAATACTGAACGCCACCGCTAAGAACATTGAAGCAGAAGAGCCAGGTTCTAAATACATGGTATTTGGTCAAATTCTTCACAACGATACCCGTGAAACCGATATGGCATTCCGTTTAGAAGAGCATATTTTTGCCATCGTAGCCCCTGAGACAGACGAGGCAGGCGCTGAGGTTGTCAAAAAAGATATTTATCACCGACTCATTAACAGTGAAATCCCTGCTGACATCCAACGCTCTATCGCCCGTCCAGAATACGAATTTACCATTCAAATGGGCCACTCAACCTACCAAGGTGATGACTCAACGGCTAAGGATCTTCTTAAAGCAGCAGTTGCCTCTATGAGAGAATCTGAAGAGCAAGTCGGACGTTACCCTCCCCTTACCGATAATGGCTAGACAATCTGTCTTCTTAGGCTGAATCTTTCTAAGATGAATAGTCATTTCTAGCAAGAATCAATGCAAACCAACCCTATAAGATTATTAAGGTTGGTTTTTATACTCTGGTCATTTCATTCTATATAACTTGGTTAAGAAGATAACATGGATTCTACCAGGCCTGGTAAATAGAGCATTTTTGACATTAGCGATAAAAAATGGGGAAGCAAATCTAAGCTTTCCCGTTAGTCTGGTAAGTTATTTATTTTCTAGCTGTAATATCGCTTCTTTATAGGTGAGCGCTGCTTGGTTATCTTTACCTTCGGCCTCATAGCATTGAGCAAGCGCATGAAAGGTTTCAACCTCTGCACGCAGCTGTAAACTCTGTTTTAAATAGCTCTGCCCTAAACCCCATAATTGACTTTTACAGGCTAATCGACCAAGGGTTAATAACAGTATTGGATTATTATCCCCTTGCGCTGAACGCCACTTTTCCGCCACTTTTAAGCGCTCAAAAGCGGGGCCTAAGCTCAATCGTCCATACTGGTACACTAAACGATCATTCCATTGCTTATTAATGGCTTTTTCAAGTAAAGACTCTAATGTTACCTCTTGCCCCCAACCCATTCTCTGCTCTGCATATTCAGCTAATAATTCCGCTGATAGGTGTTGTTTTTTTGTTAAAGATTTCCAAATCGTATCCAGCTCAATTTCATCACTCGCTGAGGCAAGCTTACCTGCCCAATAACTTTGTTCTAACGCAAAATAAGCCGCACTATCTAATGCACGGGTACTCTTAATTAAAGGCAAAATATCCGCCAAGGTTTCCCAATAACCCAACTTGCGCAGTCCTACTGCGTATTCTGACAGGATCGTTGGATTTTTAGGCTGCTGCTCATGTAATGTCTGTAAAATGGCCAAAGCCATTTCTGGCTTATCTTCAGACAGCAATCTCGCCTCAACCAAACCTATAGTGATATATTCTTCTGGATAAATATCTCTTGCCTGTGACAAGTATTGATCACGGCGCTCATAAGCCTGTTGATTATGCGCCATCTTGGCCGCACTTAAATAATGAACCAGGCCTGCCTCACTGTTTTTGGCACTTTTAATCAACTGTTTTTCGGCTTTATGCCAATCACCATATTCAAGTGCAATCATTCCTTTGGCCATGGCTGTTTCAGCTTTACTGTATTGGCGTATTCTACGTCGTCGCTTCCAGAACATCGGTAAATGCCAAATATTCAGCATGAGCCTAATCACGCCATAAGCAGCCACAAAACCAATCAAAATAGCGGCTATTAAGAAGCTAACACTGGTCTCAACAACCCAGTCACCCCAAACCATAGCAACTTGTCCGTTATCATATAAAAGCATCGTTGCCAAACTGGTCGTAAACAAAAACACAAATGCTAAAATGACGATGAGTCTCATAATGGGTAATGCTCTCTATTTAAGATGAAGCCAAACGGTTTATTGTTTTTCAATGGCTTCGTCCAACTGCATAATGGATAAGGTTCTTTTGCTTGCAAATTCGATATTCTCAAATGGCTCTAATAACAGATTAAACTCTGAAAATTCTTTGGCGTAATGGCGCTGAATAAAGAGTTTGATATCATTGCTTGACTGTTTAACCGCTTTAACCGACTGGGTTTGCAACCCCCAATCTAAACGGTTGACTAAGAGTGCGAGTCGTTGGTTCAGTACGTCATTCATTAGTAAACCGTCCACATCAGTTGCGTCATCATCAGAACGTTTTTTTACCGTAATCATTTGGCTAAAACGTTCTAATAGTGCATTTAGCCCTTCTGGCTCAGGTTTTGCATTTATATTAGCTGAATCGATTTGGGCAATTTTGTCTGCGGTTAAACCATTTATGGCTGCTTTAAGAGCGTTTGTATCAGGCAACGGATTATTGAGTTGTGCGTCTTCTAGCTGTTTTAAATAACCTAAATCTTGGCCAATCAATCTAGCAAGTTGGGTTGTGTACTTAAAATCACTCAAGCTGACCGCTTGTTCAAGCGCTAGCAGTTGTTGCGTTGTCTCATCGGTACGGCCATTTAATATCCACTGTGTATTCACCTCCACAATCCATTGTTGAATTTGTAAGCTATCCAATGGCATATCAAGCTTTAATAACGGAGGTTGTTTGATTAACACTTCTTGTTCCGATTTAAACGCAAATAACTCTTTCAGCTTATCGCCAAAGCCATTAATTTTCGCCTGTAGTTTAGCCTCAATGTTCTTAAGTGCTTCAATTTGCTCGTGGGTTGGCTCTAAATTATCCTGGGCATCATTGGCCATTTCATTCAGCTGCGACAACGCCTGACTTGCCTGACTGGCAGCATTGCCCGATAGAGAAGTGAGTTTTTCTTGAAGAAGCGCAATTTGTTGCTGAACTTGTTGTTCCAAGGCGCTTAAATCCGTTTGACTAATTGAGGATGAGCTGCTCTCTTTTGATTCTAAAGACAAATCGGCAACCGCTTTAGCAATCTGTGCATTGATGAGCTGTTCTACATCTGTTTCTTGCTTTTGAATACGAAGATTTAAATCAATATTATCTTGTTTTAACTGTGCCAGTTCAGATTGCAGGTCATTGATTTTTTGAACTTGCCAGTCCATATTTGGGCGTGTAAAAAACAGCACGGCAGCAACCATTAAAAACAGTAACAGCCAAAGAACATAACCTCGGTATTTAGTAAAAAACTTGCTCGATTTAGGTAAGTCTTTAGTGTCTTCTTTCAAATCAATACCCTCAGAGATAGGTGCTTGTGGATCAATTCCATCACCAATAATATTAACATCGTCGTCATTTAACAGGGAGTCATCACCAGAATTCATCTTCTGCTGTTTTTCTTGAGAATAGGCTTTACCACGCTCTATTTTCTCATCAATACTACCACTGATGATCTCACCATCGACAATACGATGTTCTGCATTTGGTTTTATACGTTTAGACATCTTTTCACCTAAATAAAACGTTTTAACACGCTTTTTATCTATCGCTCTTTATCTATCTAAAGGTAGCCTCTGTAAAAGGCTTCTTTAACAGAAAATTAAACATATTGCTGTATTGTCTTAACAATACCTTGATTACTTTGCGTTGTAACCACTTTAATAGCCGTAGAACAACCTAACTTCAAAACCTCATCTGCAATTCTTTGGCTCATCACCACAAAACCATACACCTGATTGACAGAATCGATTACTGCCACTGAATCATTCAATTCATCACTCAAACCTTTGAGTAAATTCTGCCAGCTTTCAATACTGGTTATCAATAGAATTGGATTAGGTGAGGCTATAAAACATTGCCAGGCCTGCTTACAAAAAGGAATCGTCTTTCTCTGGTAAACATTTAATTGAGAAACGACGGCACCTCGTTCAGTTAAGGTATTCTCAATAAGTGTTCGACCACCTATCCCTTTGACCAATCCAATAGCCAAGCCTTTCACTTCGTGCATCGTTGGGTGGGCTAAAAAATGCTCACTATCAAACTGAGTATCTGACAATGTCACAATATTTAAGCCTAATTCTAGACCTTTAATTTTTGTTGCTTTACCAATTGCATAGCATGTTAAACCTGACAATTCAGATTGGTTATTCTGCTGATTAAACCACCTAACCCAACCTTCAATCGCATTGGCACTGGTAAAAATTAGCTTATCAAAATCGCCAACCTTTTTAACATCCGTAACCAATAGTGCTCGCCATTCAACTTCAATCGTTGGACACGAGATTACCTTACCACCTGACTCAACCACTAAATCATTTAACTCTGTTGCTTGATGAGCAGGCCTGGTATTGAGCAAGGTAAAAGAGTGCACTTATAACCCCTTAAATCGCATCAGATAACACTAACCTTTGTGATGGTTATCATTGGCGTACACTTCATCCAAAATCGCTTTAGCGCCTTGATCAAGCAACTTTTCAGCTAAAGTTACACCCAAAGCTTTTGCATCCGCTGCAGAACCTTGAATGTCGGCTTTTAAAATTTGTGAGCCATCTAAAGCTCCTACTAAACCACGCATACTAATCTTATCACCATCTAATTCAGCAAACACCCCAATTGGAACCTGACAACCGCCTTCTAAGCGATGGTTCATTGCACGTTCCGCCGTGGTGCGAATTTCGGTTTCTGTGTGATTTAACACTTTAATAATATCTAAGGTTTCATTGTCTTTTTCAAAATACTCGATACCTAAGGTTCCTTGAGTTACCGCTGGCAAACAAACCTCAGGCGCGAGTTCATGGCGAATACGTTCATCTAACTCTAACCGCATTAGCCCAGAAGTGGCCAAAACGATGGCATCATATTCACCTGCGTCTAATTTTCCTAAACGAGTCCCCACATTACCACGCAAATCGCGGACATCTAAATCTGGTCTAATGGCCATAAGTTGCGCTTTACGACGTAAACTTGAAGTCCCTAAAATAGCGCCTTGCGGTAAAGAATCAAAGGTTTCATATTTATTCGAAACAAAGGCATCGGTTGGTGCATGACGCTCTAAAATAGCACCCAAAGCAAAACCTTCAGGCAGTTCCATTGGCACGTCTTTCATTGAATGCACAGCAATATCCGCATCACCATCCATCATGCGATCTTCAAGTTCTTTGGTGAATAAACCTTTACCACCGATTTTAGCTAAAGGCACATCTAAAATTTTGTCACCTTTTGTGGACATTGGTAACAATATAATTTCCAGGCCTGGGTGCGCTTTTTCTAATTCGGCTTTAACAAATTCAGCTTGCCACATAGCTAAAGGACTTTTACGAGTGGCAATTCTTAAGGTTTTTTTCATAACGGCTTCCATTCACTGCTTAGAGAAAATCAATTCAAACGGGTACTCAAAGTAGTGCTTTTTGATTTCTTTTCATAATGATTAATTGATTGAAACCATTTTACTGAAAAAGGCCATTAAGTTTTAGTTAAAATAAAGGATTAAGCTAGGCGTTATGTGATTAAGTAATAGAATATTCAAAATGAGTCGATTTATTCGCTTTTATGCACTTATATTAATGGTATCAACTGAACCTATTTCAGCCAATAATCATAGTGAATTTAAAGAGCTTGCCAACTTACAAACATTGGCTGAAAAATCAGAGCAATTACAGCTGCCCATTATGTTGATGTTTGGTGCGCAGTGGTGCGAGTATTGTGAGCTGCTCAATGAATCTGTTTTTAACCCAATGGCTCTGGGAAAACTCTACGAAGAACGCGTAGTGTTAATGCGCCACGTTGGCGTGGATGAATCCGCACCTATTCCAGATTGGAATGGTCAGTTAATGAATAAAGCCAACTGGGCTTACAAACTAAATTCGGATTTAACACCTACCGTACTTTTTCTTGATTCAAAAGGCCAAGAAGTCGCACCTAGAATTGTGGGGGTTTCAGAAATCACCCTGTATGCAGGGTTAATCCATGAACGCTTAAACATCGCTTATAAAAATATGGGATTAACCAAACAGATACCTGTTACCCCAGAAAAATTAGAGATTCAATACCGTAGCGAACAGAGTCGCTTACAATAAACACATTCAAAAATTAAACCGATAAGTTTGAGACAAAAATGAGTAATAAACACAACCAAGAAAAACTTTCTAGCGCACGTTTTAGTGAATCGACAGACGCTTTTGTAGAAGCCTTTACGGCATCCATTCAATTTGACAAGCGCATGTATAAGCAAGATATTCAAGGCTCGATTGCTCATGCCAAAATGCTAACTAAGGTGGGCATCTTAAATGAAGCGGAACTAAACGATATCCTTTCAGGTTTGACACAAGTTCAGCAAGAAATTGAAGCGGGCGAGTTTAACTGGTCTATTCAACAAGAAGATATTCACATGAATATCGAAGCCCGTTTAACCAGCCTAATTGGTATTACAGGTAAAAAACTGCACACTGGTCGCTCACGCAATGACCAAGTCGCTACCGATATTCGCCTCTATATTCGTGATGAAATTGATGCTATTTTGCCTGAACTTAAACGATTACAAGCAGGCCTGGTAGAATTAGCCGAGCGTGAAGCGGACACGATTATGCCTGGTTTTACTCACTTACAAACCGCACAACCCGTTACCTTTGGCCACCATATGTTAGCGTGGTTTGAAATGATTAAACGTGATGTTGAACGCCTAGAAGATTGCCGCAAGCGTACCAATACTATGCCATTAGGTTCTGCGGCCTTAGCGGGAACCACTTACCCAATTGAGCGTGAATATACCGCTGAATTATTAGGGTTTGAGCGCATTACCGAAAACTCGTTAGACGGAGTTTCTGATCGTGATTTTGCCATTGAGTTTACCCATTTTGCGGCCACCTTATTAATGCATATGTCACGCTTCTCTGAAGAGTTGGTTTTATGGTCTTCGGCACAGTTTCAATTCATTGATTTGCCTGACCGCTTTTGCACAGGCTCATCGATTATGCCGCAAAAGAAAAATCCTGATGTTCCTGAGTTAATTCGCGGTAAAACAGGGCGAGTTTATGGGCATTTAATGAGTTTATTAACACTGATGAAATCTCAACCATTGGCCTACAATAAAGATAACCAAGAAGACAAAGAGCCTTTATTTGATACCGTAGACACGGTTAAAGGTTCTCTGCGTGCGTTTGCCGATATGGTGCCTGCCATTCAAGTAAAACGCGAGGTCACTTATGAAGCTGCCAAACGTGGTTTTTCTACCGCAACGGATTTAGCTGATTACTTGGTTGGTAAAGGGTTAGCATTCCGTGATTCACACGAGGTTGTGGGGTTAGCCGTAGCGCATGGTCTTAAAACGGGTGAAGATTTGTCTGAAATGTCTCTCGAAACACTGCAAGGTTTCTGCGACAAAATCAGCGATGATGTGTTTGAAGTATTGACTCTAGAAGGCTCTGTGGCAGCACGTGATCATTTAGGTGGTACCGCTCCAAACCAGGTTAGAGCCGCTGTTAAACGCGCTAAGTTATATTTAGAAAATTAATAACGCCCTTTTCTGCATAAGTTTAAACTTAAAGCCGCTTGCGATACCAGGCGGTTTTTTGTTTTTAACCACGAAGTTATCAAGAACTTTAAAATTTCACACCTGTTTTATTTGAACGAATAATGCAGTTAATTGCAGACTACTTGCAAGTAGTTCAACAAAAACAAATGAATTTTTTGTCATTCTCAAATCTTCGTGCCTCTGTGCCTTCGCGGTTAATTATTTACAATACCGAATAATAAATGGAACAAGCATGCAACTTGATCGATATTTGAGTAAATATGCTGGCCTAAGTCGTAAATCAATTTTGCGCTTACTCACTCTTGGAAAAATTTCAGTGAATGGGCAAATTGCTATTTCCCGATTTCAAGAGGTCAATGACTTTTCTAGCATCGCAATAGAAAACCAGCCAGTACACAGACACAAATCAGCACGCTATTTTATGATGAATAAACCCGCAGGTATTTTAAGCGCCACAACCGATAAAACTCACAAAACAGCGCTTGAATTACTGCCTAAAAAAGAGGCAAAAGAGTTACACATTGCGGGTCGCTTAGATCGTGCGACCACAGGCCTGTTGATTTTAACCAACGATGGAAAATGGTCTCGTTACATTACCGAACCACAACAAAAGATTCCCAAATGTTATTTGGTTGAAACCGTTTATCCTCTCTCTCCAGAAACCGAATCACTGTTTGCAAAAGGCATCTATTTTGGCTATGAAAATATCACTACCTCTCCTGCCAGCATAGAAACTTTATCGCCAACACTCTGCCGATTAACCATCTATGAAGGTAAGTATCATCAAGTTAAAAGAATGTTTGCGGCCGTAGGCAACCGCGTGCAATCCCTTCACAGAGAATCGATGGGAAAGGTCGTCTTAGACGAAAACTTAAAACCTGGAGAATACCGCGCTTTAACGGCAACTGAAATCACATCTATCTTATCTAACTAAACTTACCAGGCCTGGTAACTCAATGAGAGACCTTTGAATGCGTTAGGATTGAGATATAAATAACGGAAAAATTTGTTTATTTAGACAAAAATTCACGTCATTGCGAGCGTAGCGAAGCAATCCAGGGAAATCTTTAAATACGGAACTTGATTTTAATCATGGATTGCCACGGCCTTTGGCCTCGCAATGACCATCTTTTCGAGTTTCAATGGTTTAAATAAATGAAAAACTTTTTAAACTTACCAGGCCTGGTAGGTACTTAATTACCTTAATGTTTAGATTGTGAGACCTTTGCATGAGTGAGGTGCGAGGAAATAATAGACGTAAGTACCCCCTGAGGGTATAAAATTTGGCTGATTGCAGCGGCAAATGTAGCTAATAGCCAGCTATTAGCAAGTTTTTCAACAAAAATCAGATAAATTTTAGCCATTTTTAACCGTGCCTTGACTCGTGCAAAGGTCTCATTGTATTTAAGCTGACATTTGACCGTATTGAACGACTTTATTTCGACCAGTTTGTTTGGCTTGATATAGGGCTTGATCGGCTTTATCAATCAATTGAACCTCATCGATTACCTCTGCCTCTGGATAGGCACATACACCAATACTCACGGTCATTGGAATTTGCTGTTCACCATCTTTAAATACGGTATCTTGCACTTGATGACGAATCCGTTCGCTAACATTGGCCGCATCTTTCGAGTTAGCCGCTTGTAAAATCATTAAAAATTCTTCGCCACCATAACGCACAACAATATCGCCATCTCTAAGAATATTTTTAAGAATCGAGGAGATTAAAATAATCGCTTTATCGCCCACTAAATGTCCGTAGTTATCATTGATGTTTTTAAAGTGATCAATATCCACCATAACCACACTCAACGCTGATTTCTCGCGCAAGGCACGGCCAAAGTCTTCTTTTAAACGTGCCATACCAAATCGACGGTTATACACATTGGTTAAGCCATCGTATGCAGCTAAACGCTGAAATTTAGAATGGATTAATGCGTTGTTAAACGCTAACCCCATACTTCTTGAGAACAGGTGAAGTGTATTAATGGTTCTCTCATCAGCATATTCAGAACCCGTTGCAGCGACCATGACCCCAAGATGAGTGCCTTTAAATTCAATCGGTTCAATAAAGACTTCTGATGGCGTGAACTGTGTAAGCACACCATCCATTTGAATATGTTTTGGTAAATTAATGTATTGCGCTTTACCTTTTTGAATCGACTCTAAAACGGCTGGATGCTGGCTCAAACTTTCAGCATTTACAATGCCACGACTGGCTTCAACATTCACATCACCATTGTTAAACATCAAAATGGTAGCCGCTTCAATTTTGGTGGCTGAGATGATTAAATCAACCACATCAGAGGATAGGTTTTGAACTTCTAAGTTTTCAGACATGACCATTGAAAACTTATTGTATACCTGTTCGTTTTCGTGAGCGGCTAATAACGCGGTTAATAGTTCATTGTAAGCTTTGGCACTCACCCCAATTTCATCATTGGAAACCACTTCCATTAAACATAAATCATCATGGCATTTAGCCGAATAATCCAAAAAGTCTTTTTGATGCAGACCTGTGGCAATATCCTGCATTTTATTAGAGAGTTGTTTTAAATGCGGACGAATGACCATGGATATTATCAAAAAACTCATTAACCCAACCATCTGACCCGCAATTTGTGTGACCAAATAAAAGCCCCAGGTTAAAACCTCTTCTGAAGGAAAACCGTATAAAACAAGAAAGTGTGGAAAAGCTAACCCAATCACAACACCAACGAGCTGCATATAGATAAACTGGTCTAAAAAAATACTTTTGGTCAATCGAGGTATGTGCATCAATGTTTCCTTTAGAAGCGCATGTTAGTCATTAAATTTAATCACCGAACGAACAGTCATCTCTTTGTAGGTAAAGCTGTTTAAGCTTGCTAAATCAATTAAACAAGCCATTCCTGCAACTTGGTAACCAACTTCTTCACACAGTGAAGCTGCCGCACCCATTGAGCCGCCTGTTGCAATTAAATCATCTAATAACAGAATTTTGCTGCCGTCACCCTGTTGCATCTCAAGCTTATCTGCACCATACTCTAAACCATACTCAATGGAGGCAGCTACATTCGGTAATTTGCCAGGCTTTCTCACTTTAATAAAGCCTTTATTGTGTTTATAGGCTAAAGCCGCAGCAAAAATAAAACCACGCGATTCAATGCCCGCTAAACAATCTATATTAGCCCATTCGGCTTCGCTAAATAAGTCACTAATCGCATCAATCGTTTCTGAAAAATGGCGTTTTAAAAGCGGTGAAATATCACTAAAAATTATACCTGGTTTTGGAAAATCAGGAACCGCATCTAAATACTGCGCAAGAGGATGTTGGGCCATGAAAATGCCTTTATATTGAATTTGAGAATACAGGTTAATATGAAAATATAAGCGTTTACAAAAACTTTCATTTACTCTATTTGTATAAATGATTATTCTATCAATTCAGATGCCTTCAAGGTTTTTAAATGCTCTGCCTTAAAAACAAAATATATTTATAACACTATATTCAAATTATTATACAAAACTTATGCATTTAATTGAAAACAAGTACGAAACAGCAGGCCTATTAAAACTGCCTCCGCATGCAAGAGATATTGGTGAGTATTTACTTACCATTATACCGCTGAATGAGCTGTTGATTCTCTGGCAAGCAAAGCAACCAAACAGGGAACTGTTACACTTCTACAAAGTGCCTGAAGTTTATTGGGATGAAATCATTGACGCAACTTTATTGGCTAAAACAACCTATTTTTTACCCAATGATAATTTCACAAAAGAAGAACTTTTGTATCTAATGAAAGCGGCCTGTGAGAGCATTCATTTGCCTTTAAATGCTTATTCTGTGAAAGAAGTCATTAAAATGAGCCAAGATGAATACCCTATTTTCAGTGAATGGCTAACGCTGTTTGCAAGGCAATTGAAAGCAAAAACATAACTTACCAGGCCTGGTAAGTTATTCTGAAACAAACAAAAAACCTTTCTATTTAACCTTATACAAACACTTTTCACACGATAGCTTTTGACTCTTTGAGCAATGCTTTAATATTTACTTTGGCTTCTTTACTCCCATATTGAGCCGCTAAGCCAAACCAAGAACGGGCTTGAGCCATATTTTTTGCTGTACCTCTACCTTCTAAATACATCTCTGCCAAAGCGTTTTGCGCCATTACATGTCCACGCATGGCCGAAAAACGGTATAACTTAAATGCATAGTCCAAATTGGCTGGCATTCCCTGACCTTTTTCAAACAATCTAGCCAAGTTATAGGCCGCAAATGGATTACCTTTTTCAAAGGCTTGATGATACATATTGGCCGCCATTGCATAAGATTGCTTAACAGGCTCACCTTTTTCATACATTAAACCTAAGTTATTTTCGGCTCGTGAATAATCCCTAAAGGCACCATTTTCATATAGATTGAAAGCGGTATCCAAATCACCCGATTCTTCAAAAGCCAGAGCCTTTTTAAAAATCGGATAAAGATAATGCTCATCGGCCAATACCGTCATTGGATCTTCTGGATAGGATTTATCAACACGAACACTCATGTGACGAACCCACTCAGGCACCGTTTGATCTGCTAGCCATGCTTTTAACTCTGCCAGGCCTGGTCGTTTAGCAGGGTCTTTTTGAGTCATCCAAAAAATCAAATAACGCCAAAAAATCGGTAGCTTATTCATTTTATGAACAGAGTGATGTGCGTGCGCCCATAGCTGCTTTTCAACCTCGTTGACTTTATCTAAACGATAAATATGCTTGCCTGTTAACGCATAGTAAAGCGTACAACCTAATGAATAAATATCGCTAGACTCTTCCAACTGGCCATTTAATCGCTCAGGGGGGCAATACTTTGTATCACAGAGTATTTCCTCTGAATCATAAGAGCTCAGTGAGGGAACGGCATGACTCCAATCAATTAAATACGCACGTTTTTTACCAACAATCATGTTTTCAGGCTTAATATCCCCATGCACAAAGCCAAGCTTGTGAACTCGCTCTAAAATAGCCACCATATCCTGCAAAAGCTTTTTAGCCGCTTTGGCTGAATATGCGCCTGATTTTTCGACTGTTTTTTGTAAATTACGCTTTCCAGCTAAATCAAAAAACTGAAGGTAGTAATAACCTACTTTACGTATCTCATTAAAATGAATAAATTCAGGGAATTGATTGAGATACTGTAATAAATCTTTTTCACGCTTAATTGCATGGTGATTACCAATACTGTCTATCACCCTAATTAATTGCTTTCGCGAGCCACTATCCAGTGTCTGCTTGCCTTTATATAGGAATGTGGTTTTAGAATCACCAAACGGCTTAACTTTACGTAAATCTGGTTGCTGTTCTAAAACAGCTAAAAGCGCATCAGACATAATGCCTAATCCCCATAAAATAAAAATCTAAAAAAAAGGGCACTTAATGAGTGCCCTTTTACCATACCTTAAAAGTTAGTCGTTTTGGAAGTCAATATTCATATCATTGATATCATTTTCATCCAATAACTCTCCTTGAATGATTACCGAAGTAATATCATTGGTTGTCGCAGCGTCACCATCCGCATCAACATCAATAATTGTACTGTCAGCAGTACCATCATTATCACTATCAAGGCTTGTGAAGTTTAAGTAATCTCCTAAAGTGGCTTCCGTCACATCGGTATCAGTAATCACTTCACTTAAATCCAATACATCATTGGCTACATCAAAGTCAACGATTGTAACGTCTTCTTGTGAATTGATAATAAATGCTTCCGATTCAGAGTCATCACCATACAAGAACAATCCATTATCAGATGTTGTCGTAATTTCTAGGTTATCAACTTGTAATTCTTCATTATTACTATTTGTCACAACTTGAATACTAAGTTGTAAATCACCATTGCTATCAGCCGTAGCATCAAATGAAACTTTATCGTTAAACTCACCATAGTGTCTTGCAACTTCAACGTCATTACCACCATCATCTTTTACATAAACAACAAAGTAGTCGCTACTTTCCCAACCACTTGTATTTGTTGTATCAAAGCTAACAGTCACGTTTTCACCTGGCTCTACTTGATAAGTTTTAGTCGCCGTTTCATTACGGTCAATGAACAACGCATTATTTTCTCTACTATCAGTATCACCATTAACAGTCCAACCTTCTGCGGAAGCATTAAAGTCTTCACTTGCAATGACATTGACATCCTTAACATTCACAAAAACCTTCACATCAAAAGTAGTTGCATCTCCATCTGCATCTGAAGCGGTTACACTGAATGTTTTCAGAATATCGGCACTAAACTCTGAAGCTTTTGCCGAGTAAGCATACTGACCCGTTGCAAAATCAAACAATAACTTACCTTGTCCACCAATCGCTATACCTGTTGCTGGGAAATCTGCAGCGGTATATACAGTGCCATCGACGGAAATACTGTCTATTGTTATTTGTCCATCACCACCAGAAACATTATCTAATGTGGTTCCAGAACCGATATTATCTAACGCACCACCTGAAACGCTTAATTCAGGCTCCAATGCAGAATTCAGGTCATTTGGATCAACGACAACAGTCGTTTCCACGCCTGCTGCTGTTGCCAACTCATCCAGATAGCTGGTATCTGTAATACCAGCACCTAGCGCCACAACATGCGCTGAATCTACATAGGTATTAACAAAGTTAGTCCATCCTGTAACATAGCTATCATCTAGCCAACCCGCTTCAGAATCACCTGATGTGGTGGTGTTTTGAGTTCCATTAACATTTTCAGCCGTTGGTTCGCCATCAGAGATAAAGTAAGCTACCGTTTTATCGGCTGCTGGTTCTGTGTAGTTATTGTAGGTCTCATAAACCGCATCTTCATAGTTTGTCATATTATTATCAGTCAAACCGTTAATAATATTGATGGCTTCTTGCGGAGACATCCAGACTTCACCATTGGCATTTGTCATGACCAATCCTGTTGTCGCGAAGGTGACCAGCTTAACATTGACAGTACCCATCGAATCATAGGTATTAATCATATTTGCTAGTGCTTCTTTTGCTAATGTCAAACGATTCTCATTAGACATACTTCCAGAAGTATCAAGCGTAATAACGATATTGGTATCTTGCGCTAGATTTTCATTGGCAAAATCCATACCGCGAACTTCATCAATCGATTCTGGTTTTAAATCAACGTAAACAGCATTTCCGTTAATATCAATCGTTAAAGTAGATGTGTGACTGTCACCGTCTTTATCTGTAATCGTATAATCAAAAGTCGCTTGTAAGTTTTGTCCATCAGTCAAGGCATCTTTTGTTTCTCTATTAAGTTCAAAACTATATGAACCATCAGAGTTAGCTGTTAAAGTTCCGTATGGACTTGTTGTAGAAGCCCAGACAACACCATCAACTGAACCATCCGCTCCTGCATCAGCAGATACCGTTCCTGTTACTGTAGGTAAAGTATCAACAGATGTTACTGAACCTAAAATATCAAAAGAGTTGGCTGCGTTCTCATAGGTATAGATAGTTTCAACCACATCACCGTTCGTATCACGGAAACCATCAATCGATACTACATAGTCCTGCCCATTTACGGTAAAAGACTGCGCTTGAGCTGGAAGGTTAATAATGTCTCTTGAAGCTTCTGCGTCATCTGAATTCGTTGTTTCAGTATGTTCAATTGGAATTGTAAAGTTAACCGTATATGGCTGACCATTAATGACAACTTCCATTGATACAGTCAAATCCACATTATCAAGCGTCTCACCGCTTACTGGGAAGTTATTGTGAGTGAAAGAACCGAAATTCAGTAAATCCCCTGTTTGAATACCCACACCAGCAGATGAACTAAATCCACTTGCGTCAACTAAATCATAACCAGATGAACCGTTACTACCAGAACCCCACTGTAATTCATCAATATAACTATCTGAATCTGTATTGATTTGTGTAATACCTGAGCTATCTCCAGCTGTTGAGACTGGGTTTACCCAGCCTGCTGAATAGTTACGGATCTCAATTACATCCAAGTCAACGGTCATTGAGTTAGAGCTATCCTGAGACACTGGGGAATCATCCTCAATGACAACAGAAAGATTTGCGCTTGCGCTTCCACCATTGCCATCACTTACTGTTACAGCTGTACTAATGGATAAAACATCTTCAACAGAATTATTAGGATGATCAACTGGACCTAGTAATTCAACCGTATAGCTTCCTGTGTTATCAACTTGAACAGTGATAACATCCGAACCACCTGCAGAACCTGTCAGTACATTTGTACCCACACCACTCCAGGTAATGGTTTCACCACCTGATGTCATAGCTTCTGTCGGCTCTGCTAAGCTAACAGTTAATGTATCGCCATCAATATCAGTAAAGATCATATTGCCTGTAAATGTTGAACTATTCGTCTGGTCATCACCTGAGTTTTCACCCACTGTATCTGCAAGACCTGTTACTAATCCCTCTTCAGAAACACGTGCAACTACAGCTATATTCTGAATTTCTGGATTGTCATTATCAGGCGTTACATTCAAGGTAACTGTTGCAGTATCTGTACCACCTTCACCATCACTAATCGTATAGGTAAAGCTATCTGGACCGTTATAGTTTGCATCAGGAACATAGGTAATTGTTCCATTGCTATTTAGCGTAATAGAACCATGAGAAGGATCTGTTGTGCCTGAAACAAAGATATTATCGTTATCAGGATCCTGGTCATTACTCATTACAGGAATAGCAATCCCTACGCTGTCTTCAACAATAGTAATAACACCATCATCTTGAGCGTCAGGTCCAGGGTTTGTAACCGTCCAATCAAACGTTGATGATGCTGGAGGATTTACGCCATCCGTAGCACTTACTGTTACAGAATAAACTCCGCCGGTACCACCTTGAGATGCACTATTGTCTATAGTCCCAGTAATTTCACCTGTTGAGATATTAATTGAAAGTCCAGGAGGAAGACCTGTTGCACTATATGTCAGTGGATTATCATCAGTAAAGAAGGTTGAAATATCAAGACTAATTCCATCAGCATCCTCATCATTCTGTGGAGGAATATCATTGGCAATAGGAGCATCATCATCATCAGTAATGGTTGTGCTAACTTCCATTGCACCTTCCGTCACTGCTTCGTATCCACCATTTTCATATCCCGTAATCGCTACTTTGTAGTCTTCTGGGGTTTCTTTGATGGCATCTTCTACGTTGTCAACTGTGAACTTAACTTCTGTTGAACCAGCTGGAATTGTAACTGTTTGAGTACCTACGATTACATCACCATTTGTGCTGATATTGCTAACCGTAACTTGGACATCCATATCTTCAAGCGGAGCATTAGTCACTGAGACGGTGTATTCAACACTGTCTCCTTCTAATGTGCTTGTAGAACCACTGATACTTAATTCTGTACCCGCATCTGGTGAATCTGGTGTACCTGGAGGCGTTACTGGTGGTGTTGGGTCACTAGCATCGACAATCGTAGTCGTTACGCTGTTGGCAGTTGCATCTACCGCGACCGCTTCGAATTCGGCACCTGTCGCACTCGCAATGCTTGCTGTGTATTGTTCACCACTGTCCGCTAGGGCGTCATCGGTAGTTTGAACCGTAAACAGCGCTGAGCTTTGGCCTGCTGGGATAGTCACAGTTTGAGTAACAGGTACGTAGTCACCTGCTTGTGTGGTGACATGTCCTGTGACCACTGAAACAAGGATATCTTCACTTGATACGGTGTCGGTTGTGACGGTGTAAGTCGCTTGATTACCTTCCCATACAGTGGCGTCCCCTGCGATGCTGACTGTTGCTCCAGCATCTGGGGCATCTGGTGTGCCTGGAGGGGTAATCGGTGGATTTGGCTCACTTGCATCGACAATCGTAGTCGTTACGCTGTTGGCTGTTGCATCTACGGCTACCGCTTCGAATTCGACACCTGTCGCACCTGTAATGCTGGCGGTGTATTGTTCACCACTGTCCGCTAGGGCGTCATCGGTAGTTTGAACCGTAAACTGCGCTGAGCTTTGGCCTGCTGGGATAGTCACAGTTTGAGTAACAGGGACATAGTCACCTGCTTGTGTGGTGACATGTCCTGTGACCACTGAAACAAGGATATCTTCACTTGATACGGTGTCGGTTGTGACGGTGTAAGTCGCTTGATTGCCTTCCCATACAGTGGCGTCACCTGCGATGCTGACTGTTGCGCCTGCGTCTCTCTCATTTGGCTGGTCTGGATCTTCAGGATTATATGGATTCGTCTCATCCGTAATCGCTGTAGTTACTGAGTTTACGCCGATAATAGTTTTTTCAAAACCGCCACCAGATGTTCCTGTTAGGTTTACAGAAAAGTCTTCTGTCGTTTCGGCATACGCATCATCGTTAGTGTCGATTGTAAAGTTCACCGTAGTGCTTCCCGCAGGGATTGTTACAATGGTATTCATTGGTACGTAGTCACCATTTTCAGTGGTGATATGTCCCGTTTCAACAGTAACATGAAGGTCTGTTGTAGGAGTACGATCGACCGTTAAGGTATAGCTTGCCGTTTCACCTTCAATAACGGTTGTTGAACCACTAATACTGACTGTTGCAGTATCTTCTGAGGCTGGCGAGGTTTCATCTACGATAGACGTTGTAACTTGTGAAGTTCCTAGAACAACGTTCTCTACACCACCACCCACTGGATTACTCATAGTAACTGTATAGTCTTCACTGCCTTCAGCATAAGCATCATCAATTGTATCAACCGTAAAGCCAACACTTGTTTGACCTGCTGGAATTGTTACATCTTGTGTTATGGCGACATAGTCTCCATCTTCAGTTGTAACATGTCCTGTGGTAACGGTAACAGTAAGCGGCGTTTCTACTGGTTTGTCTGCAGTCACTGTGTAGTTCGCTTGGGTACTTTCTTCTACCTGCGCATCACCTATTAGTGTCAACGTCACCGTATCTTCTGCACCTGGGGTACCTTCATCCGTGATGGTTCCTACACCTTGTCCGTCTGCAATTTGCGCATTCGTACTAGGATTACTTAAGGTCATTAAGAATGTCTCTGGGTTTTCAGCGATGTAGTCATCCGTAATTGGAACGCTAATCGTTGTTGTTGTACTTCCTGCTGCAATCGAACCTGATCCATTAACCGCAGTATAGTCACTACCTGCAATCGCACTACCATCTGATGAAGCATAGTCAAAAGTAACTTCTTCTGTGGTTGGGTTACTTAGGGTAACTGTAAAGTCTAAAGTACCTGCGTCTTCATTAACCGTAACATTATCAATGATTAAGCTTGGTGTACCTTCATCATCAATAATATTGGTTTCAACTGGCGTTGTATTGACATTAACCGTTTCAAAACCACCACCCGTTGTAGTACCTGTCAGCGCAACACTATACAGTTCGTTTCCTTCCGCTAGATTGTCCTGATTATTATCAACCGTAAAGTTAACGGATGTAGCACCTTGCGGAATCGTAACCGTTTGAGTAACAGGAGTTAAGTCACCATTATCGGTTTGAATATGCCCAACAATCACTTCAACATTCATAGCTGTTGCTGTTGGCTCATTAACACTGATTGTGTAAGAAGCCTGTCCACCTTCTGCTACCGTAGAAGCTCCAGTTAACGTTACATTAATCACTTCATCATTTGGTTCAATACCTGGAGTCGTGTTATCACTGATTGTAGTACTTACAGTATCTGTATCAATTACAACATTCTCAAAACCACCTTGTGATGGATTGCTAATAACCACGCTATAAACTTCATCACCTTCTGCATAAGCATCGTCAATTGTAGCCACATTTAATGGTACAGATAGTTGACCTGCTGGAATAGTGACTTGAGTCGTGCCAGTATGAATATCACCTGAACTTGCTGATGCATAGGAATAAGTCACATCTACTGTCATGTCAGATGTAGGTGCTTTATCAACACTAACGGTGTAGGCCGCTGTATTGCCTTCAATAACCGCAGTATCACCAGCAATCGATACAGTAGCTGTATCTTCTGTTCCAGTACCACCATCTGGTTCATCAGCACCGTCTTTAATTGTTGTTGCTTGAGTCGCTGTTCCAATAGTGACAGATTCTGCTCCACCTCCTTGTGGGTTAGAGATTGTCACGTTATAGACTTCGTCACCCTCTAGGTATGCATCATCAATTGTTGCAACAGTAAATGGTGCGGACGTTGATGTGCCTGCTGGAATAGTAACGCTTGTAACGCCTTCTACGATATCGCCTGTTTCAGCTGAAACATAACTATAGGTCACATCAACTATCATATCTGTTACAACAGGCTTGTCAGTAGTCACCGTATAACTTGCGGTTTCACCTTCGGCAACGGTATCGGTTCCACCAATACTTACGGTAATTGTATCGCCTGCCGTTGGAGTTCCTTCATCCACAATCGTTCCCACACCTTGGGCATCTGCAACCACAACACTTGGCGTGATATTGCTTAGGTTCATTAGGAAGGTTTCTGGGTTTTCAGCAATATAATCATCTGTAATTGGAACAGTAATTGTAGTAGAAGTATCTCCTGCCGCAATCGTGCCACTTCCTGATACCGCAGTATAGTCACTGCCAGCTAATGCACTGCCATTATCGGCTGAGGCATAATCAAATGTAACGTCTGTTGTGGTATCTGTACTTAAAGATACAGTAAACGTCATCGTGCCTGCATCTTCATTCACAGTCACATCATTGATGCTAATCGATAGAACGTCATTATCAACAATCGTTGTATTTACAGGCGTAGTTACGATATTAACCGTTTCAAAACCACCGCCAACAGTGTTATTACCTGTTAGGGCAACTTGATAGTTCTCATTGCCTTCTGCAGTGGTGTCTTGGTTGTTAACTACCGTAAAGTCTGCAGAAGCCGCTCCAGCAGGTATAGTCACAAGCATAGTTGTTGGTACAAGATCACCATTATCTGTCGTGATATGGCCTGTCTGTACTTCAACTTGCATCTCTGTAGCTGTTGGCTGATCTAGCGTCACGGTATAGGTCGCTGTACCACCTTCGGCAACAGAAGTATCTCCAGTTAATGTCACGTTAATGACTTCATCATCTGACTCTGTACCAGGCGTAGTATTGTCTTTGATAACTGTTTCAACTGGCGTTTTGTCTACATTAACCGCTTCAAAACCACCGCCCGTAGTGACACCTGATAAAGTAACTGTGTAGCTTTCATCTCCTTCAGCATAAGCGTCATCATTGTTGCTTACCGTAAAATCAACATGGTCACTGCCCGCTGGTACTGTCACTGTCATTGTAGTTGGGATTAAGTCACCATTTTCTGTTGTGACATGCCCAGTAACGACAACAACATCCATTGCGGTAATTGCAGTTTCACTTAAAGTAACCCTGTAGTTTGCTGTACCACCTTCTGTAACGGTTGTATCACCACTTAGGCTGACAGAAATAGTGTCTGGAGCACCAGGAATTGGTTCATCACTAATAATACCCAGGCCTGTTCCGTCAGTTATTGTTGCATTGACAGGATTAGATAAAATGATATCTAAAGTCTCTGAACCTTCTGCAATAAAGTCATCTGTAACGGGAACGGTAATCGTTTTAGTCAGTTCTCCTGGTGCAAAAGTCAAATCACCAGTAACAGCTGTATAGTCTAAACTAGCCGTTGCAGTTCCATTTGAGCTTACATAATCAACGGTAACAGTTGAAGCACTTGGATTACTCAAAGTAACTGTAAATGTCATTGAGCCTTCATCTTCATTAACACTTACATCATTGATGCTTAAACTTGGCTCATCATTATCAATAATATCGGTGGTAACAGAATCACGGCTACCATCTACTGTAACAGCTTCAAACTCTGCACCTGATGCAGCTGAAATACTCACAGAGTATTGTTCTGTGATTTCAGCTTCATTATCGTCATTAGTAGTAACTTCAAAATCAACGCTAGACTGACCTGCAGGTATTAATACATCTTGATTAACAGGAACATAATCTCCCGCTTCAGTAGTAATGTGCCCTGTTGTCACAGTAACCACAATATCTTCACTTGATACAGTATCTGTATGTAACGTATAACCAGCTTTTGCACCTTCTGCAACTGAAGAATCACCTGTAATCCAAACCATAGCACCTGCATCTGGTGAATCCGGTGTACCTGGAGGCGTTACTGGTGGTGTTGGGTCACTAGCATCGACAATCGTAGTCGTTACGCTGTTGGCAGTTGCATCTACAGCTACGGCTTCGAATTCGGCACCTGTCGCACTCGCAATGCTTGCTGTGTATTGTTCACCACTGTCCGCTAGGGCGTCATCGGTGGTTTGAACCGTAAACTGTGCTGAGCTTTGGCCTGCTGGGATAGTCACAGTTTGAGTAACAGGTACGTAGTCACCTGCTTGTGTGGTGACATGTCCTGTGACTACTGAAACAAGGATATCTTCACTTGATACGGTGTCGGTTGTGACGGTGTAAGTCGCTTGATTGCCTTCCCATACAGTGGCGTCCCCTGCGATGCTAACAGTTGCTCCAGCATCTGGGGCATCTGGTGTACCTGGAGGCGTTACTGGTGGTGTTGGGTCACTGGCGTCGACAATCGTAGTCGTTACGCTGTTGGCTGTTGCATCTACCGCGACCGCTTCGAATTCGGCACCTGTCGCACTCGCAATGCTTGCTGTGTATTGTTCACCACTGTCGGCTAGGGCGTCATCGGTAGTTTGAACCGTAAACTGCGCTGAGCTTTGGCCTGCTGGGATAGTCACAGTTTGAGTAACAGGGAGATAGTCACCGTCTTGAGTCGTTACATGACCCGTAACCACTGAGACAATAATGTCTTCTGAAGAGACTGTGTCTGTCGTTACAGTGTAAGTCGCTGTGTTGCCTTCCCATACAGCTGCATCACCCGCGATTGAGACCGTTGCTCCCGCATCTGGTGAATCTGGTGTACCTGGAGGCGTTACTGGTGGTGTTGGGTCACTGGCGTCGACAATCGTAGTCGTTACGCTGTTGGCAGTTGCATCTACGGCTACCGCTTCGAATTCGGCACCTGTCGCACTCGCAATGCTTGCTGTGTATTGTTCACCACTGTCCGCTAGGGCGTCATCGGTGGTTTGAACCGTAAACTGCGCTGAGCTTTGGCCTGCTGGGATAGTCACAGTTTGAGTAACAGGTACGTAGTCACCTGCTTGTGTGGTGACATGTCCTGTGACTACTGAAACAAGGATATCTTCACTTGATACGGTGTCGGTTGTGACGGTGTAAGTCGCTTGATTGCCTTCCCATACAGTGGCGTCCCCTGCGATGCTAACTGTTGCGCCTGCATCTGGTGAATCGGGTGTACCTGGAGGCGTTACTGGTGGTGTTGGGTCACTGGCGTCGACAATCGTAGTCGTTACGCTGTTGGCAGTTGCATCTACAGCTACGGCTTCGAATTCGGCACCTGTCGCACTCGCAATGCTTGCTGTGTATTGTTCACCACTGTCCGCTAGGGCGTCATCGGTGGTTTGAACCGTGAACTGTGCTGAGCTTTGGCCTGCTGGGATAGTCACAGTTTGAGTAACAGGTACGTAGTCACCTGCTTGTGTGGTGACATGTCCTGTGACTACTGAAACAAGGATATCTTCACTTGATACGGTGTCGGTTGTGACGGTGTAAGTCGCTTGATTGCCTTCCCATACAGTGGCGTCCCCTGCGATGCTAACTGTTGCGCCTGCATCTGGGGCATCTGGTGTACCTGGAGGCGTTACTGGTGGTGTTGGGTCACTGGCGTCGACAATCGTAGTCGTTACGCTGTTGGCAGTTGCATCTACGGCTACCGCTTCGAATTCGGCACCTGTCGCACTCGCAATGCTTGCTGTGTATTGTTCACCACTGTCCGCTAGGGCGTCATCGGTGGTTTGAACCGTGAACTGTGCTGAGCTTTGGCCTGCTGGGATAGTCACAGTTTGAGTAACAGGTACGTAGTCACCTGCTTGTGTGGTGACATGTCCTGTGACTACTGAAACAAGGATATCTTCACTTGATACGGTGTCGGTTGTGACGGTGTAAGTCGCTTGATTGCCTTCCCATACAGTGGCGTCCCCTGCGATGCTAACTGTTGCGCCTGCGTCTTTTTCATTTGGCTGGTCAGGGTCTTCTGGCGTATATGGGTTACTTTCATCTAAAATCGTTCCCGTCGCACTTTGTCCGCCGATGTTCAGTGTGTAGTATTCGCCACTATCTGCCAAGGCGTCGTCTGTCACTGTCGTACTGACTGTAAAGCTGGTCACGCCTGCAGGAACGGTGATAGTTCCATCACCATTATTAGTCACGCCATTGCTGAATACAGCTGTCCCGTGATCGACCGCTTGGGTCGTTGTATCAACAAGACTAAACGCGTAAACTTCATCACTTGCACTTGCACCACTCATCGTAACAGTATGAACCAGATCATTATCTACAGTGCCTTCAGTTTGTGTATCATCGGTGATACTCGCAACAATCACTGAATCATCATCAGTAATGGTTGTGCTAACTTCCATTGCACCTTCCGTCACTGCTTCGTATCCACCATTTTCATATCCCGTAATCGCTACTTTGTAGTCTTCTGGGGTTTCTTTGATGGCATCTTCTACGTTGTCAACTGTGAACTTAACTTCTGTTGAACCAGCTGGGATTGTAACTGTTTGAGTACCTACGATTACATCACCATTTGTGCTGATATTGCTAACCGTAACTTGGACATCCATATCTTCAAGCGGAGCATTAGTCACTGAGACGGTGTATTCAACACTGTCTCCTTCTAATGTGCTTGTAGAACCACTGATACTTAATTCTGTACCCGCATCTGGTGAATCTGGTGTACCTGGAGGCGTTACTGGTGGTGTTGGGTCACTAGCATCGACAATCGTAGTCGTTACGCTGTTGGCAGTTGCATCTACCGCGACCGCTTCGAATTCGGCACCTGTCGCACTCGCAATGCTTGCTGTGTATTGTTCACCACTGTCCGCTAAGGCGTCATCGGTTGTTTGCACGGTGAATTGTGCTGACAGTTGACCTGCGGGAATGATGACGTCTTGAGTCACAGGGACATAGTCACCGTCTTGAGTCGTTACATGACCTGTGACCACTGAGACAATAATGTCTTCTGAAGAGACTGTGTCTGTCGTTACCGTGTAAGTCGCTGTATTACCTTCCCATACAGCTGCATCACCCGCGATTGAGACCGTTGCTCCTGCATCTGGTGAATCTGGTGTACCTGGAGGCGTAATCGGTGGGTTCGGTTCTGAGGCGTCAACAATCGTGGTAGTGACACTGTTTGCTGTTGCATCTACCGCTACCGCTTCGAATTCAGCGCCTGTCGCACTCGCAATGCTTGCTGTGTATTGTTCACCACTGTCCGCTAGGGCGTCATCGGTGGTTTGAACCGTGAACTGTGCTGAGCTTTGGCCTGCTGGGATAGTCACAGTTTGAGTAACAGGTACGTAGTCACCTGCTTGTGTGGTGACATGTCCTGTGACTACTGAAACAAGGATATCTTCACTTGATACGGTGTCGGTTGTGACGGTGTAAGTCGCTTGATTGCCTTCCCATACAGTGGCGTCCCCTGCGATGCTAACTGTTGCTCCCGCATCTGGTGAATCTGGTGTACCTGGAGGGGTAATTGGTGGATTTGGCTCACTTGCATCGACAATCGTGGTTGTCACACTGTTTGCTGCGGCATCTACGGCTACCGCTTCGAACTCGGCACCTGTCGCACCTGTAATGCTGGCGGTGTATTGTTCACCACTGTCCGCTAGGGCGTCATCGGTAGTTTGAACCGTAAACTGCGCTGAGCTTTGGCCTGCTGGGATGGTGACAGTTTGAGTAACAGGTACGTAGTCACCTGCTTGTGTGGTGACATGTCCTGTGACCACTGAAACAAGGATATCTTCACTTGATACGGTGTCGGTTGTGACGGTGTAAGTCGCTTGATTACCTTCCCATACAGTGGCGTCCCCTGCGATGCTAACTGTTGCGCCTGCATCTGGGGCATCCGGTGTACCTGGAGGGGTAATTGGTGGATTTGGCTCACTTGCATCGACAATCGTAGTCGTTACGCTGTTGGCTGTTGCATCTACGGCTACCGCTTCGAATTCGGCACCTGTCGCACTCGCAATGCTTGCTGTGTATTGTTCACCACTGTCCGCTAGGGCGTCATCGGTAGTTTGAACCGTGAACTGTGCTGAGCTTTGGCCTGCTGGGATAGTCACAGTTTGAGTAACAGGGACATAGTCACCGTCTTGAGTGGTGACATGACCTGTGACCACTGAGACAATAATGTCTTCTGAAGAGACTGTGTCTGTCGTTACAGTGTAAGTAGCTTGATTGCCTTCCCACACAGATTCTTGACCAGAGATACTCACCACTGGAATTACTGCTATAGGTTCAACAACAGCTTGCGCGTCATTAGTACGAGGCTGAATAACTTGATCAGTTTCATTTACACTCGTATCGAATCCTGAAGTAACTTCACCAGAGCTTGCAATACGTTCAACAGTCACACCACCATCAGAAGCGGTACCAACGATAAAAGCGTCACCCGCAGCAGTGGCTTCAAGTGCGTCAAAATTCCCTTCTAATACGGCTTGCTGAAGCGCTTCAATATCCACCGCTCCTTCAGTACCAGAATCAAGTGCACTTGCCTGACCAGAGACATCATCATCTAAACGCATTTGGGTATCTCGACCTAATGTCAACAGAGTACCATTGACCATGTCTACAACCACACCACCTTTTCCAGAAGTCTGTATAATCTCTCCTGCATAAACAGGGCTTCCTGCTTCTAGTACACGTACCTCACCAGTAACTGGGTTGATAGCACGAACGATACCTTCTAATTTTGAAACATTACCAACGATTGTAGACATTTTTTGTACTCCAAATTTGCACTGAATAACAAGTCATTAAAACTTTAATTAAACTCATCATACCTATGTCCGACAAGCACGACTACTGTACCTAAGGACAATACAGCCGTTATTTTTTTAACTTTTATACATTCGTTATCTCGCAATAACTATTAAGAGTATTTAATAAAATACTAGAGCACTAAATATTGTGTTTCGTTGTAAAACAAAAAAATATTCCAAATGAAAAAATTAAATGCAAATTAGACAAATGGTCGTTTTGTTCTATAATTATTAGGTTGAATACTTAGAAGTTTTTTGTATTTCTTATTCTTTATTAAGGGGAATTTAACATGGCAACAATTAATCCAAATTTAGCCTCTGCGGCTCTGAATTTACAAAATATACAAAATGGTAGCCAACTAAAATCTTCTGATAAACTGAGTGAAGCTCAGCCAACCGAACAAAACACACCCATTAGTGGAAATAGCTCAGTTACGCTTTCTGAGCCATTGGAAAATAGCACCACAGATTATCTTGCGCTAAACGCACAACAAACCATCAATCAAACTAATCCGTCTAAAAACCTTCAGAGTGAAGAAAATGAAACCACCAATGGTTTAACTTATGCTTCAAATCTTGAAACCCAAAGTAATTTTCTCGCAAATCAAATGAATACCCAAAAGTAACCCTACTCGTTTTCTGGTAGTCATAAAGCTACCAGGCCTGGTAGCTTTATAAAGTGTTATACATTTAGAGGTCGAGAACTTCATATATTCCAAGGTCTTTACACCGTACAGTTCGCCAAAGAACAAGGATGTGAATAATGTTACCTAAAGAACGTTATCTAAAATTAGAACAACACTTGCAAGAAGAGAATCCTGTTCTTATTGATATTATCAATAACTATCGCGAACTCGATAAAATCGGCTATAAGACAGGCCTACTCAAGAAAGACCAGTCTTATGCCACACAAATTTCTTGGTGGCCGCTCATCTCTATTTTGGGAACTTTCTCTGCGGGCAAATCTACTTTTATAAATAGCTATACAGGCAAAAAGATACAAACTACTGGCAATCAGGCGGTTGATGATAAATTCACCGTGCTTTGTTATGGCAGTGGTGAAGAGGCAACCACTCTTCCAGGCCTGGCACTGGATTCGGATCCAAGATTTCCCTTCTTTGGAATCAGTAAAGAAATTGAAAAAGTAGAAACAGGTGAAGGCAGCCGTATAGACACTTATCTTCAGCTAAAAACCACTAATGCGAACATTTTAAAAGGCAAAATCTTAATTGACTCTCCAGGTTTTGATGCCGATTCGCAACGTGACTCCACTTTACGTATAACCAATCACATTATAAATATGTCTGATTTGGTATTGGTTTTCTTTGATGCTCGCCACCCTGAACCAGGAGCGATGCGTGACACCTTAGAACACCTAGTTGCCACGACCATTGGGCGAAAAGACTCAGATAAAATTCTCTACATTCTTAACCAAATTGACACCGCTGCAAAAGAAGATAACCCTGAAGAAGTCATTGGCTCATGGCAACGTGCTATTTCAAGTCAGGGTTTGGTGGGTGGTAATTTCTACAGTATTTATAATGAAGACTCTGCCACTGAATTTACCGACCCTGCACAACAAGAACGCTTTAAACGTAAAAAAGACATGGATATTGCTCGCATTCATTCTCGCATCGATAAAGTGAGCATTGAACGAACCTACCGTATTGCTCATGCAATGGAAAACATTATTGAAGAAATGCATACACAAAAAATCCCTCTGATTCAAAAAGCGATTCAGTCATGGCGTAAAAAGGTCATTGCTACAGATAGTGTGGTTTTTGGTGCTCTTTTAATCGCAATTTTCTATGGTTTACAGTTTTTTGGTTACTTTGATATCGCCATGTCCGACTGGCCTCTAATCAAGTTCATGCAACAGTCGATATACTACAGTGCTGGAGTGGCCGTAATAGGGTTAATACTCATACTATCCATTCATGGGTACATCCGGGCTAAATTTGCTGGATGGGATGCCAATCGAATTGAAAAAACCGACCGGCAACTTGCTAATGCTCTCAAGCACAATACCCGCTTCTGGCGCAGCTTGTTTCCCTCAGAACCACGGGGTTGGACAAAACGCAATCGACTAAAATTAGCCCATATTGTCAATGCCAGTAAAAAGGCCATCCAAAAACTCAATGATCAGTTTGCCAATCCATCAGGAAAAACGGATGGGCAAAAAACGGAAGCTAAAGCGATTAAGGACTCAGTAATAGAAGAGGAAAATTCATTAAACCCGTTTAAAAAAGAGGCTTCAGATAAAAATGAAGAGTCGGGAGTTGTAATATCTGAAAGATAGTTTTTTATAAACCCAACGCTATTCCAGTAGAATAACACACCCATTAACCCCAATTAATTTAGGTGTATTCTATTGGTGTATAAATTTATTTAATGCCCGTATTAGTAATTCACACTCTTTCAAGACTTCCTCAATCTTTATCTATTGCTCTATCACCACCATGAAAGTAAACTTTTCATTAACTTAAATACATTTCAACGTATTCGAGTTGCTCCTTAAAAATAGTCTTAAAAACCTCAAAACATTTCCCTGTTTCAAACTGGGTTTTTATGCTCCTCAACTTTTGAAAAGCACAGTACGACCAATACTGTGCTTTTTTTTTAGAAAAAATTCAAACAAGTTCATACAATAAGCGTAATCATCAGGAGTTGAACTCATGGAAAGCAAATCTCATCATAGACAATACAAACACGGTCACGGCAGTGATGAACAGCATAAAAAAGACCAAGCACTGTTTAGCCACCTATTAGAGCATCACAAAGAACTCAAACGCTCAACCGAACGTTTGCCCAATGGCATTTGCAGCCGAACCACTTCGCAATCTCCTAAGCTGGCTAAAATCATCCAAGAACATGTTGTCGGCATGGAAAAACGTTTTGGTATGGGTAGAGCGATTCGCTCATGGGATCCGCTATTTGCTGCATTATTTGAATATAAAGAGCAAATTAATATGCAATACCGCAATATTGAAGATGGCGTTGAGGCGACCCTAACAAGCGATGACCCTAAAATTATTGAGCTGATTCATAGGCATGATGATACTTTACACGGCTTTGTGAATGAGGGCTTTGACGCAGGAAAACGCGAAAGCCCAAAACCAAGTTGGTTAACCGAATAAAAAAGTTACAAGACCATTTTAGAAACTTGAATTCATGGAGTTCACCCCCATAAACTCATTAAGTTAAGTTATTAAGTAAATTGAGAAAATTGCCATGATTATTATGTGTCCACACTGCGCGGGTCTTAACCGTGTACCAGATGAGAAGCTATCAACTCAAGCCACTTGCGGTAAATGCAAAGGGGAGCTTTTCCCTGGCAAACCGATAGAGATGAATGGCCAACAATTTACCCGAGCTTTACAGAAAACTGATCAACCTTTAGTGGTTGATTTTTGGGCACCGTGGTGTGGGCCTTGCCAAGGCTTCGCCCCCACGTTTGCTCAAGCCGCTTCACAATTTGAGCCTAGAGCGCGGTTTGTTAAAATTAACACTGAGAATGAGCAACAAATTGCGGCTCAGTTTGGGATTCGCTCGATTCCAACCTTAGCGATTTTCCAGTCGGGTAAAGAGTTAACAAGAATGGCTGGCGCAATGGATTATGGTAACTTTAGCCAATGGCTTGAACAGAACCTACCCAATTAACCTAGCAATTACAATAAATGACTTTTCTCTGTAAATGAGGCGGTATGAGCAGACATACCGTCCAATTTCAATTACCCACCTAAAGCATTTCCAACAGACGTATAATTACAAATTCACTACATCATATTAAAGCGAGTACAGAATGGAACTAGGCTCACCAGAACATAAACGACTTCTGATGCAAGGCATTATCAGAGTGGCATTAAAAACCGTTTCACTAGGTTTTATTTTAGGTGTTATCTTAATGATTCCATACCTATTCAGAGAAAATGCTTTCTCAACTGGTATTGCTTATCTAGGGCTGGCCATTTTAGTTGGTTCACTGCTGTATGCTTTAACACTGGTTTGGAAAAAATACCAACGCATTATTAAGCCATTTGATGAGACTTATAACTCAAAATAATTAATTATCACAAACAACCAGGCCTGGTAGATTTACCAGACACATAAACCCAAACCTTTTAATTGCGTTTATGCTTTTTGAAATGGTGTATTAACGTCTTTAAAGCCACTCTAAAGGCCAATTTTGAGCCCTTTATTATAGAAAGGGCATCTGACCAGGCCTGGGCATTCTTTTTAATGTCTGCAAAATGTTCTAACGGATTTGCTTTTGCATACAGCACCTCATTCATATCTTGAATTAAAACTGACAGTAATGGCGACTCACCATAATGTTGTTTAAACCACTGCTCAAACTGATTTAGAGAATGAACCTTTTGACTCCCTTCTGCTTCTGTTGAATTTCCTGTTGAGTTTCCTGTTGAGTTTAATAGGTGCTTAGATTGCCAATGCAGTATCGCTTGCAAAATAACCTCACTGGATTTGGCTTGATTAATCTCCTTGCGTAACCGCAGGTTTAACCCGTATTGCTTTAAAATTAGCAGTAAAAAATAGCCTGAAGCAATCCCTAAAACCAAAGCCAACCAGTAAACACTCCACACTAACCAACCTGGTAAAGCCATAACCTGAATAGCAGCAAATGTCTGTTGTGAAACCTTAGCCATCTCTGGATTAAAACCTCTTAAAACCAGCTCAGGAAAAGTAACCAGGCCTGGTTGTTTAATCCTAAAAGGCACTTGAACATCTAAAAGAGTCAACATGCCTTTATCATTACTCATTGATGTGACTTGCATCGACTCGGCTAGCCAAGAGACCTGCTCGTTATGCGTTAACTGGCTAATTAACTGATAAGCCGTGGCCTTTACATACTTATCAGTAAGACCTTGACCAGTTATCTGCCAATTCCAGTAATATAAATCCCCTACCTGGTAAAACGCCTCAAAGGGCGCAATGTGCCAATCTAGCTGACCCACCGCAACCGACATGGGTAAAAACGTTGGCAAGGGTTTTACTTGTACAGTGTGCGCTGAATCAAAAAACTTCCAACGCTGATTACTGGTGTTTTTAACCTCAACAATGGGCGATTTTAGTGGCAGACTTTCCAATTCTGACACTCTTGGCATTTCAAAACTCACCATGTGGTTTTGTGGGTCACTCTCTGAACTTAATAGATGGGTAATTAGCCCTGCATTTTTTAATCCTTCAGGCGATTGCATCTCCACTAAAAAAGCGGGATTTTTAACGGTGACTTGAGCCTGCCAAAGCCCCTGCTGCGTGCTAAAAAGTTCAGTCTTGGGCTTTTGCCATTCAATAGCCACTTCTGGGTTAGGTTCAACCTTAATCACCGTTTTGGGTATATGCACCCTACCCGCTTTTTGCTCAGCAATCACCAACTCCCCCTCCCTTAATGGGTAGAGGATTAAACGTAAAAGGTATGAGTGTTGGTCAACATCATCAATTACAAAATTTTGTTTAAGTTCAGTCCAATCCAATAATGCGGTCGATTTGCCAATTTTTTCACCTTCAATCACCAGTGAAACGGGCTGACCAAGCTGAATATGGGTTGGACGAATCTTCACCTCAATTGGCGTATTATCTTTAAGCAACTCGGTCTCATTTAAGTTACCAGGCCGGGTAACTTGAGAATCCACCGCAAACACCGCTGACACAAAAAACAGCGGTAAAAAACCAAATAAAAGAACTTTTATAAACTTTACCATGGCTGAGCTCCAGGAATAGAGTGCGCCTTTTCTTGGGCCGCATGAAAACCTTCTTCACGCTCAAAAAGTCTTTTTAACAGCTGTTTTTGATTATCTTGCAACTGCTGTAATTCATGTTCAAATTGCTCTGCTCGTTGTTGATTCATTTGCGCCTGCAAAACCTTATTGCCACCTGTTTGTCCTATAACCGTATTTAATCGCAACTTGGCAATACTCGGGTTTAAACGAAAATCAGTTAAATTATCCACATCGGGTATTTTTAATAATTTACCACTTTTATTCCCGCCAAAAGCATCGCCATCAGCACCAAAACCTGGTTCTTTAGAGTCTGAATCGCCTGTTTTTTGTCCACCATAAAATGCCCCTGAATTATCACCTTTTGAACCTTTGCCCTGATCTTGCTCTTCTGACTTTGACTTACTCTGCTTGGCCTGTATTTCTAATTGATGACGCTGTTGAGCCAACTGAAGATTATTTTGGGCTTTTAAATAAGGAGATTGATAAATCATCGCTTGCTGATAAGACTCAATCGCCTGCGGCAGTAAGTTGGCTTGATAGTAACTATTGCCTAAGTTATAGAGCGCCTTAGCGCGTTCAACATCAGACGGAGCTTGCCAAGCGGCTTGTCTAAAATACAAAACGGCGGCTTCTAAATCATCCGACTTGTAAGCTGATGCCCCAGCACCAAACCAACCTTGGTAATTGGGGTTAGCATCATATAAGGTTTCGGCCAACTCATACGCACCCTCACTAAAAGCGCTATAAGCCTCATGCAGTTTAATATTAGCCTCTTGTGCCGTAGCCGTTTGAGGCCACAGCGATAAACAGCCAACCATAACCGCAGGCGCAATCAGCATTAAAAGCACGCTACTAATGGTGGCTGAATCTTTTAACTTATTTAATTGTTTTTTAGGTAATGCCAATACACCTAAAGCAATTTGCCAAGCATAAAAGGCCAGTAATAAACTGATTATGCCAGCCACCATAAACGGGTGGGCATAACTCAGCCAAACTTGCTTAGCTCGCTTATCTTGGTAACTTGAGGCACTCTGTTCAATTTCGGCTAACAACTTTTGCATAAACACTTGCTCAGCACTGGCACGTAAATAAACGCCTTCTGTTTGCTGTGCAAGTTTAAGCAACTGACTCTCTTCTAAACGGCTCTGCACCAATAGACCATTTACATGTAAATGACCAGAAGCGTGTGTTGTATCAGGAATCGGTGCAGGACGTGTATTACCCACCCCAACAAAAATCACCTTTACACCCGTATCGCTCTGTTTTTGCGAAACAGCCACATCGAGCTCTTGAACCGCTTTGGGTAATTCCATTGGTTTCCAAAAAGGTTGCGCGCCATCGGTAAACACCACCAATATTTTTGCAGCTCGTCCTGTTTGGGTTAAGGTGTTTAATGCGCCAATTAAAGCCAAATCTAACCAACTTCCCTTTGTTGGCAACATTCCAGGCTCTATCAAATTTAATGCATGATTAAAGGCCTGTTTATCATAAGTTAAAGGCAAAACAGTATGGGGTTGATAGGCAAAAACATTTAAGGCCACTCGGTCACTGCTTTTAAGTTCGGCAACCAAGGTTTGGGCAATCGACTTAGCAAACAGAAAACGGTTAGGTTTAACATCCTCGGCCGTCATGGAATCAGATAGATCAAAATCAATCATTACATCCACACCGCTCCGTATTTGAGAGTCAAACTGACTGTCTAAACTTCGTGGGCCTGCTAAAGCAATCACAAAACAGAGCCAAGCTAATGCCAATAGGCGGCTTGCATTCAACACCTTACAGGGCTTAGCTATCAAGTTTAGCAGCCTGCTCAAAGGCGATTTTGAGTTACCAGGCCTGGTAGGTTTCATTGAAACCTGGCTAATTGACGGCTGAGCACTTACCCAAGGCCATAATTGTGCATCGGCATAACTCTGTTTTTGGCGGTTGCGTAACAAACGCTGAATAAACCAAACCAAAACAGGTAATAAAAGCCCCCAAAGCCAGATGGGAGCGCGCCACATTAAAGCATCATTTAAAAAAGCTTCAATCATGCTGCCTCCTCATCATTACCTTGTTTGGGCTTTCTGAGAACCACACCCGTCCAAATCAGACTTAATAACCAATAAATACCTAAAATAACCAGGCCTGCTATTAACGGATAAGGCGATAAATCTTGTTTTTGCGGTGGGCTTGGAGGCTGAATATAAGGCACCCCTTCGGCTTGATTAATTTGTTCTAGCACAGCAGAAATTTCAGCACCACTACCCACCTGATAATACTGCCCACCTGTTTGTTGAGCGATACTTTGCAGTGATTCGGACTCTAATGGCTGATAAAGCAAACCTGTATAAACACGCTTGTCGGCTTGTTCACTACTCGCTCCTACCCCAATCGTATAAATAGGTACTTGTAAAAGCTGTGCATAATTCACCGCTTCGGTCAGCTCAATCTTACTTGGCTGACTTAAACCATCGCTAATCAGCACTAAAACACGCTTTAAGGTATCGGTGCTGGCTTTTGTCACGCCTGTGGATTGATCGGCCTGTTTAAGTGCTAAACCTAATGCTTCACCCATTGCGGTATCGGTTCGCCCTGCTAAATACGGTTGTAGCCGTTTTAAAGTTAAGCGTGCCAAAGTTTGGTCAGAGGTCAAAGGCAATAGGGTATAGGCACTATCTGCATAAATCGCTAAACTAAAACGATTACCCTCCAACTTGGCAATAAAGTCATCTAAAACCTGTTTCACCACATTCATACGCGTTTCTTGCTGGCCGTTCATCGCGTAATCGGGCAATAAAAACGAGGCTGAACTTTCCACTACAAATACGATGTCACGCACCGTTTTGCTATCGGGTTCAGAAGGCGTAGGTAATTTTTGAATGGGCTGAGCGAGGGCGATGGCAATCAAACTAATGGCCAAACCTCTTAACAGGTTAAAAATAATCGCCCTAAAGGAGAAAACCGTAATCTGTTTAATCGGTTTTATATGCTGTACCTTATGAATTAAGGCGTGTCTTACTTGTAGCTGACGACGAGCCGCGATATCGCTTAAATCATTATTAGCGGTAAAACGACTGCTTAACCACCAAAATAGTGGCCAAAAAACAATTAACCACAACCAAACAGGCGATTCAAACGCCAAGTTTGCTGTTTCAGCGCCGTCTACCAGGCCTGTTAAGTTAAATAGATTTAATAGCCAAGCGTCCATTAAACATCACCTTTAAAAGGTGTTTTGAGGTAACTCAAATAATAAGCCCACAAATTTTTAACACTCAAATGATTTTGCAAAAAGGTCTCAACTTCTTTCAAGTTCATGGCAAAAGTTTCACGTGAAACTGTGTGCTCAGAAAACACCACAAAGTTAACTTGGCGTTGCAATAAGTCCATTGACGGTTCATCCTCTACTTTTAACCGTTGTGATACATAGATTAATCGCTGTGCTAGATGATAAAAACCATGAACTTCCGCCTGAGAAATCCCCGTTTGACTCTGTGATTTTTGTGCAAGCGTTTGCAGCTTAGACAATTGAGAACGTGCTATTAAAAAGTGCAAAAACAGACTCTGTTTTGCAAAAGGTTGGTTACGTGCTTTAAACATCACTACCAACGCAATTAAAGCAAATACACACACTACAATCACCAGCCAATAAGCACTGGTTTGCAACAAACTCAACCAGTTAAAATCGGGCGAAACAGGCAGTTCAATATCATATAAAACAAGGTCTAATGCCTCTGATGTAGAATTATTTTGATTAGCCATAATTTACCTGCTCATTTTGTGCTCTCTTATGAAACAGATTGTTTTTATTTTCAAGACTTAATGACAACATCATCTCTGACAGAGGTTCATGCGCATAGAGTGAATAAACCCCAACTGCGGCTTGATTAATCGCTTGTTGAATATGCGTTTGATATTGAACTGACCAGGCCTGGTAACTTAAACGTTGCTCAGCATCTGCAATGGCATAAGTTTGTTGATTCACCATAGACTGAAGTTGTAAACCTTCTATTTCAGGAAGCTGCGTTTCCGCAATATCTTCAACCCAAACCGCCTTAATCGCCACGCGACTTTGCAAGGCGGTTAATATTTCCGTTGTCTCTTGATTAACATCATGAAAATCGCTAATCAATATCAATCGAGAACCAGGTTGTAACTGCGCAGTCAAACTCACCAATACATCATTGAATGACGGTTCAATTTGCGAGATCTTCAAAGAGGGCGGACACGGTTGACTGACAAATTCCATAACATGCGAGTAGATAGACTTACCCTCAAAAATACGCGATTGTTCAAACTCTTCGGCCAATCGGCCTGTTGCAACAGGAATACCAATCTGCTGTGCCAACCAAGCATAATAACCTGCCACTCTTGCCGCTTGTGTCGCCTTTAAACGCTTACGGGTACCAAAACGCATACTGGCGCGGTGATCGACCAAAATAAACCAATTTTCTTGGCGTTCTTCTTGAAACAGTTTGGTGTATGCCTTGCCTGTACGCGCCATTAAACGCCAGTTAATTCGTCTAATTTCATCCCCTGGTTGATAGGCTCGGCTCTCTTCATACTCCAAACCAGCACCCATAAACTGCGAGGTTTGCTCCCCCTGCCTTAGGGCTTCACTCTGTTTTAAGTTGGGCGAAACTTTACTAGAGGCTTGAGCAAGTTGCTCTGCAAAGTCAGTGATTTCAGTAGACGATAAAATCGGCTGGTAAATGGTTTGACTAAGCGGTTTTATAGGCGATATGAATCGTTGGCGAATATTCTGCCAAACAGGAACCACCAAAGACTTCATAAGTTTAAATAACGGCATTAATGCGCCACCCATGTTTCAGATTCATCTTCAAAACCGTTCAAAATTAACGACTTATCCTTCTAACATTGGAACAGGCACAAGCTCAATTAATTTTTGAATAATGGAATCAGGTGTCCATTTTTGCGCACGACCACTAAAGCTAACAATCAAACGATGGCGCAATACATCAGGCAATAAAGTAATCACATCATCAGGCGTGACAAAATTACGCTCTTGTAACCAGGCATAAGCACTGGCGGCATGTAATAATGCAATAGACGCACGAGGTGATGCCCCTACTTCTAGAACACCTTGCATAGCACTGTCTAATTGGCCTAGCTTACGGGTTGCGGCAATCAGCGCCACCATATAACGCTCTACAGGTTCAGAGACATATTGTTCGGCCACTGAGTGACGAGCGTGAATGACGTTTTCGGGTGTTAAAAAAGCGTTAAAGTCCTCTTTGTCTTCACCAAAATGATGCGCTCTATCACGGCGTAAAATTTCTAGCTCTTCGGCTTCATCAGGGTAATCTAACACCACATGCAACATAAAACGGTCAAGCTGTGCTTCTGGCAAAGGGTAGGTTCCACTCTGTTCAAGAGGGTTTTGTGTGGCCATGACCAAAAACATCTCAGGCAAGGCGCGAGTTTGTCCGCCTGCGGTAACTTGTTTTTCAGCCATCGCCTCAAGCAGTGCCGACTGCACTTTTGGTGGCGCACGATTGATTTCATCGGCCAACACAATCTCATTAAAAATCGGACCTTTTACAAAACTCAATGCACCCGAATTGACATCCAACACCTCCGAACCCATCACATCGCCAGGCATTAAATCGGGGGTAAACTGTATACGCTGAAAACTGGCATGCACACCCGTTGCTAGGGTTTTAACCGCCGTGGTTTTTGCCAGGCCTGGTGGCCCTTCTAGTAAAACATGGCCACCCGTTAACAAGGCAATCAACATCTTATCTAGCAAGGCTTCCTGACCAACAATCACCTTCTGTAAATGCGTTTTTAACGCTAAAAATTCTGTTTGTGTAGACATACTTTTTTCCAAACTAAACGATTAAGGCTCATCAATCAAACCAATACCCATAGACTCGCCATCTAATAAATGGACTATGAAATGAAAACTAGGCTTGAATGATAAAAAACTGCTTTCAATAAATACAATTAATTCTGCTTATATAAGGCATTGTTACAGCGGATTTAGGCAGGTTTTTGTGGTGACCTAAGAGCCAAAAATACCCATAACCCTGAGATAAACATCATAATACCCACAAAATAAAATGGCCAAACCACTGATTGTGCGTAATGCGCCAATACGCCCATGGCTAAAGCACCAACGGCGTATCCAAAATCACGCCAAAAACGGTATACCCCCAAGATTGTGGCACGTATATTAGGTTCGCAAAAATCGGCCACAGCAGCACCTAATGTTGGATAGAGCATCGCCATTCCAAAGCCCATCAAAGCGGCTAAAACAGACCACAGCCAGATACTTTCTGCCCATACAAAGAGTAAGCTTGTGATACCACAAAGCCAAAATCCACCCACAATAAGAGTTCGCCGCCCCCACTTATCTGACATTGGTCCAGTAATCAGCTGTGAAGCTCCCCAAACTACACCATAAATCGCAATAATGGCGCTAGCTTCAATCAGCGTTTGTGACTGACTGAGTAAATACACTGGCATAAACACCCAAACTAACGCATCAATAAACTTTTCTACCAGGCCTGCTTGGTTAAGCGCCATGAGTTGTGGTTGTTTACAAGTTGCATAGAGCAGGGCTTGACTTAAATTCATTGCATTTTGTTGTTCTGTCTCACCTTTTTTGGCCTGTTCAAAACGATGAAGTTCATGGTGTAATTGAGACCAAGGTTGGGTATCAATCACTTTGCTAATCGCTAGCCACAAACCCAAAAAGATGACCAGCAAACCAAAACCCAGTAACGCTTCACGCGCACCATATTGCTCAGCCAATAAAGCCGTTAGCCACCCTGCAATTCCAACTGCGGCATAGCCTGAAAACTCATTTAATCCATTAATCAGGCCCTTTTGATTGGCGTGCGCCAAATCCAGCTTACTGTTTAAAGCCATTGACCAACACAAACCTTGGTTTACACCAAGAAACACCATTGCCCATAAAATCCACGACCAAGATTCTGCAAAAAACAGCAATAACGGTACAGGAATCGCCAATAGCCAACCTACAATTAATAGCCTACGACGACCAAAACGGTCGCTTAAATAACCCGCTAATAAATTCATTGCCGCTTTCACAAAACCAAAAACAACCACAAATGCCGCTAGACTCATAAAGGCTTTTGAAGCTAAACCAAATTCACTTTCTGCCAGGCCTGGTAACACAGTACGTGTCATACCAACAGTTAAACCAACCAAAAACACTTGAATTAACTGCTGAATCATATGCGATAAATTGTCATGAATACCGTGTTTAATCTGCGAATTCTTGTCTAAAGAAGTCATTTTAAAGCTCCATAATCCCTTATTTTTTATTCAACCATATAGTTGAATAAAGACAGTTTAACGGTTAGGCTAATACAATTCAACCATTTAGTTGAATATATTTTGAGCCGAAATGGTAACGTCAAATGACAACGAATTCGATCAATATTTGCAGAACTTTCATTATGTAAGCTTATATAAGCTAAGGAGTTTTTATGTTTTTATTTCAAAATACCCCACAATCTGAACCAGGATCACTCTCCTATCTATTGGGTTGTATTAGCCAAGGACTGGCTATTGCTGTTGACGTTCATCAAAATGAAGTCGAACTCTATTTAGAACTTGCTAAAAGTAAAGGTCTTAAAATCGCTTATGTAATTGATACTCACGTTCACGCCGACCACTACACGGGTGGATATGAACTTGCTCAACGAAGTAATGGCCAATATGCTTTACACACTTCATCACCTGCAAAATGCTCGTTTACGCCACTTATTGATGGTCAAATACTAGAGGCTGGCAATGTAAAAATTGAGATAATGCATACACCTGGACACACAGAAGATAGTATTACGTTAATGGTCACCGACCGTTCTCGGACAGATGACCCTTGGTTTTTGATTACAGGACATACGCTTTTTGTAGGCAGTGTTGGTCGCCCTGATTTACACGGCAGAGAACAGGAGATGGCTGAACAATTGCATAATTCAATTTATCACCGTATTTTACCCTTACCAGATACAATGGAAATTCTTCCTGGCGCTCAAGCAGGCAGTGTTTGCGGTGCAGGAATTAGCGGTAAACCTAGCTCAACTCTGGGGTTTGAAAAACGTTATAACCCAACCCTTAGATTAAATCGTGAAGAGTTTATCAAGCAAGTTGCCAGCACCGCACTGCCAGCGCCTAAAGAAATCCAGAAAATTCTTGCTTATAATATGAATCCAATACAGAAAGTTTGAACAAAATAAATATGTGTTCTAACCAAAGCTTTAGAACACATTCAACTCTCCTTAAAGGCTCTTCAAACCAATAAAGCTCTCCCGTATTCACTCTATTTAAGGTAAAGTACAGGGTAATTTCTATTTTAAAAAACCTTTATTGAATGTACTGATGACAACCGATTCAACCTCTCAAACGTTAAAATACAACCTATTTGAACAACTCGCACAGGTAAGCAAGGCGCTTGGACACGCTAATCGTTTGATGATTCTTGATGTTCTCAGCCAAGGTGAGTGTGATGTGGATACTTTGCATCGTAAACTGAATTTGAGCATTGCGAATGTTTCTAAACATTTGCAAAACCTGAAACAAGCAGGCCTGGTAAAAAACCGCCGTGAGGGTTTACGTATTATTTATATGTTGAGTGATCGGTCGGTATTTAACTTAATTGTGAGTTTACGTGACGTGGCCGAAACACAGCTTGAAGAGATGCAAACCTTATTAACAGAGCATTTAAAGCCCAACACCCCTTTAGAGCCAATCTCTCTAAAAGCCTTAAAATTAATGGAACAAAATCAACAAAGTTATACGCTAGTGGATGTTCGCCCCCAAGACGAATTTGTGGCGGGTCATCTGCCCAATGCCATTAACTTACCGATTGATGAGTTTTCAACAAATCTAGAGCAATTTAAGCTTTCAGAACCCCTTATTGTCTACTGCCGTGGGCCTTATTGCATGTGGTCAACAGATGCGGTACAAACCCTGTTATCTCTTGGTTACCAAGCCAAACGTTTAAAAGAGGGTTATCCAGAGTGGCAAAATTCTGCACTTTCTACCGCAGAAGAGATAAAGTCGGTATAACACCGAAAACACAACGTTTAAGTTTATTCACCACTAAATATCCTACTCATTCTCAAATGAGAATTACCAAACTAAACAGCCTATAACCTGCCAAATCAAGTATCGCACTCAAATTCGCTATCATTATCCAGTCTGAGCCAACACGCTTTCATTACCACAGGCGAACCTCCTTAGACAAACAGTAAGGTTCAGTTATTTTTTATAATTACCAACGTCTTTAAGTTACCAGGCCTGGCGAAATAAGATAAATCAAAAATATACGATATATACATCGAGCGTTGTAAACATTATATAGAACAGCCACCGCTTAAATTTAGCTGCGTCTTTGAGCACACTAGTAAATCGTAATAAGGTTCTAAATCGTTAGAATATAAGCCAATTTGGAATGACTATATTTCATTGAGTGGTTGTCTCAATAAGAGGTTGTTTAATTTAGATATGAAATCACGCACACTCTGTATGAGTGCACGCTATTCATCTTTTGGAAAGGCTTATGCAATAATTGATGTTGTGCGAATTAAGACAAACTTCAATCAAAGCCGTTTGAATGTACAAGCTAAAACCCTAGTTGATTAAAAATCTTGCCACTCCTCCTCATTACTGCCTAACGGTTTCTTTTGGTAAGACTTTATATCACTAAGTTCTGGTTTTTGTGTCTCTTTTTTGTGCTCCATTGGCTTTGATGGTACTGGCGTTTTTGCAGTCATACCCACTGGTTTTTCAAGTTTGGCTACTGGCTCTTTTGCTATTGGTGCCGATACGATTGCTTTGGATGCTCCGCCAATATGAAAGAATGACATCTCTTGTCTTAACAGGCTAGATTGATCATTCATACTGGCTGAGGCTGCCGAGGTTTCTTCAACCAGCGCCGCATTTTGTTGAGTCACCTCATCAATCTGACTGATTGCTTGGTGAACCTGGCTCACCCCTGTGGCTTGCTCTCCAGAGGCCTCAGCAATATGTTTAATCATTTGGCTCACGGTATCAATTGAGGCATTAATCTCGCTGAGCATTTTGCCCGATTCGCTGGCGAGCTGAGTACCATCATCAATGCGGTTCACACTCTCTTCAATCAAGGTTTTAATCTCTTTAGCCGCTTCGGCCGACTTTTGAGCTAAGGCACGTACTTCACTCGCAACCACCGCAAAACCACGACCATGTTCACCCGCTCTCGCTGCTTCAACCGCCGCGTTTAATGCTAATAGATTGGTCTGGAAAGCAATACCATCAATCAACGAGACAATATCATTGATTTTATGGCTTGATTCCTGAATCGCGTCCATCGCTTCAATGGTTTGGTTCATCACGCTCACGCCAGTATTGGCTTTAGACTGCACATCTTGGGCAACGGCACTCGCCTCTTGTGCGTTATCAGTATTCCCTTGAACCGCCGAGTTCATTTCATCCATGGTTGCGGACGTTTCTTCTAATGCCGCAGCTTGCTCTTGCACTCGTTGGCTAAGGTCTAGCGCGCCACGAGAAACTTCATCGGCCGCATTGCTTACAATATTGGTCGCTTCAAGCGCCTTACCAACCACATCAGCCAGCCTTGCTGCACTGCCGTTAATCGCTTGTTTTAAGGTATCAAGTTGCCCGTTATAGTCTGCTGAAATAGATTGAGTCAAATCACCTTTAGATTGAGCGACCACAATGCGAATGATATCCGCCATAGCTGATTCAATCGCATCCATTGAGTTGTTAACACCCGATTTCAATTTCAATAAATCACCGTGCGCTTCAACAGTCACTCTATGCTCAAAGTCACCGTTTTCCATTCGGGTCATAATATTGATGATATCGCTAATGGTGTCATTCAATGTTTTCAAAGTCAGGCAAGAACTTTCTACCATCTCAAGGAACTTACCTTCAACAGCGGCATTAATGCTGACATTAAAATCACCCTTACTCATTGCTGTCATAACATGGCTTAACTGTGTCATGGTGTCATCAATAGAGTCAGCAGAACCATTAATACCTTGTTTTAAACTATCCAGATCTCCATTCAGATTTGCTTGAATACGTTTTGAAAAATCCCCTTTGGCAATCGCTTGAATCACCTCATTGGATTCATCAATGGCTTTTTGCATATCGGTTAACAAACTGTTAACCGCACGCCCCATATCACCCACTTCATCTTCTTTGCTGGCATCCGCTCTAATGCTAAAGTCGCCTGTTGAGCTGATTTTATTTAAAGCTTGTTGAATACTGGCTAAACCACGCGCAATCGAACGTGGTAAGAAGAAAGCAATCAGAATGGCAATTAATGCCACAATAGCCGATGACAAGATCATTGCCATCACAATATTCTCGTTATTCTGTTGCACTTCTGGCCCAATACGATCTTGATCCGCTCTTAATGATGATTTAATCTCTTCTGAAAGCTTAGCGATATGCGGTCCAATGACATTCAATTTGTTATTCACAATATCGTTACGGTCATTAATCACTTTATACAATGCTTTTACTTTGTTTTTATATTCATCAATTTGGCTAGTAACCTCATGTAATTGATCAGTGTGTTTTTCAGAACTGACTTGTGATTTAAGTGTCCATAATTGGCTATTTAAGTTATCAAACTCTTGTAACACTCGTTCCATTGTCGACTGCTCATTACTTTTAATGAACTTTGCGGCATACAGTCTTGCCAACATCAGGGTTCTAATCGTTTCAGCGGAATGATTAGCAATCTCTAAATCCCCTAATCCAACTTCTTCACGCATAACACTGGTCAAGGATTTTTCCATTTGTGGACCAATCATATCTAGCCCGTTATTAACAAGCTCGTCACGTTGTTTCATAAACGCTTGAACCTTTTCAAAGTTCAATTTATATTCCACTAAGTCAGTCGACATTTTTTCCAGTAAAGCAACTCTTTCTGAATCATGAATTAACTCTTCCGCCTCTTTAATAGAGGCCATGGTTTTGTCATAGTAAGTTTGAAATTCATCCACTTTGTCTTGTGCGGGATTAAATAAATAATCTTTGACATCCATTCGGACCATTAACATGCTTGCCTCAATATGGCTCGAGATTAAGGACGCTCTGGCCATCTCTCTATAGCTTTTAAAGCCGTCGCTCGATTCATTGATTTTGACCACACTAAAAATAGCCACCAATACAATCAATATCGTGATTAAAGAAAAACCACCGATTAATTTTGATTTAATTGTTTTAAACATATTTACACCTTTTAAGGTAAAGATCACAGCAAGCTGCAAAAATTACCACTTAACCCACATTACTGAAAAAAATCATTCAAGAAAACTGAAAAAAACAAGAAGCAAATGATAGACCAAATTTACTTTATAGTGACCATTGAAGCCTTTTGTGTAACAAATAATTCACAATTTATCTCCCGCTTTAAGACGCGAGACAAATAAGATTTCGATCCAAAAAACCATAAAAAACCTAATTCAATCTGCTTTACCAGCTCTACTGCCATTTAATTTTGAACTAACTATATCATCAATAAATCTATATACCACCCAAACGCATCACCTCGTTTCATTTAAAAAGCCCTACCCGTTATAGGCCTGCTTAAATTTCAGCAAATAAATATAGGAATTTACATTACTCCTTGTAAACACTATATTGAACATTCGCTAGGAGATTTTTACAGAGTTTAAATATTCTCGTTGAGTGTTAATTAAGAAGTCACCTGTGAATTGGAGAGTGCATTGTGATTAAAGTATTAGGGGCATCAGGATCTTTAGATAAAGAGAAATCCTGCATCTCATTCCAACTCAATAAAACCACCGTGATTGATGCTGGAAATATTATTCGACCGCTTGGCGATGACTGTAAATTCATTGAGCAGATATTTTTAACCCATGCGCACTTTGATCATATTCTTGACCTGCCTTTTTTAATTGAAACCTATTTTGAAGCTCGCCAAAAACCACTGCAAGTTTTTGCCCTAAAAAACACCTTAGACACCCTAGAAAAACATATTTTTAATGGGTCTGTTTGGCCGCAATTTCAAAAAATTAAACACCAAGTTTTAAAGCGTCCGCTACTCACTTTTCACGAAATAAAATTAGGGGAATCCATTCTTAGCCAAGAGATGACCATCACCGCTATTCCAGCAAACCACACGAAAGGTTCATGTGGCTATTTAGTCCAAAAAAACAATCATAGTTGCTTAATCTCAGGAGACACCTATCTAAACCCAGAGATTGCAAATATCATTAATCACGATAAGCGTATTCATTCTCTATTCATTGATGTCTCATTTCCCTCACGCTTAACGTCACTTGCCGAACAAAGTAAACATTTAACCCCTAAATTACTCGCCTCTACTTTAGAAAAAATAGAACGGCCAATAGCGGTTTTTCCCTATCATTTAAAACCCGCCTATGAAACCGAAATTATGGCGGAACTTGAAAATATCAGCGGTAAAGCCACCATTCACAAACCGCTCAATGAAGGCGATACTCTAGAGGTGTTCACTGAACATACCGTTCACGCACTCCCTGCAACTAAACGGAGTGACATTGATAACACCAAACAACTTGAATCCTTGCTAGCCACAGCACAGGCGCTATCTTCAGAAACCGATGTAAACAAACTATTAGAGATGATTCTGCAACAAGCCATGGCTTTTGCACAAGCCGACGCTGGTACCTTGTATCGTTTATCAGATGACCACCAAGAGTTAGTTTTTACCGTTGTACAAAACCAAAGCCTAGATATACATATGGGGGGCACCGCTAACCCCATTACTTGGGACAATCTCCCTTTATTCGGTGAGAATGGTCAACCGAATGAACAGATGGTGGCGACCTACTGCGCCATACACAAAAAAATGGTGCATATCGAGTCTATCTATAACAATAAAAAGTTTGATTTTGAAGGTACCAAAAAATTTGATGCCAACACGGGCTACCACTCCGAATCGATGCTTGTTTTACCACTACTCAACTCAAACCATGAATTAGTCGGTGTATTACAACTGATTAATAAAACCAATTCGGCAGGCAAAAGCATTGCCTTTACAGAGGCGGATAAACAAAACACCTCAGCACTGGCTTCTCAAGCAGCCATCTCACTGACCAACACGCTTTTGATTAAAGATTTAGAAAACTTATTTGAGTCGGTTATTAGTACCATCACTAAAGCTTTTGATGAAAAATGCTCATTTACAGGTGGTCATGTTCGCCAAGTAGCAGAACTTTCGCAAATCATTGCCCGTGGCATTAACGAAGATCATTGCCCGTGGCATTAACGAAGATCAATCAACCTATCAAGAAGTGCAATACAGTGCAGATGATTTTCATGAAATTAAAATTGCTGCTTTATTGCATGATGTAGGCAAAATCGCCACGCCTGAATTTATTATGCAGAAGTCGACAAAACTTGAGAAAGTATATGATCGAATTGATGCGATTAAGCATCGCATTGAAATTCTAAAACGTGATGCCCAAATCGAGTATTTGGAGAGCCAACTGTCGCAAACAACCCCTAGCATTGCTCAAATCGAGTTTGAAAATAAGATCAAACAGCTTGATGAAGACTTTGCCTTTCTTAAAAAACACAATCGCGGTGAAAGCTATTTACAAGATGCCGAGCTAATGAGAATTGAGCAGATTGCCAAACAAAGCTATACAATTAATGGCCAAATTCAACCTATTTTGAATCCCGATGAAATAACTAACTTATCTATCCGTGCAGGCACCTTAAATCAAGAAGAGCGTGAAAAAATCATGGATCACGCCCGCGTTTCACTTGAAATATTAAGCACACTGCCGTTTCCTAAAAAATACCAGCGTGTGGTTAATATCGCAGCGAATCATCACGAAAAATTAGATGGTTCAGGCTACCCAAGAGGTTTAACCGATTCAGATATCGCATTGGAAGACCGAATTTTAATCTTATCAGACCTCTATGAAGCCCTTTCATCACAACATCGACCTTATAAAGATCCAAACCCGCTTTCACAGATTTTTAACATTCTCTGTTCAATGGCCAATGAAGGACACATTGATAAAAAACTGCTTAAATTCTTTTATGAAAGCGGCACCTATAAACAGTACAATCAATTTTTAAATGCCCAACAAATTGATGAAATCACATTTACGCTTAATGAGTAAGTGTTGCGCCAAAAGTTTTATAAATTGATGTTTACCCAATGGCTAACTTTTACACATACTTTATGCATCTAAAGTTTTTCTTTAGCCATAAAAACATTTATTATTAGAACTCAAATAGTTTTATTTTATTAAATAACCATGGCCAACCATCTACTTAGAGAAATCTGTATTGAAGATTAAATCCATATTCCTTATTTTGCTATTCCTGTTAACCAGCTGCAGCACACATAAAGAAGCCTCCATCAAGCTTGTTACCAATGCCTGGATTGGTTATTCACCTCTTTTTTATGCAAAAGAAAAAGGTTGGCTTAAAGAAGTTAATATCGAAATCTCACCTCTAGTCTCTTTAGGGGAAAGTGTGATGACTTTTCGCTCAGGTGGATTTGATGGCCTAACAGGCACTCAATTTGAATACCAAAAACTCAACGCCTTAAACTCTAATTTAGTACCCGTTATCATGTTTAATCGCTCCAATGGGGGCGATATGGTTATGAGCAACGTCTCTATCAAAGAACTGCAAGAAACCTCTGAAAAAATTGACGTCTATCTAGAAGTAAACTCGGTAAACGCCTTTGTATTTGATGATTTCAAAAAGGCTCACCAACTTACTCAAAAAACCTTTAATTTTATTAATAAAGATCAGTTAAAAATTGTTACTCATTTAAAACAAAAAGCCATGAATAAACCCACTATTGTGGTGACTTATGTACCTTACAACTTTGAATTAGTAAATGCTGGTTTCAAAACGGTTGACTCTACCCGCGATGCAATGAATATCGTCGTTCTCGATGCTTTATATGTGAATACCAACACCCTAAACCATCATCAAGAAAACTTTAAAAAGCTAAAAATCGTCATTAATAATGCAATCCATAACCTAAAACAAAACCCCAAAGAATATTATGAAGTGGTTAAACCCTATCTTGAAAACCCCTCTTATGACGAATTTTTGCAAAGTATTCACGATATTGATTGGTTAAATGAAACAATTCCCCCAAACTTAATTGAAAAAATGAATGAGATCAATTTTCAAACTCGGAATCTGCTTTAGATGCTTACTTTAAAACGCTTTTTAACCGCGCTATTTATTCTAGTTGTCGTTGCCTTATATGGTTCATTTATCGCCTATTATTTAGATGAACAAGAAACCAAAGCGGAAATTATCAATTCAGACTTTCAACGTGTACTCAATGAATCAAGCTACTCAATTAGCACCCAGCTCAATTCGTTAGAACAGATCAATAACTTTAAGTCTTTGCTTAATCGTAAAGTGGCACAAAATCACCTAATTTCAGCCATGATGGTTGTGAAAGGCAACCAAATACTCTTAACCACAGATCCCAGCATTAAAGAGTTACCCACTCAAACATACAAACATACCCTATTTAAAAACAAGTCTCATCAAGAGATATTAACTAATTCTGTTCAAGAGTTTGAGTTTGATGTTTACCAGCAAAATCAAACGGTTAGTTTAAGCATTTTGCTCTTCTCAAATCCTGCTGAAATAAAAACCTATTTCTCTGAAACAGAGAATCAATACATTTTTTCTTTTGTGCTACCCACATTTCTTATTGCCTTATTTCTCTATTGGGTGTTAAAAACCTATCTGGTTAAGCCCCTACAAAAATTAAATAATTTTGCCTATTATCATGACCGAGTTCCAGAACCTTTAAAAATTAGAGAACTAGAGGCCATTCGCAGTTCAATGCTGCAAACCTTTCAGCTGCTTGCAGAAGAAACAAAAGCCCTATACCGTTCAGCCAGAACAGATTCTCTCAGTGAGTTACCTAATCGCTACCAGTTAAATGAACGGCTTGACTGGTTAATTGCAGAGTCTGAGCGCTCACAAAAAGAGTTTGCTTATCTCTTTCTTGATATTGATGATTTTAAAAAAATCAACGATACCTTAGGCCATGATGCGGGGGATGAAATTGTCGTCAATGTCTCAAATATCATGCAATCTGAATTAAGAGGTTATGACATTATTGCCCGTGTTGGCGGAGATGAATTTGTGATGATTATTAATAAATACCATAATCATATCGAGCTGAATCACATTATAGAAAGGGTGCTTACCCAAATTTCACAAGACCAACTGGTGCGTAACCAAATCATTAATGTCTCTGCCAGTATTGGTGTGGCGTTTTATCCCAAAGATGGTACTGATGGGCAAGCGTTAATGAAAAGCGCGGATATTGCCATGTATGAGGCTAAAAAACACGGTAAAAACCAACACCACTATTTTACAGAAGAGCTTAATCATAAAATTCAGGCCGAGGTTAAAACTGAAGCGGAGTTAAGACAGGCAATCCAAAATCAGGAATTTGAACTTTATTACCAGCCCAAAGTCTCTACTCAGGCAAAGGAAATTATTGGTTTAGAGTGCCTCATACGTTGGAACCATCCAGTGAAAGGTTTGATTCCGCCGCTAGACTTTATACCCATAGCGGAACAAAGTGGTTTGATTATTCCTTTAGGAGATTGGATTCTTCAGGAAGCGATGAAAACTCAACTATCGTGGCAAAAACAGCATGGCATTATATTGCCCATTTCAGTCAATGTTTCTGCCATGCAGTTTAGTCATAAAAACTTTTTTTCAAAGCTACAAGAATCCATCTACAAACTCGGTTTTGAACCCAGTCATCTTGATATTGAAGTCACTGAATCGGTATTAATGGAAAATAAAGACAAACACCTTAATACCTTAAAGAAAATACGTGGTTTGAGTGTAACCATCTCTCTTGATGATTTTGGAACAGGCTACTCTTCTCTGGCTTATCTTAAAACCTTTCCAATTAATACTCTAAAAATTGATAAATCCTTTATCGATGATTATGAAAGCCATTCTGGTGCCATCTTTATAGAAACCATTGTTAATATGGCGCACAACCTCAAAATTACTGTGGTGGCTGAAGGGGTTGAAACAGCAGAACAGTTAGCCTATTTACAAAACATCAATTGTGAATGTTTTCAAGGCTATTTATGCAGTAAACCGCTCCCTAACAAAGAGTTTATCAAGCTAGTACAAAGCTGTGCTTCAGCAGCTACTGAGTCATAAAGCTCGCCAAACTTGGGTTATAAAAGTACCAGGCCTGGTAGAATAGGTACCAAAATACCCGTTTAACTTGCAAACTAAATAGTAGTTGAGTAACTTAGTAAATAATTATGTCAGAGTATCTTATTAAAAATGAGAACATTTAAACCCTTAATCTTTCTATTATTAACGTTATCGTTAGTGATTAGGCCAGTATTGGCTGAAGGGTTTATGGTGCATAATAACTCAGCAGAACAAACAACAATGGCCAATGAAATGATGCAAATGAGCGAACACGTCCATATGAGTCATGCTATGAATAATCATATGCACAGCCAAATGTCTGATGAGATGCCACAAAATATGCCGTGTTGTGATGAGGGGATTCACTTTTGTCAAAACGATTGCAACAACGCAAACTGCTTAATGATTACTTCTTTATCAGCAACACAACCCAATGCTCTTCAAATCATCTTGTCACTTGAACAATCTCAAATCCTAGCTACAACAACAGCGCAATTTACACCTCGTTTCACCCCTCCTGAACTCCGCCCCCCACTTCTCAACGCTTAATTTTTGAACACATTCACAGCTCAACTGGCTGTGGTTTACTGTATTTAAAATTTAGGAGTTCATTCAATGACAACTCAAAACACAACACGTCGTACCTTTATTAAAGGGTCGGTTATGAGTACTGCCATGGCTGGCATCGGATTTAATCCAGCTCAATTGTTGGCAAGCGTGCCGCAATCTATTCAACAACAACCAGCTACACAGCACCCTAAAGTGCTTACAGGCACCGAATTTCACCTAACCATAGGCTTATCGGTGGTTAACTTTACTGGCAAACCGCAACTTGCCACCACGGTAAACAATATGCTGCCCAGCCCAACGCTTATTTGGCGAGAAGGCGATGTGGTGACGTTGCATGTAACTAATACCTTAGAAGAAATGACCTCAATTCATTGGCACGGTATTATTTTACCTTTTGAAATGGACGGAGTACCAGGCCTGACATTTGATGGCATTAAGCCAGGAGAAACCTTCACCTATCAATTTAAAGTGCAGCAAAACGGTAGCTACTGGTATCACAGCCATTCGGGCTTTCAAGAGCAAAATGGCATGTATGGATCGATTGTTATTCTGCCAAAACAACAAGACCCTTACGATTATCAGCACGACCATGTAATTCAACTGTCTGACTGGACAGATGAAGACCCGCATGAGGTGGTCAGAAACATCAAAAAAATGCCAGCCTATTACAACTACAAACAACGCACTATTGGCGATTTTTTTAGTGAAGTGCAGAGCAAAGGCTTTATGGCCGCCTTTAACGACCGAAAAATGTGGAATGAGATGTCAATGACCGACCGCGATCTCTCAGATGTCACAGGTGCGACTTATACCTACTTAATGAATGGTACAAATCCCACAACCCATTGGCGTGGCTTATTTGAACCTGGTAAAAAAGTACGCCTGCGTTTTATTAACAGCTCAGCCATGACCTTTTTTGATATTCATATTCCTGGCCTAAAGATGACCGTAATAGCCGCAGATGGCAACCTGGTTCAACCTGTAGAAATTGATCAATTTAGAATTGGGGTGGCCGAAACTTATGATGTACTGGTTGAACCTCAGGACAATCAAGCTTATGCGATTTTTGCTCAAGCGCTAGACCGTTCGGGTTACGCCATAGGCAGCTTAACCACCCATACCGATATCATTGCCGACACACCAGAACTGGACCCACTGCCGATACTTAGCCACAGCGATATGGCAATGGATATGCGTAATATGGATCATTCAACACATGGAGGAATGAACCACGACATGTCTAATGCGCCTGTAATGCAAATGGATCATTCCACACATCAAGGCATGAACCACGATGGGCACTTTATGAATCAAGTCAATGCCAATGACGAGGTGGCTGATTGGCCAGTGGAACAAGCCAAAATTAAATGGGGGCCGCATACCAATATGCAGGCTGAAGATGCTCAATATCGGTTAAGTGACCCAGGTGTTGGATTACGAAATAATGGCCGCAGGGTTTTAACCTATTCTGACTTACGCAACCTTTACCCAACCAGCCAAGCTCCCAAGCCCGACCGTGAGATTGTGCTTAATCTCACAGGCAATATGGAGCGTTATCTATGGTCAATTGACGGCGTGCCCTACTCAAAAGCAGAGTCTATTCATCTGAAATATGGTGAACGAGTGCGCATCACTTTTATCAATAACACCATGATGAATCACCCGATGCACCTACACGGCTTATGGAGCGATTTAGAAACGGGCGACCTCAATTACCTACCCAAAAAACACACAATCATTGTGCAACCAGGTGCTCGTATTAGCTACCGTGTAACGGTTGATGCAAAAGGTGTTTGGGCGTTTCACTGTCATATGCTGTACCACATGGCAGGTATGTTTAGAAAAGTGATTGTGGCGTAAATGACTAAAGGAGAATCAAAATGAAAATACAGCATTTTTATAAACTACCAGGCCTGTTTACAACTCTGTTTTTAAGCTTATTAGGAGTTAATCACAGTGCACAAGCTGGCATGATGGATGAACCCGTTGTAGCCAAATTTTTAGTTGATAAATTTGAGGCCACAAACCAACAAGACAACCCTAAAGTGTGGGAGCTAGATTTTTGGGTAATGCAAGATATCCAACGCATTGTGTTTTCCTCTGAAGGTGAAACCGTTAATGGCGAAACCGAAAGTGAAAACAGGCTGGTTTATGGCCATGGCATTGCGCCTTATTGGGATGTGCAATTTGGCTTAGGCTACGACACCCACGCAAATCAATCACATAATTGGGGCGTGGTTGGTATATCAGGCATGGCACCCTATTTCTTTGAAACCAACCTACATGCTCTAATTGATAGTGACGGTAATCTTGGTTTAAGAGCCAGCTTAGAAGTGGAATGGTTGATTACCCAGCGACTCATACTTGTGCCTGAAATAAGCGCATCGGCTTACAGTGCGGATATTGCAAATATGAAAATCGGTTCGGGACTATCTTCAGCAGGCTTAGGGGTAAGACTTAAATATGAGATAGAACGTAAGTTGGCGCCTTACATTGGTGTGCAATGGAGCAAAAATTTTGGCAATACCGCCAAGTTTACAAACTTTGATCAAGATACCTATCTTGTTGCAGGCATTCGTTTTTGGTTTTAACGTAGCCAAAACAGCTTTTAACAGCGACAATTCACCTATTTAAAGTGATTTAAATATTTAATTTTTCAATCTTACAGGCCTGGTAACTTACCAGGCCTGTTCATTATTTACCTCACGCCTCTTTAAAACAATCAAAAACCTTCATATTTAAGTCATCAAATGGCTTTGCATTATTTGCATTTACCTCTAAAATCAGTAAACGACATTTAAATCACTGGTTACTCCCCAATGCGCAAATTTATTGTATTTATCACACTATGCTCTTTAACCTTTAGCTCACTGGCTCAAGCCAATGGCAAACCGCCTGTTCAAGTCATTGCTTATGAAACGACATTGCAATCAGAAAGCCAAAGTATTCAAGCACTCGGTCGTTTGCAGGCACAGCAATCTATTCAAATCACCTCTAATGTCACGGACACCATCGATAAAATTCATTTTAAAGCGGGTGACCATGTTCAAAAAGGTCAACTTCTTGTAGAGCTGAATAACCGTCAAGAGCTTGCGCAGTTACAAGAGAGTAAAGCTTTAGAACAAGAGAGTTATGCGCAGTATGAGCGTGTAAAAAAAGCCTTACGGAGCAATACCGTAACCAAAGCGGTCGTGGATGAAAAGTACCGACAATGGCAAACCGCCATTGCACAGCGCAAAGTAAAAGAAGCGGTACTCGCAAACTATCAAATCAAAGCGCCCTTTGATGGCCAACTTGGCTTCACGCCCTATTCTCAAGGTGCCATTTTGGCTGCAAACACCAACTTAGTTAGTTTGGACGATATTAGCAGTATGCGTTTAGACCTATTTGTGCCAATCAAATATCTTAACTTTATCGCACCAGGCCTGGCTGTTTCTGTGCAAACGGATGCTTACCCAAATCAGACATTTACAGGAAAAATTACCGCCATTTCACCCCGATTAGAGAGCGCTGTTCGTCTCATTCAAGTACAAGCCAATATTCCTAACCCAAAAAATAAGCTTAAAACCAATATGGTGGTCAATGCGCAAATTGCCCTCCCAAATAAAGCTTTCTTGTCGGTACCCAATACAGCTATTCTCATGCTGGGCGATTATGAATTTGCCTATCGACTTAAACCTAGTAAAGAAGGCCTTTATGCGGCAGAAAAAGTAGCCATTCAAGTGGGTGAAGTAGGTCAATCACAAACAGAAATTCTCTCTGGTCTTAAAGAGGGCGATCTTGTGGTAAGCCAAGGAGTGATGCGTGTGAACGCTAAGGTACCCATTAAAATTAAGGCGCTACAAAACAACACTGAACAAGCGAAATTACTGCAACCATCGGCCAAAAAACCGAAAGATCAGGGTCAATAACAATGTGGCTATCTGATACCTCTGTCAAACGTCCTATATTAGCAACCGTTGCTTCTTTATTATTATTAGCCTTTGGACTCATGGCGTTTGATCGCATGAGTTTAAGAGAGTATCCCAATGTGGATGCCCCTATTGTTACCATCGACACCTCCTATCTTGGCGCTTCCGCCAAAGTGGTTGAAAACCGCATTACAAAGCTAATTGAAAACCGTATTTCTGGGGTTTCGGGTATTCAATATATTGAATCCACCTCAAGCGATGGGCGCTCTAGTATTAAAGTGGAGTTTTCCATCGAGCGTGACATTGACGATGCGGCCAACGATATTCGTGACCGAGTGGCGCGTATTGCCGATGATTTACCAGAACAAGCCACCGCCCCCGAGGTTGAAAAAGTAGATGGCGATGAAAGTGTCATTATGTGGTTTAACCTCGCCAGCGACCAAATGACTGTGCCACAACTCACCGATTACGCTGAACGTTATTTGGTTGACCGTTTTTCCGTACTGGATGGCGTAGCACGAGTGCGTGTGGGCGGCGGGCAATCTTACGCTTTGCGCATTTGGTTAAACCCGCAAAAAATGGCCGTCTATGACGTTACCACGCAAGACATTGAAAACCAGCTGAGAACCGCTAATGTTGAGCTTCCTATCGGTGCTTTGCAGGGTGAGCACATCTTGTTTACCTTACAAGCTGACAAACCGCTTAGCAGCATTGATGACCTTAAAAACCTCATCATTAAACAGAACCAACAAATTGGCCAGCTTACCCTGCAAGATGTAGCGGAGGTTAAATTAGGAGCCATTGAACGCCGTCGTCTCTTCCGTGGAAATGGCGTACCCATGGTCGGTGTAGGGATTATTAAACAGTCTACCGCCAATACTCTAACGGTTGCTGAACTCGCTCGAGAACGCAAAGAGATTGTTAATAAATCACTGCCACAAGGCCTTGAACTCAAAGAGAGTTTTGACTCTTCTGTATTTGTTCAACAAGCGGTTAATGAGGTTTATAAAACCCTATTTATTGCATTGGGTTTAGTCTCTTTAGTGATGTTAGCTTTCTTAAAAAGTTGGCGTTTGGCATTGGTTCCTATGGTCACACTACCCGTATCACTGATTGCAACCTTTGGTATTTTATGGACTTTAGGCTTTTCCATTAACCTATTAACCTTACTGGCGCTCGTACTGGCGATTGGTTTAGTGGTTGATGATGCCATCGTGGTATTAGAAAACACTCAACGTCATATTGATATGGGGCATAAGCCAATCGCAGCGGCTTATTTAGGTACACGCCAAGTTGGTTTTGCGGTTATTGCAACCACCTTAACCCTCATTGCGGTGTTTTTACCCATCGCCTTTTTAGAAGGCCAAATTGGGCGACTCTTCTCTGAATTTGCTATTACCCTAGCGGTCGCGGTTATTTTTTCAAGTTGGGTGGCCTTAACGCTATCACCCGCTTTAGCTTCAAATCTATTAAAGCCACGCAAAAGCAAGTTACCAGGCCTGGTAGAAAGCGAAAATAAAAGCCATCGTCCTGCACCGTCTCATCTCTTTAAAAAGTTATTGGTTAAAAGTTTACGCCACACCTGGATAAGTATTTTGTTGTTTATTAGTGTGGTTGGCGCAGGCGTTTACTATTCAGCAGACGTTCCCAAAGAGTATGTGCCTAAAGAAGACCGTGGGGCGTTTTTTGTGATGATTAAAGGCCCTGAAGGCGCAACCTATGAGTATATGCAAAGCTATATGAATGAAATTGAAGAGCGTTTAATGCCTTTGGTTGATAGTGGTGAAGCAAAACGTTTACTGATACGTGCACCTAGATCCTTTAGCAGTACCGAAATTTTTAATACGGGCTTTGTGATTGTTGTGCTCGAAGATTGGGCTCAGCGCCGTTCTGCTTATACCATAATGAATGAAGTGCGTAAAAAACTGGCTGATTTAACAGGGGTAAAAGCCGTGCCTGTTATGCGCTCACCTATTGGTGGACGTATTCAAAAACCAGTGCAATTTGTGATTGGTGGCTCAAGCTATGAAGAGCTTGAACAATGGCAAGAACAAATGAATCAAGCGATACAAGAAAACAACCCAGGCCTGGTAGGTTTAGATTGGGATTATGAGCCAAATAAACCGCAAATTGGTATTCAAGTGGATTATGCCAAAGCGGCCGCTTTTGGTATATCGCATCAAGATGTCACTGAAACCCTGCAAATGTTATTGGGTAGTAAACGTGTTACCACCTACCAGCATGAAGGTGAAGAGATTGATATCTACCTAAAAGCCGACCATAAATGGTTCAGTTCGCCGCAAGATTTTGAGCAGATCTATTTACGTTCAGCCACCACCGATCAAATGATTCCATTATCAACGGTAATCACCTTATCTACCTCTGGAGAGGCCTCAAGTTTAAACCGCTATAACCGTGTGCGCTCTATGACCTTATCGGCCAAACTCGAAGATGGCTACTCATTAGACCAAGCCTTAACATTCTTACAAGAGCTAACGCGTGCCACCTTACCTCCAGAAGCGATTATTGACTATAAAGGCCAATCTAGAGACTTCCAAAATAGCTCAAGTTCGTTTTATTTTGTCTTTATTCTAGGGATTTTGGTTATCTTTTTAGTATTAGCCGCTCAGTTTGAAAGTTTTATTCACCCAATGGTCATTTTACTGACCGTGCCACTCGCTTTAGTAGGCGGGCTGTTTGCCCTGCTCGTCTTTAATATGAGCTTGAATATATATAGCCAAATCGCCCTGGTATTATTGCTCGGTTTAGCGACTAAAAACGGAATTTTAATTGTTGAGTTTACCAACCAATTACGAGATAAAGGCTATACCACGTATCATGCTTTAGTCTCCGCTACGCAATTGCGTTTAAGACCGATTTTAATGACCGCTATTACCACGATTGCAGGAACACTGCCTCTAATTTTCTCAAGTGGTGCTGGGGCAGAAACTCGTTATATACTTGGGATTGTGCTGTTTTTTGGGGTGGCGTTTTCAACCCTATTAAGTCTTTTTATTATTCCAAGTGCTTATGCTCTAATGGCCAAAAATAGTGGTTCACCATTGGCCTCAACCCGCAAACTGGAATCTGCACTTGATAAGCAAGATGAATAATCAGTACAGCCTAAATGGTTTACATAAAGCAAATCACCAGGCCTTTTTACCCCCTTGCGGGGTGTGGTAACTTGTTAAAATGGGTAAGCGTATTTATGATTGATAAAAAAGTTTTAACCATGAAAACACGAAAGCATGAAACGTTTTAAAGCTCTCTTAGTGACTTCATAGTTGATTTTGTACAATACTGAATCGTCAATCAATAAAGGTTTTCAAAATGCCAAATACTGAAGCCTCTCTTATACTCATGACCTTTGGCGGCTTATTTTTAATTGGATTAATTGCCGACCTAATCGGTCGTCACACCCCTTTACCTAGGGTTACTTTACTGATTATTACCGGGGTATTAATTGGCCCTTCAGTATTCGATATTCTGCCTAGCTTTACCCAACAGTGGTTTCCAGTATTAACCGACATCGCGTTGGCTATGATTGGTTTTATGCTCGGTAAAAGTCTTACTCAGCAAAAGCTCAAGGCAATGGGCCGTCCGATTATCGGCATTTCTATTGCGGTAATGATTGCAACTGCTTCTCTGATGTTTACAGGCCTGGTAATGTTAGGCGCACCGCTTGAACTCGCTCTCATTTTAGCGGGCATTGCACCCGCCACCGCTCCAGCGCCCGTGGTAGATGTTACCCAGCAGATGAATGCTAAAGGCACATTTACCAACACCTTACTTGGTATTGTTGCAGTGGATGATGCATGGGGGATGTTACTCTTTAGCTTTTTGCTGGTTATTGCCAGTGTGGTTGTTGGCAATGGTGATGCACTACAAAGCTTATATACGGGTCTATGGGAAATTAGCGGTGCCTTACTATTAGGAGTTATTATTGGCTTCCCAATGGCGTATTTAACAGGTCATATCTACCCTGGAAAATCAAGCCAGGCAGAAGCACTTGGGCTAGTACTGCTTTGCGCAGGCTTAGCCGAGTGGCTAGAAGTTTCCTACATTCTGTCCGCCATGATGATGGGCACTATTGTTGCCAACTATACTCAACACCATCGACAGCAACCCTTTACCGAAATTGAGACCTTTGAGTGGCCTCTACTCATCTTGTTCTTTTTGCTTGCGGGTGCTTCTTTAGAGATTAATGCTCTGTTTGAGGTGGGCTTATTTGGTATGGCTTATATTGTTCTAAGAATTTTAGGACGATTGGTAGGTTCACAGTTAGGCGTACATTGGGCAGGCTTTAAAGGTAAAAATCATGTGTTATACCGTTGGATTGGCCTTGCAATGCTACCTCATGCAGGGGTACCCATTGGTATGGCGCTCTTAGCGATTCAGCACTTCCCTGAACTCAAGTCCGTCATACTGGCCGTTATTTTAGGTTCTACCGTTGTTTTTGAACTGATTGGCCCGCCATTTACCCGAGTTATACTCATTCGTAGCGGTGAAACAAACAGGCTCAACTAACGACTACATTGAGTCTCTGAGCAATTCAGGTTCATGCAAGAAATAACCTTGCGATAGCTCAATTCCTAATTCTAAAACTAGGTTTTGAACCTCTAAACAGTGTACAAACTCAGCTACCACTTTTATATTTAACGCTTTTGCAAAGCTCACAATGGTTTTTACGGTAATTAACGTATTAGGGTCTTGATGCATATTGCGAATCAATGAACCATCAATTTTAAGTAAATCTGCATCAATTTTAGTTAAGTACTCAAAGTTTGAATACCCTGTACCAAAATCATCAATGGCAATCAAACCGCCTAGACTTTTGATTTGAGCGATAAAATCATATATTTCAAGATGACTCTCAATCCCTTCTGATTCAACCAATTCAATAATGACTTGCTTAAAGGTATTTGTCTCTTCTAAACGTTTAAATAAGAAATTAACCGTTTCGGTATTAAGGATGTCTTGAATGGTAAGATTCAGTGAAAACTGATACGGTTTATTTTGGAAATAGGTACAGGCCTGGTCAATCATCATTCGAGTTAATATTGGGTAGAGTCGCGCTCTTTTAGCGTGTTCTAAAAAGCGACCAGGCGCAATAATTTCACCTGTTTCAGACTCAATACGCATCAGCGTTTCAAATTTTTCTTTACCCGTTATGTTATTGATGATTTTCTGACCATACAAGAGAACACGTTGGTTCTGAATGGCAAATTTAATGCGTTTGGTCCACTCAATATTGTCACGTAACTCGGTACGCATATCCAAATCGTCGTTAAAGACGACTAAATCTAAATCTCGTGCTTTAGCATGCGACAGAGCCATTTCAACACTGGCTAACAGTCTTTTATTGCCTTCGGCTAAACCAATGCTTACAGAGATATTGAAAGCATCCTCTGCTACCATTAAATTTTGCTGATCGAGTTCAGATAAGATTTCTTGGCATAACTCTTCAAGCTCTTTCAATGAATAATTGCCAAAAGCCAGGATGGCGAAGGCATCCCCACTATAATGATAAATATGTATATTATGACTGTTAAGCAAGTTCAATTTGTGAGCGAATTCAATCAACACTAAATCTCCCACTTCCTGCCCATAAGAATCATTGATCTCTTTAAAACGATCAATATTCAGTATGGCTAATTTTGGGAGAGGTAATGTTTGAATATCAGCTTTAAGTTTTATACGATTCTTTAACCCCGTTAACGAATCGGTATATTGCTGACTAATAATCTCATCTCGTTCATACAAAGAAGTAATGTCTTGGCGTATAGCAATAAACTCTTTAATCCCACCCTGAGAGTCTAAAACGGGTACTATCGTTGTATTAACGTAATAGTCCTTACCGCACTTAGTACGATTTTTTAATACCCCTTTCCAAACCTCCTTATTTTGTATGGTTGCCCACATATTTGTAAAGGTTTCAGCTGGGCTATCAGGGTGTCGTACAATGCTATGAGGTTGGCCAACCAACTCTTGTTCTGTATAACCTGAAATCTGACAAAAAAGTTCATTTACATAAGTGATTTGACCAAACGTATCCGCTTTAGAAACAATTGAACTGGCATCCATCGCCTTTTTATATTCATTCAAAAAAGTCATTGAATCAATTAAAGTCTCTTGGGTGTCACTCGCCTGCTTGAGTTGATTATTAATTGCTTCAACACTTTGATTTTGAGCGGTTAATTCATTATTAGCACTCAATAACTTAGCCTGGTTTTTCTTCTGACTATCAATATCACGAACTTGAGCATGAATGATTTCATGCCCCTCTAATTTCAGTTTTATTAAGGTCACCTCGGCCCAAAAAACCTCGCCGTCAAGTGAGCAGTGCTGCCATTCAAAACGGTTTACGCCATTATTTAAACAAGCTTGAATCATTTGATTGGCTTTTTCTTCAGAGGCTGAACCATCCACCTGGAATTGTGGCGATAGTTGAGAAGGGTGAAGATGGATAATATTTTCTTTATTATCGATACCAAACTTTTTCATGGCCGCCTTATTGCAATCAATAACGTGTGATTGATGCAATAAAAAAACAGGATCGTAGGCAACCTCAAAGAGCTCTTGAGACAAAGTAGCCTTATCCAAAACAAAATGGAGTGTTTGATTTTCTGACATTACTTAATACATTACAATTGATATGGTTAAATAATATACCTGTAAATTCACATATTTGCACAAATATAAAGGTAAAAATAAGCTAAATTTCCTTTTTTCACTGTTTACTTGAAACCGCAACTTTTTATCTTTTACTTGGTTTTTTAAAAGACCTACACCAAAACATCGCTAAAGTATTTTTATCCCACAATTAAATATTTAAACCACTCTCTCTTGAATTTAAGGACGCACTTTTAAGTGCGTTAGTAAATGCTCTTTTACTGGTTAATCAACCGTTAAAACAGCGATAGCTGTCTCATTTTAATTTTTCATTCATTCTAAGAGACCTTTGCACGAGTCAAGGCACGGTTAAAAATGGTTAAAACTTCCCTGTTTTTTGTTAAATAACTGGCGAATAGCTAGCTATTCACTGCGTTTTTCGCCGCAATCAGGAAAATTTTATACCCTCAAGGGGTACTTACGTCTATTTTTTCCTCGCACCTCACTCGTGCAAAGGTCTCTCTAAAAATACCCCATCAAAGTTTGAAAAGAATCTCGCCTAAATGCAATTGATTATTATTTAGTTGACCTAAGCGAACTATCATATATAATACGAATCATTATTATTTAGATATAGATTTAATAATTAAAATTTAAATGTGAACAAAGGCACCTAAATGACACTACAAGACATGCTTATAAATGGCGGCATTATCGTCTGGATTTTGATTGGTTTTTCGGTTATTGCCAGCACCATTATTCTGGTAAAGCTGTGGGCTTTTTCTAAGTTTAGCCATAAACAAGCCGTTAGTTTATCGTCTGATTTAGAGCATCAAAACCAACTCAATAGCCAAATCTTGAGTGACATTGCCAGCCAACACAGCTACCCAAGCAGCCAAATCATTGCCGAATGGGCACACAATTTTACCGAGCAGCACGCCAAACAAAACGCCTTTAGACAGGGGCAAGGTAAACTTTTTGAGCTGGGTAAACACCTAAAAGTGCTTGAAGTTTTGGCCATGATTGCGCCATTACTTGGGTTATTGGGTACGGTTATTGGCATGATCGCCGCCTTTCAAGCAATGGAACAAGCAGGCAGTCAAATTGACCCTTCTGTACTTTCTGGTGGTATTTGGCAGGCTTTATTAACTACCGCAGCGGGGCTAATAGTGGCCATTCCTATCGCTATGGCACACCAATATTTTGAACGCCAACTTGAAGCGCATGCTCACCACATTAACAACCATTTGCAGTTAGCTTTTCACCCGAAAAGTGACCAATAAACTAACCTATACGAGCCATTTGCAATGCAAGTAAACTACACCGCCAAAAAACGCAAAATCAGCCTAACCGCCTTAATTGATGTGGTGTTTATTTTGTTGATGTTTTTTATGCTTACGACTCAGTTTACACAATGGCAATCAATACCATTGCAACTATCGCAAAATGCTTCGAGTGCCGTTCAAGAAGAGCTAGTTGAGGCGTTAATAATTGATCAAAATGGCTTAATCACTTTTACCAGGCCTGCTAAATTTGATTTAGCATCAAACCAACCGTCGTTTGAACAACAAAAGTACTTTAAAGACTATGCCCAAGCAGACTTTAGTCAAATACAACTTGCGCAAGACCTTAAATTGCACCCTTACTCTCAAGCGAACGTTAAAACCGTCATTGAGGCGCTTGACCACTTTAAAAGCCTGGGTATTAACCTTTCTATTGGTAGCCAAATTTTAGTATCTGCAGATGGTTCTCAGCATGAATAGTTCACCTAAACCCATGCAAGTAACGCTACCTAAAAGCCAAGCCATTGATTTGGATAGCAACCTGATTCCCATGATTAATATTGTGTTTTTACTACTAATATTTTTTATGATTGCTGGCCAAATACAAAAGCCACAGCCTACAGAAGTACGCTTAACACAAACCCAACAACAAGAAAAGTATCTTGATCAAGCTTATCAAGTGACTCTTAATGCCAATAATCAATGGTTGATTAATGGCGTACCCTACAGCGCTAACGACCTGCTGAGTAAACTGCAACAGCAACAAAATCTCTCTCCTAAAGCACCATTAAATCTTGCTGTTTATGTTGACCAAAATGCAACGGTAGCGCACCTAAATGAGCTCCTTTCAACCCTAAAAAAACTAGAGTGGCAAAAAGTACACCTAGTGACTCAAAAAGCACGTTGATAGATGATGACAAACTGGACAATCGCACTTATTACTGCACTAATCATTCACGGTGGACTATACCTAGCACTGGTTGACAACCAGCTTGATCCTATTGAGTTAGATAGCTCAAATGCACAACTGCAACTGACTGAAATTAATTTAAACAATATGCTGTTACAAGCAGAGTCAACGCCTACCACTGAACCTAAGCCAGAACTCAAGCCAGAACTCAAGCCTGAACCTAAGCCTGAACCTAAGCCTGAATCTAAGCCTGAATCTAAGCCTGAATCTAAGCCTGAATCTAAGCCTGAATCTAAGCCTGAACCTAAGCCTGAACCTAAGCCTGAACCTAAGCCTGAACCTAAGCCTGAACCTAAGCCTGAACCTAAGCCTGAACCTAAGCCTGAACCTAAGCCTGAACCTAAGCCTGAACCTAAGTCTGAGTCAGTTCCTGAACCAAAACAGCTACCTGAGCGAGAAGTTAAGCAAAAGCCAAAACCATTAGAGCAAGCGGTTCAACCTACGGTCACATCTACAACCTCATCAACGGTCGAAACCACAGACTTTATTGCGCCACCAAAAAGTGCTAGACCCAATACTCAAAATGTGAGTCCAGACCGTTATTTTGGTGCTTTAAAGGAGTGGCTTAATGCCAACAAACATTACCCTAATGCACTTAAAAAGGCCAAGATTGAAGGTGTCGTTGAAGTGAAGTTCACCATCAATCGTCAAGGCGAATTATTAAAAATCAAAATTACAAAATCTTCAGGAAACACAGCTCTGGATCAGGCCGCACTGCAAATGGTGCAACGTGCCGCCCCTTTGCCTGTGATTCCAAAAGAACTCAATCGCGAACGCATTACCATCGCTTTACCGATTGATTTTTCATTAATCACCCGTTAAGCGAAAGCCTAACGAATAACTTTAACTGACTACGGTTTTTTGAGCGGGGCCAAAGTCAAAATTTACACCTGTTTAACAGGGCTACTAAACGGAGAAAAACCATGACTCATCAACGACTCTCTGCTAAAAAACAAGCAGCGAACCGTCACAATGTACGCTTTAACGCTCAAACCTCATTGCGTAAGCCGCAACCTAAAGCCTATGCCACGGCCATCACGATTGGTTTAGCGACAACCATGGCCGCCACGTCGGTTTATGCACAAGAGGAAGTATTTAAATTAGACAAACTACAGGTTGAAGAACGTACCAGTGATACCAACCCTTATGCCGAACCAGGTGCACCCTACAAAGCCAAAAAATCGGGCGATGATCGTTACAAGCGTGATATTGCGGATTTGCCTAAAAACATTCAAGTCATTACTAAAACCCAAATTGAAGAGTCTGGCGACAGTGACCTTAGAGAAATCTTAGACGGCATGCCTGGAATTACTTTAGGGACGGGAGAAAACGGTAACGCCTTTGGTGACCGTTACATTATTCGTGGTCAAGAAGCACGATCAGACGTATTTGTAGATGGTCTGCGTGATCCAGGTATGACCATTCGTGAAAGTTTTGCCACTGAACAAGTAGAAGTCTCTAAAGGGCCAGACTCTAGTTTTGGTGGGCGTGGAACAACAGGTGGTGCCATTAACTCCATTACCAAACAAGCCAGTCCAGACTATGACTTTACCAAACTTTCCACAGGGGTTGGTTCAGACCAACACACACGTGTAACTATTGATAGCAATCATGTTATTAACCAAGACACGGCGGTACGTGCCAATGTTCTTTATGGTTATGAAGGTGTGCCAGACCGTGACCCTGCGGATCGTGAACGCCAAGGTGTTGCACTTTCTGCCACGCACACGCCCAATAATAAATTAACCTTAACGGGTGACATCTACTACCTTAAAGCGCAAGACAATCCAGACCTAGGGAGTTATTTAGATGGCACAGTACCCAACCGTAAGCCTGTAGATGATGCGCCAGTCTATACTCAAGACGGCGACTTTTTAGAATCTGAAGTCACCACCATAACAGGTCGTTTAGAGTACAAAATTAATGAAGACATGAAGCTCACCAACGCCACTCGTTTTGGTACCACAGAGAATGGCTATATTGCTACAGGTGCAAGAGCCGATGGCGTAAATGCCCTAAGACTCTCCACCCACAATGGTTGGCAAGAGGTTGATTACTTTGTTAACCAAACCAACCTACATATAGACAAATGGATTAGCGGCAAAAAACACGAATTTTTATTAGGTGCAGAATACTCAGACCACAAAGTAGTCAATGGTACTTATGATTTCAATGGTGCTGCAACTAGTGCCTCAGGTATCGCCTTTAATGACTACCAATTAAACAACACACTCGACCGTTCAAGTGCCCGTAAAGGTGATTGGGATTCTGATTGGCAAATTAAAACCCTATCGTTTTCTGCTATGGATACCGTGGATTTAACCGATAAATTAACCGCATTTGCAGGTCTTCGCTACGACATTTACGATTACAACCTAAAAGCTTACTGGGATCATGATGGCGATGGTCGTGGTGGTACACCAAGCGTACTAGATGAGTTTAAAGACTCTTCTGGCATTTGGAACTATCACTTAGGGGCTACCTATAAAATTAGACCTAATGCCAATATTTATGCCTCTTACGCAACGGCTTCAGACATTAACGGTGGTGAATCAGATGTTGGTACTAGTTCAGGTTACGGTGGTGCTGCCATTAGCGATGGTTCAATGTCTGCTAATCCAGAAAAAACCACCAGTATTGAATTAGGAACTAAATGGCAATTTAACAAAGGTAAAGTTCTCGCCACAGCCGCTGTATTTCATATTGAAAAATCTGATGTAATGGAAGGGGATGGATATACTTCTACTGGCACCTACAACACAGGTAAAAACGAGGTTCAAGGGATTGAGTTAGGCCTAGCAGGAAATATTACCGATAAACTATCTGGACAAGTTGGCCTTACATTAATGAAATCTAAAATATTAGATTCCGCAATCGCCGCCAATATTGGTAAAACTCTGAGTAACTTTGCTGATAACAGCGCCAGTGCCCAGTTGAAATATCAATTTACCGATAAATTTGATTTTGGTGGTTCTGCCAAATACGAAAGCGTGCGTTATGCAGGGCAACCTGACACCGCTGCGGGTTACAGCTCAACCACGGGTGAATACAGCCAACCTATACCTGAATACTGGGTATTTGATGCCTTTGCCAACTATCGCTTTAATAAAAACTTAGATGTACGTTTTAATATTAACAACCTCCTTAATGAAGACTATTATCTAGCAGGTTATCGTTCAGGCTCATTCCTTTACAAGGGCGATGCTCGAAACTACCGCGTAACGCTTAACTATGATTTTTAATCTTTAATTCACTTTCTTTAACAAAGATGGTCGCCAACACATAGTCAAAACTAACGTTGGCGCACCCATAGCTGTGCAGATTTAGATTCTCTCGATTTATACAAAGTCTGTAAAGCTATGGGGGATAAACCCAAAACGAGAGCAAATTTTATGGCACTTTTTTCACCACAACAACTCGCACAACACGCTTTTTGCCCGCACGATTACGAGCAATTGGCCGAATATTATCTTGAAAAAGAGCTATTTGCTTATTTAAGTGGTGGCAGTGGTCAAGAACAGAGTTTGGCAGACAATCGCCAGGCCTTTCAAGAGATTCAACTCAACTCACGCCTACTCAATGACGTATCACACGGCAATAGCGAATTAACACTGCTTAATCAAACACTAGCCGCCCCAATTCTATTAGCGCCTGTGGCCTATCAAAACTTAGTTGACCCACAAGGTGAAATCGCCAGTGCTTCTGCCGCTAAAGCCTCTAATATTGGGTCGGTATTAAGCACGCTTTCTTCACAAACCTTAGAAGATGTGGCACAGGTTGCACCCGCTTGCAGAGTGTTTCAACTCTATTTGCAAGCGGATGATGCAACCAATTTAGACCTTATAAACCGTGCCGCACAAGCTGGTTATCAAGCCATTATGATTACCCTAGATACCTCGGTTCAGTCGGTTTCGCTCAAAGCACGCAGATTAGGGTTTGACCTTCACCAACAAGTGGAAGCTGCTAACTTACGTGACTACAACCATAGTCCAACTCCTACAACTAACACTATTTTTAACGGACTCATGGCGCAAGCCCCCAATTGGCAAACCTTTGGCAAATGGATAGAACAATCACCCCTGCCTGTTTGGGTAAAAGGCGTAATGCACCCAGACGATGCCAAACAGCTCAAAGAGATGGGTGTAACAGGCCTGGTAGTTTCTAATCACGGCGGGCGAGCTTTAGACAGTAGCCCAAGCCCTTTAAGAGTCTTACCCGCCATTCGCCAAGCCGTTGGCAACGATTTTACCCTGCTAATGGACAGTGGCATTAGAGATGGCTATGACCTGTTTAAAGCCCTAGCTCTAGGCGCTAATGCCGTCATGCTTGGACGCTTACAAATTTATTCTTTAGCCGTAGGAGGTGCAGTCGGTGTCGCCCATATGCTTAAACTGATCATTGAAGAATTGCAGCTTTGCATGGCACTAACAGGCTGCAGTAACCTGGCTGAAATTACTGTTAATAAACTCTTCAACCCACCTTCCAAAATGTGTGCACTCTAGGAGATAACTATGTTTACCATTATAGAAAACGTTTTAAGCAAAAAAGAAGTGGCCGAGTTTCTTAACCAAATGCAACAAGCGGTGTGGATTGAAGGCATCAAAACAGCTGGTAATTTAGCTAAAAACGTAAAACAAAATTTACAGCTAGATGATCAACAAGAGGTTACTAAAACCCTTAGTCAAACCATTGAAAAACGCCTAATGCAAACCCCGAGCTTTATATCAAAAGCGTTGCCCAATGTCTTCTATCCACCAAAGTTCAACCTCTACCAAGATGGTGGTTTTTACGGTGCTCATATTGATAGTGCCGTGCTTACCCACCCATACACAGGTCAATCCATAAGAGCCGACCTATCCGCCACCCTGTTTTTAAATGAACCAGACAGCTATGAAGGCGGTGAACTGCAAATTGACACAGGCATGGGTGTACAAGAAATAAAACTGCAAGCAGGCGATATGATTTTGTACTCATCAGGCGCGCTACACCAAGTGCTACCCGTTACCTCTGGGCAAAGAATCGCCTCGTTTATGTGGGTACAAAGCCTAATTAAAAGTGATGAACAACGCACCCTGCTTAATCAACTAGATGAATCCATACAAGGTCTAAGAAAGCACTTTGGTGTGCAATCACAACACCCTGAACTCCTGCAACTCTCCGAACTCTATCACAACCTTTTAAGACTATGGAGCGAGCCTTAAACAGATTGAAAATCTCTTACAAAAACCAACCTAAAGTATAAAACAAAGAGATTATAAGAGAGTCACTGGCATTCACCCGCTCAAACCAAAGTCACCTTTGGAGGGTGTCAGTGGCTCTCTTATAATCTCTAATACTAACAAATCACAATACCTTTTAAATCCAATTCTTAAACTTATAAAACCTAGAACATCTAGGCTAAAAACCCTAAAATAATCCCATCAAAATAACACAACTTATATACCCAAATTGCAAACATATTCTAATTAGGTGATTACAGTGATCTTAAATATCAATAAAAAACAATACCGCAAACTGGTAGAACTATTAGCCATTGCGCAAACCGAAGTAGAAACGTTTGTTGAACATGACCTATTAGAAGAAAGCGAACACGAAGAATACCAACAAGTACTGCATTCTATTTTTAAACACAGCGCCAAAATGGACTGCGAAGATGCCATTGAATACGACTCAAAGCAGAAAGAATGGCATGTTACAGAACCTCTTTTCAATACTGGTTTGATCAAAAATACGCCGTTGAAATGGCATTATTTAAAGAACATTTAAGCTACTTTATGGCACAAAAGCAGGCCTATCTAAAACATTACACTCCCAATAAATTGCCCGACGAAAGTGCTGTTATGAAAACAACCTTTAAGCTCGCTGATGACAACCAAGCCCTCATAGAAACACACGGCCTTGCACTGCTTGAATGGACAACTCCCTCAAAACTCCAAAAACAATACCCATCCCTTGATACCGAAGAATTTTACCTGGCACAAGCATTAAGTCTAAACCCGCAAGCACAGCTTATTGAAGAAATATTCAACTCTGAAGAGTTTGATATTGAAGAAATTTTAAAAGAAAGTGGCCAGCCATTAGACCTTGAAAACACCCCAAAAAAACAAACCAAAAATAACAATGTAATCGACTTTCCAACAAACAACCAAACACCTGCTGAACTTAAAACCTTACAACTTAAAATTCAATTAAAAGGCTCAAAACCACCCATTTGGCGACGTATAGAAACACCAAACAACCTCAATCTTTATCAACTACACCTCATTATTCAAGACCTCTTTGGCCTCCTAGATTATCACCTACACGAATTCAGCCAAGGTCACGATATTATTGATGAAGATTTAGAACAACAAATCACACTTCAACAAATCTTAGAACCGATTGACGAGTTAGACTATGCCTATGACTTTGGTGACGGCTGGGAATTTACAATAACGTTAGAGCAAACTAAAGAATACCAAGCTTCAAAATTCAAAGACACCAAAGCCATTTGCATTACTGGAAAACGTGGCGCAATAATAGAAGACATTGGTGGCATACCTGTATTAAACGAACTTGCTAGAAATCTAAAAAATGGCCAAAGCATACCAGAACATCTCAGCGAATTTTTTAACGAGCACGAACTAAAATTCACGCTCGAAGAATTTAATAAAACACAATTAAATACCGATCTAAAAAAACTCACCCAGGCCTGGTAAACTCAAAAACAAAACCCCGCACCCGTGATGGGTGCGACTATTTTGCTTTTATCATTCCTGGCATGCCTTTTGGCCAACTTAATTTTGTGCACAAAGAGTAATTTAAAATTAACTCTGTCATTGCGAACGCAGTGAAGCAATCCACCACAGAAACCGCAATGTTTACCGAAAGTGGATCATATCTTGTACTGAATATTTTAAGCCGCTACCGTCATGTCTACGTGTAATGCCCGCATGACTCGAGCAATAGTGTCCCACTTTGGTTGAACTTTACCGCTGAAAGTTTTATACAGGCTTTCACGGTTTAAACCCGTTGCCTTTGATACCTCACTTATTCCATGGTGTTTTGCCAAGTGACCAAGCGCATTAACGAATACATTAGGGTCTTCATCACGAAAACACTCTTCTAGATAGGCATTGATTTCTTCCTGGGTTTCAAAGTAATCAAATGGATTAAATGCTTTTATTTTTTCTGCCATGAGCTACTCTCCAATTTTTTGCAAGATTTGTTTTGCTTTGGCTATATCTTCTTGTTGCTGCTTTTTATTACTTTTGATACCACCGTTCAAAAGTAATAAAACAGTTTCACCACGAACGGTGTAATAAATTCGATAGCCTTTTCCTATGAAAATACGCATTTCACTAACTCCCTCTCCAACAGGCTCAGAATCTCCAAAATTCCCTTGTTCTGCTCTTGCAATTCGCATGGCGATGGCTCTTACAGCTTGTCGGTCTTTTTGTTTAGAAAGCCATTTATCAAAAGTGCTGGTTGTTAGGATTTTGTATTTCATGTGTAAATTGTAGCCTACAGGCTACTTAAAAGCTATCAAATATTGAAACTCTTAAAGAAGATGCTTCATTTAAGAATTAATTAAGTGGAAAATTTAACACTCGTAGACGGTGGTTTTTGGACTGCAATACACAGCCTGTGCGGTAGGTAATATTTCAATCCACGCACCCGTGATGGGTGCGACTGTAATCGCCTGTTTCTTGCTTCTCATGCTGCTTGTTTCAATCCACGCACCCGTGATGGGTGCGACAAGCAAGCGCGCTTTGATTTTCGGTTAATGCTTGTTTCAATCCACGCACCCGTGATGGGTGCGACTATTTTGAATCAGGTCAAAAAACATTCTTGCGTGTTTCAATCCACGCACCCGTGATGGGTGCGACCCAGCCGCTTTTTTCAACACTCTCTAAAACCTGTGTTTCAATCCACGCACCCGTGATGGGTGCGACACAGGAGACCTACCCCTGCCCGCCTTTAGACTAGTTTCAATCCACGCACCCGTGATGGGTGCGACAAAACCACAATTAACGGTGATACCACGGTAAATGGTTTCAATCCACGCACCCGTGATGGGTGCGACTAATGCATCATTAATAAATAGCGGTGTTTTAGTCGTTTCAATCCACGCACCCGTGATGGGTGCGACACAGGTCTAGACCCTGTCTGGGATGATGTAATTGTTTCAATCCACGCACCCGTGATGGGTGCGACCGCTCAATTTATGCCAGACGAACAACAAGAAGCAGGTTTCAATCCACGCACCCGTGATGGGTGCGACTATCTAACGGGCACAAATTACCGATTAACTCAAGTGTTTCAATCCACGCACCCGTGATGGGTGCGACCTTAATACTTATTCATCCAGCCAATGAAGTTGATGTTTCAATCCACGCACCCGTGATGGGTGCGACTACAGGCAAGCGTTTGGCACGATGATTTATTACGAGTTTCAATCCACGCACCCGTGATGGGTGCGACGCTTACGCCAGAGCAATACAAAGCTTTGGAGCCTGTTTCAATCCACGCACCCGTGATGGGTGCGACTTCCTGTTAGTAATGAGTTATATGAGCAGGTTTTAGTTTCAATCCACGCACCCGTGATGGGTGCGACAGGCTTAACGCTAGAACAAGCAGAGCAAGCTATGTTTCAATCCACGCACCCGTGATGGGTGCGACCTCCAAATGCAAGCGAGGATAACCCAAATTTGCAGTTTCAATCCACGCACCCGTGATGGGTGCGACGTGAATGAATCGTGACATCTTGCTTTGATTTAAGTTTCAATCCACGCACCCGTGATGGGTGCGACTCATACACACCACCACCAAGACAACAAGAGCGAGTTTCAATCCACGCACCCGTGATGGGTGCGACGGAGAAAATCAAATGTCTAATTCATTCGTTATAAGTTTCAATCCACGCACCCGTGATGGGTGCGACTCTAACATTCTACAACGTAGATTTACAGGGATGGGTTTCAATCCACGCACCCGTGATGGGTGCGACTTCATTATTATTTCATTCCGTACAGTTAGTGTAAGTTTCAATCCACGCACCCGTGATGGGTGCGACTTCCACTGGCTAACCGTTGCATCACCTATAAACTGTTTCAATCCACGCACCCGTGATGGGTGCGACTGCCTATTAATCAAACTCAGCAAACTAAGGTAGTTTAGGTGGGAATTCGCTAAGGTTCATAAATAGACTTGTAAATTATAAATTAATTTAATTTGGTTTTTAAGGAGGTTGATTATTCATTGGCTTCGTCAATCGCTAAGGTTCCATGTTTTTAAAGAGCACTAATGGTTAGCGATTCACTGTAATTGTATTCATTTTATGAATATTGTAATTGAATTTTAAACCCACACGCATGGGCATATTTTTTTAGGGTTTTCCAACCAGGATTGCTGGTTCCTTTTTCTAACCGACTAATATTGCTTTTTTGTGTACCCATTTTTTTGGCTATTTCTTCTTGAGTAAGACCCGATTTTTCTCTCATATCTATTAATACACGAATAAATTGAAACTCCTCTTCAAGCGCATCATATTCATTTTTGAAATCATCCTGTTGTAATAACTCTTTTTTGAAATCACTTAGGCTTGTCATTTTCATCATTAAGTTCCTTTTGGCGTTTTTTTGCTAAATCTAAAATGCTTTTTGGTGTTTTATCCGTTTTTTCACAAATGCACACAGCACAATAATGGTTTGCTGTTGTTGATAGCAAAATAAGCTTCTACCAATCCCTTCTGGGGCTTTTGCTCGCACTTCAAAAAGTTTGTTACCTAGCGGTTTGGTATGTGGTTCGCCTAATTTTGGCCCTTTGGCTTCAACTAACTCTAGTAATTTAATCATTCTTGCTGCGATGCCAGTTGGCATATCAGAAATGTCTTGCTCAACACCAGGGTAAAACTTTACTGTCCAATTCAGTTTGCCAACCTTGTTATCATATATGATAACTTTATAAAATTAAAGTATCTTGAAAAAGATCTAATGATTTTTTGGCTCCAAAGTGTTCTACTTTATTTCGCCATTTAGCACCTAGCATATAAAACCGCAGGCTATCAGTTTCTTCATTATAGGTTGCCAATAACTTTGCCTTAAGATTTACCCATTGAGCAGGTTCAACTTCACATTCAAATACAGAATATTGAACTCTTACACCATGGTCTAGACAAGCTTTAGCTATATGCCTTAGCCGCCTTTGACCTCCTGGATCATCAAATGATATGTCATAGGTAATTAGTACCATCATAATGCTTTACCCTATCTTGGAACAAACGGAGGATATTCCGCCAAATCACCACGAATATGCCTTGCTAATAATAGTGCCTGAATATGAGGTAACAAACCAATGGGGACTTGTTCTTTTAAATAGGGGTGCATAATGGTTTCTTGTTTGCGATTTTGTAAGGCAACCAAAACCGTTTTGCGTGCGTCATCGGTTAACTTAACCGCACCGCTGGCTTCTTTTATAAAATCCTTGGCTTTTAACTGTTTTCGATTAATCAAACTAAGCACTAATCGATCAACTAACCATGCACGAAATTCTTCTAATATATCTTGTGCCAAACTGTCTCTACCAGGCCTGTCTAAATGCATAAACCCAACTTGAGGGTCTAGCCCAACACCTTGCAAAGCGGCCGAAATATCGTTACCAATCACGCTATATAAAAAAGATAACAGTGCATTTATAGGGTCTAAAGGCGGACGACGAGAACGTTTGTTAAATAAAAAATCTTTTTTTACACCAGGTAACAATAGTTCATTAAATACACCAAAATAAAACGAGGCCACTTCGCCTTCAATCCCACTAATAGAATCGAGCGTTTGTGCCGTTTTTAAACGATTTAGAGCTGATGAAATTTGAATAATCGCTTGCTTTACTTTGTTATTTTCACCGTAATTGCGTTGATGACGATAGAGTACGGAGCGGGAATTACTGATTTTTGCTGCAATTACATTGCGGGCAATGGGTTCTGGACTAATTTCTGCCACTTTGAACTGCGCTTTTCTTAAAAGTACATTGCCTGTTTGTTTACCTTGTAAACGACCTAAAAAACGACCGTATTCCGTAAAAAAAGCCAAATGCACAGAGTTTTCACCGCAAAAACCCATTAAAAATGGCGATACCATCACATTACCAAAACAATAAATCGCTTGAATCGCATGAATGGGCACTTGCATGGCTTTTTGTTTTTCAACTTCAATCACCAATGTTTCGCGCTCTTTATGTAAATACGAACCTTGCTTAGTAATATAAAGACTATTCTGCAATTTTTTCATTAGCACACTCCTGATAAATCGCTTTTACATAGGCACTACTATGGTCTTGAAATGTCAGCTTTGGATTACACAAATCATAAAGTGAACAGGCCTGGCACTTTTTGCTGTATTTAGCTTTTGGTGTTTTGCCAGAATTGAGTAGGTCTTTTGTTGCCTCAATCACGGCTATCGTTTCAGCACGCAGTTCAGAAGAAATTTCAACTTGAAAACGGTGACGAGTTTGCCAATACCAAATGGCGCCATGTGGAACCTCTAATCCCAGCATCTCTTCTAAACAAAGTGCTTGGGCACAAAGCTGTATTAAATCAATATTTTCTTGTTTCTCTTTACCACGTTTATACTCAACTGGAAAACATACTCCTGTGGCAATATCAACTTCCACCAAATCAAGCTTTCCAGTTAAACCTAAAGAAGGGGCAGATACCTCCACCCCACGCTCATACCGAATCCCTTTACGGGATTCGGGTAAACCATGGTCTACCCGCTGATGTAGTTGCTGACCTTGTGCCGTAAGCCAGTTTTCTGACCAGGCCTGCTCATTATGAATCAGCGCACACTGGCGAGGACAAAACGCATAATGCTGCAAGGCGGACAAAGGAATCAGACGGGTGTCACTCACGGCTAAAAAACCTCTAAGGCTTCAACGCCCATAGAAACTAACCCGTCTTTATCAAAGTGAATCGCATAGTCTGCAAACTCACTTGCAGGTGTACCCGCCTCCCCTTTAACTCGCTCGACTGTCACACGCTCAAATAGCTTATGCGCTGGGGCACTCCCCAAGGCGTTGTCATGTTTAAAGACAATCAATTTTCTTGCAGACATTTCACCGCGTGCAGCAGAATGATCGTGCTCAAACATCATTTCCAATGACTTCCAAACTTTTACTAAATCTGAATTTGAAAAACCTGTTTTTTCGGCTAATTTTGCCGAAATAAAGCCATGAACTCGATATAAACCATAAGGTACGATATGTTTACGTCCCATTGTCCGCTCTTTTTCTAAATCCTTTTCATTGGTAACCGCCATACGAGTAATCGAAATTTCCAATGGAATAATTGGGTCAATAGATTTGGCAAAGGCCAGTTGCATAGGGCCACGAACTTGCCCTGAATTTACCTCTGTGGTCATAACAGCCCCAAAAGCTCGAACATCAAAGAAATTGGCACACATCCAATCGGTCACTTCTTTAGCCTTTTGCTGATCTTTGGGGAGTTTTTTGGCTTCTGGCGTAATTTCTAATGCGTCATAAGCTTTTTTGTTCTGTAAGTTTAAAACGCTTTTTTCTTGTACATAAATGTCGTAACCAGGCGTATTCTCTTCACTTAGTTGAATGAAATTACGAATTTTACGTTTAAGGCTCACATCCGTTACCAAGCCTTTACTGGATTCAGGGTCTAGGCGTGGCATATTGCCCGCATCTGGATCACCATTTGGATTACCGTTGGTTACGTCAAAAAAGTATACAAATTCATAGCGGTTTTGGATGGTCATTATTCTTCTCCTTCAGAGCGTGTTTGATTAGTGTCATTTGAATCTTGTTGGGCAAAACGAGCGTTTTTTTGTTGGTAATAACCAATCGCAAAACGACCTTGGTTTTCGATAGAAAAATGGCGCGGGAATTCACTTGGCAATTTCGCCATTATTTCACTCAGCTCTTTTTCTAAATTAAAAGCCAATCCAGCTTTATCTTTACGGATCTTTGAAAAATGATGTTTACTGCCAGAGAGCAATCTTGGATAGACTGAATAAGGCACGGTGGATGCCGATGCATAATATTTGTCGGTAATGGTCGCATTCACCTTATCGCCCAAAGCTAAGCGTTGAATATTTTCAAGCAGCGCAAATAAGCGACCTAATAAATAGGCGGAGTTAGTATTGTTTTCATCCAAACTCATGGGAATCTCCTCTTTGATGAGTTGTTTTCTAAAATCTCTTTGCAAAATGGCTTTGACCATCGCAACACGTAAACCGCTGATATCACCATCCGCTCGAAATCGAGCTAATAATTGAGCCAAAATAGCCTGAGGGTAGCGTTGTCCTGTAATAATCGAGCGCATCAATTCGCCCGCTAAATGTGCAGGCACATCATCTATTTTGGGTTTACTGCCTTCTCTATGGGGTACCAACTGCAATAACAAACGCCAAACCGACGGCGGCGTTTTCCATGGCAAAGGGTTCAAACTTAAATCTTGAAAATGTTCTGACAAGCGTTGCTGAATGTGTGCAAAATCGGTTTGTAGCCAAAACCGAATCGACAAGCGCGCGGCGTTGGGCGCAAGACCCAAAATATAAAACTGGGTGCTTGGCTCGATATCAGGGGCAATTTCAGACATTGGACGGCCTTTTGCGAGTTTTTCTAATGCGGCATGCAATTGAGTGGTTTCGCTGTCGTCCGACGCGGCGGGCGGATTAAAGGCAAAGTTAAAAAAGTTTTCTGCTTTTTGAGCTTGCGCCACATCTTCAGCCACAGCCCAAAAAACGACGGTGGTATCTCCTAGGCTGATGCTTTGATTATTTTCTCGACGCAATAAATAATTTAAAGCGGTGGTGTAGGCAAAGGCTGACGTTTCTGATATGGGTGCATTGTCACCTTGGTCTTTACCATACGAGTTAAAAGACTCTTTATTAAAAGAGACTATTGAAACACCTGAACTTTGCCCACCAGACACCCCTTTTATGGCGGGATGCAAGCGTGCAATTGGGGCAGATTTTCCAGATATCAGACACATAGCCTCCTGACTGTCGTCATCAGGTTTGAGCAAAGTATCCCATAGTGATTTGGCCTCTTCTGATTCATGGATATAATGTTGTTCACCATCTAATTGAAAAACGACATTGGCATCTAACACTTCAGTTTTAAGCCTAGATACTGAAGCCCATTCTGGTTGCCAAATCTCCAAAAACCGTCTTAAAGCCACCAGGCCTGGTTGTTTTGCTTCTAGTAAAAGCGACAGATGCTCATTTTTAAAGACTTCAAAGGTCGCTAAAGATAAATCAAACACAGCCTTACTTTTTTTATCCTTAGGCAACGCGATCCCTAATACATAGGCGGTTTTATCCCATAAAAAATTCGGTTTAATGCCAGAGGTTCGCTTGGCTGGCCTTGGCACATTCATTAATTTTGGTTTCGGTTTTTTTTCATCGGTTAGGTGTGGAATCACATCGACCAATTCACCTGCTTCGGAAAGCACCAAAACATAGCCGATTTTTTCTTCACTAAAGCCATAGGCGGGGACTTTTGCACCTGTAATTGGGTCGGGATTATTGGCAAGGCGTTGATAATATTGCTGAAGACTAGAAAGCATCATTGTGCAACCTCCTCAGCATAAAAAGGTGGCACTTCAATCACGCCATTTTGCATTTGTGCTCTAAAGAATTTAGGCGTGTTTTGATTGGCAAAATCAATGTCATGCAACATCCATCCCAAGTCTTTTGATTCATTTGCAAGTTCAGAGTTTGGAAAGTTTTCATCAGACTCAATTAATGAAAAATAAGCTGGGAATTCGCGATTTCCTAGACAGGGCTGGTGAAAATACTGCCCTTTGCGTGCACGGCGATTGAAAATATCAAGATGCTTGCCCACCGAATCTTCCTGACCCACCTTATCGGTTAGTTCAAAATGCGCTTCAATAATGTAACCGACATCACGCAACAAGGTCGTAGCTCTTTGTTGACGATTATCACCCTCATCAATCAAAAACCCTAAGTCTTGAGTCGATTTTCGTTTCATTGCGCCACTGACTTTAGAGGTGGATATTTTGCAGTTACCCAATTCATTACGCCGAATCGACTCAAACCGTATCGGATTCAGCACATGAATTTTATCTATCTGCCAGCGAATCGCAGGTTTCCAATGTATCGCTTCTAAAATACCGCGCGCGGCAGAAGGCGTAATGACATCGTAAGATACCCGTTCCACCTTCATCTCAGGCCTGGTAAAACACGCATAGTCACCCCATACATGCAATTTAATGCCATAAGCCATTTTCTACCTCCTTCTTTGGGATTAGATATACGCCTATCGCTAGACGACTTAATTTGTTAAAAAACCGACGATTCCGCGCTGATAAAAGTTGGATTATTCCAACTCATGCCAAATTCGGCATCGTATATTTCATTGTTAAGCAGCTGCCAAAACTGATCTTCAAACCGATGTGGCGCAATGGTTTCTAAAACCCCAGCCATTTTTAAAGCCTCAAACCCTTTTTGTGGAATTTGCACAATGTAGGGTTGCAATTTTCTTAAGGTTTGGCTGACGTTTTCAGTCACTGCTAATTCGCTAATCAGGGCTTTTGCCTCTTCATCACGCCCAATAAAAATCGGACACATAAAGCTTTCAATCATGCAAAATTCTTTGGCAATATTTTGAAAAGGAAAGCTCAATTTGTTTGCATGATCTTGGCAAGTTTTAAGCAAGTTTTTCTTATCCAGTTCATCACCTTTACGCCAATAAACTTCATCAAAATAGTCTTTAATGGCTAGTTGCCCGAGCAGGTTATCGTGATTTCGACGCAGCACCGTACGCATTCCCGCTGCTAAAGAATCCAGCTCTGGCGGTGTTTTCCAATCGGGGGTACTAAATATCCACACATGACTGTCTTCTTTTAAATACTTACGCTCACGATTGCAACGCCCTGCGGCTTGAGCAATGGAGTCCAGTCCCGCTTCGGCGCGCATCACACACGGAAAATCCACATCCACGCCCGCTTCAATCAATGAAGTTGAAATAACACGGCAGGCCTGGTTATTTTTAAGCCTTTCTCGAATCACCTCTAAGGTTTGCATACGATGTGCGGGATACATCAACGTGGTCAGGTGAAAAACGCCTGCTAGCTTTTGGTCTTTAAGCTTTTGAAAAAGTGATTGGGCGTGACGACGATTATTAACAATGGTCAAAATCTGCGGTTGATCTTGAATTTTTTGTACCAGCTGGTCATCAGTTAAAGCCCCAAGATGGCTAACGCTCACCAAACTGAGTTGGTCATACAGAGCTTGCGGATTAGGTGCAATTTCGCGCACATTTTCGATTTCAAACCCCAGCTTGAAATCGGGCGCATTTAAAGCTGGTTGAGTCGCTGTGCATAACACGACTGTACATTGGTAATTTCGAGCCAGTTCATCAATTGCTGCCATCACGGGGCGCAAAAATTTCAGCGGTAACGTTTGCGCTTCATCTAGGATAATCACGCTGCCGCTGATATTGTGGAGTTTGCGACAACGCGAAGTTCTATCAGCAAATAAAGATTCAAAAAACTGCACCGCTGTAGTAACCACTATGGGCATATCCCAATTTTCCATTGCTAATTTGAGCTTATCCTGTGTTTTTTCATCTCTAATATTACGATCATCAAAATTACTGTGGTGCTCCAAAACAGCAGTTTCGCCTAAATCTCCAAATGCCTCACGAAAAACCTTGGCATTTTGTTCAATTATGCTAGTAAAAGGAATCACATAAATAACACGTCGCAAGTTATGAGCCAGCGCATGGTCTAAGGCAAACGCCATCGAGCTAAGCGTTTTACCACCTCCTGTAGGTACCGTTAAAGTGAACAGGCCTGGCTCTAAAATAGCTTTTTCTCTAGCGCTAGCAAGAATATCTTGGCGCAATTTATTAACTAGTTGCGTGTTATCGCTGGACTGTTGCTTATCCTTCAAATAATGATCCAAGTTATTTTTAAGTTCTGCTAGAGTTGGATAATCACCCCGTAATAGCGGTTTATTTTCTAATTCTTTGTAAAAGGTATCCGTATCGATAAAGTCTGCATCAACCAAGCACGAAAAAATCATGCGTATTAAAAACGCAAATTGAAAGCCATGAAAAATCGCTTGCGGATGGAATTGTAGCTTGGGTGTCAAAGCCTCAAGCGGTGGCAAGGAGAGTTCAGATTTCCAAATATCATCCAACTGACATAACTCTTTACCAAAGGATTGTTTAAGACGCTCTTCAAGCGTTCTACGCCCTTCCCCCTCAAGGGAGCCATTGGCTAAACCTGCATGATGCCCCGCAATGACAAACGATAAAATCTTAAACCAAGGTTCAGGCAGTATGTCTTTAGCAATAATCGCCCCCGCGGTTGCGTGATCCACTTTATGGGGTGAACCTTCGAGCCTTGCTTGAAATTCGTATGTGTACTTACCTAAGTCATGTAACAAACCTGCCATGTATGCTAACTTTGATGCTTTAAAATAACGAGCATTATGTTTAGAAATTTCAGCAACTGTCTTTAAGTGATCATTTAAAAGTTGCCAGTCTGATTTATCTGCACTCATACCAGAATGAGCGTAGTACGTTGTTTGTTTAGCTGTGACTTGCATGATTTAATTATTCCAATTTTTCTATAACTTCAACATATCACACACCAGTGACAAAACCTGTCACTGTGAATACTTCTCTAGTGCTTCTTTGAGTTTTTGTTTTATTTTTTCTTGTAATTCAATGGGTTGCAGGACTTTTGCGTGTGCGCCGTATTTTAAAATGTCTTGTATGAGTTCTTGGTCTTGGTTGTAGGGTAGTGTGAGTAGGTAATTGCCGTTTTTATCCCATTGGCTTTGTTGTTGTGGGTGCCAGTTTTCGTATTGCACCCAGCGGGCGATGTAGGGTGTAAATTGAATAACAGCTTGGTTATTGGCTTGACCTGCAAAAATTCCGTAGCTGGTTTGAAAGTGGTTTTGTAGGGTTTTATCGTCTATTTCAATAGCAGGTTCATTGCTTAAATTGGCCTGGTTTATGGCTTCTAGTGAAAAGGTTCTTAGGGCTTGTTTTTGGTGACACCAGGCGTCAATTTTCCAGTTATCTTTGTAGCGAACCAGTTGCAGAGGCGAAACGGTTCGGTTTGTAGTTTGATTGTTTTCTCGGCTCCAAAACTTTATTTTTATGCGTTTATTTTCGGTTAAGGCGGCGGTAATAGTTTGAAAAACTTGGGGTTGGATGGTTCGGTCGGCAATTTCGATGAGTTTTACTTTTGTGGCGAGATCCGTTTGTTGGGTTTCGTCTTTAAGTAGCTTGCTCATTCGTGAGATAAGGGTTTCAAGCTGTGTTTTTAATGTGCCTGGTGAGAGTTGGGTGATGATTTGATTGAGTGTAAATAGGGCTTCTAGTTCTTCTTTGGTAAACCAGTAGTCGTGCAGTTGAATGGCTTGTTTTCTAGATTTATCTAAACCAATCGCATTTTGTAAGATATACCATGGACTGCCTTTTGCAGAGTGGTCTTCTATATATCGTCGGATGGTTCGTTCACTGCATTCAAACCTTTGTGCCAGGCTTTGAATGCTAATGGGAAAACTCTGTGCCGATTTTAAATACTCTATAAACTGCCTTTGCCTATCTGTTTTGCTCATAAAGACTACCAAGAATTGATAATTTACAAGCGTCTTAATATATCATTATAAAATCTTGTTGCGTAATTATATTTACGCATAAAACTGGTAGGTATTTATATCTTTGGTGAATCGTAATTTTCGGGCTCGTCGCTGTATACGCATACGTTCCAATCGGCGGCTAGACCGTCTTTGGCTAGGCAGTAGGTGTTAAAGAAATCGACTATTTCTTTGCGTTGGCAGTGGGCTTCAAAGGCGGCCATATTGGCCCAAATTTCGTTAAATACAATGGGAAAACTGTTCCCTTCTGCAAATGGGCTTTGTATATGGCGGGTTACTCTATATTGAATACAGCCGTCTTCTCTTACGGTATTGGGTTCTAGGCTTTGTAAGACTTGAAACAGCTCTTTTTCTTTGCCTGGTTTAGGTTGAAATTGGGCTAAACAATAAACTTTGGATGACATCATTAACACTCATTTGATAATAAAAAACTTAGTTTAGGGCTGGCATTGTGGCTCGTCAATCAATTAGCTCAATTAAACACTAACTGACCAGGCCTGGTAACTCTTATAATGTGTGCTTATGAATAAACCAAAACCATTACAAGACCGTAACTTTGATAAGTTGGTCGATAAATTTGAAGCCAAGGTGTATGACACCATTAAGGGCGAATGGCGTTTAAAGTTGCTTAAAGAGGACTTACATTCGCTTTGCCAACCATCACAAAACACTGATTCACCAGGCTTTTATACCCCCTTGCGGGGTGTGGTAAATTTAAAAAGCCACAACCTTAAAGTATGGGATGCAGGCTGTGGTTTTGCGCAGATGAGCCAGTGGTTTGCACAAGCTGGGCATGAAGTGACTTTATGTGATTTATCGCACCAAATGTTAATGCGTGCTAAACAGAATTTTGCGGCAAATGAATTAACCGCTACCTTTATTGAAGGCCCTGCGCAAGAGGTAGCTAAAACCTTGCCTGAATTTGATTTGGTGCTGTTTCATGCTGTGTTAGAGTGGTTAGCCCAACCTAAAGAAACCCTGTTTGAAGTGGCCAGCAAGGTGAAACCAGGCGGGCATTTATCTTTGCTGTTTTATAACCGCAATTCGGTGGTGATTCGCAATACCTTAAAAGGCGGTTGGCGTTTACCAGGCCTGTTAAAAGATGAGTATATGGGCAAAGGCAAAAAACTGACGCCACCCAACCCGCAAATTCCTGAAGAGGTCTGTGCCTGGTTGCAAGATTGGGGCTTTGAGATTGAAGTACATACGGGCATTAGAGTGTTTAACGACTATATGACACCCGAGGCGCTTGAACAAACCAATCAAGAAGAGTTATTGGCGATGGAATACCGCTATTGCCGTGAACCCACTTACCGAAATATGGCACGCTACATTCATCTATTGGTTAAAAAACAGTCATGATTTAATCTTTTATTTTCATAATCTTAATAACATTAATAAGCTAATATAGGTATTAACTACCTAATATTATTGATGGAGTTAGTTATGTTAAATCAAGATTCGTTAAATGCGTTTATTGAAGATTTGTTGCAAGAACTCGAGAACGATTTATTACAAAACCCTTCTACAACACACGCCATACAGTCTATTAATGGGTTAACCCGCTTAAAACAAGCAGAAGCGATGTGGCTTACAAAAATTTTAAGCCGTAATTTAGATGCCAATGATGCCAAATCACTACAAAACATTGGGTTTCAACTTAAAAACACTTATCAACTCAATTTACACGATGTTTTTGAACGTATAGAACAAGCACAAAACTACTGTGTCGATAACTTTCATGAAGTACAAAAGTTCTCAGCTAATTTCACAATAACAGAGCTACTAGAAACCTTTAGTAAGTGCCGTAAAAATATCGCCAACGGCTATTTTCAGGCTTCTACCCAAGAAATCACAGAACGTTTTGAAAACGGCTTTTTTGGTAAAAACCACGCTATGCTCATGCATCGGAATTGGTTACTTGAGCTAGAAAAACATTTTAAAGATATTAAAAATGCACCTCTGCCTGAAATGGAACACAGTCAATGCAAATTAGGCCGCTGGCTAAATTCTTTAGAAGCCAAGTTAATTTTGCATTCTGCTGGTGAGTATGCGTTTTCTCTGCGAGGTAATATCTTATTAGCCCATAGAACCTTACATGAAGAGGCTCAACTGATTAGTTATCACCTTCATAAAACCAATTATTTTAAAGCCATTATTCACTTTGAAATATTAATTAAAGCTTTTTTACTGCTTGATAAATACATTGATGAAGCTGAATTTAACTATCTCTCTAATCCCTATCAAAACTTTATTGAGTTTGTAATTAGTGAAAATAAACATCAAAAAAATTTAGATTACTATTTTGTAGTGCACTATGGGCTTCTTAGTGAGTTTGATGTAGGTGTTCGTCAAAAGCGTGCCCTGCTTAACAAGTTACAAGATGCCTTTATTGACTACCTAAAAGATAAGAATATTGACTTTATTTGTTTAAATCACGCTAATAAATTACATGTTGTACTCAGTGAACATGAACAAATAAATTTCAATAGAGTGGAGCCAATTTCAACCGTTATTAACAACCTGAGTAAGGAATGTGGGGCGCATGCTCTCGACTTTATTTATATTAAATTATTTGAGCTTGACGGTGTTCAATCTGATAATTTCAGGCACTTTGATGGGCTTCTCAATAAAATGCTAACAGATTCATGTAATGCACAAATATGTGAAGTTGATAACCAAAAAATTCACCACTACTCTAATCTCGTCCACCACGATATTCTTACCTTGGATGTGGTTCGTGAACATATCCAAAATCGCTCTTTTGTACTGTATTATCAGCCAATAGTAGACCAAACAAACCAATGTCAAACGGTCGAATCTTTAATTCGCCTGCCTATTAATAATAAATTGGTTACTGCAGAAGACTTCCTAAATCTTGTTGAGTATTACCACCTTACCTTAGAAATTGACCAAATCGTTTTCGATCTAATCAAACAAGATATTCCAAAATTAAAAGGCATCACACCGATGATTAATGTCAATATCTATCCTGATTCCTTGGGCGATAAAGACTTCTTGTTGCAAATTATTAGTTTAGCGGAAGTGTGTAAACAAAATGACATAGTGCTCATGGTCGAAATAACCGAACACGAAACACTTACCCATGACAATGTGCTGCAAACCCTTAGCCAAAAGCATGGTATTCATTTTGCGATAGATGATTTTGGAACAGGTTATTCCAATCTAGCCAAGCTCGCTGAATTGGCTGGTAATAAAACCATTCAAATGGCCAAACTCGATGGCGCCTTAATTGATGGCATTGAAACCAAAGCAGAAAAACTCCATGTTCTAACCTTTATTGCCGAAATGATTAATAACCTTGGTTTACAGCCCATTATTGCTGAGTATGTTGATAACAAAGAAAAATTGGCAATACTTGAAGACCTTCCAATTGAGTTCTTTTATCAAGGTTTCTATTTTAGCCCTGCTCTATCACTAGAAGAATTAATTGAAAATTACAGCAAAAAATAAGCTACCAACACCACTTTTGCAACATGGAGCTAAACCCAAAATTTAAAATCCAATTTTAATGGGGTAAGTATCCAAATCTTTATAAAGTTCGCTAAAATAGTGGTTTAAAATAATAGAACAGAACCTAATCCCCCCATGAATTCATCCGCCTTAAAACAGATTATTAAACCGCTTTTAAACTTACTTTTTAAATACCCAAAGTTTTTGATTTTAATTCCGCTCATTGGTGGGCTTTGGTATAGCTATGAGGTGTTTGTTGCGCGCCCTGCCATGGTGTATATGGGCGTACCGCAGGTCAATGCTACGCCACCGCAAACAGGTATTATGACTGGGTTTTCACACATTTTACGCAACCAAGCTTTTATGCTGGAATACTCTGAAACCTTAAAAAACCCTTTATGGGTCACCTATAAAGTGACTAAAGCCAATTATAAAAGTGGCAAACGCCCTTCAGGCTTCTCAAGTGATTGGCGTTCTTACCAACAAGTAAAACATGATGATTACACAGGCTCTGGTTATGATCGTGGACACATGGCACCCAATTATGTGATTGCCAGCCGTTATGGGGTTTCAGCGCAAAAAGAGACCTTTTTAATGACCAATATCACCCCGCAAAAACCTAAGCTTAACCAAAAATCGTGGCAGCGTTTAGAAGAGGTGATTGCCAATGATTTCTCACAATGGCATGGCGACTTTTGGGTAACCACTGGGCCTATTTTTGATGCAAATCCTAAAACCTTAAAAAATTCGAGTGTGAAGATTCCTAACGCATTCTATAAAATACTGATTAAACCAACCACACCACAAACCCCAGCGGTTGCCTTAGCGTTTATTTTTCCGCAAAATGCGCCAGCTAATGCCAGTTTAATGAAGTTTGTTACCACCATTGATGAGGTGGAACGTTTAACAGGTATCGACTTTTTTGCTGACTTAGAAGACGATTTTGAAGCACGTATTGAATCGAGCCAAACCCCTGAAGCCTGGCGTTTGCAAGAAGTGGCTAATCGTCCTTCGCGTTATTAAATTGAGACCTTTAAAAAACCACTACTCACATGAAAAAGCGAATATGAAACAGCCTAAACTTAACCGCAGAAAATTTTTAACTCTAGGATTACCAGGCCTGGGTATTTTAGGCTTGAGCGGTTGTACGGCTTCTGAAATTCGTCGTGGCATTACCACCAGTCATCAGCTCTATAAGGGCAATGTATCCCAAGCGGTTTCAGCCCAGGTACCAGGCCTGGGAATTCCTGAAATAGATAGTGTTGTGCGTAAACAAATTACCCTATTTTTAGATGAAATTGCCAAGAACTGGAGCGATAAAAAAACCGCCACACCCAAGGCGTATGTTAAATACACTGATCACTATCAGAGCCGAGCGATTATTGATTTTAACAGTGGCCAAATTCAAGTTGAAACCATCTCAACACAGAACCCAAAATTGGCACTTAAAAACGCCATAGCCCAAACCCTGCTTACCCCTGAAGACCCAAGCCAGGTAGATTTATTTAGTGCAGACGCTCCTCCAACAGGTGCTAAACCGTTTTTATTAGACCTTGTGCAAGACCAGGATAAAAAACAAATACGCTATGCCTGGCGCGCTAACCGTTATGCTGACTATTTAATTAAAACCCGCTATCGCCAGTTTGCTGATAACGGTAAAACCCGCCATGCCGTAACCTTTAGCATGGTCAATGACTACCAAAACCAACAGAAACTACACTACCAATTTGAGGTGGTTAAACAGTGTAAACGTTTTGGCATTCAACCCGCGTTGGTGTATGGCATTATCGAAACTGAAAGCAGCTTTAACCCCTATGCAGTGAGTTCTGCCCCCGCTTATGGATTAATGCAAATTGTGCCGTCCACGGCAGGGCGTGATGTACATCGCCTACTTCATAATCGGGATGGTATGCCCTCCAAAACCACACTGTTTACCCCTGCACGCAATATAGAGTATGGCACCGCTTATTTGTCTATTTTATTTACTCGTTATCTCAAAGGAATTCGTAATCAAAAATCACAAGAGTATTGTGTGATTGCGGCCTACAACACTGGCAGTGGCAATGTGTTACAGGCCTTTGACAGCAACCGAGATAGAGCCATCAGTAAAATCAACCGTCTCTCGAGCGAACAAGTTTACGCCCATTTAGTACGCAATTTATCCAGTAGTGAAGCGCGTAACTATGTGCAAAAAGTCACCCGTAACAAGTTTAAATACGCTTAAAAAAAACGTCACCATTTTTTAAAACCGTAGCGCTTTAAAAGTATTTTTACGGTAAGTCGAAAAATACTCAAAAATTCAATAAAATAAACACTTACCGTGAAACAACTAGCCAATTAACAAATGAGCGCATCATGTTAAAAACCAGCCAAAAAGACACAATTTACGCCCAAGCCCATGAAGCGGTAGGCGCTTTTCAGTTTGATGAATCCGTCGTGGCGGTTTTTCCAGATATGATTCAACGCTCTGTACCTGGCTACCAAACCATTTTAACGGGCATTGGCGAACTCACAAAAGAGTACGCCCAGGCGAATAGCAAATTGTATGACCTAGGTTGTTCACTAGGCGCGGCCGCCCTAACCATGCGCCGTAACATTAAGGTAGCAGGCTGTGAAATTGAAGCGATTGATAACTCTGAGGCGATGATTAATCGTGCCACAGAGTATTTACACGCCTATCATTCCGATATTCCAGTAAACCTACATTGCGCCAATATGACCGATGTACCGATTGAAAATGCCTCCGTAGTGGTGATTAACTTCACCCTGCAATTTATTGACCCAGAAGAACGTGATGAGTTAGTCAAAAAAATCTACCAAGGCCTTAAACCAGGCGGTGTACTGATTCTTTCTGAAAAAATACATTTTGAAGATAACAAACTGCAACAGGCCATAGAACATATGCACCTACAATTTAAACGCGCCAATGGCTATTCAGAACTAGAGATTAGCCAAAAACGCAGCTCCTTAGAAAACGTACTGATTACCGATACCGAAGCCCAACACATTCAACGACTCAATAATGCAGGCTTTAATTCGGCAGGTATATGGTTTCAGGCGTATAATTTTGCCTCTTTTTTAGCGATTAAATAATAGTGAACCACAAAGACACGAAGGCACGAAGTTTTTTTGATTTTAACACCTGCTTACATAGTTAATGTTTGCCACAAGGCATACCTGGCCTGGTAATTTTAAAATTAACACTGTCATTGCGAACGTAATGAAGCACAAGCTCTTTAGAGCGAAGAACGCCTTTTAAGGCGACCCATAGGGTGAGCAACGCGAATAATCCATGGCTAAAACCGCAATGCACGCTATAGATTGCCACGCCTGCGGCTCGCAATGACATTGAGATTCGGTACAACCACAAATCGTCATCCTCTGGCTTGACCAGGGGATCTCATAAGGCAAAGAGAGATTGTCGGGTCAAGCCCGATAATAACGGGGGTTTGAAAGGCACTAAGGTAATGAAGCACAAGCTCTTTAGAGCGAAGAACACCTTTTAAGGCGACCCGTAGGGTGAGCAACGCGAATAATCCATAGCTGAAACTGAAGTGTTCGCCAGATATTGCCATGCCATTATTTTTACTTAACCCGCAATGACATACAACTTAAATTTCTTCGTGTCTTCGTGACTTCTCGGCTCTACAGCCGAGTTCTTCGTTTCGTGGTTAAATTTTAATTAAATCAAACATAAAACATTAACAAACAAGGTTTCACGTGAAGCAACATTACGATACATTTTGGCAAAAACTTGAAGACGAACGTTTTACTGAATGGAAGCAACAGCTACCCCAGCTAATAGACGATGCACTTCATCCTGAAGGCAATGGTAATCTATCACGCTGGTTAAAAGGCCTAGAACAGGTTCGTGCTTTTTCAGGAAACACCGACTTTGACCTGAATCAATCGGCCGTTACCGTTGCTCAAAACAGTAACTTAACTGCCCAACAAAAAGTTGAGTTAGAAACCGCTATGCGCGTTTTTCACCCGTGGCGCAAAGGCCCGTTTAAAATTCACGATATTTTTATTGATACCGAATGGCACTCAGACTGGAAGTGGGACAGAGTTCGCCCCCATTTAGCCCCATTAAAAGGTCGCAAAGTTTTAGATATTGGTTGCGGTAGTGGTTACCATTTGTGGCGAATGGCTGGCGAAGAGACGGAGCTGGCGGTGGGTGTTGACCCAAGTCTGTTATTTATGAACCAGTTTTTAGTGCTTAAACACTTTATTGGTGAAAAAGTGCCCGCCTATTTCTTGCCATTAACCCTTGAACAACTGCCTATTTCTAAAAAAGGTGGTGCGTTTGATACGGTATTTTCTATGGGTGTTTTGTATCACCGACGTTCACCTATTGACCATATTTATGAGCTTAAAAACCAATTACTGCCTGGTGGTGAGTTGGTGTTAGAAACCATCGTGGTGCCTGAAGAGTATGGCCAACTATTAGTGCCAGGTGAACGTTATGCGCAAATGCGTAATGTATGGTTTTTGCCGTCAGTCAAAGAGTTGACTCACTGGCTAGAACGCTGTGGTTTTTTAAATGTACGTTGCGTCGATTTAGACCAAACCAGCGTAAAAGAGCAGCGCACCACCGATTGGATGACCTGGAACTCATTAGAAACCTTTTTAGACCCACAAGACCACAATAAGACCATAGAAGGCTACCCCGCGCCACTGCGTGCGGTAATGGTGTGTAATAAACCCAAGTAATCTTTTTACGTAATCTAAATTATTTTAATCATTTTTACTCATAAAACTCGACTCTTGGCCGTTAACTCTAAAACAGAGATAAAACCCTCAATACTGACAACTCTGGTTTTTTAAAGTTTTGGAGTATTACAGCCTTGCCAACCGTCATTAACTACAATCGCTCTAGTCAGAATGCGGTTAATGTTTTTACCAAAAGTCATTCACATGCCTCTACGGCGATGGAGAAGTTATCTTCTGGTAAAAACATTAACAGTGCGTCTGATAACGCTGCGGGCATGGCGGTGCTATCTAAAATGAGTTCTCAACTGAATGGTAACACCCAAGCCATTAGAAATATGAATGATGGAATTTCGCTTGCCAAAACCATAGATCAAGGCCTGCAAGAGGTATTTGATATCTATCAACGCATGAGAGAGCTTGCCGTTCAATCTATGAGCGGAACATACAGTGATGACGATCGTCAACAAATGGATGCCGAATTTCAGGCGATTTATCTCGAAATCGGACATATTGCAGGTAGCACTAAATTTAATGGTATACCGTTATTTACCCAAGAAGATCAGGTTCGTATTCAAAGCGGCTGGGAAGCAGGTGAGGATAATATCATTGAGATACCGACCATTGATTTAATGAATCTAAGCAGTGTAGTAGCACCCCCTCCACCACCTCCTGAAGAATATGACTCATTAGAGTTTGGAGCACCACAGGGTTTTGATGGAATATTAGTGCTTGGCGACACCTATCAGCTGAATTTAATGGGCATGGAATCACTTACTGTAACCTATGGCGCGATACCGTTGCTCGATATACTTGGGCTCGCGGTAACCGCGCCCACTGGATCAAGCGCTAACCAGTTAACCGCCAACTTTATTAACGGTAATGCCAATCTCCAAACGGCTGGTTTTTCAGCAACATATAACGCAGGAGATGGCTCACTGCTTGTTGAATCGACCAATTGAGATTTAACCTCAGCGGATATTGGCATTAATGTGATTAGTGATGTTGGTGCTGGGTTAAGCTTTTCAAAAAATGTTGTTCCTGCCCCAGTTGTACCACCCCCGCCACCTCCCACGGGAGATACTTTGGACATTACAACTATGAGTAATGCCCAGCTCTCAACACAAACCATTGACGCTCATTTAGAAACTCTCACAGACTATGCGGCTATTATTGGTTCCACAGAAAACCACTTACAGTATCAGTCGTCAAACTTAATGAATTTAAATGAATCTACTAGTACGGCTATGTCTCGAATAGCGGACTCTGACTATGCTAAAGAGACCGTTGAGGTTACAAAAAATCAAGTTCTGCAACAAGCAAGTATGGCGATGCTAGCGCATTCCAATGAGATGCCCGAAAGGTATATTAATACCTTACTTCGTTAACAACGAATGGCAAGCAGAGAGAACCTTTCTTAATGACCAAACACACTTAGACTTTTAAACCCGACCTCTGTTTTTTTCATAAACTCGGCTTCTTAGATTTGATTGACCTGCCAGCTTTCTCTTCTAAAGGTTGTTCTGGCCAGCGATGTTTGGGGTAACGGCCTTTCATCTCTTTGGCGACTTCAAAATAAGAATTTTGCCAAAAATGCGCCAAATCACTGGTTGTTTGTATGGGTCTTTGTGCGGGAGAGAGTAACTCAAAGGTCAAATTGACCTTACCCCAAGCCAGTTGTGGTGAGCTTAGTTCACCAAACATCTCTTGCAACACCACTGACACTTTTGGCCGTTGACCTGAATAATCTATTTTGAGTTTTTTACCACTTGGCGTCATATAGGTTTCGGGAGCTTGAGTATCAATAAGTGCCAGGGCTTCATAGGGCAGGCGAGCTTTTAATAGATCCATTAACGCCAAATTTTGTAATGCTTTAACCGAATAAATGCCTTCAATATAGGCAAATAACCAATCGTCAATGGAAGTTACCAGGCCTGGTAAAGTGAAATCTGGCCACTTTTGAGTGTTTTCTGGATTGTGTTGCATTAACCAAATCACACGATTTAACCAGGCCTGGTTGTTTTTAGACCAAGGTAGGATTTTTAAATCCGTATCTATAATCGCTTGATGTAAACAGGCCTGTATTTTTGTATTGTCAGGTTGCGATAACGCTTGTTCATTTAAAACAATCGCCCCGAGTTTAGTTTGCTGTTTACCGACTATCTTTTGGCTCTTTTCTTCAAACCGATAGCTGGCCGATGTTTCAAAACCCAGCATCTCTTCTAATAGGGTTTGTTCAACCGCTGTGGCTAAGAAGATACGTCCCTCATTACGTTGTCCATCTAAATCGGCAATAGCCAGCCATTCACTATTTTTAAGCTGATTATATTCTGGCAACACCGCGCCTTTGCCATTACTGAGTAGATAACGGTTTTCTGTGCTCGATAAACTGCGACATTTAGCCACTCGGTCGGGATAGGCCATGGCCACCAATTTGCCCAGGCTGGTTTGCAGTTGCAATAAAGTGTGTTGAACTGGTTTTTGAATAGCGAGCTGTTTGCCGAGTTTACTGGCGTTGATTAATAGTTGTTCGGCAATACCTGCTTTAATAGGGTAAGCCTTGAGTGCTTGTTGACGGTTTTCTCGGTAGAGTTGAATGGCAAGTAATCGTGTGACTAAATCGGCATCATCTGGCGCATGCAAAAAATGGCTATCGCTCAACACACTCACTAAATCACAGGCCATTGCTTTAATGGAATCAGGTTCATTTTGTAAGCTGGCCAATAGTGCCGAAAAACGCGGTTCAAGTGTGTAGTTAATCGCTTTAAGCCCTTTAGGAGAAAAGCCGATTTGTGGGTTTATTAAATCTAAACGCTGTAACAGAGTAATTGCCGCATCAATATGGGCTTTGGGTGGTGGGGTAAGCCATTCTAACTCGGTAAAGCTTTTTACCCCCCATTGCACGAGTGATAATTGTAATGAGGCTAAATCGGTAGTGGTAATTTCCTCGGCACTGAATGGTTTAAGGGCTTGTTGTTGACTCTCTGTCCACAACCTAAAACAATGCCCAGCTTGCACACGCCCTGCTCGTCCCTGGCGTTGTTGGGCGCTGGCTAAAGAGATTCGTTGGGTAATTAAACGAGTCATGCCACTGCTCACATCGTACAGTGAGACACGTTCATAACCTGAATCAACCACCGCTGAAATATTTTCAATGGTTAAACTGGTCTCTGCAATATTGGTGGCCAACACCACTTTTTGTCGCCCTGTTTTATCAACGAGTAATGCTTGTTGTTGCTGCTCTGCTTTAAGCGCGCCATAGAGCGGCAATACAAGATAATTTGCTGAATCTAATTGGTTAGAAAGCGTTTCTAAACTTCGGTTAATTTCTCCCAGGCCTGGTAAAAACACCAAAACATCGCCATTGGTTTCTTGTAGGGCATTCAGAACAAGTTTATTCAGTTCAGGCAACCATTCGTTTGCATATTGAGAGTTTACAGGCCTGGTAAGATAGTGCGTATTAACAGGAAAACATCGCCCTTCAGATTCAATAATTGGCGCATTGTCTAAAAACTGGCTGACTTTTTGAGTGTCAATCGTGGCGGACATCACCAATATTTTTAACGATTCGTTATAGGCGGTGCGAACCTCTTTACACAACGTGAGACCCAAATCGGCATGAATGGAACGCTCATGAAATTCATCAAAAATGACTAAGCCCACATCACTCAATTCTGGGTCATTTTGAATTCTACTGGTAAGAATCCCTTCGGTAATAATCTCTAACCGAGTATCAGCGCCCACTCGTCGTTCATTACGTATTTGATAACCAATGGTTTCACCCACTTTTTCATTAAGCTGTTTAGCCAAAAATTGCGCAATCGACTTGGCTGCTAAACGGCGTGGTTCGAGCATTAAAATTTTGCCGTCCGTTTTGCTCAACTGACTTAAAAGGTGTAAAGGCACGGCTGTTGACTTACCCGCACCAGGCTCAGCCTGCAATATAAGTTGGCCATATTCCACTAGAGCATTAAAAATGGCGGGTAAATAGGAGGATATAGGGAGTAATTTCACGATTCTGTTTTAAACCATACTAAAAAAAGGGATATTGCATTGAATTTATCATATACATGTGTCTACCTCATTGAATTAATTCCCTATTCTATTTTTTTTTGGTACATTGAGAGAGATTTAATTACCTGAGCATCCTGCATCATGCAATTTTTATCACACTATTCAGTTAAACAATTTGCCATTGCAGCAGTGATTGGTGCCTTAGTTGTTACTACATTTGCCACTTTTCAATTTATCTATCTTGTTGGTGTTGTCAAACCACACCTTTATATTTTGCCATTTAGTGTTGGCAGTGTTTCAGGTCTATTTATCTCCTATTGGATACAGCGCTTTCAACTGGCACAAAAAAACTTACAAGAAAAAAATGAATATTTAGAGCTGGTGCTAGAAGGCTCAAATTTAGGGTTATGGGACTGGTACCCACAAACGAATATTGTGGTTTTTGATGAAAGATGGTGTCAACTTTTAGGTTATAAACTCGCTGAAATAGAACCAACATATAAATCTTGGGAGAGCCGTGTTCATCCTGATGATTTAGAACAGTGTTCTAAAGATATTCAAAAACACATGGATGGAAAAACGCCATTCTATCGGAATGTCCACCGCATGCAACATAAGGGCGGCCACTGGGTTTATATGCTCGACCGAGGTCGAATTGTGAAGAGAGACGCTCAAGGTAAACCATTACGTTTTTCAGGTACTCATACCGATATCACTCATCTTAAACAAGTAGAAAAATCATTAGAAAGAAGTAACCTTAAACTCAAAGAACTCTCTTTAATTGATGGCTTAACAGGCCTTAAAAATCGCCGTGCGCTCGATCAACAACTTAAACAGTCATGGGGCTTTCTCACTCGCAACCAAACTCCTTTTAGCACTTTAATGCTCGATATCGATTTTTTTAAGCAGTTCAACGATGAATATGGGCACCTAGCAGGAGATGACTGTTTAAAACAAATTGCCGAAGTACTACAAACGAATGTAAAAAGAACAAATGATATTGCTTGTCGCTACGGGGGTGAAGAGTTTTTAATTCTCTTTTCAGGGGTTAAGGCTGATCAGGCAGTTGAATTTTCTAACGCAATAAGAGAGCAGGTTGAGGCGTTAAAAATTCCTCATAACGGCTCTCAATGCAGTAAATATGTCACCCTGTCAATTGGAATAAGCGCTTGTGATAAAACACACTGTAATAGTCCAAAAGATTCCATTAGCCAGGCCGACAAAGCACTTTATATGGCCAAACAGCAGGGACGAAATAGGGTCAAATTGTTTGAAGCTGACACGGACAAAGAGAACAATAAAGTAAAACCTTAAAAAACAACTCACAATCTTCTCTAAAGAGCATCAATAAGCACTGATTCTAGGCAGATACATAACTATACTGAAATTTGTCATCTGTTTTATATAAGTGATTAATGAATTCTTGATATCAATCAAGAGTTATAGATTGAGCTATTCCATTTACTGTCTTAATAATGAGTATTTAATTATACTAAGAAGCTAACTATGTTATTGGTTTTTAAGGCGTAGATTGAAAAATATTCCCTTATTAGCACATAGCAAAAGAACATATTCAAAAACAACCATCAATTTCTACAGAAAAGCACCTAACATTGAACTTTGCATATTTAGCATTTTAAAACCAAGGATGATTTTAATGCGCTCTATTAAAAACCTCTTTACAGACAAATAAGGTTCATGTGAAGAAAACCACCTTATATTTACTACCTTTGCTGATATTGCTGGTATTTGCGCAAGGGGTTCATGCATCTCAAAAATTAGTACTTGGCGTTTACCAATACCAGGCTAAAGCTGCCGTTCAGCAGCAATATCAAGGTTTTGCCAACTACCTTTCTGAAGCCTTACCAAACCATGATGTTGAGCTCAAAGTCTATACTCAAGAAGAGCTCCTTTCTGCCTTACAAAAAAAACAACTACAACTGCTCTTAGTCAACCCTAGCCTGTATGAAATCCTAAGAAGCAAAGTGGCATTAAATGGTATCACTGCGACACTACAACTTTTTTATGGTGAACAAGCGCTTGACCAACTAGGCGGGGTTATCTTTACCAAAAAAAATAATACTGAAATACAACAGCTTTCAGACCTTGTTAACCAACGTATCGCCATTCCATCAAAGAATAATACTGGGGCTTATCGAGTGCCTCTTTATGAGCTATATAAAGCAGGAATTGATTATAAAAAGTTGGGTTTTATCGAAGTTGGAGATAATGACTCGGTTATTGAATCGGTGTTATCAGGCAAGGCTAATGTCGGTTTTGTTCGCACTGGTATTTTGGAACAGTGGCTGAACGCTAACAAGCTTAATCTTAATGAAATAAGAATCATAAACCCATTACATCAAGACGAATTTCCTCATATCGTTTCAACAACGCTTTATCCAGAATGGCCATTTATTATATTGCCAGGGTTGGATGAAAATTTAAATCGTGATATTTCAGTGGCTCTATTTGCTTTAAGAGCCGATAACCCTGCCGCCATACAAGCGGGGATCGCTGGCTTTGTTGCACCAAGAGATTACTTCCCTTTTGAAAACCTTTTAAGAACGTTAAAACTGACTCCTTTTGACACTCAGCCTGAAATCACTCCCACAGAGCTATGGCAGCAGTACAAAAACGAAATCACCCTATTCATTGCCTTATTGTTATCGATTACTGGGTTGTTAATCCTCTCAGAAAAACGTAAACACCTTATCTCTTTACAAGAAAAGCGCTTAAAAAAGCAAACGTTGATTGATGAAGTTTTATTAGACATACCAAAATATGCAGAGACGATGGATGAAAGCCAGTTAATGCAATATGCCTTAGATAAAATCGAGAAATTGTCCTCTAGCCCAATTAGTTTTATTCACGCCATTGACCCTAAAAGCGGCTATATAGAACTGATGGCCTGGTCACACAACACGCTAAAGAACTATTGCCATCTAGAAAACTATGAAACACATTACCCTATTTCAAGCGCTGGGGTGTGGGCAGAAGCGGCGCGCAAAAAACAGCCTGTTGTCATTAACGATTATGTAACTTATGAAGAAAAGAAAGGCTTACCTGAAGGTCATGCCTTCTTAAAGAGAATGATTTCACTGCCCGTGATTGAGCATAATGAAGTGGTATTAATTGCGGGGGTGGGAAATAAGCCAACCGATTATACGCAAGACGACGTCAACACTTTTCAGCTTATCCTAAATGAGATTTGGCGAATCGTTAAAGAGCACCGCTCTAATCAACAAATCATGGAACAAAAAAACCAGTTTCAACGCCTTTTAGATGACCTTGGAGAAAGCTATGTGGTTTTTTCACATAGTGGTCAGGACGGGATTTTAAACTACGTTTCAGCCAGCTTTAGTCAAGTCTTTGAGCAGCCAGTTGAAACCGTATTAAACCGCCCCTGGTTTACCAATATCGACTGGCTCCCTGAATCCATAGAAATCGCTCAAAAGAGCACCAATCGACTCATCTCACGAGAAAAAACTACGGATACTTTTATCCTAAAACTCACCTCACCTAAGAGTAAAACCGTCAAAACTCTGCTTGTGCAACACCATGGCGTATATCAAGACGAAAAATTGGTTTCAATTGATGGATTAGTGAGTGATATTACCAATAAAACGGAATCGGAAATTAGACTCAAACAGGCCGCTACAGTATTTGAGTCCGCTAACGAAGGCATTTTAATAAGTGATAAAAATAATCTCATCGTAAGAGCCAATAAGCGCATAGAAGAGATAACAGGCTATTCAGAACAGGAGCTTTTAGGAAAAAACCCCAAAATACTGAGCTCTGGCCTTCAAGATAAGTCTTTTTATCAAGATTTATGGCAAACCTTAAACGATACAGGGAGCTGGGAAGGGGAACTTTATAATCGCAAAAAAAATGGTGAACTTTACCCAGAGCGTTTAAAAATAAACACCGTTTTAGATGATCGTCAAAATACAGCTTACTATATTGGATTACTCTCCGATATTACCTTTGAAAAAGAGCACCAAAATGAACTTGAAAAAATGGCGCACTTTGATGCTCTAACGAATTTACCCAATCGCTTTTTACTCTCTGATCGAATTTCTCAAGCAATTCATGCCATTCAACGATCTGATGAGATGATTGCGATTTTGTTTATAGACCTTGATGGCTTTAAAGCGATTAATGACACTTATGGACACCAGGCAGGTGATTTTCTTCTTAAAACACTGGCTGATCGTATTTTAGATTCTATTCGTGAAAGTGATACTGTTGCCCGAATAGGGGGCGATGAGTTTGTAGTGGTCATCTCCAGTACCAAAGACCAACATGAGTTTTCTGTTATTGAACAGCGCATTCTCGAGGAAACCTCTAGTGAGGTAGTTTATGAAGAACATTCATTACAGGTATCAAGCAGTATCGGTGTTGTTTATTACGGACATAACTATGGCAAACACTTAGGCTCTGAACAGCTACTGCGTTTAGCAGACCAAGCCATGTACCAAGCAAAACAACAGGGTAAAAATACCATTCAACATTATGAGTGGGATAACATTCAAGATAAAAATGAGCTCAGCCAAGCACTCAACCAAGGTTTATTTGAGCTCTATTACCAACCCAAAGTAAACTGCCACAGTGGTGAAGTAATTTCTCTAGAAGGTTTGATTCGCTGGAATCATCCTCAAAGAGGTCTGGTTGCACCCTTTGAATTTTTGCCACAGATTGAACAGTTTGGCCTGATGGACAAGCTAAGCGAATTTATTATTCAAGATGGCATACAGTACTTACAAACGATTAACCAAAACCGAACAAATAAAATTGGTATTAGTTTAAATATTCATGGCAATAGTTTATTGCATGAAGCGTTTATTAATCATCTATTAGCGAGTTTTTTGGATAGTGAAACAATCTCTCCCAATCAACTTACCCTAGAAATCTTAGAAAGCTCTTCTTTAGATAAAGTAGAAAAAATTGCTCATCAAATCAGTCGATTAAAAGAAAAGGGCTTTAAATTCGCGATTGATGATTTTGGCACAGGCCATGCGTCCTTAACTTATTTAAAAAACCTACCTGTGAATGAAGTCAAAATTGATCAGGCCTTTATTCGTGAGATCTTTAATGAACCCAATAGTTTAAGTATTATCGAGGCCATTAAATCGATGGCAGAGGCCTTCAATATATCGGTAATTGCCGAAGGGGTTGAAACAGAACAACACATCGAATTGCTTCTACAACTGGGCATTGAGTCTATGCAAGGGTATGCCATCGGTAAACCGATGAGCCGTACACAGACAGATATTTGGTTAAAAGAGTGGAAAGTCAATCCAACTTGGAAAACGTTAATAGAAATTGCGCCACAAAATAAACAATTGCTTAAAGCACGTTTGGCACATATTGCTTGGGTAAACAAACTTCAAATCGTTATTGCTGACGGTACAGATGAAAATTTAACCTATGACTATTCACCTAAAAGCTGTGAATTTGGACTGTGGTTACTAAATAAAGGCAAAGAACTCTTGAAGCCTGAAGATTATCAAGCAATAGATTATATTCATCAAGAAATTCATAGGTTGGCTAAACAAACAATTGCATCCAGTTTACTCAATATTGAGGAAGATACCCTAGCCCTATTAACAGAACTCAAACAAAAAAGTGCCGAGTTAAACAATTATCTTCTAAAGATTGAAATCTAATCACAGAAAAGGGTACCGTCCCTCCATAAACTCATAAAAAAACGCCCTATATTTCTAGGAATATAGGGCGTTTTTTGTAAGCTTTTTAGCTTTTAGGTTTGTATAAATCGGTTACTTTTTGATTACTTACCTAAAACTTCTTTTAATGCGGCTAAGCAGAACAACACTTTTTCTTTACGAGCACTGTCACCCATTAAACCAATACGCCAAACTTTACCAGCAAGCGCACCTAAACCAGCACCAATCTCAAGATTATATTCGTTTAACAGTTTGCCACGTACTTCTGCATCGTCAAACCCTTCTGGAATCACAACTGAGTTAAGCTGAGGTAAACGCTCACCTTCTGGTACGACAAAATCGATACCCATCTCAGTTAAGCCCTCTTTTAGCTGAGCATGAGCAGCGGCGTGACGTGCATGAGAAGCTTCTAAACCTTCTTCTTTTAACATCACTAATGATTCATGCAGTGCGTATAGCGTGTTAACAGGTGCGGTATGGTGATAAGCGCGTTTTGCACCTTGTCCCCAGTAACCCATTACTAGGTTTAAATCCATAAACCAGCTTGGTACACGTGATTCACGGTTACGAACTTTGTCTAGCGCTTTTTCGCTAAAGCTCACTGGTGATAAACCAGGTACGCAAGAAAGGCATTTTTGAGTACCTGAATAAATTGCATCAATACCCCACTCATCCACTTTAAGCTCAACACCCCCTAAAGAAGTTACCGCATCCACAATCGTTAAGCAGTTATGGTCTTGGGCAATTTTACAAATCATTTTAGCATCCGATAATGCACCTGTTGAAGTCTCAGCGTGAACAAATGCAACAATCTTAGCATCTGGGTTGGCTTTACAAGCGTCTTCCACTTTAGAAGGTGTAACAGCTGTTCCCCACTCATCTTCAACTACAATGGCTTCACCACCAAAACGCTCAATGTTCTCTTTCATGCGACCACCAAACACACCATTGATACATACAATGACTTTATCGCCTGGTTCTACTAAGTTTACAAAACAGGTTTCCATACCAGCAGAACCTGGCGCAGAAACGGGCATTGTTAGTGCATTTTCTGTCTGAAAAGCGTATTTTAGTAGTTCCTTGATCTCATCCATCATGCCGACAAACGCAGGGTCAAGATGTCCAATAGTAGGACGAGCCATAGCTGAAAGCACTCTTGGATGAATATCTGATGGTCCTGGCCCCATCAATGTACGAATTGGTGGATTAAAAGATTGCATATTGGTTACCTTTTTTTAATAATAAGAGGTTAGTCAAAGTTGATTTAAATCAAGTTTTTCACAATTATAGTGTCAAACGCGTGTAATACACAAGGTTAAAAATGGATGTTATTCAAGCTTTAGAAGAAGCCTTAAACAAAAATTGTGTCCTATCAAGTGAAGAAGCTTGTCGCCCTTATGAGTGTGATGGCTTATCCGCTTATCGCCAAAAACCTTTGGCAGTCGTGCTTCCAGAAGATGTAGAACAAGTAAAACAGGTCTTAAAAATCTGCAAGGCTTACAACACCCCTGTTATTACACGTGGTTCTGGTACTGGGCTAGCTGGCGGAACCCTTCCGCTAGAAAACAGCGTAATCCTTGGACTCTCAAAACTCAATAAAATATTACATATTGACCCTCTGCAACGTACTGCGGTTGTGCAACCTGGTGTGCGTAATATCACGGTTTCTGAAATGGCGGCCAAGTATGGTTTGTATTATGCTCCAGACCCTTCATCACAGGTCGCCTGCTCAATTGGTGGGAATGTGGCCGAGAACTCGGGCGGCGTTCACTGTTTAAAATATGGCCTAACGGTTCATAACGTAACCTCCTTGACCGTATTAGATATGGACGGAGAGATTATTCGTTTTGATGAAAAAGACGATGGCCTAGACTTATTGGCTCTATTAAATGGCTCGGAAGGACTATTAGGCGTTATTGTTGAAATTAAACTCAAGCTTATTCCTAAACCCGAAGCGGCACAGCTGGTTATGGCGGCCTTTAAATCGGTAACTGAGTGTGCCGATGCGGTCACAACCGTACTCAAACAAGGCATTATTCCAGCAGGCCTGGAGATGATGGATCAATTTTCCATTATCGCCGCTGAAGATTTTGCCAAAGTGGGTTACCCAGTGGATGCCGCCGCCCTTCTATTATGTGAAGTGGATGGCAGTCACGACCAAGTAAGAGCCGATAGCCAACGAGTAGCGGATATTCTACGTGAAGGTGGCGCTTACGAAATTCGCATTTCTCAAAATGAAAAAGAGCGTATTGCTTTATGGCAAGGCCGTAAAAACGCCTTTCCAGCAGTAGGCCGTTACTCGCCAGACTATTACTGTATGGATGGCACTATTCCACGTAGCCGACTGGCGTTTGTATTGGATGAAATATCCAGATTATCTGAAAAATATGGCTTAAAAGTCGCCAATGTCTTCCACGCGGGTGACGGTAATTTACACCCGCTGATTCTTTACGATGCAAACAAACCAGGCGAACTGGAAGAGACTGAAAAATTTGGCGCAGAGATTTTAAGGCTCTGCGTGGATGTCGGAGGCACCATAACAGGTGAACACGGTGTGGGTGTTGAAAAACTCGACTCTATGTGTCATCAATATCCAGAAGCTGAGCTAGAGATTTTTCATGGCATTAAAAATGTCTTTGATAAGACAGGCCTGTTAAATCCTGGTAAGGCGATACCCACCTTGCACCGCTGTGCAGAACTTGGGCATATGCATGTCCATAATAATCAATTGCCACACCCAGAATTGGAGCGTTTTTAATGTCAATAGAAAGCTCAATTTCTCATTACGCCGACCAAATTAAACAAGCCGCCGTTGATAAAAAACTGCTTCAAATAGCTGGAAACCAAAGCAAGGTGCCCATTTATGAAGATGCTGAACTTTTAAGTATTAACGACCATACAGGCATCGTTAGCTACGACCCTGCTGAACTGGTGGTTACCGTTAAAGCGGGTACCACACTTGCCGATTTGAGTGCCGTGTTAGCCGAAAACAATCAAATGCTGGGTTTTGAACCACCCGAATATGGCAACTCCACCATTGGTGGCACTTACGCTTGTGCGTTAACAGGTCCTTCTCGTCCTTTTAGAGGTGGTTTACGTGATTTTGTTTTAGGCACACAACTGATTGATGGCCAAGGTCGTGAAATGCGTTTTGGCGGTAAGATGCTGAAAAACGTGGCGGGCTATGATGTCTCTCGCATGTTATGTGGTTCTAAAGGTTCTTTGGCTTTAGTCACTGAGCTGAGTTTAAAGGTATTACCGCTTTTACCAGAACGCACCTATTGTATTACCATGCCAGAGGGTGAGGCGATTTTGCTGATGAATAAAATGCAAGGTACCGCTCTGCCGTTAACAGGCTGTGCCTATTTTGAAGGCAAGTTTTATTATCGAGTGGCAGGTGAACACCCTGAACAAGACAACCGTGTTGAGGTGAGTGCGTGCAGTAATGATGTATGGAAAACTTTAAACCCATTCCGCCCAAAATTAGAACCAGGTGAAAAGCTGTGGCGTTTGGATGTTGAAAGTACCAATCCCGCAATAGAAAACACCATTGCCGTAGGAATGGGCGGAACACGCCGTTGGGTTGCGAGTAAGAACAAACCTAATCATCCTTATGTCACACTGTGGCAGTCACGTTTTGCGCCACGCAATAACGATAAACCTTGTGTTCAAAGGATTAAAAAAGGTTTAAAAGACGTTTTTGACCCTCATCACATTTTTAAAGATCTATAAGCGACCTGTTTACCTATGCAAACTCAATTACCTAAAGATTTATTAGCCACTGAAACGGGGCAAACGGCCGACAAAATTTTACGCTCTTGTGTACATTGCGGATTCTGTTTATCCGCCTGCCCAACTTATGGGCTACTGGGCGATGAGTTAGATTCACCACGTGGCCGAATCTACTTAATTAAAAGCGTGCTAGAGGGTAATGAGGTCACGACTGATACTCTCTCACATTTAGATCGTTGTTTAACCTGTCGTTCATGTGAAACCACTTGCCCGTCTGGGGTTGAGTATGGTCATTTATTAGATATCGGCCGAGAGATGGCCGAAGAGAAAGGCAACCGTAGCCTTTGGCAAAAAGTAGCACGTTTTACTATTCGTAAAAGCTTAACCACGCCGTGGTTCTTTAACCTAACCATTAAAGCTATGCCGTTTTTACGTCACTCTAAGGCGGTGCAATTTACAGTAGATGAGCTCACTTTAAAGCAAAACTTGCAAGACCAAGCGGATGCCATGAAATCGAGCGTATTGCTTATTTCAGGTTGTGTTCAACCCGCTCTTGCTCCAAATATTAATCAATCGAGCATTAAGGTTTTAAATCGCTTAGGTTTAAATGTCTTAGAAACCCCACAAGAGCAGTGCTGTGGTGCGGTTGATCATCACCTATCAGGCAGTGACGATGCCATCAAAAAAGTCAAAGCCAATATTGATGCGTGGATTCACTATCTTGACCAAGGTGCCCAGGCGATTATCTCTAATGCCAGTGGTTGTGGCGTGATGATTAAAGATTACGCCCATCTATTAAGAGAAGATAGCGAATATGCAGAAAAAGCCAAACGTGTTGCGGAACACACTTTTGATATTGCCGAATTTTTAAGCAAACAAGACTTATCACTTTTCACAAATTATAAAAATCAAAAGGTCACCTTCCACTCTCCCTGTACTTTACAACATGGTCAGAAGTTACCAGGCCTGGTAGAAGACCTTTTGCGTCGTTTAGGCTACCGAATCAGTCATGTCACAGACTCGCACCTTTGTTGTGGTTCAGCGGGAACTTACTCGATTTTTCAGCCTAAACTCTCTAAACAACTGCGTGATAACAAGCTTAAAAATCTTCAGGAATCCAATCCGCCCATTATTGTAACCGCCAATATCGGTTGCTTAATGCATTTACAAAAAGGCACAAAAACCCCCGTAAAACATTGGATTGAACTGCTAACAAATGATTCATAACTTTTCACTATATACATCATAAATAGATGTAAACCATTCGCAAAACCCAAGCTATACACTACATAAAATTAAAAAACCGGGTAAGCGGCTACAAAAAACGAAGGAAGCTCCAAACTATGTCTGACATTGAAATTGCACAAAATGCCAAGATGAAGCCAATCATTAACTTAGCGGATGAACTTTTTGGTATTCCCGCTGCTGAGTTAGACCCTTATGGTCACTACAAGGCTAAGCTCTCTTTAGAATATGTAGACAGTCTGTCACACAAAAAAGAGCAAGGTAAACTGATTCTGGTTACCGCCATCAGCCCTACTCCAGCAGGTGAAGGAAAAACCACGACCACGGTTGGCTTGGGTGATGCCTTAAACCGCATTGGCAAAAAAACCATTATGTGCTTACGTGAGCCATCACTTGGCCCATGTTTTGGTATGAAAGGCGGTGCAGCAGGTGGCGGTTATTCGCAAGTAGTACCAATGGAAGACATTAACCTGCACTTTACGGGTGATTTTCACGCCATTGGTGTGGCGCACAACTTACTTTCTGCCATGATTGATAATCATATCAACCACGGCAATGCTTTAGATATTGACCCTCGCCGCATTAAGTGGAAACGTGTGGTTGATATGAATGACCGCGCCTTGCGTAATATCACCGTCGGTCAAGGTGGCCCAGCTAACGGCTATTTGCGTGAAGATGGTTACGATATTGTTGTAGCGTCTGAAGTGATGGCAATTCTCTGTTTAGCCACTAACCGTGCCGACTTAAAAGAGCGTTTAGGGCGCATTATCATTGGTTATAAAACAGACCGTGTTACCCCCGTTTATGCCAGTGATTTAAAAGCACATGGCGCCATGGCCGCTTTATTAAAAGATGCCATTAAACCCAATATTGTGCAAACCTTAGAAAACAACATTGCCATTGTTCACGGTGGCCCTTTTGCCAATATCGCTCACGGTTGTAACTCAGTAACGGCCACCCAAACGGCATTAAAACTGGCTGATTATGCCGTTACCGAAGCAGGTTTTGGTGCCGACTTGGGCGCAGAAAAATTCTTAAATATTAAATGTCGTTCCGCCAAATTATCACCGTCAGCCGTTGTCTTAGTGGCCACGGTTCGTGCGCTAAAATTCCACGGTGGTATTGAAAGAGACCACTTAAATCAAGAGAACTTAGAAGCGCTTGAGAGAGGTTTTGAAAACCTTGAAAGACACCTCTATAACGTCACTGAAAACTTTAAGCTGCCTGCTGTGGTTTGTATAAACCACTTTACCTTTGACACGGATGATGAAACCGATTTATTAATCAAAAAGGTCGAATCTTTAGGGGTTAAATGCATTATTTCTAAACACTGGGCAGAAGGTGGCGCGGGAGCGGAAGAGCTTGCCCATGCCGTGGTCGAGTTAGCTGAAAACCATACAACAGGCTTTGAATATCTCTACGACAGTGAAATGCCATTGTGGGATAAAATAGAGACCATTGCCACCAGAATGTATGGCGCAAGTGGTATTACCGCAAGTGCAAAAGTTAAGGCTGAAATTGAACGAATTCAACCGCAATATGGTAATTTGCCAATTTGTATGGCGAAAACGCAAATGTCATTTTCTACCAACCCAATGTCTAAAGGCGCACCAAGTGGTCACACTGTTGAAATCAGCGACATTAAGCTCGAAAATGGCGCTGGTTTTATTGTGGCGATCGCTGGCGATATGATGACCATGCCAGGCCTGCCTAAAGTACCAACAGCAGAACGTATTGATATTGATGATTCAGGTGTAATTACGGGGTTGTTTTAAATCACCAAGAGCCGCGTATATTCACTTACCAAGAGGGCTTTAATGCCCTTTTTTGTTTTTAATAGTCCACTATTTTAAGCCAACATTTCTTAGCTTAATCACCTAATCCGTCTTTTATAAAAAAAATTAAAAACTTAACTTAACAACTGGCATCTTGATTGCTAAGCTAGAGTAATAAACGTAATTTATTTAAAAGCACACATTGAACAGGAAAGCCGTTATGCGTAACAATCAGCCCGTTACCCAACAAGAATATATATTGCCAAAAGACACCTTGCTGGTGTCTCACACAGACCTTCAAGGCAATATTACCTATGCAAACGAAGCCTTTGTTGAAGCGAGCGGCTATCTTTATGAAGAGTTACTTGGGCAACCTCATAACCTACTTAGACACCCTGATGTTCCCGCTGCTGTTTTTGCTGATTTTTGGGGCACCATTCAGGCGGGTCGCCCATGGCGCCAAATTGTAAAAAACCGTCGAAAGAATGGTGACCACTATTGGGTAGAGGCCAATGCCACACCGATGTTTGATGAAAACAGTCAAGTCATAGGCTATATGAGTGTGCGAACGGCGGCAACGAGAGAGCAGATAAGTGGTGCAGAGTCGGCTTATCAAGCGGTGGCAAATGGTGCCGTTAAACTTAAACATGGCGAAGTAGATACTTTATGGACAAGATTTAATCCCTTTGCGCATTGGCCACCTTTGGTTACCTTGGTTCCTGCTGTTTTATTAGCGATATCAACCGAGCTATATCAATTGGTTTACGGCATTCGTCCTGGTTGGTTAAATAATTCTGTTATTTTTCTAACACTGTTATCAACTATTCACATTATCTATTATTTGAATAGAATCAAACACGCAATCCATGCGATAGATGAGATTGCCAATGGACAACTAAAAGGGCAAATTAACACGCATGGTTCTAATACCTCAGGTACCATTAATCGTCGCATTAAAACCCTGCAAATAAGATTAGGGGCTCAGCAAAATGAAGTTGTTACAACCGCTCGCCGCTCCACTCGTTTAGAAGCGGGATTGGATAACCTTAAAACCAATATTATGTTAGCCGATCAGACAGGTACCATCACCTATTTAAATGCATCTTTAAAAGGGCTTCTAAAAGAACTTGAGCCTGCTATTCAAGAAGAAATTCATGACTTCAACTTAGAGAAGTTAATGGGAAAAAGCGTTGCCTGCTTATTCAAGAAAAACCCACATATCATGGAAAAATTTATCTCCATGAATCAGCAAGAATCCTTTAAATTTGAGTTTTTTGGTGCGCAACTTCAACTCTTACTAACGCCTATTTATGACCGTAATGGCGAATCGTTAGGGGTGGTCATTGAGTGGCAAGATATTTTCCAAGAACTGTATGTGCAACAAAGTATCGCTAAACTCGTAGAAGACGCTAATCATGGTCGCCTGCACTCCCGAGTAGGTACAGAGCAACTTGAAGGTTTCTATAAACAATTGGCCGAAGATATTAACCACTTAATGGATGGCTTACAAAATACCCTGAAAGACATCTCTATTCTAATTAGTGGCCTTTCAGGTAAAGACCTAACCGTCAAACCAGAAAATTCACATCAGGGTCAATATGGCTGGACAATTAAAAATTTAGTCAATGGCATTGAATCGCTACGTGACTCTTTTTGCCGTGTTAATAATCAAGCCGCCGAGGTCACTCAATCCGCAGAGCACGTTGCCAACAGTAACGCGGATTTAGCTAATTCTATTAAACAGCAAAGTCGCCAACTGTTAACCACATCGTCATCTATGCGAGCTTTAACAGAAACCGTTTCGCAAACCGCAGAACAGGCCACTAAATCGAATGAATTGGCATTACAAACTCAAAGAGATGTCGAACTTGGCAATCAAAGTATGCAAGAAACCATTCAAGCCATGCAAGAGATTGAGCAGGTTAGTCAACAAATTACAGGAATTGTTTCACTTATTGACAGTATCGCTTTCCAGACCAACTTATTGGCACTTAACGCCGCAGTGGAAGCTGCTAGAGCGGGTGAACATGGTCGTGGTTTTGCCGTTGTAGCAGGTGAAGTGCGTAATTTGGCTCAAAAATCGGCCGAAGCGGCCAAAGACATTAAAGGTTTAATTGATACCACTGCAAGCAAGATTTCGCACGGTACAGCTAAGGTCGAAAATACAGGTAACTCACTGCAAGAGATTATTAAACAAGTGCATCAAATGTCTGAAAATATCTCTGTTATTACCCAAAACGCCCAGTCACAAGCCAGTCAAATTGAAGAGGTTAACGGCACTATCCGCAACCTAAATGAAGCCGCTAGCCATAACTCAACACTCATTATGGAAAACTCTTCATTAGCCGATTATTTAAGCGATGTGGCTGAAAATATGGACGATCTAGTGGGGACTTTTGAACTTGGAGACTGCCAAGTTAGCTCAACAGATTCTAAAAATACCGATAATGGCTCTCTTATTTTGGTTGTTGATGACAATATATCCAATTTAAAAGTGGCGACGATGCTATTAGAAAAATCGGGCTATGTAACGAAAACAGCAACCAATGGTCGAGATGCTATTTCTCAATGCAAACGTTACCAACCTAAAGCCATTTTAATGGATATTGAAATGCCAATCATGAATGGCCTAGAAGCGTCAAAAGCGTTGCGTAACTCAGGTTATAGTCAACCAATCCTTGCCTACACAGGCCACTCTAGTGAATACCAGCAGACGATTGAAAAAGCGGGAATGACCACGATTGTTAAAAAACCATTTAAAATCGATGATGTCATTGAAAAACTGACCTCATATCAAATTCATCCAAATGCAAAATCAAACACGATTATGGAGGCTAAACGCAAACAGATTCTTGAAACATCCAATACAGCCAAACAATATGCTGAAATGATTACGGCACACCTGGGCTGGAAACAGAAAATTCGCCGCTTTATTGATGGTGCGGATATTGGTGTTACCCAGGAATCTGCAAGCGATTATACAGCCTGTGCACTGGGTAAATGGTATTACCAAGGTAGTGGGCAACAGCTAATGCATCTACCTATGATGAAACAGTTAGGTGATGAACATATGGAAATGCACAAGCTCATAGGGGTCATTATGGACGCCTTTCATATTGATGATTATGAAACCCTTGAAGCCTCTATCCTTAAAATGGATCAGCAAAGTGATAAGGTAGTCGCTATCTTAAATAAATTAATTGAGTATGAAGGTAATCCGTCCTAATTTATTAAGCACACCGTTCAAACACCTAAAATAAAACATCATAACCACCATAAACCCCTGTTATAGGGGTTTATGCTTAATGAATTCCCCCTTTCTAAATAAACAGTATAATGTGAAGCATTGTAGAACTCGCAAGAGTCTTTTAACGATTCCAATCTATTCAAAAATTGATAAATATCATTTAATAATAAACGTTAATTATTGAACTTTATTTAGCAAATTAATATCGAAAGGATAACAGAGTGTCAGAAGCGGCTTCATCTCAGTTAGCATCACAATTTCAGGCTTTAAGAGCACAAATCAATCAGCATATTATTGGTCAATCTCATTTAACAGAGCGTCTATTAATTGCACTTTTGTCAGATGGCCATCTATTGGTTGAAGGGCCACCAGGCCTGGCAAAAACCAAAGCCATTAAAGTGCTTTCAGATATGCTTGAAGGCAGTTTTCACCGTATTCAATTCACCCCCGACTTGCTCCCTTCTGATATTACAGGTACGGATATTTATCGTCCTGAAACGGGTGAGTTTGTGTTTCAGTCAGGCCCCATTTTTCATAACCTGATTTTGGCCGATGAAATCAACCGTGCACCCGCCAAAGTGCAGGCCGCTTTATTAGAAGCGATGGCGGAAGGTCAAGTGAGTATAGGTAAGCGCAGCTTGCCGATGGAAAAACTGTTTATGGTTATGGCAACGCAAAACCCGCTAGAACAAGAAGGAACCTACCCTCTACCCGAAGCACAGCTCGACCGCTTTATGATGCATGTGAATGTGGATTATCCAAATTCAGAAAGTGAACATCAAATTTTAGAGTTGGTTGAAAATGAAGCACGTCAAGCGAGTCAAAAACCAGTTTTTCAAACCATGACTCAAAATGACCTATTTGCAGCACGAGAAGCCATTTTAGAGTTGCACATGGCAGATGCCATTAAAACCTATATTGTTGAATTGGTTATGGCCACTCGTGAACCTAAACGTTATGGAGAAGCCCTAGATAAATGTATTAGTGTGGGAGTTAGCCCTCGTGCAACCATTGCCCTTTCACGCTGTGCTCGTAGCCATGCCTGGTTAAGTGGTAAAAACTTTGTAAGCCCTGATGATGTGCAGGCGGTGATTCATGACGTATTTCGTCATCGCCTCATTCTCGACTTTGAGGCTGAAGCACAAGGGATCACCACAGACGATATCACCGATCAAATTCTTAATTTTGTACCCGCAACCTAAGCCTGTTGTAGAAGCTCGGTAAGAATCATGTCAGAAACTAACACACAAGCCTCATCGCTCTATAGTGAACTCTCTGAATTGGTCGCCTTTAGGTTTCACGTGAAACAGAAAAAGCTCAGCCATCAACAGAATACCATTGCCACCAATAGTGGTAATCACTTAGCCATTCGTAAAGGACGAGGTATGACCTTTAGCGAGGTTCGTCAATACCAGCCTGGTGATGATATACGCTATATTGATTGGCGAGTCACCGCTCGCACTCAAAAACCGCATACCAAAGTGTTTGTTGAAGAACATGAACGGCCAACCATCTTGGTTACAGAACAGACCCCTCATCTTTTTTTTGGTTCACAGGTTCGTTTAAAAACCGCACAGGCCTTAAATGTCTCAGCAATCTTAGCTTGGATTTCACTGACTCATAACGAACGTGTAGGAGGCATCAGTTTCAATCATTTGCAAAGCGTTTGGGTGCCCCCTAAACGCAGTCAGCAAACGGTATTACACCTATTGCAAAAAAGTATTTCACTGCAAGAGCAGATGAGTAAACCGAGCGCGCCAGATACCCAGGCCTGGGTAGATACTTTAAATCAGCTTCTTAAAGTGAATAAACCTGGAAATAAAGTCTTTTTAGTGGGCGATATGATGCAATTGGTTGAAAACGCCTCGCCCTTGCTCCATAAATTGAAAAAAAATACCGATGTGACTGCCATTCATATCTACGATAATTTAGAGAAAAACCTACCCAAACTGGGTTGGTTAAGCATGACCAAAAGCTTTAGTAGCGACAAACTCGTTAAGCTTGACAGCTTTAGGCTTAAAACCCGTAAGGCCTATACCAATCTCTATCAAGTCCAGTGGAAAGAGACGCAAGAGGTGTTTTCAAAACTCACCATACCACTGGTAGAAATTGGCACACACCAAGAACCTTTAATGAGCTTAATTCAACACAAGTTGATTCAGTAGATGGTGGCCTAATTGAAAGACTCACAAATTCAAAACGTATTGCTTGAACAGCTACATGATATTCAGTTACCCGACCCTATTGGTTGGTGGCCATTGGCGTTTAGTTGGTGGATTTTACTGTTCAGTATCACCTCAATTTTAATTGGTATCGCCTGGTACTATTTTGATTTAAAACGCCGCAATATCTACCGTAAAACAGCCATTGGGCAAATTGAAGAGATTGTTAACAATAGCAACCTCAATGATAACGATAAGATCGCCGCCATTAATGCCACTGTAAAACGGGTCGCATTAACCGCCTATGGCCGATTAAGCACCGCTTCGCTACATGACCAGGCCTGGTTGGATTTTTTATCTGAAACCGCCAGTTATATTCCGCAGCCTGAACACCTGCAAGAGGTCTTGAATTTGGCTTATAGGCCAAACCATAAAGATGGCATTACCTATTCCCAACATAATCTTTCTGCTAAACAGGCCGTGGATATTTGGCAAGAGTATGCAAAAAAATGGATTAAAGGACACCATCAATAATGCAGTGGCAAAACTTATTTGAAACCCTGAGTAATCTGAGCTTTATTTGGCCTTGGATGGTGGCGTTTTTGCCAGTACCTTGGATTATTCACCGTATTATCAAGCCTGTTAATCAACAACACAGCCCACTGCTCGCTCCGCAAATTATTGCAAGAATTGAAGAACAACTCCCTGCTGAAAACCTAGTAGAGGCCAATCAATCTTCAAGCAAAATGCCTGTTTTGGCCATTCTACTCTGGTTTATGCTCATTATTGCCGCTACCAGGCCTGTTCTCTATTTAGATGCCACCCCCTTTCAAATGAGCGGTAAAGAGATGATTTTAGCGGTCGATTTATCGGGCAGTATGCAAAAAGAGGACATGTATTTGGGCGGTGATGAAGTCAATCGCTTAGTGGCGGTAAAGTCAGTCGTCTCTGAGTTTATTGCACGTCGTAAAGGTGACCGAATGGGCTTGATTGTTTTTGGAACTCAAGCCTTCTTACAAAGCCCGCTTACCTATGATCTAAACACCGTAAATACTCTGCTTAATGAAGCTGAAATTGGAATGGCGGGCAATAACACCGCCATTGGTGATGCCATTGGTTTAACCCTCAAACACCTCTCTAAATCCAAAACAGGTAACAGCGCCATTTTGATTTTATTAACGGATGGTTCTAATACCGCAGGGCAAGTCAACCCACTTGATGCCGCAGAAAAAGCCAAAGAGATGGAGCTAAAAATTTATACCGTAGGGGTTGGTAAATTAAAATCTCGCACAGGTTTAGATCTATTTATGACCAATAAGTCTGATATGGACATTGATACCCTCACCAAAATCTCTGACCTCACTGGCGGCCAATTTTTTCAAGCCAATGACACCGAGCAGTTAGGTGAAATTTATCAACATATCAATAAACTGGAATCGGTTGAGCACGAAATCTACAGCTACCGCTTACGTACTGAATATTATGTTTGGCCACTCAGTGTCGCCCTGCTATTGAGCTTGCTCTTAGCTTGGTCACAACTCAGAAAAATGGGGGCTTAATCGATGGTTGAACTATTAAACAATATCCACTTTCTGCGCCCTTGGTGGTTTTTAGCCCTGTTGCCTATTGCATGGATTATTTGGCAAATATGGCAAACCAACCGTAAACAGGGTGCTTGGCATGAGGTCATTGCCCCCAAGTTTAGAACGCTATTACTGGGCGAAAACACCACCTCAGAACCCACAGTAAATGAAAAATTGGGTTATATCGTTCTTGCTTTTGCTTGGTTTTTTGCGGTCTTGGCGCTTTCGGGGCCTTGGGTAAAATCGGTAGATATTCCTGCCCAAAAATCTCAACAAGGTATGGTAATTGTTGTCGATTTATCACTCTCTATGTTAGCCGATGATCTGCCGCCAAACCGTCTGTCACGCGTTAAATACAAACTCACTGATTTACTCAAACAGCATCCTGAATACGCTACGGGAATGGTTGCCTATGCAGGCTCTGCACACACCATTAGCCCTATTTCAGAAGATAACCAAACTTTACTTGGTTTATTGCCAAGCCTTAGCCCAGTGATGATGCCCAAATATGGCGCCAAACCCATAAAAGGGCTAGATTTAGCCGAAAAACTCATTAAGGGCGCTCAAATCACCAATGGTCATATCATTTGGATTACCGATGATATTGAAGAGAATGAGATCGAACAGGTGTCTCAGTGGGTAAATAATCACTCTGTCAGCATCACGCTATTGACCGTAGGAACAGAACAAGGAGGAGTCGTTCAAATCCCCAATTATGGTTTGCTCAAAGACAGCAAAGAAAAACTGATTATGCCCCAGGTACCTTTTAATCGTTTTGCCAAACTCGCCCAACAAACCGATATTAAATGGGTAGAGTTAAGGCCAGAAGATGCCAGTGTGAAGGCACTTCTTCCACCCGTTACGACCTCCAATAGTAGTCAAACTGACACCACCTTATCTAAAGAGGTTAATCATCCGATGGATATTGGTGCTTACTTCCTGTTTTTTCTTATCCCATTGGTCGCCTTTATTTTTAGGCGTGGCACTTTATTGAGTCTTTTGGTTATTTCTATTGTTCCTATTGGTTTATTTAACCCTCAGCCGAGCTATGCCATGGATTATTGGGAGCAACTTCCCACCCTATTTCAATCGCTTGATCAACAAGGTTACCAGGCCTGGGAAGAGAAAAAATACGCAACCGCAGAAGCTTTTTTTGAGAACCCACAGTGGCGAGCCAGTGCCATGTATCGCCAAGGAAAATACGCTCAAGCGGCTAAGCTGTATGAACATGATAAAACCCCAAATGGTCACTATAACCGTGGTAATGCACTGGCTTTAGCGGGTGATTTAGCAGAAGCAAAGAATGCCTATGAAAAGGCATTGCAAATCCAGCCAGACTTTAAAAAGGCCAAAGAGAACCTGGCAATCATTAATAATTTACTGACTCAACAACCGCCTAAAGAGAATCAAAATAGCGATAAGGGCAATGCAAACCCTGAAAGCCAAAACGAAAGCGATAAAGAGCAACAACAGAGCCATAGCTCCAAAGAAAAACCAAACCCTGAAAACAGCAACAGCGAGAATAATAAACAAAACTCTGCTGATAAAGAATCTATGGACTCCTCTTCTGCTCAACAAGGTGAAGAAGACAGTGATGCCAATCCACCTAAAGACAGCCAAACTGAACCTGGTTCTCAAGCCCCTAACAATCAAGCCAATCAGCAAACGGCAGAAAATGGCACAACTGAAGAGGATTTAAATAGCCGTAATGTCTCTGAGGCGGCAACCACGCAAGAGAATAATACTGACGAGGGTAAAAGCGAAGAGAACCAACAAGCACTTCAGCCCAATAAATTAGAAGAAAATTCGTCACCTGAAGCTGTGTCGTCATCATCGGCTATTGGTGAAGGCGCACAAAACAGAGAAAAATTATCAGAAGAAGAACAAGCTAAGCAGGCCTGGTTAAAACAGATACCCGACCAACCAGGCCTGTTTTTAAAACGTAAATTTGAATATCAATTTCAACAAAATCCGCAAACGGATGATGCAACCGAGAAACAGTGGTAATAGCGATGACACAACCTAAATTAACCTTTATGAGTACACTGACTTTTATTCCGCTTAAAAAACTATTTTTTATTTTATGCTTTGCATTCATTGCTAGCACAACCTTTGCAGATTCAATTACCGTAGAAACCGACCGTCAAAATGTTGAGATGGGTGACATTATTACCTTATCGGTGCAAACGGATTTTCAAACCAAAGGCAGTAATTTAGATTTAAGCCAATTAAAAGACCAGTTTGATGTCATTAACCAACAACAAAGCAATCAAATCGCCATTATTAACGGTCAATACTCCTCTTACACTCAATGGCGAATCCAGTTATTACCTAAACAGGCTGGTAACTTAATGATTCCCGCATTTGAGATTAATGATGTAAAAAGTAAACCCTACCCTATTCATGTCACAGAAGCCGTTTACGCTGATGGCAGTAAACCCTATTTTTTAGAGGCTGAAACAGACAAAACACAAGCTTATGTTCAAGAGCAGGTGATTTACACCTTACGTTTTTACCATAAAGGAAGCCTGATTAACGGCAATATTCGTCCACCCAAATTCAATGATGCTTTGGTGGAATCTCTTAAAGAACAATCGGTTTTTGGTAAAACCATTAATGGTCAACAATACACCGTGTATGAGTGGCAATATGCAATCTTTCCACAAGCCAGCGGCCAACTCAGTATTGCAGGCCCTTCATTCACAGGGTTATTACACCTAAGAACAAAACAAAAAGGGGTGCAAGCCGTTGCAGAACCGACCATTATTAAGGTGTTACCAGCTGAAAAAAGCCCAGCACCTTATTGGTTGCCTGCCAGCGACGTTACCCTAAGTCAAAAATGGGAAAACGTCCCCAAAGAGATTCAAGTGGGCGACAGTCTGCGCCGTATTATTACCTTAAATGTTAAGGGTTTAAAAGCATCGCAACTGCCAAATATTACCACCCAAAATGGTACTCATTTTAAAGTCTATGCTGATGAGGCAAAAACCAGCCAAACCCTTTCTGAAAAAGGTGTTCAGAGCATCAAGCTGATCTCTCAAGCAATCGTAGCAACTCAAGCGGGTACACTCACTCTCCCAGATGAAAAAATTACCTGGTGGAATACCGAAACGCAAAAATTTGAAGAAGCGATATTAAAAACTGAACCACTTACCATATGGCCAATAGAGAGCAACAAAAGCAATCAAATACCCGATATTACCCAATCGACCAATATAACCAAAAATACAGAAAATAGCCTCCCAGGTAGCACTCAAAGCTATCAGCAACGCTACCAACAAAACGTCTTAAATAACCATGACACCTTACTGTCATTACCTATTTGGGTTTGGCCTCTTTTGGTAGCTATCGTTGTTTCATTATGGCTCATCACCCTACTGATTTTGCTACGTACCCGTAAGCAAATCAAAGAAGTTAAAAGCCAAATATTGCTAACAGGCACTACCCCGTTAATCGCCACCGAACACACATTCAACCATAAGTGGTGTGATATGCCGTTACCCGAGTTCTATAAAGAGCTACTCAGACAACTGCATGATGAGCTGCAAATTAACAGTGTTGATGCCATTCCAATTGAACGTTTAAGAAAAGCCATCTTTCAACTAGAAGCCCACCTTTTTGCAGGCGAAAAACTCGGTTACGACACCCAACAAACCATTTGTGATAACTGGGCATCACTCATCACCCAAAAGAATACAGCGACCAAAAAGAAAGGCGAGTTAAACTCACTTTATAATAATGGGTAATTCTATTTGATATAAAAACTTGATTACAAACCACGAAGGCGTGTAGGTTTAAGAGATTTGACAAGAGTATTCAGTCTATTCAATCACCTTTTAACCTCTCGTTTTAATTTATAAAAATTTGATAAAGGTAGATTTTTTATAAACTTAGTGACTTCGTGGTCAATTTCAAAACCTAATAGTAAAACATCTCAAACTATAAATACCCAAATAAAAAAGGCGCTCTAATCAAGCGCCTTTTTTTGTTGTTGAAACCATTAAAAAACCTAACTACTAAAATGGCGTTCTGCTATTTTTTGTACTTCTGGATAGTTGGTTTTACCTGTTCCTAAAATGGGTACTTGTTCCACTAAAATCACCGTTTTAGGAATCATGAGTTCTGAGACTTGTTTCTCTTTAGCGGCATCGGTTACCGTTTTACGGCTTAGGGTATTGTCATCGGTTACCAACACTAATTGCTCACCTTTACGCTCATCAGGCACGGCTACAACCACATGGTGACCTTCTGGGCTGGCTAGATTAATATAGGTTTCAACGGCGGTAAGAGAGACCATCTCTCCACCAATTTTAGCAAAACGTTTAGCACGGCCTTTAATCCAAACATAACCGTCTTCATCCACATCAACAATATCGCCCGTATCGTGCCAGCCCTCTTTGGGTGGCTGTAATTTACCTGGTGCATCGGGCATTAAATAGCCCATCATAATATTTGGCCCTTTCACAAACAGACGACCACCCTCTTCAATCCCTGGTACGGCTTCAAGACGATATTGCACGTTTGGCACAAACTGCCCTACTGAACCATTTTTGTAGCCCATTGGGGTGTTTACGGCCAATACAGGAGTGGTTTCAGTTACTCCGTAGCCTTCAAAGATAGGCTGATGATATTTATCGGCATATAACGTTCTGGTTTCAGGGCGTAAACGCTCAGCACCCGCTACCAAGGCTTTTAGGCTGTAAAAGTCGTAAGAGTCGGCTTTTCGGGCGTAGCCGCTGTAAAAGGTATCGGTTCCAAAAATAAAGGTTGAATTGGTCTGATAGACCATCTCAGGCACGATGCCATAATGCACTGGCGAAGGGTATAAGAAGACTTTTGAGCCTTTTAAAATTGGCCAAAGCATCCCTGCCGTTAAGCCAAAACAGTGGAATGTGGGCAAGGCATTAAAGATTTTATCTTCAGAATAGATATTAAACATAGCGTTGATTTGTTCAATATTATTGATGATATTACTTTGTGATAATACCACCCCTTTTGGCATCCCTTCAGAACCCGAGGTAAAGAGAACGACCGCTTCAGAATCGGCTGATTTTTTATAACCTGCTAACGATTTTGGTGAAGTTACCAGGCCTGCTATTTTAGAAAACAGCGTAATTTGAGTGCGAACATCTTCTAAATATAAGAAGTTAACGTTTTCAGATAACCCTTCAATTAGGCCTTCTATTTCAAAGGCTTCTACAAACTTTTTAGAGGTAATAATGGTTTGCAGTTGTGCGGTTTCACAAGCGGAACGAATTGCGGCTTGGCCAGCTGTAAAGTTAATCATCGCTGGCACATAGCCATAGGCTTGTAATGCAAAGAAACTGGCTGGCATACCTGCCACATTAGGCAGCATTAAACCAACACGTTGCTCATCTTTTAAGTTTTTTTGCAGCGCCTTACCTAAAATCACCGAGGCTTGAGTGAGTTTCTTTAAACTCAATTTTTGGTCGTTAATATCCTCAACACAGATCTCTTTAGCAAAATAGTTCTGTTTTGCAGACACTAAACTGGCAAACAGAGAACGTTCAATCACAGAGGCGCTAAAGCTCGCATCACGTAACAGATTAAAAATAATCTGTTTGTAGTGTTTATGTTTTTCGTGGCTTTTTAATGATTTTTCTATTGAAACGGTCTGGTAAGGCTGAATATGTAGCTGGATTTTTGGAAACCACATACGTTTTATAAAGGCGTATTTGGTGCCATCTAAATAAGAAAAACGGCTGCGAACCGCTCCACTAATATGAACCGGTAAAACGGCCGCCTTAGTTTTATCAGCAATTAAACCTGTACCTTCATACACTTTCATTAATGAACCTGTGGTGGTGATTCTTCCTTCTGGAAAAATCATACATTGCCGCCCTTTTTTAAGCTCATCAATCATATGTTTAGCCGCGTATGGGCTGTGAATATCGACCTTAAAAAAGTGGCTCAGAGATAAAATAAAACGTTCATGCCACTTTTTTGTATGCGAGGTATCCACCATAAAGGTGGTTTCTCCTGGTACAAATAGGTCTAATAGCGGGCCATCGAGTAAAGAAACATGGTTGGCAATAATTAAGACAGGACGTTCACTTTTTAGCGCATTTTGATAGTTTTCAATGCCACTGACTTCTACTCGATAAACCAGTTTGAATAACGTTTTTACAATTAATTTAAACAACCATTTCATCTGTTTTCCTACTTCTAAAACCCATCTTAAAATGAAAACCTCAACATCCTGCTGGCGAGCTATTGCAGGAGGAATTGAAGTCCCCATCTGAACTAATCACCGTTGATTAGCCCGTTACCTATTTGCTTTAAACCGATTGCGATATAAAACCATGACCACCATCAAATTGAAGATGGCTAATAACATCAACATCTCTAATAAACTGAAATCAAAAGAGAAACCAATCATTATTAAGAGTGCCGACAACACCATTAACAGTGCATTCATAATGTTATTTACCGCCACCATTCTAGCACGTAGCAGGCCTGGTGTATGCGTTTGCAAAAGCGTGTATAAAGGCACAATATACATACCGCCTAATACCGCTAAAATGGCTAGAAACACTAGAGATAAACTGGATGGAAAGTGGGTAATAAATTCAGTGACTGTGAACAATGTTTCATGTGAAACATTTAATGAAATGGCTGCTTTCTGATTATCTGCAGAAATGCTCCACACGGTTAAAAACAGCATCACGGAAATACCTAACAACAAAACCCAATGCCATTTAATATGAGAATGAACGGGCATTAAACGCCCTATTAAAGCCGAACCGATAGCAATACCGATTGAAAACAGGGTTAAAAACAGCATCACGACACCATCGTCTGCGTGCAGGTCATATTTGACCAATGCGGGTATTTGACTGAGCATAACCGCACCAATAAACCAGAACCAGGAAATGGCTAATACCGAAAAAAACGCAACCTTATGAGTGCGGCTCTCTTGAACGATTTGATAAGTGCTTTTAAACCAGTTCCAATCTATTTTTAAGCTCTTATCAAACGGTTTAGTTGGCACAACAAACAGGCTAAACAAGTACCCTAAAATGGCAATAAAAACTACCAGGCCTGCCATAATCCACAAGCCATCGTCTAATAAAACACCCATGCCCCCCACAATGGTACCGATTAATATCGCCAGAAAGGTTGAGCCACTAAACAGGCCATTGCCCTTCATAAGGTGCTTATCATTCAATATCTCAGGCAAAATGGAATATTTAATGGGGCCAAAAAATGCCGATTGTGATCCCATCAAAAACAGCGTGATAAACAGTAACCACAGGTCTTGGCTCAATAAAGCCATTGCACCTAAAAGCATAATTAAAATCTCAGCCAATTTAATCTTTTTAATCAGGAAACTTTTAGGGTAATGGTCAGCAATTTGGCCAGCAAAAGAAGAGAAGACAAAAAAAGGTAAAATAAAAAGACCTGCCGCTAGGGTAATCAAAAGTCCTGTATCGGTTGCGGAATCAGTCAGCTTAAAGGTGATAAGCATCACCATCGCATTTTTAAATAGATTGTCGTTAAAAGCGCCTAAAAATTGCACCCAAAACAGAGGATAAAATTGACGATTACATAACAAAATAGTAGCGTTTTTTGGGGGTACGTTATTCATCGCATCTCATTATACTGACATAAAGAGGTTAAGTTTACGTCCTTACCTGTTCGCCATTTAACAAAAAATAACAAAATTATATTTTGATGTAATTCCAACCAGAATTTAACCTATTAACCACCGTATCAATAGCAGGCATATCGTGCTTAACCTGCGGCATGATATTAATTGGTTTACCACTTTGTTTAGCGCGCTCTAAAGCCCTTTTGCAAGCAAGCAAAGCTAAATTATCGTACTTCTCAAGCAGTCGGTTTAATTCAGCACTATTTGGGTTATTGATATCAAACAGTTGTATGCCATCAGAATTCGATATTAACTCCACTTTTACATCAGTGGCAGCGGATTCCAACAAACTCTCAATCTCTATAAGTGCCTGAAGCTGTTTTTCTATTGAATCTGAATCTAAATGGACTAAATAGTTGGCTGGCCTATCCTGCTCGATAGCGGGACTCAAGCTATGGTTAACTGTGTAAACCTTCAATAGGCCTGCACCAAGTAGTAATCCAAAAAATAGAGACGCTACCGCTGCTTTAGGAAAAACCCAACCTTTATCATTGGTCAAATTTTGTTTATTTATGCTGTCACTATTGGTTTGAGGAATATCTGTTGTATAAGCCAAACGTACCTTATTTTTTACCAGGTTAAACTCTTCTAATTGGGCACGTAATTCAGGGTCGATTTCTAACGCTTTTTCTACTTCAATGGCCTCATCTCGGCTCAGTTCACCATCTATATAAGCATGTAATTGATAAGTCTCAATTGAGTGATTCATCTCTATCTCCGAAATGGAACGATATTCGATCCACGCTGTTCTATTTGTTTCATACGTTTAACTAAATTCTCTCTACCGCGAGAAATTCTACTCATCACTGTGCCGATGGGTGTGCTAGTTATTTCAGCAATCTCTTGGTAACTAAACCCTTGTAAGTCCACCAATGCAATGGCTTCACGTTGCTCAAAAGGTAAGCTTGCCATCGCTTTAAATAAACACTCTGAATCTTGTTGAGCAATAAATTGTGTCTCACTGCATTCTTGAATAAAGAGCTCATCAATTTCTGTCTCATCAGCCCACTGCCAACGTTTATTAAAACGCATTATATCCAAAAAGTGGTTACGCATTATCTTAACTAGAAATGCATCTAAATGCTCCAAACTTTCAATATCTATCGACTTTTCTAACACTTTAAGAAAAGTCTCTTGAACAAGATCTTCAGCGACTGACGCCTGATGGCACCAAGCATATGCTAAGCGATATAGGTTTTGATGCTTTTGTGCTAACAGAGCATTAAGTTGTCGCTTTTTCTTTGTGTCGCCAAACAAGTTTGCAACCTGAGTCATTAATATCATTTTGATGTCTTATTAAAATTAGCCTTTTTTCGATACTAATCGATAAAGTTTTTTTTGTAAAACCTTTTATATATTAGCAAGTTACGATATTAATTATGCTGTTAAGCCAATAAGTTATTTTATTTAAAATTAATGGAATAAAACATTTCATTCAAACGTTTAAAGGTTAAGCGCGCCAAATTTGATTCAACTTTTACAAGGAAGATACATGCAAAAATTATTTACCCAAAACTTAATAGGCCTGTTGCTAAGTCTATTTGTTTGTTTACCAAGTTACGCTGCTCAAAAAGAAGCCCCATTGCCCGATACTTTTGCAGAAAACAAAGTGGTACTTCAAATTAGCGATAGTGATCCTTTCAAACAAACATTGGTACTCAATGTGGCTGGCAACTTACAAAGATACTATGGAGAACAAAATGTGGATATTGAAGTGGTTGCTTTTGGGCCTGGAGTAAGACTGATGTTTGATGGCAATGCCAATACCGACCGCATAAATAACTTGATTGCCCATGGCGTGCGCTTTAGCGCTTGCGAAAATACCATTGACAATATGGCAAAAAAACTCGGCCATAAACCCAAAATTCAAAACAGTGTCACTACCGTTCCTGCTGGTGCAGGCCGTATTTTGCAGCTCAATAAAGCGGGTTGGCAAATTCTTAAACCTTAACCTTATGAGAAATCATCATGCATAAAATCAAACAAATATTGCCATTTATTTTCTTAATTGCATTGATCAGTCAATCCACACTCATCATGGCGGCAAATGAACGATATGCCAAACAAAAAGTGGTTTATCACATCAACTATGATGACGCCAAAAAGCAGTCTAGCACATTAAGAAATATTGAAAATCATATCAATGCAGTGGGTGCGGACAATTTAGAAATCCGAGTAGTGTTACATGGCGATGGTCTCTCTTTAATCATTAAACCTGAAGCCTTAAACGATGTGCCAAGATTCAAACACGCCAATGCCAATCAAGTGATGGCACAAAAAATTGATAAGTTAAAACTTCAAGGCGTCAATTTTAATGTGTGTGCAAATACCGTAAAAGGGCGAAATGTAGATACTGAAAAACACCTTTACGATGTATCTAAAGAAGACATAGTGCCAAGTGGTGTGGCCGAGTTAGCTCATTTACAAAGCCAGGGTTTTACCTACCTTAGACCTTAAAGTAAAAGACATATAAACATAAAAAAATAGAACAAAAAATAAAACAAAAAACAAGAAATAATCAAAGAGGATTAACATGTTTAACAAACCATATACCTTCAAAAAATCGGCCATTTTAATGGCATTGACCTGTGCCATGAGTACACAATCGGTTCAGGCTGCAAACTGGCTGATGCTTCAAGGAACTGAAAAAGCAGATCAAGCACCCAGAGCTAAAGTATGGGGTTTTGCCCAAATTGACTATCAACAAACGGATGACACCACCATTCAAGCGGGCCCTAACGCGGGTAAAAAAGCGGCGTTTAACCAAATGCAACCGCAATTAACAACAGCGAGTGGCTTTAATGTAAAACGTGCACGTATTGGGGTGAGAGGTGCAAACTTTCCTTTAGACAAAAATGTGAACTACTTCCTAATGGCTGAATTTGGTAATAATGGAATTACAACGGGTGAAAGCGGTTCACAGGGTCAATTAACGGATGCCAGCGTGACGCTTAACCATATTGAAGGGGCACGTGTTCGTGTAGGATTATTTAAAACACCTGGTTCTGAAGAGTCGTTTAAAGGCATACCCGTTTTCAATTATGTTAATTTTACCAATGGAACAGATCGCCTTTTAATTGAAAGAAAAATTGATACCAGCGGTGTTAGAACCGATCCCGCTTTTGCGGTACGCGATACGGGAATACAGGTTTTTGACACTTTTAAACAAGGTGACTGGGAGCACAGTTATGCCATTATGTATGGTAATGGTAATGGCTTAGCTCTCTCTGATGATGATAAAAACAAAGACCTTTATTTGTATGCTTCTACTGAAAAAGTGTTCAATAACACACAAGGGCCAAGACGTCAGAGTCTTAAATTATATGCTTGGTCGCAAGATGGTAAACGCACCTATGGAACCGATGAGTACAATCGAGATCGTGCTGGGGTTGGTATGACCTATTTTGATGGTAAATATCGTTTGGCGGCAGAGTACTTTACGGCGGACGGAATGATATTTGGTGGCCCAGCAGGTGGTGTAGCTGGTAATCCTTTAACTGTTTTCACTGATCAAAAAGCAACAGCTTATCAGCTAGACTTTGGTTATCGCATCAAGCCTAATATTGAATTAAATGCTCGATACGATGTTTTAGATAGTGCAACCGAAACAGATATTCAAACGGGCACAAATGGCGATAAACGTCGTTTATTCACCACAACCACTTTAGGTGCTCAGTACTTCTTTAATAAGAAAACATCTGTACGCTTAAACTACGAAATTCGTAACTTAGAAGCGCCAGATGCCCCTTCGAGCGCACCTGTGCATGATATTTTAGATGGTTTGGATAACCGTGTTTCAGCGCAGGTTATGATGGTTTTTTAAAGCTTAACGTTTCAAAAACTTTTTTCGTTGTATTGGATTGTTTAGTATTTCACTGAGATATCAATAAACCAATTTGCCTTTACACTTTAAGGTGTAAAGGCTTTTTTGTTTTGGCTGTATGGTCTTGATTAATCTATTTCAATACTTATTTAAGCCGCAATACCACTATGCCTTAATAAAGCGTCAATCTCAGGTTCACGGCCTCTAAAGCTTTTAAATAGCACCATAGGGTCTATTGAACCACCCGCCGCTAAAATCGTGTTTTTAAAGTGCAATCCTGTTTCTGAATTTAATATTCCCGTTTCTTCAAACAGACTAAAGGCATCGGCTGACAGAACTTCTGCCCATTTGTAACTGTAATACCCCGCTGCATAGCCACCTGCAAAAATATGGCTAAAGCTATGTAACGTTCGACTAAAACTCGGTGGTTGCACCACGGCTACTTCATCACGAATTCGTTGGGCAATGTCCAAAATCGCTTCAGGATTTTCTGGGTTATAGAAGGTGTGTAATTCAAAATCGACCAAGGCAAATTCAATCTGGCGTAACATCATCATGGCAGACTGAAAACCACGGCCTTTTTTGAGTGCTTGAAACAGTTCGTCGGGCAAGGTTTCGCCTGTTTCAATATGGGCAGAAATGCAGTCTAAACCTTCTCTCTCCCAGCAGAAGTTTTCCATAAACTGCGATGGTAGTTCAACGGCATCCCATGGCACACCAGCAATACCCGAGACATCAAGCTGTTCCATTTTGGTAAACAGATGATGAATACCGTGACCAAATTCGTGGAACAAGGTGGTAACTTCATCGTGCGTTAAACACGCTTCTTTATCGCCAATTGGTGGTGTGAAATTACACACCAAATAGGCTACTGGTGTTTGCAGTTGACCTTTTGGATGCTGCCAACGAGTAATCGCTGAATCCATCCAAGCACCACCCCGTTTATTTTCACGTGCATACAAATCAAGATAAAAATGTCCCACAACATGATTGCTTTCATCGGTTAACTCATAAAACCTAACCTCTTTGTGCCATGTTTCTACATCACGTTTTGCGGTAATCTTAATACCAAAAAGGGTTTGTGTAATTGAAAACAAGCCCTGTAAAACGGTTTCTACTGGGAAATACGGGCGCAGTTTTTCTTGTGATAATGAGAGTGTTTTATTCTTTAATTTCTCTGAGGCGTAGGTAACATCCCAAGGCATAAAGTCTTCAATAGCCAGTTCAGCTTTAGCAAACGCTTTTAAAGTGGCTAACTCTTGTTCTGCTTGCGGTTTAGACTTAACCGCTAAGTCTCTTAGAAAGCCTAACACCTGCTCAGTCGTCTCTGCCATTTTGGTTGCTAAAGAGTACTCTGCATAATTTTTAAATCCTAGCAGACTGGCTAGCTGATGACGGTCGGCACGAATAATTTCAATTAATTCACTGTTATCAAACTCAATCTTATCCGCTTGGTCTGATGCACGAGTGCTAAAGGCTTTATAGACTTCGGCTCGTAGCTCTCTATTCTCTGCATGGGTCATCACCGCTAAATATGAAGGGAAATCTAAAGTGACACACCAGCCTTTTAATGACTTCTGCTCAGCCAATTGTTGCAATAATCCCATTGCCGATTCTGGCAGGCCTGCCAACTCACTTTCATCTTCAATATGTTTTAACCAGGCCTGGGTAGATTTCAAAACATTATTACCAAACTGGCTACTATTTTGCGATAAACGCTGTTTAAGCTCTTTGTACACCGCTTGCTTATCGGCTGGTAGAGCAATACCGCTTAAACGAAAGTTACGTAGGGCGTTTTCAATGACTTTTTTCTGAGCCAGGTTGTAATCTTTATATTCAACACTTTGTGAAATAGCATTAAACTTTTTATAAAGACCTGCATTCTGACCATTTTCTGTGTAGTACTGAGTGACTTTTTCTAAGCAGTTAGTATAAGCCTTATGCCACTCATCACTGTTCATTACCGCATCTAAGTGTCCTACTGGTCCCCAAACTTTTTCAAAACGGTTATCAATAGCCTCTAGTGGCTCAACAAAATTTTGCCAGGTGGGCTGTTCTGTTGAGGCAACTAACTCATCAATAACATTTTTATTGTCTGTTAAAAGTTGTGAAACAGCGGGTTCAATATGTTCCACGTGAAACGCATTGAATTCTGGAAAATGTGTGTTCGATAAGAAAGGATTATTTGAGGTAGAAATTGTGGTTTGTGTCATAAATGGGTGTCTTTATTTTTTCGTATTAGATTAAATAAGGCTACATAAGTTTGCAGAGCGTATCTGAACATTATAGCGTAAACAAAAAGTTACCAGGCCTGGTAACCCTTGAACCTTTCTGTCGTTATTGCCCATGGGTAGTAATCACTAATTGTCTTGAGCCACCCTGGTTACGATGCTCACACAAGTAGATACCCTGCCATGTACCTAAATTTGGATAGCCATTGGTAATTGGGATATTTAAATCAAACCCTATAATACTGCCTTTTAAATGCGCAGGCATATCATCAGAGCCTTCGTAGGTATGGGTGAAGTAAGCCTTATTTTCGGCCACAACATCATTAAAAAAGCTTTCAAAATCATCACGTACAGAAGGGTCGGCGTTTTCGTTAATCGTAAGAGAGGCAGAGGTATGTTTAATAAGAACATGCATCATGCCAATTTTAATATCCCTTAACTCTGGTAACTGATTAATGATTTCATTGGTAATTAGGTGAAACCCTCTCTTTTGTGGTTTGAGGGTAATGGTTTTTTGAATCCACATACTCTTTCCTGAATTAACCTAGATTTTTATAAAAAGTTATTTTAAGAACTTGGCACACGTAATACTAGAGCCGCAGAAGCTAAAATAAAAACAAATGCAAATAATAAACACGCTTCCATACCAAAAACTTGATAGACATAACCTGATAAAACGGTACCAATTAAGCGACCTCCCGCATTGGCCATATAATAAAAACCAACATCTTTAGAGGCACCATCTTCATTAGCCATTGCAACAATTAAATACGAGTGTACCGCAGAATTTAATGCAAAGAACAATGCAAATAGCGATAGGCCTACAATAATCACGACTTGAGGGTTATCCATCAACTGCCAAGCCATAATCAACGGAACTAAGGCCAAAGCCACAGCTAACTTCATGGCAGTACTGACTGTAGGATTGTTGTTTTGACTTTTAGCTAGCCCTAAAATTTTAGGTGTACTCGCCTGAATGATTCCATAGCCAATAATCCATAATGCCATAAACGTACCTACCTCATAGTGGCTCCAGTTCAAAACACTTTGTAGATAGATCGGTAGAGCAACCACAAACCAAATATCACGCGCTCCAAACAGAAAGAACCTTGCTGCAGATAACCAGTTAATAGCAGGTGTCTTAGAAAACATTTCTGTGAACTTGCTTTTGTTCTTAGCTTTACCCAAAGAACCATCTAAAAAGATAAATGAGACGGTTAAAGCTACCGTTAACATCGCAGCCATAATCCACATGGCGTTAGCAAAACCAACAAGCTCTAATAGCACTGCCCCTAAAAAGAAACCCACACCTTTCAAGGCATTTTTAGAACCAGTTAAAACACTTACCCATTTATATAAAGTGCCATCGGTATCGCTGGCTAGAGATTTAATGCTGCTTTTTGCACTCATTTTATTGAGGTCTTTAGCTATACCTGATAAGGCTTGAGCTAACATCACATAAACCACACCTAACCATTCGTTAGGTACGGTTAACATCAACAAAGCGATTATTTGCAAACTCAACCCAATGTTCATAGTGACATTTAGACCAAGTCTTGCGCCTAGCCAACCCCCTACTAAATTGGTCACCACACCAAAAAACTCGTAAAACAAAAACAACATAGCAATGGCTAAAGGGGTGTAGCCCAATTGGTAAAAATAGAGCAATACCAGCATACGTAATGCACCATCCGTTAAGGTAAATGCCCAATAGTTTGTTGTGACAATGCCATACTGTTGTGTTGCATTCATTTTGAAAACCTTTTACTTGATTTTAAAGTAAACAGGCCTGGTGAAATGACTTTCTAACCAGGCCTGTTAATTGGTTGTTCGGATAACAAAAAAAAATTAACCACGAAGACACTAAGACACGAAGATTCAAAAAAATGAATAACAACTATTTGATAAACATGGTTCAAATATTAACTCATGTGTCATAAGCTATTTATTTATAGAGTTTTAGAAACCATAACCAATTACAATTTGATTGGTTCGTTCATATAAAACAGGGTTTAGTTTTTAAAACTCTTCGTGCTTTCGTGTCTTCGTGGTTTAAATTTCTTTTTTACCAATCATTAAATACGTTTAGCCATATTAATTAACAATTCGATTGGCATTGGCTACTTTAACCGCCAACTCCATCATTCTAAGGACATAACCAATCTCGTTGTCATACCAAGCCAGTAATTTAACTTGAGTGTCATTTACGACCATAGTAGAAGGTGCATCAATCACACTGGAACAGGTTTCACCTTCATAATCTACTGATACCAGTGGACGTGTTTCAAACCCAAGAATACCTTTTAGGTAAGTTTCTGATGCTTCTTCCAACACCATATTTACTTCTTCAACTGTGGTTGGTTTTTCCATCTCTAATACTAAGTCTGTTAAAGATGCATTCATTAAGGGTACACGCACCGCAACACCATTTAACTTACCATTGAGTTCAGGAAAGATGGTTCCAATAGCCGTTGCAGATCCTGTTGAGGTTGGAATTAATGACTCAAAACTTGAACGAGCACGACGTAAATCTTTATGACCATGATCCACTACTTTTTGAGTATTGGTTCTATCATGCATGGTGGTAATCATGCCGTGTTTAATACCCAATTTTTCGTGCATCACTTTAATAACGGGTGCAATACAATTGGTTGTGCATGAAGCCGACGTAATAATAGGGTCTTTACCTGCAACAAAAATATCATCATTAATCCCCATAACGATATTCTTAATACCCTCTTTCATCGGTGCGGCCACAATCACTTGTTTTACACCTTGATCAAGATAGGGCTGAATGGTTTCAAGTGTTCTAAACTTACCCGTTGATTCTATGACGACATCCACATTCAAATCACCCCATTGGGTTTCAGAAACATCTTTATTCATGGAATAGCCGATTACTTGGTCACCCACAATAATTTGGCCATTTTGTTCTATCGCTTCATTGTGCCAACGGCCATGTGCCGAATCAAAGTTTAGGAGGTGAGCTGAACCCACCGCATCTGTTGCAATTTCATTGATATGAACAATTTCAATCTCAGGCCAATCAAAAGCCACACGCATAGCCAAACGCCCCATACGTCCAAAACCATTAATGGCGATTCTTACCTTTTTCATTATTACCGCTCCTTTAGCGCCAATTCTTGTTTAAAATTACTTTAACCACTCGATTACGTTCTGCTTTGACGGCATTCCGCCAGCATGTACTATTTGCTCATTAATAATCACCGCTGGTGTGCTCATTACCCCATAAGAAGCAATTTCTGCCACATCTTCAACCTTAGTTACTGTTACTGAAACACCCTTTTCATTCGCAGTTGCTTCGATGAGTTTCACTGTGTTTTCGCAAGTGGTGCACCCCGTTCCCAATACTTTAATCTCTATTGCAGAACCTCCACAACATGCAGATTTTGAAGATGACGTGTCTGAACAACAGCTCTCTTTTTCATTATCTGAACAACAATCTGCTTTCTTTGTTTCACGTGAAACATCCTCTCCACAACAAGATGAAGTAGCAGATTTTTCTTCTGATGGAGCACAACAAGTACCCGATGTATCAGAAATGCAACAAGCTCCTGTCTTTTCATCATGCGGTAAAAAACGACTCACTGGACACCAACCCGTAAAGGTGGCTTGTAAAGCATTTACCCCTGCAAACAAGGTTAACCACAACCAAGTTGGTTTTAACAAATCAACCTGCCCTGTAAAATGTGCCAGTAAAACAGGTACAACAATCATCAGTGAGATCATGCGAATCATAATATTGCCTTTCATAAAGACTCCTTTTTAAACAAATTAAAGACTAATTAAAGTCAGATTAAAGACTTACCAGGCCTGGTAAGTTAAATTGAATAAAGTTAAATAAATAACCCACTAAAACAAAAGCGACTGCCAATACGCCCACAAATATGGCTAAAGCTGGCCACTGAATCACCTTTCTTAAAATTAAAAGTTCAGGTAAAGATAAAGCCGCAATACTCATCATTAAAGCCAAACTGGTACCCAAAGGAACCCCTTTAGAGAGCATCGCTTCAATAATCGGAATGACCCCCGTGGCATTTGAATATAGAGGTATGCCCAATAACACAGCAGCAGGTACACTCCATAAATTAGACGCGTCTGCTAAATTTTCAGAAACCCAACCTTGTGGAACAAATCCATGAAATGCAGCACCCACAGCAATACCTATAAACACCCAATGCCAAATGCGTTTAACAATAACCACCACTTCATTCCAAGCAAAACGATGGCGTTGTTTAAGTGTGTCAGCAGTAGCTTCTGCTTGTTGCTGTGTATTACGCATTTTAATATCCCATACGTAAGACTCTACCCAACGTTCTGGCTTAAACCACTCAATAACAACTGAACCAATGTAAGCCACTAACACACCAGCTACTACATACATTAGGGCCACTTCCCAACCTAATAATGAAATCAGCAACACCACTGCAACTTCATTTATCATTGGGCTAGCAATTAAGAATGCAAATGTAATCCCCAAGGGAATGCGTGCCTCTACAAAACCAATAAACAATGGTACAGAAGAGCAAGAACAAAAAGGGGTAACAGAACCTAAAGTAATAGCAAGGCTACGACCAACCCACTTTGGTTTACCTGCAACAATTTGCCTAATTCTTTCAGTAGAAACAAACGCCCTAAGCATTCCCATTAAGTAGATTACTACAACCAAAAGAAAGAATATCTTGGTGGTATCCATTACAAAGAACTGTACAGCTGAACCTAGTTGAGAGTCAGGAGATAACCCCAATAACTGGTAGGAGAACCAATCTCCCAAAACGGTAAAAATTTCAAACATTACAATTCACTCTATATTTTTTTATTGTAAATAGTCGCTACTTTATTTTTGAATAAACAAGTCCATAAATAGCTTTGCTATCGTTCAAAATTGCAGTTTTAGTGCAATAACAGAGGTTATGCTAACCATATCCTAAAAATAATAGTTGATACAAAAAACTCTTATAGCAAACTCTAGCAACACATAAATCCGCATAAGCGGATATATTGATATTATTATCATCTTTATGGTAAATTACAAGTGAAATAAATCTGACAGTAAAATTAAATTTCTAAAACAGACAAGCCGATTAAAGACAGACACTATAAAAGCAGTAACTTATGACCATTGAAAATATTAGCCAAACATTTAAAGCTCTATCTGATCCGATTCGCTTAAAAATAATCTTTCTGCTTTTAGAGCGTGAGTCGTTATGTGTTTGTGAAATTGTCGACACACTTTGTTTAAGCCAAAGCACGGTATCGAGACATTTGGCTTATCTAAAAAACTCGGGAATTGTAAAGTCTTGGCGAGAAGGTATTTGGATGCATTATTCTTTATGCCCTGAAAACCTACAAAATATACATCTTGAAAATCTAAAAACGAATCTTCTGGAAACAACAGAAATTGCCTCTCAACTTCAAGAACGTAATAATAAAAACCCAAGCTGTTCGATTAGCTGACTTCTAATATTTCGAACTAAAATTTTTACAATCTCTTTATTTAAGTTAAAAATCTTTAAAATAAAGCCCACTATCCTCTTTTTTAATACATACCCTATAGATTGCATTAGGAACAGTGAGAACGTTTAATAAAACACCATTTAAGAGAGTCAATTTTTACTGTCTTTATAAACAAAATTGATTAATCTACTTTTTCTGAGGCGGAGTTAGCACTTTCTGATTGAATCAATTTTTCAGCCAATTCTAATCGAGCCATTCTTTTTGCTAAGGTATGTAACTGCTTAAAACCATCAACTAATTGCATCTCATATCGAAAAACCGTTAAACGTTGTTCGGTTGGTTGAAACTTTTTGATCTGATGTTTGAGTGCATCTTGTATTAATAAATCAATAGTCGGTTTAATAGCTATCACGGACATAGCTGACTCTTTATCTTGTTTATAAATACTCACTAACGCTCTATCAATCGACTTACCTACCTCATTGGATAGTTGACCAACAAGCTGCAACATCGTTTCACTTGGTTTAGTACTGTTTTGAATCATATTATGTAATACGTTCAAAATATTGGCTTGAAAACTTTCCAACATCGCTTCAAGTGAATTTAAGACATTAAGCAACTTAAGGTATTGCTCCTGTTCTTCTGGGGTAAGCTCACTCTGACCTAATCGTCCTATGTAAGCTAATATTTTTCGTTGGTAACTTCTAAAACGCTGAATATTTAAATCTTCTTTTGAAAGTTTATCCAGATTAGGCTCGCCCACCAACGCAATAATGCGTTTATAAAACAACGACTGTTTCTGTTGATAAACTTCTAACTCAAGCTTTACGGCATTCATAGCCATTGATGGCGTACTTAAAAGCGCATCATCAATAAACTCTGGTTTAAATTCTGCAGTATTTTTTTCGTCATCAACAATTGGGACTATTTTGTGAATAATCCATAGAAATACCGAAATAAAGGGTAGAAATAAAATCAGAATAATAAAGTTGAAGAGTGAGTTTGCATTTGCAATCTGCCTAGGAACATTTTCTGATAAATAAGCGATAGCATTCCCACTGGAAGCGGCTTGAGGTTCGGAAAAAGCGGTTATCGCCATTGCCAAATCTGGGATAAAAGGAATAAATATGAGTACACCTAATATATTGATTAAAACAAGCATATAACCTGTTCTTTTGGCCTCTCTAGACTTACCGACTGTGGCAATCATAGCGGTAACCGTGGTACCAATATGTGCCCCCATCGCTAAAGCAATACCAGCAGGTAATGTTAAAAACCCGTTACTAGCCAAAACAATCACAATACCAATGGTTGCAGAAGAAGATTGCACTAATGCGGTGAATATCAGGGCAACCAAAATACCATAAAGTGGGTTTTCCATTTCAATCATAAAATTTAGAAATGGCTGATAATTACTTAGAGGCGACATGCCTTCACTCATCACATTCATGCCAAAAAAGATGAGACCTAAACCCATTATTAATCTGCCAATCGCAATTTTTTTATTAAGCTTGGCAAAGAAATGAATTATGAATCCTATCGCAATCATCAATAAGGCAAAGTTAGTTACCTTAAATGCAATAACTTGGGCTGTAATCGTTGTGCCTAGATTGGCACCCATAAGAATTCCTGTTGCTTGTCCCACCGTCATTAAGCCTGCTGAAACAAACCCAACAGTCAATACACTGGTAATGGATGAAGATTGAATAACAGCCGTGACACCAGCGCCTGTAATTGCGCCCATTACACGATTAGTGGTTAGCTTCGCCAATAAATTTTTCATCTGGTCACCCGCAACCACAAGTAAACCTTTAATGAGCTGCTCCATGCCATATAAAAATAGAGCCAGCCCACCCGTTAACCACATAAACATAGTAAACCAATCCAGTTGACCTTCAGTATTGGGTTGAGAGTAGGCAAAAGAACCATAAAAAAGCGTAAATAAACTAATAAGTAAAAGGGAAAACGAGCGGACTTTCATAACATCACCTAGTTGGATATTTTGGTCAGTATTCGTTACATAATAACGCGACTTGTAATCTATACAATTAATACTTTATAAGCAGCGATAAAATTAAAATAAATTAGTAATAATATTTACTTATCACAAATTATAATTAAATATAATATTAGCAAACGTTAATCTATGTAAAATAAGTAAAAATATTTATTTTATTCATAAACGATACTTGGAATTAATTATATGAAAACAATGACTTGGCTTTCTACAGCCGCATTAACATCCGTAATACTGGCCTCTTCTGTTCAAGCTGCACCAGCCCCTTCTGACCCAAAACGTCATACACCACAAGGTTTATATGCTACCGCAGCTGAAACCTATGAAATGATGAAAAAAGACCCTAAGGTTATTTTGGTTGACGTACGTACTCCTGCAGAATGGCAGTTTGTCGGTTACACCGATATGGCTCAAATTATGATTCCTTCTGTTTTCTTTAAATACGATGGATTTGATGAGAAAAAGCCACGCTACCGTTCTGTTGTAAACTCAAATTTTGTATCGGAATTTGAAGAAAAAATCGCTGATTTGGATGCCGATGAAGATTCAACCTACGTGATTATGTGCCGTTCTGGTGCTACTCGTGCGCAACCAGCCGCCAAAATGTTAGCTCAATACGGCTTTAAAAACGTTTACATTATGACGGATGGTTTTGAAGGTGGTAAAACCAAAGAGGGTGAGCACAAAGGTTTCCGCTTAAAAGCTGGTTGGAAAGTAAATGGTTACCCATGGACTTACAAAATCAATAAAGAGAAAGCTTACGTAGAAAAATAAATTTTTCAGCTTAATTCTTTATAAAGGTTCACTAAACAACCGTTTAGTGGACCTTTTTTGTTTCACGTGAAACCAGTAAAGTAAGATTAAGGCCTTGCTAATGTAATATCTGCATAAGAGTAGCTGTAATCATTACCACCAAGCTTACCTATCGAATTGAGTAACTTTGGCTGAATAATATTCTCTTTTATAATCGCATCATCTACATAAATCGCTACCACATCTAACAATACCAATACACCACCAATAGGTTGTTCAGAAATGGTAATTGTCTCCCTCAAAGTACACTCATAACGAACGAGCGCTCCTTTAACACTGGGTGGTTTTACATTTTGGCTCGCCACGGTTTCAATGGCTAGCTCATCAATTTCACTTTGTTCAGAAGAAAAATTGGCACAAGTTGCATTCATAACATCAATTTGTGAGGCTGATACGATGTGCACCACACACTCTTTAGTAGCTTTAAGGTTAGTGAGGGTATCTTTAGATAAAACATCTCTTGATGGTACGTTAGTAAACGTTAAAACAGGAGGATTGCAACTTGCGACACTAAAAAAGGAGTACGGCGCTATATTAGTTAGGCCTTGTGCATTTTGGGTGCTAATCCAAGCGATGGGTCGAGGTATTATCCCACCAGTTAACAGTTGATAGAGTTCAACTGGATTGGCGTTTTGAGTCTCTATATACATAAAATTGGCTCTCTAAAGTTAGAAACCCAATTATTATGACATAGATAAATGAAATAAATATTACCAGGCCTGGTAACTTTCTTGTGGAAAGTGCAAAACCTAACGCATTAATTTTAATTGAATAAAAAGCCTTTAATTTTGCAAAAGTTTGGAACTAAGCACTTTCATTTAGCCCTTTTAATAAGGCAATCACCATGGCTGAAACCGTGTCTTTGGCTTTAGCTACACCCACTGAACGACGGTTATCTATTTGCAAATACACATAAGCCATTGCCTGAGCATTTTTACCTTGTTCACCATTAGGGCTATCGTCCAAAGTATGTAATGCGTGTTCAGCATAATCCATAACATCAACAGAATGACCTGTGCGCTTATGCCAAGCATCACACAAAGCACTCAGCGTTCCATTGCCTGTACCTTGCCAAACTTCTCCATTAACCTCAATCGATAAGTGCTCTAAATCCCCATCTCTATCAAGCTGGTAATGGTTGATTTGAATACTGCTGTCTTCCAATTCATACTGTTTAGTAAACGCATTATACAAATCTTTATGGCTGACCACTCCACCCTGCTTCTCGGCTAAAGTTTGAGCAATAGGGGCAAAATCTAATTGCACCCATTTTGGTAAATTTAAACCATATTCTTGTGCTAAAACAAAGGCCGAACCCGCTTTACCTGACTGGCTGTTTACACGAATAATCGCTTCATAATCACGACCAATATCTTTGGGGTCAATGGGTAAATACGCCACATTCCATGGAGCATCAGGCTTCTGTTTTAATAAACATTTACGAATGGCATCTTGATGGCTACCAGAGTAAGCGGTATAAACCACATCGCCAACCCAAGGATGGCGAGGATGGGTTTGTATTTGAGTGACCTCTTCAACCACAGGTATCCATTGATTTGGATGAGATAGATCTAATTCGGGATCAATACCCTCACTAAATAGATTCATTGCAAGCGTGACAATATCCATATTACCAGTACGTTCGCCATTACCTAATAAAGTACCTTCAATACGATCTGCACCCGCTAAAAGCGATAACTCTGCAGCGGCCACAGCACAACCACGGTCATTATGGGTATGAATCGAGATCAGTACAGATTCGCGGTTTTGTAGGTGATTGATAAAATACTCAACCTGGTCGGCAAAACGGTTAGGCGAGGTACTTTCAACAGTGGCTGGTAAATTCAAAATACATTTTTTATCAGGTGTAGGTTGCCAAACATCCATTACCGCTTGGCAAACTTCTACCGCATAATCTGTTTCAGTTTGCGAAAAACTCTCTGGAGAGTACTGGAAAACCCATTTTGAACCAGGGCTTACCTTAGACGCTTTAACAGCATATTCTTGAACCCATTTAGCACCCTGAACAGCCATCGCTTTAATCTCGGCTTGGCTTTTTTCAAAAACGTTTTCACGTTGCACAACAGAAGTGGTGTTATAGACATGAATTACCGCCTGTTTAACACCCTTTAATGATTCATAAGTTCGCTCAATCAAATGTTCACGAGCCTGTACCAAAACTTGAACCGTCACATCATCAGGGATTAAACCTTCTTCAATCAAACGACGTGTAAAATCAAACTCTAACTGACTAGCGGACGGAAAACCGATTTCAATCGTTTTAAAACCCATCGCCACTAACTGCTTCCAAAGAGCCAACTTTTGCTCTACGCTCATTGGGTTAGCTAAGGCTTGGTTACCATCACGTAGGTCGACACTAACCCAAATAGGCGCTTTTTTTAGAAAGTTATTTGGCCACTGGCGATTAGCCAACACTGGCGTTGCAGTACGATGATATTTTTTTGGATTCATGGGTTTTCTCAACAGATTTACAGGTTCGTTTTAATAGCTCTATTGTATTACCAGGCCTGGTATATTTTATTGCAAACAATTCCATAAAATATCAAATAATTAACATTAAATTCTAATATTGATACAATTATTAAAATATTATTTAAATATTGGTGAAAATATGCAATTAGATAGCTATGACAAAGCCATTTTAGAAGCGTTACAAAATAACGGTCGTTTAACAAATCAAGAGATTGCCGATCAAATTGGCTTATCCCCTTCTGCCTGTTTAAGACGTTTTAAGGCGTTAGAAGAGTCGGGGGTAATTATTGGTTATAGAACCTTGTTGGATTCGAAAAAACTCGGTTTAGACTTATTGGCTTTACTGCATATATCAATGGATAAACATACTAAAGAACGGTTTTCACAATTTGAGAAAGCAGTGCAATCAATGCCAAATGTTTTGGAATGCTTACTGTTAACGGGTCAAACCGCAGATTATCAGCTAAAAGTATTAGTGAAAGATTTAGAAGCTTATCAAGATTTATTACTTAACCACATAACCCAAATAACAGGAGTAAGTGGTGTGCATACCAGTTTTGTATTAAGAAAAGTGGTTAATAAAACCGCCATTCCTATTCAATAAAAATAGACTTTATTAAGTTAATTTTGCTTAGAGTCATCAGCTGATTTATTTGATTTATTGGCAAAACCAACCCCTTTTTTGGTTTTAGCGGTCAACTCAAGTTTTTCAATGATTTCTTTATAATCCAAACCCGCTTTTTTCATCTCAACAAAGCAAACAACAATAACCGCAATCGGGTTAGGAACCTCACCCTTCTTTTTATAAGATTGAATATTTTTTTCGCTTACTTTTATTAGTTTACTGAACTTAGGCAAGGTAATTTCAGCATCTAATAAGTGCTTTTTAAACTCAATAAAAGTCATTTGATTGGACCCAAAAATGAAATGAACAAATATTATATATAAACACAAAAATTAATTTGTATTTAAATCACATAAAAGTTAGTATTATCTATAATTTATTACTATTAGTATGTAATAAATATGTTTATACATAAAATAAAGGATTTAAAGATGGCAAAAGCACTTAAGAAAAAGTTAGTAAAAAAAGCAGCTACTAAAGCAACTATGAAGGCAGTAGCTAAAAAAGATATTAAGAAAAAAAATGCTAAAAGCGTCATTAAAAAAGCAACATCAAAGGTTCTAAAAAAAGGTCTCTCTAGTAAGAAAAAAGTAAAAGTTGCTGCTAAAAAAGCAGTCAAAAAAGCGGCATAATTCTATTGCCCCTTTTAATGCCCTCTTCTAAATAGAGGGCGTTTTTCTACATGCCCCTCCTCTTAAAACTTCTCAACAAACGCCATTCAACTAATTAATACATAATAAAACGTATAAAAAAGATAAATTGTTCTAATAATTTAGTTTTTTTATAGATTTGGTATAAATCTAGCTAAGTTTTTATTGATATAGAATTTAGTAAATTTATAATGAACAAATTAAATTAAGAAGCTGGCTAATATTATGGCAATCGATAAAAATATTAATATTCTGGTAGTAGATGACTTTTCTACTATGATTAGAATCGTAACCAACCTGTTAAAAGAACTTGGCTTCACCAATATTGATGATGCTAACGATGGTTCAAAAGCTTGGCCAATGATTCAAACAGGCAAATATGACTTTATTGTTAGTGACTGGAATATGCCTGAAATGACAGGAATTGATTTACTAAAAAAAGTCCGTGCAGATGAAAATTTTAAAGATATGCCTTTTATGCTGATTACGGCTGAACAAAAACGCAGTCAGATATTAGAGGCGGCACAAGCTGGGGTAGATGGTTATATTGTTAAACCCTTTACAGCAGCGATTCTTAAAGAAAAAATTGATAAAATTGCAGAGCGTAAAAGCCTAGAAAAACGTGGCGCTAAAATAGCAGCCCCTTCTCAAGCTTCTCAAGATTTTGCCGCTCAGCAAAAAGCAAAATTACAACAAATGTTAGCTTCTCTACCACCAGAGAAACGCAAAGCCTATTTAGAAAAATTAAAGCGTGACCAATACTCTGGTTAAATTAAAACGAACACTTAATGCATTCTTTTTTCAAAAAAACACAGGCTCTTTTAAAAAGCGCCTGTGTTTTTTTATTTTAAGTATGTATAAAGAAGCCTCACAGGTTAAAAAAGTTAACGCTCACAATCTGTATTTTGTATTAAATGTGTTTTAGTTGGATCAATTAAAACCCCATCCAGAGCGGATCTTCCTATTAAAAGTGGCTTAGAAAAATGACTTCTGTTTACCAAATTCACTTCTATTTTTCTTTTTATTCCAGCGATACAAACCTCCAATAACACCACTGGCCTTAATTGAACTCCTGCTTTTTTTGTTTTGATTTGCGTCTCTTTATAAAAAAGAGTTTCTATAACAAATTCTTTGTCTGTGGTAAATTTAATCCACGTTTGTTCATCTTTTTTATAATAGATAATCTCTTTTGCATGAAGAGAAGAATGATCAGCACCACTATCAATCTTTGCAGGCAGAGTGATCTTTTTATCGTTGATTATTAAGGTAATATCTTCAAGCCAACCAACAATCGTTTGTGCCTGCAATATAGGCGCATAACTCAATAAGCTTAGATTCAATAATAGGATAGCCAATAATTTCATGTTGCACCTTACTAATATAAAAGTTGTCTTAGGTTTAATAGGCTTGGCCATTATTATTTTCTTGGCAAAAACCTTTTGGATACCCATTTCTAAACCCTCAATGCATCTACAAAGTAAATTGGTAATGCATTATGAGTTTAATAATAAGGTTAAACCGAATACTGAAATCCGCCTTCCTTTACCTTACTCAACAAAAGAAAATAGAGTGGTTTCTCAGACTTTAAATTATAACGGCTGGCGTATTATAAAACGTAACTATAAAGAGGGTATTGACCGAGGAGTAACCCTTGTTTCGATTGATGATAAACCTGGTTCAATTTCTTTTGAATACTATTTTTCCCATTTAAAGACTTCTAAATTATCTTTTTCTATTACTGATGAGGATAGAGATAGATACACTCAAATTGATGATTCTCAACGTAAAAACATGTCTAAATTTTTAAACTTTTTACAAAAAAATCAATTTAATATCAATCCATCAGAAACATTTCCAATAGACACTTATTTACAACTTTACTTTCAATACTGGGGAAAAGCACCCATTTATTCTAAATTAGTTGATAAGCCATGTAATACCTGGATACAAAAACAAAATAATCTCTTTATTGCATTAAGAACCTATCAGGTACCTACTCGTAATGTTTGTGGTATTGCGATAGATCATTTAGGTAATAGTTATAGACGTAGCTGGTTAGAAATCTATAACGGTCAATTTTGGCAAACGATTGATATTTGGTCTGATAACACCTATAAGCTTTTTCCTTTAACTAAAAACTTATTGGAATATTCTAAACTGACTCATAGTCACCATTTAAAAGAAACGATTGAATTTAACGAGGTTCAAGTTGAGCCAGCTAACGCTTTTGATATTGAGAAACTCTATAATCTAGAATTATTAAGTTTGGACATGCAAAATGTCCTTAAAGTATTACTTACCTTACCTTTTGCGGTTTTAATTATCGCCTATTTGAAAACACTGTTTCATATTGAAACTTATGGGAATTTAACCCCTGCTTTACTCGGTATGGCCTTAGCTTTTAATGATTTATTACTGAGTTTAGCTATTATGGGTTTGGTCTTTCTACCCACTATTTATATTCGAAAATTAGTCAATAATAAAAATAAAATTGTTGAGCATACCGTTACCCTAACCTTTTTAATATTAGTGCTCATTTTGATTATTACTTTTTCAGATATGATGGATTGGTTAAATAATCCAACCGATGCTTTATTACCCGTTGTTGTATTAGCTTTATTAATTGATAAATACTTTGTTAATTTAAAAAAACACGGTCAATATCCATCTAACCTAAAAATGTTCAATACTTTGATTCTCTCTTTATTAGTGGTTTTAATTTTGCAGTTTTCGATTATTGGAGAACAATTATTAAAACATCCAGAACTGCACTTAATTACGATTGCATTGGCTATATTACTTTGTAGACCACATAGTACTGAAGACAATAAACCCCCTGTTGAAATGGATATAAAAAAGGATTCAGAAACGAAGGAAAATTAAGATACAAAAAAAGCGGTTAAAAATTAAATTAACCGCTTTTACTCAAGAACTCTTACAAATAAATAACTTTATTCAAGTGACTAACCTTTGATATTTAAGGCTCTTTTTTAAAGTGATATTTTTTCGTTTTAGCTAACTGGTTTGTATGAATATGAATCGCTGCTTTTGCCATTAAATGAGCACCAATTGGCGCTGTAATAAATAAAAACAACGTGACTAAAATTTCATGCAAACTTAAAGCATCTTGTTTCATACTAAAATAAATCACTGAGGCGATAAGAATGGCTCCTACCCCCAAAGTACTGGCTTTAGTAGGCCCATGTAATCGCATATAAAAATCAGGTAGTTTATAAAGCCCTATTGAACCAACTAATGTAAATACTGCACCAATAATTATTAACAAGCCCAATAAATATTCCGTCCATTCGCTCATATTATTTCCTTATTCCATTATATCGCCACGCAGCAAATATTTGCTGAGGGCTACTGTGCCTACAAAGCCCATAACCGCAATCAACAATGCCGCTTCAAAATAAGCTGTACTATCAAAGTAGATGCCTGATAAGACCAACATCGCAATACTATTAATATAAAGCGTATCTAACGCTAAGATTCGATCAGGTTGACTTGGACCTACAATTAATCGATAAAAGCTTAGAATTAAGGCTAGTGAGATTAAAACGAAACCCATTTGTAAGCTAATTTCTAACATGATTCAAACACCTTTTTTAATGGCTGTTCATAGCGCTGTTTAATTTCGTTTATGGTCGCTTCTGGGTCTTCTTCATGTAGACCATGCACTAACAAGGTTTTTTTGTCTTCACTGAGGTCACAAGAGACCGTTCCTGGCGTTAATGAAATAGTATTAGCTAATAAACTAATGGCTAGAGGCTGTTCTATGTCGAGAGGAATATGCAAAAAGGTAGGCTGTAATTTATCTTTATTGCCTAAAATCAATTTTGCGACAATTACATTCGCTATCATAATGTCCCAAAGCACAGTCAAAACAAACTTAAACAGAGTAAATGGATAACGAATACAGACTTTTTCTGGCCAAAATCCAGACGTTAACAATGGAATAAAAAATGCCAAAATAGCACCTAATAATATATGCCCTGGCGCCACAGTATTATTGAGCAGTAGCCATACTAACCATAAAACCAAGCTTAAAATTGGATGAGGTAAAATCTTTTTCATTCGACTAACTCCTTAAGTGGGTTAGCAATGGTATTTACTTCCAAAACCTGTTGTTGATACAAATTACTATCAAATATTTGCTTAGCAACTGAATCGGTAAACTCATGAAACGGTTTGGCAAAAACCACTAAAATAACGGCAACCGAAAACAAACCTATAACTGAAGCGGCACCTTTTAACTCCATGGTTTTGGGTGTTTTACAAACTTCTTTACCATCTACGGTATGACATTCTTCTTCAGGTAAAACATTATAAAATAGTAACGATCCTGAACGTGCCATGGCAATAATCATTAATAATCCAGAAATTAACACAACGGCTAAAATCCAGAAAAAATCAGGATGTGTTAACGCCGAAGATAAAATCAATAACTTACCAATAAATCCAGATAAAGGTGGCAGGCCTGTCATAGCGACAGCACCAAATATAAAGATACTACCCACTAATATGGATTTAGGCATAGCTTGAGCACGAATAAATTGATCTTTAGCTTCACCACGACCTTGACGAATCCAATCGGCAAGAAGAAACATCGCTCCAGCGATTAAAGTAGAGTGAAATAGATAAAAAATGGTCGCTGACATCGCTTCAATGCTGTTTATTCCAACCCCAATAAGCAAAGTAGCCACTGAAGCTAACACTAAATAAGCCACTTGTTCACGTAAATTTCGTGAAGCCATAACCCCTAAAGCAGCTAATAACAGTGTCACTAAACCCAACCATAAAACCCAAGGGATATGAATAAAGGCCAAAGCACCTGCTTGCTCGCCAAATAAAGTACCATGAATACGAATAATGGCATATAAACCCACTTTGGTCATAATCGCAAACAAAGCGGCAATCGGTGCTGAAGTATTTGAATAGGCTTGCGGAAGCCATAAATAGAGTGGGAACATAGCGGCTTTTATACCAAAAACCACCAATAACATAAGACCAGCGGCCGAAACCACACCTTGATCTTCTGGCGATAATTGTGTGATTTTAACCGCCATATCGGCCAAATTAAGAGTACCTAAAATGCCATATAACGCCCCTACAGCAAATAAAAATAGGGTTGAACCTACTAAGTTTAATGCCACATAATGAAGCCCAGCACGGGTTTTTAGACGCCCCCCTCCATGCAATAATAATCCATAAGAAGCCAATAATAATACTTCAAAGAATACAAAGAGGTTAAACACATCTCCAGTCATAAATGCGCCATTCAAACCAAATAGCTGAATATGAAATAACACATGAAAATGTGCACCTTTCTCATCCACTTTTTGGCGTACCGCATACCACAAGGCCGCTAAGGCTAATACCGAAGTCAATAACACTAAGGTTGCAGAGAGCTCATCTAACACCATTACAATACCAAACGGTGCCATCCAATTACCTAATGCATAAACTTGTGGTGGCAGTTGAACAGCGGCCTGTATAGCATTTAAATTAACGAGAATAAGTGCTAAAACCGCTAATAAACTAATAATACGCTGTAGGCCAATTCCCCAGGTTCTAGCAAGAAGCACTACAATACCGCTAATTAATGGCAACACTACAGGCATAAAGGTTTCTAGTAACATTACAGCTCTCCCCCTGCCGATTTAGTTGCTTTCTTTGGCGGTAAGATTTGTTCTAGTGACTTTTCATCTTTCGCAAGATGAATACCATCAACATGATCATTTCCTAACTCTGAACGGGCTTTTAAAGCTAATACAATCAAAAAAGCCGTCATCCCAAAAGCAATAACAATAGCTGTTAAGACTAAAGCTTGCGGTAAAGGGTCTGCATATTGTGTTTGCACATCATTGATTACTGCTGGTAATCCACTATTTAAACGCCCCATTGCAAATAAGAAAACATTCACAGCATAAGCCAATAATGTTAAGCCTAATACCACTGGAAAAGTTCTAGCGCGCAGTGTTAAAAACACACCTGCTGTGGTCATTACACCTATTGCAATCGATATTAACCATTCCATTATTGATTACCCTCTTCAATTTGAGTTTGAGCATGATAGGCATGTTGTTGTTTATGAGAAAGTGTACTGAGTTTACCTAACTGCACTAAACTCATGACCGTTGCCCCTACAACCACCAAGAAAACACCTAAATCAAAGGCAATGGCACTGGCCAGTTCAAATTCACCGACTACTGGCCAATGAATATGGCTAAAAGCAGAGGTTAAGAATGGGTAGCCATATCCCATTGCAACTAAACCAGTGGCCGTGGCGATTAATAGACCAAAACCAATCACTAAATGCATATCTATGGGTAGACGTTTTTGAGTCCATTCAATACCGTTAGATAGATACATCACAATTAATGCTACAGATGCTATTAAACCAGCAATAAAACCGCCTCCTGGAAGGTTATGACCACGTAAGAATATATATACCGCTACCAATATCATGAGAGGCATCATTAAACGGGTAAAGGTTTGTAAAATAACGGGATGGGTGTCTTTACTCCAGACTCTGCCATCAATATCATTATCTGGCGCAGGCAGTGTTAAGCCTTGCAACATAGCGTAAATACCCAGGCCTGCTAAAGCTAAAACCACAATTTCACCTAAGGTATCAAAACCACGGAAATCAACCAAAATAACATTTACCACATTCGTTCCACCACCACCTGGCACACTGTTATTTAAGAAATAATAGGAGATAGGTTCAAACTCTCGACTCAATACCATCATGGTAAAGAGCGTAACCCCCACCCCTGAAAGTACGGCTAATCCAGCATCTCGCCATAAACGGCTTTGACCTATTTCTTTAGGTGTTTTTTGCGGTAAAAAATATAGGGCGAGTAATAATAGAATAATGGTGACGACTTCTACTGAAATTTGCGTTAAAGCTAAATCTGGTGCTGAAAATTTAATAAATGCTAATGAAACAACCAGTCCAACAACCCCAATGACCACCAAACTTACAATACGTTTTCTGTGCCAAATCGCTGTCATAATACTGGCCAAAATAAGCATTAAAGTCGCTACCACACTGACAGGATCAATCTCCATTAACGCTCTATCACCCAATAATGCGCTATTAAAACTCAAGAAACCAAAGCTAGAAATAATAATGGAAGCAAAAATAATCCATGCCGCTGAGTTTTGTAATGACCCTTTGTCAAAACTGCGACTCACTTTAATGCTAAAACGAGTTAGTTTATCCATTAACGTCATAAAATAGGCTTTAGCATTAATATGTTCATGACGTTCATAATTTTCTATTAATACTTTTCTATTAAAGTAAATTAATCCACCGACAACCAAAGCGATGACACTCATCATAATTGGCAAATTTAAGCCATGCCAAATCGCTAAACTGTATTGTGGAGGTGTTGTTTGTAAAGTTCCTGTTACCGCTACATCTAAAATAGGCGCAACGGTATACATCGGTAAAATTCCAACCGCTAAACAAGTAATAACCAATAAATCTACTGGTATTTTCATAAATCGAGGCGGTTCATGTGGTGTTTTTGGTAAACCAACGGGTTCGCCATTAAAAAAAACATCATGAATAAAACGCAATGAATAGGCGACCGATAAAATACCTGCAATAGTCACTAATACAGGTATTGCCCAGGCATATATAGAGGCTTGTGAAGCACTGACGGCTTCAGCAAAGAACATCTCTTTACTTAAAAAACCATTTAATAAAGGAACCCCTGCCATAGCAAAAGAAGCAATGATGGCCAAGGCGGCTGTGTGAGGCATATATTTGATTAAACCATTTATTTTACGCATATCACGAGAACCTGTTTCGTGATCGATTATTCCAGCCACCATAAACAGCGAAGCTTTAAAGGTAGCGTGATTAATAATATGGAATATGGCGGCTACTGCCGCTAATTGCGTTCCAAATCCAAATAATAGGGTTATTAATCCTAAATGACTGATAGTTGAATAAGCTAATAATCCTTTTAAATCATGCTTAAATAAAGCGGTGTAAGCACCAATAAGCAAAGTAATCATGCCAGCGCCACCCACTAAATACATCCAAATATCTGTTCCAGAAAGTACAGGGAAGAATCGTGCTAATAAAAAGATACCTGCTTTAACCATTGTGGCCGAATGCAAATAGGCCGAAACAGGGGTAGGCGCAGCCATGGCGTGAGGTAGCCAAAAATGAAATGGAAATTGGGCAGACTTTGTAAATACCCCCAATAAAATCAAAATTAAAGTGACTTCATACAAGTTGTGATTACGAATTAATTCACCCTGAAGCAAAATATCACTTAATTGATAACTACCTACAATATGACCTAGTAATAAAACCCCACCCAGTAACGCTAAACCTCCAGCGCCTGTAATAGCTAAGGCCATTCTGGCACCTTCACGGGCATCTCGACGATGTTGCCAATAACTAATCAATAAGAATGAAGTGATTGAAGTTAGTTCCCAGAAAATCACTAATTGCAGAACATTTTCAGAGAGCACAATACCTAACATTGAACCCATAAACATCATCAAATAAGCGTAAAAACGCCCCATTGAATCTTTTTGAGCAAGGTAATAACGGGCATAGATAATGACTAAAAGACCAATAATCAAAATCATCAGTGCAAATAACAGGGATAAACCATCTAAACGGAAGGCAAAAAACAGGCCGATACCTTCTAACCAAGACCAGCTTTGTATTAATGTTTCTCCAGCAAAAACCTGAGAAATGGAAGGGATTAAAAAGGCTAAACTTAATAGAGTAACTAAGCCACTGGTATAAGCCGCAGCTAAACGGTTAAATTTTGCTGAATAGGCTACTAAAATGGCGCCAAAAAAGGGTAGTAACACTACAATCGGAAGATTGAATGCCAAAAGGTTCATAAGAAAATCAGCCTGTCATAAATGAAATTTATAGAGCGTAAAGGATACTAGAAACTGATTTTTAGTCAATGTTATTCAGTCTAATAGATAAACCAATGATTTATTATTAGACTATCTTTTTTTCACAGGAAACAACGTTTTAATCAAAATTAAAATCATCTAAATTTGCTACAGGGGCTTTGCCATCATAAATAAGATTTGTACGATACTGTAAATAACTTTCACGGCTAAATACATAAGGATCTGGCTGTGTTTTCATATCTTCTAATAATTTAACGACTTTGGTGTAAGCCACAAATTTATCCCCCATTAATATTAGCACTCTGCCTGTATCATCGACATCTAAAAATTGGTTATAGGTAGGATCATAAACATTATCAGCCATACCACCCACCAACTCTCTAGTGGTATATGAACCAACAATGGGAAGAACTAAATAATTGCTTTCATTCCAAACACCCCAATGGTATAAAGTTTGGCCTAAATCTTCTCTTTTTGCTTGAAGACCTGCTGGTTCAGCGACATCCAATAAACCAAATAAACCAAAAGTGGTATTGATTGTAAAACGCATAATCTCAGATAGCCCATCTTCTGCTTTACCTTGTAAAAAACAGTTAATGGCGGATAACGGTGTTTTTAAATTATCAAAAACATTACTGATTCCAGTTCTAACAGGTTGTGGTAATACCCCGTTATAAGCATTAGCAACAGGTTTACCAACGGTATCATTAAAGCCCATATTAAAATCAAACATAACCCTGTTAAAGTTTTCATAGGGGTCTGTACTACTCATTGGACTAGCTTTAACAAGCGTTTCATTTTTAGCTTCTGAAGTATTAGCGTAACTATTGACGCTAAACACGATTCCACTTAATAGAACCGTAATTAAAGTTTTTTTCATATCAATCATTTTATTTTTGGAGCTCTTTGTTGTAATCCGTACTATTGAGTTACACAAAACTCTCTAAAGTTAATTACTTATTTTCAGACAGTGTACAAGGTATTTTAATATCTGCAATTGCTTGTTTAAATAATTCTAAAACTTGCATTCGTGAAAACGTCTTACGCCATGCAAGGGCAACCGTTCTCTTGGGAACGGGGTTAGCTAATGGTTTTATGGTAAAAAGCTCTTCATCACGTTCTGAGAGCGATGTACATGGAAAGATAGAGATACCTACTCCAGAAGAAACCATATAACGAATGGTTTCTAATGAACTGCCTTCAAATGTTTTTTGTAAACGGTCACTTTGGTAGTTTAAATGCATTAAGTTTGGAAAAGCTTCAACAACTTGATCTCTAAAACAGTGTCCAGAGCCCAATAATAAAACGGTTTCATCTTCAATTTCTTGTAGCTTTATGGGTTTATTACCTTTGGCTAAAGGGTGTTCTTTAGGAATGATGGCGCTAAATGTTTCTTCATAGAGAGGATAGGTTTCAATATTAGGTTCATCAAAGGGTAGTGATAAAATAACAACATCTAATTCGCCAGATTGTAATTTATCTGCTAAAGCATGGGTATAGTTCTCTTCAATGATTAGCGGGATGTTAGGGGCTAATTTATGAAAACTGGGTATCAGTTTAGGAAGTAAGTACGGAGCAATGGTATAGATTGCACCAATTTTTAATTCACTGCTTAAATCGCCCTGAGCTTCTTTTGAAATTTGTTTAATGTCTTTACTGCGTTCTAAAATTTCTTCAGCAATGGTAATAATTTTTTTCCCTACTGAAGTAATCAAAACATCTTGCTTACGTCGTTCAAATAAAATAACGCCCAGTTCATCTTCTAATTTTTTAATAGCGACACTTAAAGTAGGTTGACTCACAAAACAGGTTTCTGAGGCTTTTCTAAAATGTTTTTCTTTAGCAACAGCCACAATGTATTTGAGTTCATTTAAAGTCATCTAATGGCCTTTTATTGAGTTAGATTATGTGTGTTTATTGGATAAGTGGTTGCGTAAGTAAAGTATATATTTTCTTTATATATAACTTCTTATAGTTCTTATTAGCAACAAGAAAGTTGTAGATAAGTATTGATTTGATCATTTTATCAAATAGTTAGATTGTGGTTAAGGTGTGTGTAGAGTTTCTGATAAAGTATGTGTGTAAGTGTGCGTGAAATGTGGATAAAATTTAGGTTTTGAATTTTTGCTATAGTTATCCACAAAAATACATAAGTTATCCCAAGGGCTTATTTGATTTTTTAAGGGGTAATGTAAAACTAAATTTTAGGACAAGAACAGCAATGAAATCGACCAATATTGAAACAGAATCTCTTTATGAGTTAATTCAATCAAGAAGAACATGTTACCAATTTTTGGATAAAGACATTGCGCCTGTTGATGATATAAAGTTGAATATTTGTTTACAAGCTGCGCTTTGGGCACCTAACCATAAACTGACTCAACCATGGCGGTTTTGGGTGATAGGTGATGAAGCTAAAATGAAATTAGCGCATATTTATGCGGATAATAGAGCAAATAAAAAAGCGTTATTAGAAGCGTGTTGTTATGAGCGTTTTTATGAAAAAGCGTTTGCTAAATTTATGGAAATACCCAAAGTGGTATTAGTTGGTCAAGCTTTATCTCAATGTGAAACCACTCAAAAAGAAGACTATGCGGCTTGTGCCTGTGCGATACAAAATTTTCAATTAATGGCTTGGCAACAAAGTATGGGCGTTCAGTGGAGTACAGGCCCCATTATCTCTGATAGTAGAACCTATAGAGAGCTAGAGTTACAACGTAATGATATTGAAATTATTGGTGCTTTATATATAGGAAGTATTGACGAACAATGCTTCTCAAATTCATTACCTAAACGCAAAACCCTAGAAGAAGTCACTGTTTATTTAGATTGAATTTAGTAAGTTACCAGGCCTGGTAACTTAAAAATAACAGTTTAATAGCTTAGCCAACTTGTAATTTATTGAGTAATCCTCTAATTTACCCGCTCATTCATTAAACAGAATATTTCTATGTCGTTAACGGCCTTGCAAGTTTTACAAAGTGTTTATGGTTACGACCAGTTTCGTAGCCAGCAAGCAGAGATTATTGATGATGTTATTTCAGGACAAGACTGTTTTGTTTTAATGCCAACAGGGGGCGGTAAATCGCTCTGTTATCAAATCCCTGCGCTTATTCGCTCTGGTACGGCTATTGTGGTTTCGCCATTGATTGCCCTCATGCAAGATCAAGTCTCTGCTTTGCAAGCCAATGGTGTGAGTGCTGCTTATTACAACTCAAGTTTAGATGCTCAATCAGCTGAAAATGTATTAAGTCAATTACATTTAGGTCAATTAGATCTGCTTTATGTGTCGCCAGAACGTTTATTAAATCAGCAATTCATTCAGCGTTTACAAAGTCTACCGATTAGTTTATTTGCCATTGATGAAGCGCATTGTATCTCGCAATGGGGTCACGATTTTAGACCTGAATACAGTCAAATGGGTTCGCTTAGAGAGTGGTTTAATCAAGTACCGTTTATAGCGTTAACCGCCACAGCCGATAGAACCACCCGCCAAGATATTATCGATAAATTACACTTTCATAATCCTAAAGTGCATATCAGCAGTTTTGACCGTCCAAATATTCGTTATAAAGTGCTCGAAAAACACAATCCAATGAAGCAATTGATGGGGTTTTTAGAAACCCATCAAAAAGAGAGTGGGATTGTTTATGCTTTAAGTCGTAAACGGGTTGAAGAAGTCGCTGAAAAACTGAAAGATGAAGGTATTAATGCCAAAGCCTATCATGCAGGTTTACCTGCTGAGATAAGACACTCTGTTCATCAGCAATTTATTCGTGATGAAGTTGATATTGTAGTCGCTACTGTGGCGTTTGGTATGGGGATTGATAAACCCAATGTGCGTTTTGTGGTGCATTACGATTTACCTAAAAACATAGAAGGATATTACCAAGAAACAGGACGAGCGGGGCGTGATGGCTTGCCTTCAGAAGCCTTATTGTTGTTTGGTATGCAAGATGTGGCCACCGCAAAACATTTTGTTGAAAATGTACCTGATGAGAACCAACGTCGTTTGGAGAATTTTAAACTCTCCAGTATGGTGGATTTTGCGGAAGCGCAAACTTGTAGACGCAATGTTTTACTCAATTATTTTGCGGAACCTAGCCATAAACCGTGTGGCAATTGCGATATCTGTTTAGATCCTCCCACCTTATTTGATGGCAAACAGGCCGCGCAAAAAGCGTTGTCTTGTGTGTATAGAATGAATCAAGGTTTTGGTGCTAAACAAGTGATTGATGTCTTGCGTGGCATGGATAATGAGCGTATTCGAAATCTCAATCATCATCAATTAAGCACTTATGGAATTGGTAAAGAGTATTCAGCGCACGAATGGTCAAGCATACTGCGTCAATTGATTCATTTAGGGTATCTCTATCAAGATATCCAAAATTATTCGGTATTGAAGCTTACAGCGCTTTCTGGTGATGTTTTAAAAGGTAAGATAGAGGTTCAATTAGCGTTTCCAAAAAAACAGAATGCAAAAGTGACCAGGCCTGGTAAAAAATCATCTAAAGAGACCTTATTAGATAAAGACAGAGCTTGTTTTGAAGAGTTAAGAACTTTACGAAAAGAGATTGCAGAGAGCGAAGACATACCCGCTTACCAAGTTTTTGGCGATGCTACTTTAGTGGAAATGGCGCAGAAAAGACCACAAACTGATTCTGAATTATTAGCTATTAGCGGGGTGGGTGAAACCAAATTAGCCCGCTATGGTTTTGAATTTTTAGGCGCTTTAAGAGCGTTAAAACATTAAAAGTTAATTAACTCTTCTTCTTCAATAATTGAGTTGCCGCTTGAAAGGTTACGAATATTTTTCTTAAAGAGAATTTTATTTTGTACCGCATCAGGTAAGTCAGTAAACAGCATAATATTTTTATCAATTAAGATATCAATCACATCTTCAATAATACGAACCATATCTAAATCTAAGCGATTTAATACGGCTTGAATAATTTCTTCGCTATTAGGTGCGGTTTCAATAAACTCTTTTAATTTAGGATCGTGAAGACTAATCTCTTCTAAATTAGGAGCTGGAGCAAAATGAATATTATCAATATCACCAGTTGAATTTCGTTCGATATAAATCATAGTCTTGCCTATTTTAAAAATATTCTAAATTTTAAATTTTTAAATAACTCAAACTACCAGGCCTGGTTATTTAAAAGATTATGAAGGTGTAAGTTTAGTTTGTAAAACTTTTAGCCCATCATTACAAATTAATAGAGCTAACATCCTAATTTAATTCGTATTTAATTGCAGTGTTTTGTTTTTCAATCAATCATCTATTTCAGATAAAACATTACCTAACAGTTCTGTTAAACGATCATTTTGCGAGTAATCTACAGGGCAATCGATAATAGTAACGGTATTGCTATTAAGTGCCGTTTGTAAGGCTGGCAATAACTGGTCTGCAGATTCAATGCGGACGCCTTGTGCACCAAATGATTTTGCGTAATCTACAAAGTTTGGATTTTTAAAATCAATATAAGCGGCACGGCCAAAACGGCGTTGTTGCTTCCACTCAATTAAGCCGTATTGGCTGTCATTCCATATCAGAATCACAATAGGTGTTTGGCAGCGTAAAGCAGTTTCAATTTCTTGTGAATTCATCATAAATCCAGCATCGCCTGTTACCGCAACAACGCCTTTTTTAGGATAGGCGAGTTTGGCCGCCACCGCACCAGGCACGGCAATGCCCATACCAGCAAAACCATTTGAGATAATACAAGTATTAGGTTCATCGCAACGGAACATACGTGCCATCCACATTTTATGGGCACCAACATCACTGATTGCAATATCATCTGATTTCATGGCGGTACGCAGATCCCAAATAATCTTTTGTGGCAGCATTGGCCAAGCATCGCTTTTACGGCAGCGATTCATCTCATTAATCATCGCTTCACGTAAATGAAACTCAATGTCTGTAGAGTTGATAGGCGTTTCAAGAATTTCATCTAAAGCCTCTCCTAATCCTGCAAAGTTAGCACCAATATTACCAATAAGCTCAATTTCAGGAATATAACGGTTATCCACTTCGGCTTTTTTAGTGTCGATGTGAATAATGGTGTGTTGTCGATTTGGATTCCATAGATGGGGATGATATTCCACCATATCAAAGCCTACACAAATGACTAAATCCGCTTTTTCAAACCCCGCATTTTCATAATCACCTTTTTGTAAACCAGCGGTTCCCATCGCCATATCGTTATAAAACGGGATAATACCTTTAGCCATAAAGGTATTTACAACGGGTATTTTGTGAGTGCTTATAAATTGTTCAATATATTTTCCAGCTCGAGAACGTACGGCACCATTACCGACCAAAATAAGTGGATTTTTAGCTTCAGCTACCAGTTCAGCTGCTTGCTTTAATAAACTGCGATGGGCAAAGGTCAAACGGTTGGTGCTGACAGGCAGTGGTAACTCATCGGTGTCCATCTCAGTGATGTTTTCAGGTAGATCAATAAAGGTGGCACCTGGCTTTTCGGCTTCGGCAATTTTAAAGGCTTTACGTACCACTTCTGGAATGGTTTCGGGTTCTAAAACTTGGGTTGCGTATTTGGTAATGGGTTTGAACATACTAACTAGGTCTACTACCTGGTGCGATTCTTTATGCAAACGAGTTGTGCCTGCTTGGCCAGCAATAGCCACAAGCGGGGCATTATCCATATTGGCATCGGCAACCCCTGTAACTAAGTTAGTTGCACCAGGGCCAAGTGTTGACATACAGACACCAGGTTTACCCGTTAAACGACCATAAACATCCGCCATAAAAGCGGCACCTTGTTCGTGTCGTGTGGTGATGAATTTAATCTCTGAATCAAGAAGCGCATCCATGATATCTAGGTTTTCTTCACCAGGAATTCCAAAAATAAATTCAACATTTTCATTTTCTAGACATTTAACAAATAGATTGGCTGCTTTCATGGCATGCTCGCTTTTTTGATTTTTTTAAATTGAATTGCAGAGTGCTAAACAGGCTTTATTATGAAGATTAATAAACGAAATAACCAGGCCTGGTAACTTAATATTTAGAGTAAATTTGAACAAACAAGAGGAATAGCGGATTTAAACAATATGGATACGCGAGACTTTATATCTCGCGTATAGATTGGTAAATATGGGTGAATTAAAATATTACGGTGTTCTTTATTGATTGGTTAACTGGTTTACAGCTGTCCACATTTTATCGCGGCTACCAGCCATAGGCACATCCGTAAGATATTTACCATTTACTACAATCGCAGGTACACCTTCAACACCATAGGCACGGGTCATTTTAGCGGCTTGTCTAACTAATTGGTCAACTTTAAACCCCTTAAAGGTGGCGATAAAATCGGCTTCTTTAACCCCAAATTGAGTAAAGAATTGAGCAATTTTCTCTGGAGTAAAGAGCTCTTTTTTATCTCTATGCAAGGCATCAAAAAATGGGGTGTGAGATTGTTCTAACACACCGAGTTCTTGAGCAGTATAGAAAACGCGACCCATAAATATCCAGTTTGGGTGGTTAAATACCACGGGCATACGCTCAAAATGAACATCTTTAGGTTTGGTTTTTAACCACTCATGTAAACTCGGTTCTAGGTGATAACAGTGAGGGCAGGTATAACCAAATATCTCAACGACCTTTTTTGCATGAGGTGCAGTAGATTGCGGTTGTGGAACCATTTTATATTCCACTCCTTGCTCTAAACCAAACCCTTCAGCGGCAAAAGTAGATATGCTCGTTGTTGCTAATAGACCTGTTAAACCAGCTAAAAATGTTCTGCGCTTCATTATGAACTCCTCAAAATCATTTAGGTTAATTACAACTCACCGTACGAGTGTAAACCTGATAAGAACATATTAACCCCTAAAAAGGCGAAAGTAGTAACCAATAAACCAATCAGTGCCCACCAAGCCATCGGTGTACCACGCCAACCTTTAGACATACGAATATGTAACCAAGCCGCATAGTTAAGCCATACAATTAGTGCCCAGGTCTCTTTAGGATCCCATGACCAGTAACCACCCCAAGCTTCGGCAGCCCACATAGCACCTAATACGGTGGCAATGGTAAAGAAGGCAAAACCTAAGGCAATGTTTTTGTACATTAAATCATCCATCATTTCTAATGAAGGCATACGTTTAACAAAAGCACTATCTGGGTTTTTAGCAGCGATTTTAGCGGTAAGTAAATAAGCTAAACCCACCATTGCGGCAATAGAGAAGGTGCCATAACCTACAAAGTTAGCAGGTACATGAATTTTCATCCACCAGCTTTTTAGTGCAGGTACTAATGGTTGAATTACATGCGCATCTTTATCAAAAATATACCAAAGAATAAAGACAACAGCGGCACTCAGAACCATCATGACAAAACCACCCAGGTTTCGTGTTTTGTATTTTTGTTCGTAATAGAGATAAATAAGTGCAGTTAACACAACAAATAGAACAAAAACTTCATATAGGCTACTGACTGGAATATGGCCGTAATCAAAATTAATGATATACGATTCGCGCCAGCGAACCATCATTCCAATTAAGCCAAAAACAGCCGCCGACCACACCATGGCAGTTGCCACTTTTCCAGTAAATTCAGATTTCTGATAGAGTGCTAAAAAGTAGGTGACCATTGCTAATATAATCAGTGCGTTCATCCACATAATGGCAGATTGACTGGATATTAAATACTTTAAGAAAAACGCTTGTTCATTAGCGGCAAACACATTGCCATGGTTAGCATAGGTCCAAATGGCTAAAAAACTCATTGCAGCAGTAACAAGGGTAACGGTTTGAATGCTTGGCCAAAAGCGACCCAACCAAATCAAACTGATAGCAGTACCAATTAATATGGCCACCTCATACTCATCCATTAAGTTACCAAATTCATACCACCCATAAAAGGAGATGAAAGTAACAAAAGATGCCCAAGCAATATCTCGAATTGATATGGATGGCCTATTTGAATTTTTAAATTCGTCCATGTAATTTTCAGTTTGCATAATCGTAGCCTTATTATTTATCTGAATTTTGTTTGTTGTTATCTTTTTGTTCTAGTGACTTGTTATTATAATCTTGAATCTTGGTCACAATAGATTCAAATTCTTTGGTGGTTTCTGGTAAATCTTTATTATCTTTAGAAGCAATAGTCACTTCCAAACCTTCTGTTTCATCGTCATTGTTTTTAGATTGAATATGAATCCAAGTACGGCGTTGTCTTACATAAAACAAGAAGAATACACCTATGATTAACATGGCACTACCAAAGTAAACCACGTCTTTACCTGGTGACTTGGTAATTTGTAATCCTGTGGCTTCAATGTGTTTAAAGTTTTCAATTTCAAAATACATTGGAGGCCCATAAACTGATAGGCCTGAAATGGTATTTAAAGCATCTTCAAACCAAGTTTTATCAAAGTCAGAAATCTCTTCGTCATAACTCTTAACAACACCTTCTTCTTTTAATAGATCCATATAGAGTGTTTGCAACACAAAACTGGTTTGGCTGAAGTAGAAATCAGACACTTTTTCACGGTCTTCTTTAGGTACGTTTTTCTCAACAAAACCTGAGATACCGTTAAAACCTTTACTACGGAATAACATCAATAGTTGTTGTAGTAACTTGGTTTGAGTGTCATAGCTTTGTTGTGACATATCAGGGGCTTTAGGGTACAGCTTAGCAAATAACTCTTTAGTGGTTAACGGGTTATTGATTTTAGTTAATAGTTTGAAGAAACGCTCTTTTTTGCGGTTTGCATCTGCTGGAATAAAGAGGTATCTAAATGGTTCGGCATTGCTTGTACGCACACCCGTCATAAAGAACCAGCGCTCTTCTTGTTTACTTGGTAAGAAGTAGTTTTCATACTCCCAAGCTTTACCTTGATCATTTCTTACTTTAAAGATAATGGTTGGCCCATTGTTATGCATTTTGTGGCCAGTTAATTTAAATTCTTCTTCAGTAGCAGGCACAATATTGTGCATTTTAAAGTCATTAAACTCCGCCTTAAAGGTACCAACAGGGGTTTTTAAAGGTTCAATACTATTAACGCTTGTTTCAATTTTAATGGCGTTTTCAATTGGCGATAAAAGAGGGTGAACTTTAATATTTAGCTTTGTACCACCATCACCAAAAGAGGATTGATAAATGGCATAGTTCTTATAATAAAGAGGGTGGTTTACTGCAATGGTTTGTTCGATTGGTTTGTCTAGATCGGGTGCTGTTAGAATTAAATCACTTTCAAATGACTTAGGCATTCCTGTGTCGTAATATTCAATTCGGAAGTTTTTATTCACTACTGTAAACGGCAGTTTTTGAACCAAATAACCGTTTTCATAAGGAAGAAATAGTACATCTGTTTTTTCTCCTTCAGGAACATTAACAGACCCCCTAAAAGAGAGGTTTTCAGGCCCTAACCAAGATTTTTGGTCAATTTGATCTAAACTGACAGAACGAGTTTCTGGCATTAAATCGCCTGTTAACTCTCTAAATTTAAGCAATAGGTTACTGTCTAGTAAAGCGCCTACACAAATCACAATAATGGAAACATGGGTAAAGAAATACCCTAATCGGTTCCAACGACCTTTTAGACCAGCAACAGTCACACTGCCATCATCACGAGTATGTACTTTGGTTTTATAACCATTATGTTCAAGCAATGCTTTAGCGTATCCCTGTTGTTGTTCTAAAGCTAAAGGGCTTTCAATAACGGTTTTATTTGGTTGATGTTGCAGTGCTCTTTTAGACAGTTTTTCACTGTACTGTTTCATGTCTTTTAAAAAGGTGGGGGTGTTTCTGGTTACACAAACACTGGTTGAAACTAATAAAAACACTAGTACCAATACAAACCAAGCTGCACCATAAACATGAAACAAACCTAACTGTTCAAATACCTGGCTCCAAAATGGACCAAACTTAATAATGTAATCTTGTACCGTTTGATTTTGCTGTAATACGGTACCTATTACCGAGGCGATAGAGAGCATAACCAATAATGTAACGGCTAGATTCATTGAGCCTAAAAAGTTCATAAAAACACTCGTTTTTTTAACTTGAGTGGTTTTATTAGGCTCTCTAGAGGGCATAGTAGGGTTCGTTTTAGCTTGTGTTATTTCAGTCATAGTATCGTTTTGGTTATTTTTATCTAGAAAGCTATTATTATTTACTGATTTGTAGGTGACTGTTTTATATACAAAAAAACAGAATTCTTCACTTTACCCTTTAATTTTAAAAGGGCGTTTTATATACAAACCATCTGGTAACTAGATAGAATCAGTTAAAAAATAGGATAGAGTATATACCTATGTAAATCATTGATAAAGTATTAAAATATGATTTTTGTACGCCATGAATAGACTTGTAAAGCCCTTTAGTTTTGGGGGTTATTGATGATTGAATGAAGGCGGCTAATTCACCAATGGAACTTATGACACGACTATGCAGCATCCTCTTTATCAGCAAGCCACTTACTTAAAAAGTGTACCCACTATTGATTTATGTCCAGAAGAGCTTACCCATGAGGTCGCCTTTGCTGGACGTTCTAATGCAGGTAAGTCGAGCGCTTTAAATGTGATTACAACGCAGAGAACCTTGGCAAGAACCAGTAAAACCCCAGGGCGTACTCAGTTAATTAACTTTTTTCCAGTCGATGAGACTCGTGCTTTAGTGGATTTACCAGGCTATGGTTTTGCCAAGGTGAATGTAAAAGTAAAACGCGCCTGGGAAGCAGGGTTAAGTACCTACTTAGAAAAACGAGAAGCCTTAAAAGGGTTAATTTTATTGGTTGATTCGAGAATGGAACCCACTGAAATTGATTTAGTGATGTTGGATTGGACCTTAGATATAGGTTTGCCTGTTCATGTTCTGTTAACCAAATCTGATAAGTTAAAGAAAGGTCCAGCAAATGCTAGCCTGCATACCATGCAAAATATTATTGAAGAGAACTATCCTCATGCAACAGTTCAACTTTTTTCATCTTTAAATAAGCAAGGTTTAGATGAGGTTTGGGACAAGCTTGATTGTTGGATGGAGTTTGAGCGACCTAAAAAAGAGGTCGTGGTTCAGCATAGACACTTAGCTGAAAAGGGCACTAAATTAAAGAAAAAGAAAAAAAAGAGCAATATTAGAACGTTTTAAACGTTGGCTCATATTGCTCTCGTTTTACTTTAAGCTTTTTTAAAGGCTTTCATTTTCTGAATCTGCTCTGGGTTCAGAATATTTTCGATTTGTTGTTTGCTTTCTTTATAGAGTTGGCGTTTCTTTTGCATTTTAGTTTTTAAAATATCAGTTAACTGAGCCTGTTGCTGTTCAGTTAAATCAAGCTTTTTAGTCATGCGCTCAACCTTATGGCTAATGCGTTTTTCCATTTTTGCTTGGCGTTCTTCTGGGCTTAATTTTTTATGATCTTTATGCATAGAGTGATGGTGACATTTTTTAGCCCCTTTATCATTCATGTGTGAATCGGCATAGACAGCAAATGAAGCAGAAGTTAAAGCAAGAGCCGCCATAAGAGTAGTGAGTTTTTTCATGAGATAATCTCCTAAACAGGGTATGTTAATAAACAGAAGCGGATTTTTTAAGAGAACCATTTTTACGCTTTCTGTTTTGGTCAGGTGTAGTATCTCAATGAACTGTGCAAACTTTATGCAAGCAAAATGGTAGTTTGTGAAAGGTGTTGGTTTCTCTTTTTAGGTATCCATATTTTGTGATTGATTAGTTAGAATCAACCACGAAGACACGGAGACACGAAGGTTTAAAAAGGAGTAATAGCGATTAGAGATAACACTGTTCATATGTTTTAACTCGTGCGACATAAATACTTTATTTATAAGGTTTTATAACGAATGGCAATTAGTAGGGTTATTCATTCAAATAAAACTAGTGTGCTATTTTAGAATTCTGCGTGCTTTCGTGTCTTCGTGGTTAATATTTTTATTAATCATAAATACTCTTACCCTTCTGTTTTATCTAATAAAAACTTATAACCCACACCATAAACAGACTGAATCCAATCGTTTTCACCAAATGCACTGCTGAGTTTTTGGCGGAGTTTCTTGATATGGCTGTCAATAGTGCGGTCAGAAACCACTCGATTATCATGGTAAATGCTGTCAATAATTTGCGAGCGGGAGAAGATTCTGCCTGGTGATTTAGAGAGTGTTTGCAGAATTTCAAATTCTACGGCAGAAAGGTCAGTACTTTTATCTTTAAAGTGAACTTGATAGCGCTGTTCATCAAGTTGCCAATCGCTTGATTGTATTGTTTGATTCGGTAAGTTTGAACGACGTAACAGCGCTTTGACTCTGGCCACCACTTCACGCGGGCTGAACGGCTTACAAATATAGTCATCTGCACCTAATTCTAAACCCAAAATACGGTCAAGTTCCTCAACTCGAGCGGTAATCATCATAATGGGCACTTGGCTAAAACGGCGAATATTCTTACAGAGTTCTAAACCATCGCCATAAAGCTGACTATTTGGCAGCATAACATCCAGCAATACGCAGTCAGCTTGGTTATTTTCTAGCCAGTTAATCACCCCCTCACCCGATTCAAAATATTGAGTTTGATAACCGTGGCTGTGAAGGTATTCAATAATAATCTCAGCTATTTTTATTTCATCTTCAACGATGACAATGGTTTGGTTCATACATTAACCACCTTTTGAGTTATCAGACGGTAAAAAGATACACACTTTTAAACCGCCTAATTTGGATAATTCAATTGTAAACTCACCTTCATGTGCTTCTATGACCTGGCTAACCATGGCTAAACCAAGGCCAGTGCCGCCTGTTCGGCGGTTTCTGGAAACTTCAGCGCGGAAAAAACGCTCTTTTAAATGGGTCAGTTCTTCTTGAGTAACGGCTGGCGAACTGTCTTCAATGCAAAGTAACCAGGCCTGGTTACTTTGCATTAAGCTCAGTTGCACAGTGCCTTTAGAACCATCAGCTTGAACGGCATCGGTATAGTCAATGGCATTTTGTAGCAGGTTATTAAGCATCTGTTGTAAACGTTCGCTGTCACCTTGAATCCAGGCTTTGTTTTCAAACTTGGTGATTTGCAGCGCTAAGCCTTTTTGTTGGGCTTTGTTTTCAAACTGTGCTGCAGTTTGTCTGAGCAGTTGGCTAAAATCTAGGCGTTGCATCGCATATTGTAAGGCACCTACATCACTTAAACTGAGTTGGTAGAGGTCTTCAATTAAACGTTGTAATAAACCCACTTCTTGATGCAACTGCTCAAGGTTTTTTTCATTCATTGGGCGAATCCCATCGCGCATCGCTTCAATAGACCCATTAAGCACGGTTAATGGGGTGCGCAACTCATGTGAAATATCGGCTATCCATTGATTACGACTGAGCTGAGAGGCCTCTAAGGTTTTAGCTAAGTGATTGACATCTCTTTGGAGTGCGCCAAACTCATCTTTACGTTGGATGTTTAAGCGGTGACTAAAATCACCCGAAGTGAGCTGGCGCATTGACTCTGTGATCTGGCGAATTGGCGCAATGAGGTGATTGGCTAATGGCCAAATAATCAGCAGAGCAAGTAGGGTGATAAACAACGCACCTAAACTGAGTAATTTGAATTGATTTTCGGCAAATTCAATGTCGGTTTTTTCAATAAGCTCTTTTAAAGGGTGGTAACCAATTTGCCCAATGATGCGGTTATCTTGATAAATTGGCAGACGAATATTTGTTTTTTCAAGGGTGGTACCAAAGATGATTAACTCATTATCACCGATTAGGCTTACACGGTTTTCAAACTCATCAGATGGAAAGCTACGTTTACGTTTTTTGCTCTCTTTTTTTAGTACAAATTCAATTGGAAGCGGGTTCTCTTGTAAATCAACTCGGTGTGATAGACGTAACATTCTCAGCCAGATGACTTCGGGGATTTGTTCAGCGGTGGTGACAGGCTCATGTTGCAAATAAAAATCTAAATTACTTTGCAAACGTTCAAGACGTTGTTGGTCGCGCTGATCGATGTAGTGCAACATGGTTTTATGCAAAACAAACTGGTTACTCCACAAAAGAGCTCCCAGCACAATAAAGCCAAATAGCAGTAATAAAGTGATTAACTTTAAGCGTATACCCATGAACGTTTTCCAATAATTTTTTACAGTTTACCACTCGCTCTTTTAGACAGCGGAATAAACCCGTTTTGAATAAGCTAAGGTTTTATGGCTAAAGAGCGCTAACCAGATATAAAACTATAGCTAAAATTTTAATTTTAAAGGTGCAAAAAATGTGCAACTTTGCCAAGGTTGAAATAAAAAAACCACTCAAAACCTTTTGGGTCTTTAGTGGTCTTTTAATAGATTAAATATGAGTTATTTTTTGAGGTTCATTTGACTTTTTATGTCATTCATATTTTGTATGGTTTCTTTCATCTCTTGAATTTGGTGCATCTGTTCTAGCTGGTTTTGCATTGAAAATTGATGATCCTTAAAGGCTTCATGAGCCTCTTTGATATCTAGAGGCTCTTGGGGCTTTTTTATTTGACCACCTTCGGAAGAACTCTCTTTTAGGTGATTCAATTCACTTCCTTGTTTAACGTTTTGGCCTTTTATCACACGATAGTAATCATGAAGGTGGTAACCCGTTATTTTGCCCTGGTTAACCTCTGCTTTTAACAAGTATTTTGGATTGGATTGGCTACTCTCAGGGTTTTGAATTACATTGATGTTTAGTCCTGAGAAGGCTTTATTCCACTCGGATAACTGTGTCTTATTGGTTTCAATAATAAGATTGGTTACCTTGTTAGAGAACAATACATTAGGTGTTACTTGGTAGAGGTGTTTGTTCTCTGTATTGTGACTCAATCGGGTTGCTACCCAGTGGTTTTCGTTTTCTGGATAACCGTTGACCGCAATCATTGAACCTTCTTTAAGCTCTAAGCCGTCAGCGATAATAGTTTGATTATTGATAGTAACGGTATGTCCATCAATAACAAGTTGGTTATCCTCAACCTTTTCTACCAGGCCTGCTAAAGGATAGAAAACCTGAATGGTATCTGTCCAAGGTTGTTTATGGTTGCTGACGGTTTCTACCACTACCTGTTGCCCAAGTTGTAGGGTTTCTTTGCTTGAGAGGTTTGAACTGACATTTACATTTTGGTCATATTCAACTTCAATCCCATTTACCCAAATACTGCCAAACTCGGTAATGGTACCAATAATACCTGTACCTCCAAACCCAGAGTTAGAAGCCACTTGGCCTGTGCCACCAAATCCAGAAGTTTTAGCCACTTGTGTTGGTTGTTCTGCAGTTTTCCCTGTGCCACCAAACCCAGAGTTAGAAGCCGTTTTAACTTCGCTTGGCATTAATTGACAAGCACTCAGAAAAGTCAGCAGAGTAAGCCCAATAATCCCTTTTTTTAGAGCAGCAAAATGCAACATGAACTTATTCCTGCTCTAATGAACTTGATTGCGCATTTTTTAGTGATGCGCGGCTAAAATAAGCACCAACATGCATCTCTTTATTGGCATTGTTAGCGGTAGAATCTTGTTCTTGCAATTGGTTAGCAAACTGGTTGATTTCAGTTAATGCAGCCATCATGCGCTCTTTTGAAAGGCGTTCGATTTTTTCAATCGAATCATCAGTAAGATTTGAGTAATAGACGGCTCTATCAAACATAGCAGGGGTTTGATTTTCTAAGTTATGTGCTACTGAGGTAAGGTGGCTACCAATGTTTTTACCCGCAAAAAACAGTTTTTCTTCAAAGTCTTCTTCAGGCACATAACCCGCTTGAGTTAGCTGAATTTTTTCTAAGCCATCTTCATTTAATAGCTCTACCAAGTCTTGAGTAAGCCATTCGTCTAAAATAGATCTGGGGTGTTTATCTTTAGAGATTGAAAACACGAGCTCTTCAAAAGAGGGGCTACCATCTTGTTGGTAGCGGAACAGTGAGAGCGGTAATCCTTCTGAATCAATATAGCCTTGATGCCCCATCCAAATAGACATAAGTTGCGAACTTAAACTGGCCTTTAACTCTTTTTCAGTAGGTTGGTTACAGTTTTCGGTACGGATGCGTTTAACGTCACCACGATGAATCCCCGTTAATAGGCTAATACGACTATCAGTAAGCTTTTTGGTTTCAATAGAAAACGACTCTTCAGCAACTTCCACATAAGTACGTTTAAGCAAGTTTAGTAAACCAACATACGTAATATCTTGATGAATTAATAGACGAACCAAAGGCCTAAGCATGGTGCTTAGTGCTTTAGCAAGTGCTTTTTCTTTAATGGATGCAGGAGAGTCTTGAGTCATATTCTATTCTTTAAAATTTGGTTGTTAAACTTACACCAATGCTATTGGTTTGCGTTGTGTCAAAGCCAGCAAATCCAGACAGGCTATAGGTTTCATTCAGAGGCTTGCTGATAAAGGCGGCAATACCCAGTTGGTCATCTAAATTTCTAAACACACTTTCTCTATAGTCTAGGCTTACACCAATACTGGTTTTATCGCTATAAAGACGGCCTGTACCAATGGATGCATAAGCGGTATCTTGCATATTTTGACCCGCGACCTTGCCGACCAGTTTATAACCAACAGACCCAAAGAAAGAGACGTTTTTGTCCGCGATTGCAAAATAATCCAGTTGAACAGAGGTGTCGTTTTCACCTGTACTTAAACTTCTGTTTTCATCACCCGTAGGGAGTTTTTCTTTCAGTTTAACTGTAAAGTTACGGCTTAAATCGTAACCCAGTGAAAGCGTTGTATCACCTAGGCCTTGTTCATTAATATTGCCGCTCTCAATGGTCAAATAGGACATAGATACACCAAAAGAGAGTTTGTCTTTTTTTACAGACAGTAACAGTGGTACTGATATAGAGGTAACATCGTCACTATTGATGGTGTCACTTTGACCGTTAGCATAAAAAACGCCCGTAGTGAGTTTTGTGCTGTCAGCCGCTTGAACCACTTTGCTTAACGTTAAGGCACCTATCAGGATGAGCACGATTGGCAAAAAAATGATTTTAAAAATTGTATGAGTCATTATTAACCTTTATTAATGTGGTACCAAATCCAGTACCACATTTTTAAACTTATCGTTTATTCAGTGACCGTTGTTTCTGTTACATTCGCTTCTGTTTCAATAGAAACGTCTTCTGCTGTGGTAACTTCAGTATTGCTGGTATCAATTTCTAATTGCGCTCTAACACGGTTTTGAGCTTGTTCCATTGACTGGTTCATGCTTTGTGTATGCTCCATGATTTGGGTCATCGCCTGAATTTTTTCCATATTCTGCGTCATGGTTTGCACTTTTTCTTGAGCATGTAACGCCATCTCTTGTTGCGCTTGTGTATTGGTCATATCCATTGCCATAGTGGCAAAAGTCGCAGTTACTAAAGCGGTTGCAGCAAGGGTTTTTAAAACAGTTTTTTGAGTTTGAGTGTTCATGGAACGGTCTCCGATGTGAGTATTATACAAAATATGTTAAACGTTTACATTTGTAATGTTACTTAATAAGAGCGATTGTTGTCAATTGAAATGTAAAATAATTACATTAAATATAAAGAGCCTTGGGTTTATTTTAAATAATTTCTGTTTTGGAGTTTATTAACCTATTGAAATATAGAGATTATATTTGAAAAAGGTTTGTAGAGAGAATTAGATTGGTTTTAAGAGACACCAGGCCTTTATACCCCCTTGCGGGGTATGGTAGATGGATTTTGGCCTGGTTTTTGATGAGTTGTTCTTTGAGATGTATAGAATGAGCGTGTTTTTAATGAACTTTAATGCGCTTCATCCCAATTTTTGCCTTCACCCATTTCAACAATTAAAGGCACTTTCAGCTCTAAAGCCAATTCCATTAAACGTTTAATTTCTGGTTTAACCGCTTCTAGGTCAGATTCAGCTACTTCAAATACCAATTCATCGTGTACCTGCATGAGCATTTGAATATCAAAACCACAGGTCGCTAACCATTGCTCTATTTGAATCATCGCAGTTTTAATAATGTCAGCCGCGGTACCTTGCATTGGGGCGTTAATCGCGGTGCGTTCTGCATACTGGCGTAATTGACCATTACGGGCGTTAATGTCTGGTAAATACAGTCTGCGACCTAATAAGGTTTCGACATAACCTGTCTCTTTAGCTTGTTCTTTGGTGTTTTGCATATAGTGCAATACACCAGGATAGCGAGAGAAATAAAGATCGATATATTCTTGCGCTAAATTACGCCCCACATTTAACTGCTTGGCTAAACCAAACGCAGACATGCCGTAAATCAATCCAAAGTTTACTGCTTTGGCACTTCGACGTTGCTCGGTGGTGACCTCTTCTAAAGGCACACCAAAGATTTCAGCTGCGGTGGCTTGGTGAATGTCTTTACCTTGGGCAAAGGCATTTAACAGACCTGTATCGCCCGATAAATGCGCCATAATTCTTAACTCAATTTGTGAGTAATCGGCGGCAATCATTTTATAACCAGGCCTGGTAACAAACGCTTGGCGAATGCGACGACCTTCTGCAGAACGAATGGGAATATTTTGTAAGTTCGGTTCGGTGGAAGATAAACGACCAGTTGAGGCAACGGCTTGCATATAAGAGGTGTGCACACGACCTGTATTAGGATCGACCTGTTTAGGCAAAGAATCCGTATAGGTTGATTTCAGTTTGGCTAAACTACGGTACTCTAAAATCAAAATAGGCATCTCATGCCCTTGTTCAGCCAGTTCGGCTAATACAGGTTCGGCAGTTGATGGCTGGCCTTTTGGGGTTTTTTTGATAATCGGCAATTCTAAGTTTTCAAACAAAATCACTTGTAACTGCTTTGAAGAATTGAGGTTAAACGTTTCGCCAGCAATTAAGTGCGCTTTTTGTTCGAGTTCGGTCAGTTTTTTACTAATCTCTTCACTTTGAATCGCCAACATATCGGTATCTAGTAAAACGCCATTGCGTTCCATGTGTGCTAAAACAGGCATTAAAGGCATTTCTATGTCGGTAAAAACCTTTTTAAGAGAAGGTTCTGCTTCTAACTGCTGCCAAAGTGTTTGATGTAGTTGCAGAGTAATATCGGCATCTTCTGCCGCATAATGTGCCGCGGTTTCAATCTCTATTTGGTTAAAAGTTAGCTGTTTTTTGCCTTTGCCGGCAATCTCTTCAAAGTGGGTGGTGCGATGGTTAAGGTATTTAAGCGCTAAATCGTCCATATTATGACGCGTGGCCACACTGTTTAAACTGTAAGATTCGAGCATGGTATCAAACTGCATGCCTTTTAATGAGATGCCGTGATTTTGTAACACATGCCAGTCATATTTAAGATTTTGACCACATTTGGCGATAGTTGAGTTCTCTAGAATCGGTTTTAAGCGATTTAACACCATATCAATATCAAGTTGTTCAGGTGCGCCTTCATAATCGTGCATTAATGGAATATAGCAGGCCTGGTTACCTGGATTTTCTGGGTCTTTAACGGCGAGGCATAAACCCACAATTTTGGCTTGTAAGGTATTTAATGAGGTGGTTTCAGTATCTATGGCAAACAGCTCGGCGTTTTCAATACGTGTTACCCAAGTTTCAAATTGTTCTTGGGTGAATACGGTTTCATAATTTGAAGCGACGGCTTCTACCTGTGGTGAAGAAGGTTCATTTGAATCAGAATTTGCTGCTGAACTTTTCTTTTGCACGGTTTGGCTATGGGCTTTTGCACCCGTTGATTTAGAAAAAGGCAGATGACCTGCCATCACTTGATTTAACCAGTTTTTTAAATCGTATTCGGTAAACAGTTCTTGTAGGCGTTCCATATCGGCAGGTTGGCGCTGAATATCATCCAGGCTTACAGGTAAGTCGCAATCCACTTTAATGGTAGTTAACTCTTTGGAAAGCGCTAATTGGTCTAGATTATTACGCAGGTTTTCACCAATCTTGCCGCCAATCATCGGTGCATTTTCAACCAAATTATGGATGCTACCAAATGAATTAAGCCATTTAACGGCTGTTTTAGGGCCACACTTTGGGATACCAGGGATATTGTCGGCACTGTCTCCCACTAGGGCCAAATAATCGATGATTTGATCTGGGCGTACACCAAATTTTTCAACAACGGTTTCTGGAGTAGAAAGGGTATCATTCATGGTGTTGATTAGGGTGACGTGTTCATTCACAAGCTGAGCTAAATCTTTATCACCCGTAGAGATAAGGGTGTCGTGCTTGGCTGCTGTGGCTTGATGTGCAAAAGTTCCCATAACATCATCAGCCTCAACGCCATCAATCACCAATAACGGTAAACCAAGCGCTTTAACAATTTCATGTATTGGTTCAATTTGGGTACGTAACTCATCAGGCATTGGTGGGCGGTGCGCCTTGTATTCGCTGTACATGTCATGGCGAAAGGTCTTGCCTTTAGCATCAAAAATCACCGCCATTTTTTCAGGCTGGTACTGTTCAATCAGTTTACCTAACATATTAATGACCCCAAAAATCGCACCCGTTGCTTGGCCTTTACCGTTAGTAAGTGGTGGCATGGCATGAAAGGCTCTAAACAGATAAGAGGAGCCATCTACTAAAATAAATGGGCTATCTGGATTAAAACTGTTTTGCGAATTGGAATCGGTCATTTATATTGCTCATTGTGATAAAATTTGCGCTAACTGCTTAGGTTTAGCCAATTGGTTTAAATTCAGCAGTGGGTTGAAATACAACTTGTTTAATTAACTAGAGACTTTTTAGCAAGAAAACTCGCCTAAAAGCCTCAACCGATTATTCTACCGAATAATCAATCCATTTAAGAGACTTTACTCTATGTCTGTCTATACAGTCGTTGAAGAACACCAATTAGTGGCCTTTTTAGAAGATTATGATGTTGGCACTTTAGAATCCTTTACTGGAATCAGTGCTGGAATTGAGAATACCAACTACTTTGTAAACACCACAAAGCATGGTCAGCTAGAACAGTTTGTTTTAACGATTTTTGAACACCATACATTTGAGGAGTTGCCATACTTCTTAAATATTATGGCATTTATGGCTGAGCACAATATACCTACTGCACACCCAATGCCAACCCACTCAAATGGTTATTTAAAAGAACTTTGTGGCAAACCAGCTGCGCTAGTGGAACGATTAGTGGGTAATACGGTAGAAGACCCATCTATTGAACAGTGCGGTGTGATGGGTGGTCAATTGGCACGTTTTCATATCGCGGGACAGCATTATGAAGGCACACGTGAAAATGATCGCGATTTAAACTGGATGCAAAACACCTACGCAGAGATTAAAAGTCATTTAGCTGATGATGAGCGCCAAATGATTGAGTCTGAATTTGTATTTCAAGCTCAAACTGATTGGGCAGAGCTACCAAAAGGCGTTATTCATGCGGACCTGTTTTGCGATAACGCCATGTTTAATGGCGATGCATTGACGGGCATTATTGACCTCTATTATGCGTGCAACTCAACCTTACTATACGATTTAGCGGTTATGGTAAATGATTGGTGTAGAGTTCATGCTGATAATCCAGCACAAATAGAGTTTGATCAAAAGCGCATCGATGCCATGCTGTCCGCCTATCAAACCCAACGTTCGTTAACCGAACAAGAACAGATTGCTTGGCCAGCGGCTTTGCGTTTAGCTGCATTGCGTTTCTTCTTATCACGTTTAAAAGATAAACACATCCCAAGAGAGGGTGAAATAACCCAAATTAAAGACCCAGAAGTCTTTAAGCGTGTTTTACAACTTCATCAATAACCTCTTTATCGCAACAGATTCAAGACCTACCAGGCCTGGTAGGTTACTACACGCGTTTTTAACACCTGGTAAGTATAAAAAAGGATGTGCGTTGTGATTCAACCAAGCTTACAGCAGCAAATTCAACTAGCGGTAAATGACTTAAAAATGGGTAAAACCATTGCTTATCCAACCGAAGCGGTTTATGGGTTGGGATGTGATCCATTTGATGAAGTGGCGGTTAATAATCTGTTTCACGTGAAACAACGTCCGATTGAAAAAGGGATTATTTTAGTCGCAGGATCTGTTGAACAAATTGAGTCTTGGGTTGAGTTAATCGGCGCACCTTGGGAACAGGCGGTATTATCAACTTGGCCAGGGCCTGTTACCTGGGTATTACCTATTAAAAAACCGATGCCCGACTGGGTTACGGGTGGACGAAATACCGTTGCCATTCGGGTTTCGAATCACCCAGTGGTTAAGGCTTTGTGTAAAGGTTTTGGTGGGCCAATCGTCTCGACAAGTGCCAATGTGACAAGCCATGCCCCTGCAAAGTCTTGTAAAGAGGTGGTGGAGTTTTTGAGTGATAAGCTTTTTTGTATTGATGCTGAATTAGGCGGATTAACCAAACCTACTGAAATTCGTGAAGCCAAAACAGGTAAGGTTTTACGGTAATTTAAATTGCAGAGGTTTGAAAAAGGGTTTCTATATTTTGAGGTTGATTATTCAGTATTTTACAAAATTAACCACAAAGACACTAAGACACGAAGTTTAAAAAATTTTAAAAAAATATTAATCTATATTCTTAATAAGAATTTTATTTCTAAAGCTTTAGAGCGAATAACTTCGTATATTTAGATTATTTACTCGTTCAAAGAAAACAACTGTTAGGTTCTCTAATTCTTCGTGCTTTCGTGTCTTCGTGGTTAAAACCTTTTTAAAACACGCTTGCCATATAAATAACGAGTTACCAGGCCTGGTAACTTGTAATAACACTTGTTTAAAGTATCTTATTTTATCGTTTTACCGCTTTTAGAAACAGAGGCTCTACCTTTTTAGCGTACTTGGTAAGGTCTTTAATACGGCTTGAGTGTGATGGGTGGGTGCTAAGAATTTCGGGTGGTTGGCCACCTTCAGACTGCTTATCCATTTTTCGCCAAACACTGACGGCTGCATAAGGGTTGTACCCTGCTCTTGCAGCGAGCTCTACGCCCATTCTATCGGCTTCAACTTCATGGGTACGGCTATTTGGTAAAGTCAGTGTGACTTGCAAAGCCAGGGAAGCAGCATCTAAAGCTGGGCCTTGAACCCCAGTGAAGATACTCAAAGCAGATAAACCAACTTGTGTAAGCGTTTGTTCAGAAGCACGTTCACGGCCGTGTTCACGCAAGGCGTGGGCAATTTCATGCCCCATAATCGCGGCAATTTCAGCATCGGTTAACTTCAGTTTATTAATAATGCCTGTGTAAAACGCAATCTTACCTCCAGGCATACACCAGGCGTTTAACTGTTCTGATTCAAGAACATTGACCTCCCAATCCCATTTAGGAGCATCTTCTCTAAATACCGCGGTTTGCGGAATGATGTCATTCGCTATTCGGCGCACACGTTGTAACATTGCGTGGTCTGTATTGAGTTTTTTAGCTGTTTTAGCCTCTTTTAGAACCGATTGATAGGCAATTTGAGCACCTTGAGTCATCTCTTGAGGTGAAATCAAAAGCAGCTGTTCGCGCTTGATTCCAACCGTACCTTGTTTGGTGCTGGTTGAGGTACAAGCAACCAATCCTAATAAGGAAAAAGCAATTACGGCCTGTTTGATAAAAGTAATTGTTCTCATCGTTGTGTTCCTAGGTGATGATTATTGACCAAAGACTTTTTTCAGTAGTTCGGTTGTTTGTTTAACGGGGTCTTTACGAATAGCCGCTTCTTCTTGGGCAATGTAATAGAACATGCCATTCATACCTTCGGTAACCACGTGGTCAAGTAAATCGGCTTTAACGTCTGGCACAAAAGGTAAGTCCTTATATTTAGAAATGGCCGTGTCGTAGGCTTTAATCGCACCAACTTCATTGAGTGAGTTTTCAACAATAGGTGCCATTTTTTCTTTAATACCTGGCGATGTTTTCGATTTTAAATATTGCGTAGCAGAGTCTTTTGGCCCTTCATATATCTTTTTAACATCATCGAAAGACATATCTTTGATGGCTTGTAGAAATAGCGCTTTTGCTTCAGGGGTGGCGGCTTCAGCCGCTCGGTTGAGTTTGGTTTCAACATCGTCCATGTATTTACCCATACCAAATTGGCTTAGGGTAGATTGAACTGTTTTCAATGAATCGGGTAGTGGAATATGGATTTTAGGATCGGCATTAAAACCGTCTTTAACCCCCAGTTGATTGACGACCGTTTCTGAGCCTTTAGATAAAGCCTCTTTAAAGGCTTTTTGAATCTCTTCAGTTGATAAGCTGGATGGAATCACACTGTTGGTATTGGAATCTGTTTTGGAGTCACTTGTTGATTCTTGAATACTTTTAAATAATTCTGCACCTTGGTCAAACCAACTTGCCTGAGTATGCGTTGCCAGGCCTGTCAAAGTCACACATAGAGTTAGTGTGAAAAATGGTTTGAAACTTATGTTTGTTTTACGCATGTAAAATTACCTTTTAGTGAATAAGTATTGATGCTAATTAAAACAGAATACCGAATTTAACCATTTTTATCCAAATATTCTTCATGTTAAAGGTTTATCAATAGAGCTGCATTTAAGAGTTAAGTCTATAATTTATGGTAAATACTGTGTTTGCCACTCGTGCGAAATTCATAGTTCAATAAACATATTTTTTTATCACCCAAACTCACTTCTTTAGTAAACAAGACAACGCCTTTTTTATCCTTATATCGTTTGAAATCAAACTCGGGTAGATTGTATTGAAGGTTCCAGACTTTTTTATCGACCGCTTTCTCACAAGAATCAAAGGCGGTGATCTGCCCAGATTTATGTAAAAAACACTGCTTTAGAGTTTGAATAAAAGTGTAGTTAGTCTTAAACGATTGGCCAGGTTTTCCTGATATTTGGGTTAAAGAGACCTCGGTACTGGGTCCATCAATACCACCAGGATGTTTATTCATAAAAAATTTCCAAGCACCTGGGGTTGCCGTATTTTTAGAAATAAATTCATCGCAATGGGTAATGCCAAATTCATGAAATTGCTTTAATAACTGGTTTTTATCCTCTTCAGCATAGGTTAGCCAACTTTGTAACATGAGAGTGATTAATAGAATGTGTTTCATATCATGGTTCTTTTATTTGCTGTGTTTAAAAAGTTTCTTTAAATAAGTCTGGTTATGAGTGTAATGCTTTATTGTTTTGATATTATGCGGTTTTTTTGACTTAAACCCGAAATTTTTTCAGGTATTTAACTTATGCAAAAGGTCTAAATGATTTATTTGATCTAATTTGCATGGTTTCGATACATGCAAACAGAACAAAGAACGACTAGAATAACCTTACACATTATTTAAGGAATTATCATGTCAGAAACCGCTATTAATATTCAAGCTGTTAAAACCTATTTACTGAGCTTGCAAGACGATATTTGTTCACAATTAGCCCAGGAAGATGGCTCAATGGATTTTATTGTTGATGCTTGGGAGCGTGAAGGTGAAGAAGGTGTGATGGGCTTAACAGGCGGTGGGCGTACTCGAGTAATGGAAGGTGGTGCAGTCATTGAAAAGGGCGGGGTTAATTTCTCACATGTTAAAGGCAAAAACTTACCACCTTCTGCCACGGCACACCGTCCAGAATTGGCAGGGCGTTCATTTCAAGCCTTGGGTGTTTCTTTGGTGATTCATCCGCGTAATCCATATGTGCCAACGTCGCACGCTAACATTCGTTTATTTATTGCCGAAAAAGAGGGTGAGCAACCTGTATGGTGGTTTGGTGGTGGTTTTGACTTAACACCTTACTACCCTTTTGATGAGGATGTTTTGCATTGGCACCTTCAGTCAAAAGACGCTTGTGAGCCATTTGGTGATGAGATTTACCCAAAATATAAACAGTGGTGTGATGAATATTTTTATTTAAAACACCGTGACGAAACCCGTGGTGTGGGTGGACTGTTTTATGATGATTTAAATGAAAGTACGTTTGGCTGGGATTTTGCCAAATGTTTTCAATTTATGCAGTCGGTTGGCGACCACTTCATTAAAGCTTATCGTCCGATTATGGCTCGCAGAAAAGAGATGGAGTATGGTGAACGCCAAAAAGACTTCCAACTCTATCGTCGTGGTCGTTATGCGGAATTTAATTTGGCCTTTGACCGGGGTACGATTTTTGGTTTACAAACGGGTGGGCGTACCGAATCAATCTTAATGTCAATGCCACCCGTGGTGAATTGGAAATACGATTATCACCCTGAGCCTGGTTCAGAAGAGTCTAATATTTACAACTACTTAACACCCAAAGATTGGTTAACCGAGTTAGCGTAATTTGTATGGATAAACTTCGCGTAGACAAATGGTTATGGGCAGCACGCTTTTTTAAAACCCGCGGGGTCGCTTTAGAAGCGATAAAAGGTGGTAAAGTTGAATTGAATGGTTGTAAACCTAAACCCAGTAAAACTTTGAGCATTGGCGATAAACTCAAAATCACCCAAGTGCATCGTCAGATTGAGGTGACAGTGCTGATTGTCAGCGATAAACGCGGCAATGCCGAACAAGCTTTAACCCTTTATCAATTAGATAATGAAGTCTTAAACCAGCGTAAGCCCACCGCAGACATGGCTTTGGTTGGCTATAGAGAAAAGGGCGCAGGCCGTCCAACTAAACGTGATAGACGAAAAATTGAAAATTTAGGTTTTTAGTTTATAATCCTGAGTTGTTAAAATTACTTATTAAGTTAATTAAGGACATAAGATGAAAAAACTCATACTTGCTTCTGCACTTTTTGCAGGTTCATTTGCCTCTCATTCTTTATATGCTTCTTCAATGGAAAATGTAGGTTTAGGTATTAATTATGGAGCCTTTTCAGGACCTTCTTTAGAGCTTTCATACCCAATTTCAGATACTGTGCAAGTACGTGGTGCACTGTCTGGTGGAATGGGACTTTCAGAAACGGCAAAAGATACTGATATTGAATATGATGTAGAAGCCGATGGTGGTATTCATCGTATAGCTTTGGACTACCATCCTTTTGCTAATGGGTTCTTTTTATCGGCAGGTTATGCCATTAACAATTTTGAACTGGATGCGAGTGGAAGTAAATCAGGTAGCGTAACGGTTGGTAATGATACTTTCACTGGTGATGTGAATATAAATGCTAACATTGCTTGGGATAATGCGCCTACTTTAAGTTTAGGTTGGGGTCATTCACCTCAACAAGGTTTAGGGTTTATGATTGAAGCAGGTGCTTTCTTTACTGGGTCGCCAAATACAGATATAAACGGTACTTGTACTGGTACATGTACGGGATTTGACGAAGCTTTAAAAGACGAAGAAGTTAAGCTACAGAAAGACGTGGCCGATTATGATTTCCTTCCAATGCTTCAAGCAGGCATTACCTACCGTTTTTAAGTTAACTTAGCAGTGATGTTTCATCACTATTTACCCAGTTAACGATTAAAAAGCACCCCTGTTTTTCTGGGTGCTTTTTTATTTATTAGAGTTTTGCATGCCCGTAGACAAAAAAATACACCTTACTGGGGTGAACAATTTGTTCAGCTGTTCGAGTGTACTTTAAAAATGATTTAATTTTTTAATTGTAATTTTATCGATTGGTTTGAGGGGAGTTTGCTATAGAACTATCCATTTCATTAGCAAAGACACCAACGGTACGGTTGCCATCTATATTGACATCAACTAAACCTGTTAAATTTTTAGCTTCTGTACCATTAAACGATCCATTAATCGAGCCTGTCGCCGCTTGGTTATTTTCTACCCAGTTTGGCCTAAAGAAAGAGCCTTGATTTTCATAAGTTTGGTAGTTTAAGCTGTTTTCTGTTGAGCTAAATTGATTACCTGTGACCACACCTGAAGCTTGTAGTTTGCTATCAGGAGCAAAAATTCTACTACCATCCAGCTTCCAGTAACCATCCCAACTTGAATTACCAAAATTCACTGTAATTTGATTATATCGAGTACCTGACTTATCTCCTTTATACATACCATAACCACTGTAAGTAGCCGTTATATTGTTTAAAGCCAATTCATTGATATAGTCTGCACTGGTTAATGACCCAGCAACAAATTTTGATTCATATGGAAAACTGCTATCATCTTGGGTTGTAAAATAACCTGATGTTACATTCTCATTATTGAGAGCATCAGGTAATTGACTACCACCAAAAAGGGTGGGTAAAACAGAACTTACAACAGTAAGAGATTCATCTTCTGAAGTTATTTTAAAGTAGGAGTTATCCCAAGCGGGGGCCGTAAAGGATGCATCCTTATTAAATGTGACAGTTGATCCATCCTCTAAGTTCATAACCGCCAAAATATTATCATTATCAGGATCATGATTAATATTTAATACGCCTGTTAGATATTTGTATTGTTGAACATTGCGACGAGCAGGTTGTTGTTCAACTGGATTGTTGTCCATCTCTACTGGCACTCTCAAAATGGCGTAACCTCGCCAGTTGTATGAAGCCTCTTCATTAACTTCATTAGGTACAACAACAGATCCACCAAATTCATCGCCATCAATAGCTGGTAATCCAAGTGCTGAGTTGCTTCCATCAACGGGCCCAGCGGCTGTAGGCTCTTGCTGGCTTAAATAGGTGTCAATACCACACCAAATCCCCCATCCTTGGAGGGTATCAGTGCTGTTACACTCTTTTTTGTCAATAGCGTAAACCGTTGTTGGGCTGAGTAAGCCTAAAATGATTAGGCTAAGTATTTTTTTTGAGAAATGAATGTTCATGAATTATACCTCCTGGTTTATTTCATAAAAAACCTCTTTAAAAACGTTTACTGACTTCTAAAGAAGCGTCGGTTCGCTCGTATTCATAAATTGAGACATCCGACGTATTGTTGTATCGGCTAATTTTTCCGTTAATAATCCAATCAGCAAAATAACCTGTTGGAATGCTATAGGTAGCACCAATAATGGCTGAGACTTCACTGTCATTTCTAGCAATGTTATAGACAGGTTCAACACCGTCATAATCAACAACTTTATATTCAACTTGACCGAAAACGAGCGAGTTTTCAGTTGCTGCGTAATAGAGACCAGCATGAGCGGATTTTGATATATTTTGTTTGTTATCATCTTTTGCATCGTTTAATGCATAGTTTAGGCCTGCTTTTGCAAGTAACTCTTGATTGTATTGGTGTTGCATCTCAACACCCAAACCGTATTTGATGCCATCTCTACCATCATTTAGGGCGGATTCAAACTCTTGGTTTGTGACTTCCCCTGTAACGGTATATTGGTTGGCTTTGTCCACTTTGGTGTAATGCGCATGGAGGCCTGTGAAAAGACCAAGTTGAGTATCTCCTAGACTAATGTGGTCAACGCGTAAATTCACACCTGCTCGCCAATCTGTACTAGAGATAAAATTGGCTCCTGTGGTAAGGGTAGCAACATCTAAATTGTAGTCGCCTGTGTCTTGATAAGCTTTTCGGTATAACCCAACAGAAGTCGCCCACTCCATTTTGACTGGACGAGATCCAATACCTAAAGTTCCAGGAACACGGTAAGTGTGATTAAGCTGAAGATTAATTCCGCCATAGTTTTCTTCTTGGGCAATGGAGTTATTCGCTAAGGTAAAGTCCGTGCCATTGATATTGATAATGGAATCAGTTGGACTGGCATTAATGTTAGTATCATGACCAATGCTAACACCGACACTGCCTTCAAAAGTATGTCTGTTTTTAGATTCAGCTTCTTCAATTTCTTGTAATTGGCTTAAAAAAATCTCAATGGTTTCTTTCACTTGCGGTGGAGTGTTGGGGTCACTTAGGACTCTGTCCGCATGTAGTTTTGCTTGGCTGTATAGCGTGGCTCTAAAGTATGAAACAGCTAATTCTAATTCGGCTCTTTTTAACTGGGGTTGGCTGTCGATGAGTTTTTCGAGCATTTCAATGGAGGCAAAGATATCACCACTTTCACGTGTTTTTAGGGCATCTAAAAACTGTTGGTTGAAAATGTCAGAGTCTACTGAATCTGCTGCCAGTGCAAAGTTTGCCGTGGAGATAGCGAGCACACCGATTAAAAGTTTTTTCGAAAATGTCATGTTTAAATCCTTAGATTTGAATAATTTTGTTTAGTTAATTTCAATTCTAGTCTTAAAAAATGACTAATCAATGGCTTGCAGTGGTTAAGCATTATAAGAGTCATACTATTGTCGCTGCATGTCGGTATTTGTCGGTGTTTGTCGTTTTCTTAGATGGTTTGAGGTTTGATTGATTAAACGCGTTAGAAAACGGGTTAAATATTTTGCAAACGTTTGTATTTGATTCAATCAATAAAAAGATTGATAAGGTTCTGCTCATTGCTTTGATTATTATGAATATAATCTCTTCTATCACTGTTAAATTAACTTGGAATTTTCATGACAAATCTTTCTGACTATACGGTTCTCTTTGATGCTCAAAACGCGGAGTTGTTTGAAAGTTCGATTGCACCTCAGCTTGAAAAGAGCTGGACTGTTATACCTTTTCAATCTGTTAATGAGTTGTCTTTGCCTAGCGATATAAAAGTTTTATTTTGGTTGGGAGACTTGCCTCTATATGAGTTGATTCCCCATGCAGTAGAAAAAAATTGGTCAGTGGGTTTTCTGCCTCACCCTGATATGAATCGTTTTTATCGTACTTTTCCGATTTCTAAAAAAATAGAAGAGGTATTAGAAGATATAAAAAGCACAGAAGACCCTGTTTTATCAGATCTACTGTTTTGTAATGAACAACTGGTATTAGGCTCTGTCATGCTTGGCAATCCAACGATAATGCGCCCAGCATCAAATATGGACAATAGCATTTGGAGTAAATTGAAATACCTGGCTTTAATGACCTTTAATTTGAGTAAAGTTCATCTTTCATCCTATAAATTACAAACGGAAAAAAATTCCGTGGTTAATACAGCTGCGTTGGGGGTGACATTTGTTTATCGCCCAAGTGGCAGTGATTTTACTAAGCGTGTGATTGGTGAAACTGAGGTGGATGAGTCTTCATTGAATGCAATTCTTTTGGCACCTAGAAGTATTTCTGAGGTGATACGATTTTTGTTCTCGCGTTTGTTTCCTAGTAAAGAGGGTGCTCAAGGTTTTGCTAATTATATTGGTTATATTAAAACAAGCTCAATTGAGGTTTCGTCCACTCAGTCTTTATCTTATACCGTTGATAGCGTTCCTTACACAAATGAAGTTGTCAATGTGGCTGTTAAGCCAAATGCACTTAAAGTAATCAGTTCAAGATTGCCAAAAAAGCTTCCAGTAGAGGAAGCTAAAGAGTCTATTCGAGTATCCACGTTACCTAAAGGACAAGCTGTTAAAGAGCTTATAAGTCGTCCACTACCATGGATTCATCACGTAGATGCCGAGGAGGTGAAAGAGACATTTGTTAACTTAAAAGAGAGTGCTCAAATAACTGAATCGTATTTAATGTTAATGGTACTTTCAACATTGCTTGCTACGGTTGGTTTATTTGCAAACTCTGCACCTGTGATTATAGGTGCGATGATTTTAGCCCCGTTAATGGCGCCAATTATCTCTCTATCTATGGGGGTCTTACGCCAAAATATTGATTTAATTTCTACCAGCATTAAAACATTGCTTGTTGGTATTGTTCTGGCACTGTTTTTTGGTATTTTGCTTACACTTATTACGCCATTGCAAGCGGTCACAAGTGAGATTTCGGCACGTTTAAGCCCTACGATTTTAGATTTAGCCGTCGCGATTATTTCAGGTATTGCTGGTGCTTATGCTAACGCTCGTTCTGAGGTGGCAAAAAGTTTGGCGGGTGTTGCTATTGCAGTTGCACTTGTTCCTCCATTAGCGGTTTCGGGTATAGGAATCGGCTGGTTAGATTGGCATACTTTTTCAGCCGCTTTTTTATTGTTCATAACTAACTTGGTAGGAATTGTCTTAGCTTCTACTTTGACTTTTTTGGTGATGGGTTTTAGTCCATTTCATTTGGCAAAAAAAGGGGTGGCCTATGCATTAGGCTTTGTATTGCTAGTGAGTATTCCTTTGAGTTTTTCATTTAAAAAATTAGTTGAAAAACAACAGGTTATTTCTACCCTGGAAGGGTTGAATCTGGCTGGAATTGAGGTAAGGGATGTGCAAATTCGCGACCAATTTCCTTTATATGTTTCCGTTACTTTACTATCTAATAAAAGTATTGATATTGATCAGATTGAAAAAGTTAAAAAACAGATAGAAGAAAGATTAAATCGTGATATTCAATTAGAGTCAAAGATAGCCATTATGCGTTAATAGCATAGACAAGAAATAGCTTATTTTAAGTATAAAAAAACCCCATAAAATGGGGTTTTTTATTACCTAAAACCAATTAGGTTAAGCTAGAGGATAGCTTATTTAGCCATTGCCGCACGTTTTTTAGCAATTAGGTTTTGAATGATTGGAGTCATCATTAAATCCATTGCTTGAACCATGTGAGAACCGCTACAAACTAAAGTTTCAGCATTCTGTAAGAAAGCCCCTTCAATTTGATCTTTGATTGCTTCAAGGTTAACGTCTTGGTGACGAACGTGACAGATGATTAGTGAATCTTCTGGCGCTGGTCCCATTGGTGCATCTGGAGACATGGTTGAAAACGGATCAGAGGTATCAATTAACGGTACACGGTGGAAGTTAATGTGTGTACGGTGGAACTGAGGAACGATTGTTTCAATATAGTCAGGCATACGCTCTAGGATTGTGTCACGAACCTGCTGTACTGAATATGGACGTTCAGCGGTATCACGATAGATTTTCTGCATCCACTCAATGTTGATAGATGGTGCTACACCAATCCCTAAATCAACATACTGTGCTACGTTATGCATACCTTCTTCTGGACCGTGATCCATACGCTTAACCATTCCGTGAAGACCTTCATAGAAAAGTACATCTGTTCCTTCTGGAATTGGCTCCCAAGGAGTGAATTCACCAGACTGGTAGTTTGTTCCACCTAGACGTGCATTATGCTCATCTGCTTCTTCATCACTGTGAATGTAGTAACGACGTTTACCCGTAGCCGTCTCTTTATACTCTTTAAAAAGTGCTTCTAGTTCGCCAAATTCGTTTGCCGCTTCTGAGAAGTGAGTAAGTGTTGGACCACCGCTGGCTTTTGATTCAGCCACTTTTTCTTTCATTTCAGCACGGCTGTATTTGTGGTAGCTGTCACCTTCAACGATAGCTACGTTAAGGTTTTCGCGATCAAAAATCTTTTCTACAGCGCGTTTAACAAAAGAGGTACCTGCTCCAGATGAACCTGTTACGGTAACGATAGGGTGTTGTACTGACATGAACTGTCTCCTAATTTAAAGAGCTACCAGGCCTGGTAACTCTGTGTTTTTACTTTATAAATTCTTTATAGCTTTAGACTTGTGACGCATATTAGAAACTAAAAGAGTTAATTTTTCAAAAATAAATCACTTTTAGCTTCTTATTGGTAAATTTAAATTTGCGTTTTATACGTCTAGGTTTTCAACTTGTAATGCGTTCGATTCAATGAAGTCTCTACGTGGTTCAACTTCGTCGCCCATTAAGGTGGTGAATACTTGATCGGCTATCATTGCATCACGCACTGTGACTTGCAGTAAACGACGTGCTTCGGCATTCATAGTGGTTTCCCAAAGCTGTTCTGGGTTCATCTCCCCCAAACCTTTGTAGCGTTGAATGTTTTGGCCACGCTTGGCTTCATTAAATAACCAATCAATCGCTTCACTGAAAGTAGCAATAGATTCGGTTTTTTCACCACGTTGAATGTAAGCGGTACTGGTTAATAAGCCTTGTAAGGCTTTACCAAGTTCTACAATTTGTGCGTAATCTTTAGAAGCAAAGAATTCGGCATCAAAGATTTGTGTGCTCAAGGTACCGTGCTCACGTTGATGTAAACGAATCTGGAACTTACCTTTACTTTCCATGTCTGTTGCAGGTTCACTACTTAATTGGTAATCAACCTTATTCAGTTCACCACTGGCTTTTAGTGGTGGTAGTACGGCATTAATCCAGGCTTCTAAAGCGCTTGAATCATTTAGCATGTCTAGATTGATTTCAGGGTAATCGACCAGCATATTCAAGAAAACTGGATTATAGCGACGAGCTAAACGATCAATAACGTGTTTGGTTTTAAAATAATCTTTTGACAAGTTTTCTAATGCAACGCCACTGATGGCTGGCGCACCTTGCGCCGTAAACAGAGATGAACCGTCAATGGCATTTTGTAATAGATAGCTTTCAAGTTCTCTATCATCTTTTAGATAGGTCTCTTGCTTGCCCTTTTTAACTTTATATAAAGGTGGCTGAGCAATGTAGATATAACCTTTCTCAACTAGCTCAGGATACTGACGATAGAAGAAAGTTAACAGCAGAGTTCGGATGTGAGAACCATCCACGTCGGCATCCGTCATAATGATAATGCGGTGGTAACGCAGTTTCTCAATATTGTACTCTTCATGCCCAATACCACAGCCTAAAGCGGTGATAAGAGTACCAACTTCAGCCGAGCTTAACATCTTGTCAAAACGAGCTTTTTCAACGTTAAGGATTTTACCTTTTAACGGTAAGATTGCTTGAGTACGGCGGTCTCGGCCTTGTTTGGCCGATCCACCCGCGGAGTCACCCTCCACCAAGTAAAGTTCAGAAAGTGCAGGGTCTTTTTCTTGGCAATCAGCCAGCTTACCTGGCAGGCCTGCAATGTCCAAAGCCCCTTTACGACGGGTCATTTCACGGGCTTTACGGGCGGCTTCACGGGCGCGAGCGGCATCCATAATCTTAGAGAAAACGGATAGAGCATCTTTAGGGTTTTCTAATAAGAACTCAGCCAGTTTTTCATTCATGGCTGTTTCAACGGCCGATTTTACTTCTGAAGAAACCAGTTTATCTTTAGTCTGTGATGAGAACTTAGGGTCTGGTACTTTAACTGAGATAACCGCGGCTAAACCTTCACGCGCATCGTCCCCTGAAACCGTCATCTTATATTTTTTGTTTAAACCTTCAGATTCTGCATAGCTGTTTAAAGTACGGGTTAATGCCGCTCTAAAACCAGATAGGTGGGTACCACCATCACGCTGAGGAATGTTGTTGGTAAAACAGAAAATAGACTCTTGATAGGCTTCAGACCATTGCATGGCCACTTCAACGGTAATATCGTCTTTTACGGTAGTGAAGTAGAAGGCTTTTTCATGAATGGGGGTTTTATTGGTGTTGATATAGTCAACAAACGCCTTAATACCACCTTCAAATTGAAACACCTCATGGCGGTCATCACGTTTATCTACTAATTCAATGTGCACACCCGAGTTTAAGAAAGAGAGCTCTCTTAAACGTTTTAGCAGATAGTCGTAATTAAAGTCGGTTACATTGGTAAAGGTTTCTGTACTTGGTAAAAATCGAATTTCAGTACCCGTTTCATCGGTGTCGCCAACCGTAGCCATGGGTGCATCGGGTACACCGTGCGTGTACGATTGCTTCCAAATATGACCTTCACGCTTAATGGTCAAATCGAGCTTTGAAGAGAGGGCGTTTACAACCGAAACCCCCACCCCGTGAAGACCACCAGACACTTTGTAAGAGTTATCATCAAACTTACCACCTGCGTGGAGAACGGTCATAATAACTTCAGCGGCAGAAACGCCTTCTTCTTCATGGATTCCAACAGGAATACCACGGCCGTTATCGGTAACGGACACAGAGCCATCGGTGTGAATGGTAACTACAACCTTGTCACAGTGACCTGCTAAGGCTTCATCGATACCGTTATCAACAACTTCAAAGACCATGTGGTGGAGACCAGTACCATCATCGGTGTCACCAATGTACATACCAGGACGTTTTCGGACTGCATCAAGACCTTTTAAAACCTTGATGGAGGAGGAATCGTATTGCGTTTCTTCAGACATAAACTCGATTTCTTTTATGGAGATTAATCATTGTTAAGAATGCTTAATCTCAGGTTATTTTTATAATCAAAATATTAGACGAATTTTACCATAAAATTGCATAAATTACCTAATCGAATTTAGCCGTTTTTTACTAGTATAACTACATGTTTTTAAAAGAATTATTGATGTTGTAAAAGACGCAAAAAATTGGTGTGGAGAGAGAGGACGAAATTCCTAATAAAAAAGGCCACAAAAGTGGCCTCTTTGATAAGCGGTAATTTATTAATTGTGGTTGTAGAATTAACCAAACATCCAGCTAGTAGGCTCAGGAATTGATTCTTGTTTACCTAGGTATTTAATGCCTTTAACACAACGAACGATATACCAAACTAGAACAAAAAGTATGATGATCCAACCAATCATCACTGCCGTTAAAACTACGCCGATAATGGTATAGAGTAAGCCAATCCAAAAGGTACGAATTTGGAACTGATAATGGCTATCTAGATAATTGCCATCGCCTTTATTGATGTAAGCCATAATAACCCCCACAATTGAGGTAATTCCAACGAGCAAGCTTACAAGATAAAGCACATAGATAATCATAGGTACGGTTGTGCTAACAACCGCTTGCGTACCTTCAGTTTGCGGCTTTTGGTTCTCTTCTGACATAAATATCCTTTTCTAATTATTGTATTTTTTATAAAACAGATGGATTTTACCAAATATAAGCAAATGTCCTTATAAAAATAATTGTTATTTGCATTAAATAGATTTTATTACGGGCTGAGCGAGTTGTGCTTAATTAGCGGGGTTTACTAAACAATCAATGTGACCATTTTGAATTGACCAGGCCTGGGTAGTTTGAGAATTGAGAATGGGAACAAGTTCTGCAGAGGTTGTGGTGATGATATGCTGAATATTAAGGATTTGGAGTAACTCAAGCAACTTAGTTCTGTGGATTTCATCGAGTTCAGCAGGTAGGTCATCAATCAACATAATAACGGGTTCATTGACTATTTTTTCATGCAGACTGGCCTGAGCCAATAACAGAGCACAAACAAAGAGTTTTTGCTGACCACGAGAGAGAATATTCATCGCTTCTTGGTTATTAAATTTAAAACGAATATCGGCACGGTGTGCGCCATATTGGGTGTGACCAACTTGTTGGTCTTTAGCAAAATTTTGCTGGTACAACGCCAATAGGTCGTCATTGGTTTTTGGCCAGCCAGCACGATACTGACAAACAACTTCACTTTCGATTTCTGGCATTAAGGCTTGGCAAAAAGTCACTAAGTAAGGTGTTAATTCAGCCAAATAATCTTGGCGAATGGCATCGATTTGTTGAGCATTTTCGACCAAAGTACTGTCCCATAGCTGCACTTGTTCTTTAGGTAATCGTTTTTTTAACGCATGGTTTCTCTGCTTTAACCCACGTTGATAATTTCGCCACAAAGGCATAAAGGTTTCTGATTGATGAAAGCAACCCCAATCCATAAATTGGCGACGCGCCTTTGGACCTTCTTCAAGCAGTTTATGGCTTTCAGGAGTCAATAGTTGAATCGGTAACAGTTTGGCAATAGGGCCATGGGACTTAACGGTTTCGCCATCAATTCTTAATAAAGTGTTATCGGTGGTTTTTTGAATGCCGATTTTATGAGTTTTGTTCGCATCGTGACTGGATGATGCTTCACAAAAAAGAGTGGCTGATGTCTGTTCATGCTGAATAAGGTGGTGTGATTTCTGAGAGCGAAAAGAACGCCCTGTCGCTAATAACCAAACCGCCTCAATAATTGCAGTTTTACCCGCCGCATTATTACCGATAATCAAGTTCAACCCTGAACTCAACTCAAAGCAAGCCGAATCACAATTACGAAAGTTCTGGATACTCAGTTTGCTTAATTGCGTCACGCTACTCTTTACCCCAGTTATGGTGTGAAGGGTCATATTTCAAACTAGCAGGTTCTTGGTGAATTACCACATCCAAATCAGTAAAACGTTGCTTGAGTTTTTTGGTGACATTTTCGGCTATTTTATGGCTTTCAAATAGGCTAAGATTGTCGTCGAGTTCTAAATCAAATTGCACAAACTTATTAGGCCCAGACTGATAACTTCGTAAGTCGTTCATGCCTAAAACACCTTCAGTGGCTAGAGTGATTTGCTTAATCTCTTCACGCATCTGTTGTGGTAGTTCATGGTCAAGAAGCTGATTGCCAGCCTCAATTGCTATGCGTATTGCAGAGTAAAAAATCCACGCGGCTATGGCAAAGCCTGCTAGTGGGTCAAGCCATTGAATGGCGCTAAACCATAGGGTGATAATAACGAGAATATTGGCTAAGACATCAGATAGATAATGCAATGAATCGGCCTTGATGGCAGTTGATTGGGTTTTTCTGATGACATAACGTTGAAAACTTAATAAGCCTAAGGTCACCATTAGCGAGATAATCATAACGATAAACCCTAAATCAGCCGATTGGATTGCTTGAGGATGAATAAATCGTTCAATTGAATAGATAATTAAATAAACCGCCGAGCCAGAAATAAATACACTTTGCGCCAAAGCCGCGAGTGGTTCGGCATTGCCATGTCCAAATCGGTGCTCTTTATCGGCTGGGGTTTGCGCGATTTGCACGGCAATTACAATCATAACCGAGGCGGCAATATCAATCGCCGAATCAAGAAGTGAAGCCAAAATACTCACCGATTCGGTGTACCACCAAGCATAAAGCTTTAGCAATAAAAGCAAGCTGGCAATCACAACCGAGGCATAAGTGGCAATCCTGACAAGACGAGCTTTATTCATAAAATATCTGCATGAGTGAAGGCAAAACTAAAGTCTAATACTATATTGTTTAAAAAGGAAAAAAGATAAGCTTAATAAGGTGAAGTGGTTAATGCCTTGAATAGAGTTCTGACAATATTTATTAGATTGGATTTAATTTGTTCAGAAAGTGAGTCTATTCAAGGCAAAAAAAAGGGAGTGTACAAACTGTACATGACCGTTTTCTAACGCTGAAGAGGCTTACTTTCTGGACGAATTAAACCAATACTAGAGGCGCATTGGCATGATTACGTGCTGACAATGACAAGTATCGGTTGTCGCTTCAATCAAACAACTGCTATTGGCATCTTTCATTAACAAAGTGACGCAATCTTCATGCATTGAGTTGAGTACATCTAGAATGTAGTTGACGTTAAAGCCTACTTCCATTTCAGTACCCGTGTAATCAATTGCCATGTCTTCATGTGATTCATCTTGTTCACTGTTAGAGGCATTAACCGCAAGTAGATTATTGCTTAACACTAAACGAATGCCTTTAAATTTATCATTAGATAAAATTGAAGCACGCTGTAAAAGGCTGCGTAAAAGTTCGCGGTCAGTCTGTACAGGCTGATCATTATGCTGAGGAATGACTCGGCGGTAATCAGGGAAACGACCATCAACTAATTTACAGGTGAATACTGTTTCTTCAAACTGAACCGTTAGGTAGTTTTTAGCAAGCGCAAACTCAATTAACGCATCATCGTCACCAATGAGCTTAGATAGCTCTAAAACCCCTTTACGTGGCAAAATCGCTTGCGTCGGTGTTAAGCCTTCAATCGCTAACTCTGTTGAGCAAGTCGATAAACGGTGACCATCTGTGGCAACCACACGCAGTGATTGATTGCTAATATCAAACAACATACCGTTTAGGTAAAAGCGCACATCTTGGCTGGCCATTGCAAAACTAGAGTGTTGAATAAGCTGTTTTAACTGGTGTTGTGACAGTGAGAAAGACATATCCGCTTGCGTTAAGTCAATCGTAGGGAAGTCTTCAGCAGGCAAGGTGGATAGTTTAAAACGTGAACGACCCGCAGAAAGATTACAGCGTGATTCGTCAAAGTCTAAAACAATGGTTAATCCGTCAGGCAGTGAACGCACAATGTTGATGAGTTTCATGGCTGGCAAAGTGATAGCAAATTGACTTACTTCAGAAGATTCAAGCTCAGTTTGTGCTCGGGTTTCAATCTCCAAGTCTGATGCGGTTACGGTTAAGGTATTTTCTGAAACTTGAAATAAAACATTGCCCAAAATAGGCATGGTCTGACGCTTTTCTACGACACCGCCTACGGTTTGCAAAACTTTTAAAAGATTTTCACGAGTTAAAGTGATTTTCATGCCAAGTGCCTTTTTGAGTCCTAGTTGGTAATGATACGAATTAAACTATTAAAGTCTTCATCAATATGATGATCTGTTTCACGCAATTCTTTCACTTTGCGAACCGCATGTAATACTGTGGTATGGTCTCTGCCACCAAAGGCATCACCAATCTCTGGCAAGCTGTGGTTGGTCAGTTCTTTAGCAATACCCATGGCAATTTGTCTTGGACGAGCTACATTTCGTGAACGACGTTTAGACAAAATGTCTGCCACTCGAATTTTATAATAATCGGCGACCGTTTTTTGAATGTTATCAAGCGTAACCATTTTTTGTTGTAATGCCAACAAATCTTTTAGGGCTTCTTTGACGACATCTACGGTTAATGCTTGCTGAGTAAACTGAGCATAGGCACCAACACGTTTTAAAGCGCCTTCCAAATCACGAACATTACCACGTAAACGTTTCGCAATAAAGAACGCCACTTCATCAGGTAATACTACGCCAAATTCAGATGCTTTCTTTAATAAGATAGCGACACGCATTTCAAACTCAGGTGGTTCAACCGCAATGGTTAACCCCCAACCAAAACGTGATTTAAGGCGGTCTTCTAGGCCATCCACCTCTTTTGGAAAGCGGTCACTGGTTAAGATAACCTGTTTATTACCTTCTAAGAGCGTATTGAAGGTGTGAAAAAACTCTTCTTGTGACTGTTCTTTATTGGCAAAGAATTGAATATCATCAATTAAAAGCGCGTCTAAAGAGCGGTAAAAACGTTTAAATTCGTCAATTTTATTGTGACGCAGCGCATTAACCATATCGGCAACAAAACGTTCAGAATGTAAGTAAACCACACGAGCATCAGGCTTATCTTTCATCAGCTGATTACCAATAGCATGCATTAAGTGAGTTTTACCTAAACCTACGCCACCATAAATAAAGAATGGGTTGTAACTTCCGCCAGGGTTTTCGGCCACTTGGCGCGCTGCGGCAGCGGCCAATTGGTTGGCTTTACCTTCTACAAAAGTCCCAAAGGTGAAACTGGTGTTTAAATTGTGTTTAATACCGTTTTTATTGGTAGTGGACTTAGCTTTATCTTGCTCAGGTTTACTGTCTGCTTTGGGCTTGTTTTGCAAAGGTTGCGGAACAGTCGGTTCTGGTTCATCAAGGCTTTCTAAAGCATAGTCACCAATTTCTAGGTGAACTTCAGGGGTATTGGTTGGAGCGGCAATCGCTACAGCTTGACGAATATTCTCCATGAGCTTTTTATTGACCCAATCCAAAATAAAAGTAGAGGGTGCTAATAAGCGAATTACAGACTCTTCTTCAATCGCCTGTAGTGGACGAATCCAGGTGTGGAATTGTTGGTCGTTTAAGTCGTTTTCTAAGTGTTTAAGACTTTGGGTCCAAAGTGATGACAAGATTGTATCCTCAAAAGTATCTAATGAAAAACTTGAGAATTGCGCATTAGGCTAGTCAAGTTGTTCAAACACCGATTTTTACCTTAAAACGACTGTGCTCTGGAGGTAAACGCGGTTAAATAGGGTTTTTAGTTATTTTTTTGACCTAACGGCGGTTTTTATTTTTATGTAGTTTGGTCAGTAACAAACGTTAAAAAGCCGTTTGGCCATTTAAGGTTTGTGAAAATAATCACAGTGTTTTATTGGCGTTAACGTTTATTTTTTAACTCAAAACCGCTGTAATTATGGGTATTTATTTATTCTGTGAACAGTATACCTGTGAATAACTTTAAAACAAGGAATATTTCTGTGGATAACTCTGGGTATAAACCATGTGGATAACCGCTTTTATGAACAAGATAATAGGTTGTTTTTAAACAGTATTCTTCGGTTATGCACTATGAGGTAAAAAACAGCATTTTTATCGCTAAAATAATCAATAAAACTCCAAAGATTCGTTTCAATAATTTCACAGGAAGTTGGTGCGCCCAGCGTGCGCCAATGGGTGCGGTAAAGTAACTTGCTAGTACAATTCCAAAGAATGCTGGCCAATAAATATAACCCGTTGCTAAGGTGGGTAAGTTTTCTGCATCTAACCCTGCAATAAAGTAACCAATGGTTCCAGCAATTGCAACGGGCAGGCTTACGGCTGTCGAGGTTGCAATCGCTTGGTGCATTGAAATATTATTCCAAACCAAATAAGGTGTGGTTAAGGTTCCGCCACCTACGCCTACTAGTGAAGACAAACTACCAATGATTGAGCCTGCAAAGCTATTACCTACCAGGCCTGGTAACTGTCTATGTGGACTTGGTTTTAAGTCTAAAAGCATATTGATAGCAATCAACACCTCTAAAATTCCAAAGATTATGCCTAGCATATTAGAAGCCACAAATTGGGAACTCCAGCCACCCAAAAAAGCACCAAGCAGCACGCCAGCGGTTAACAGTTTAAACGCATCCCAACGCACAGCACCATGACCATGGTGCGCTCTAGCAGAGGCAAAAGAGGTCACCACAATGGTGGCAAGAGAAGTACCAATCGCTAAATGAACCACTTCAGAAACATCTAAAAAATAGATAAACACCGTGCTTAATACTGGCACAATTAATAATCCACCGCCAATACCTAACAGGCCAGCGGCAACGCCTACCACAGCTCCAGTAATTAAATAGGTGGTTAATTCAATGATTAGGTTGGCATCGAACATAAATATAGCCTTGAGTTGCAGCACGTGAATAATCGTTAAAGAGATACCAGGCCTGGTAAACTCTGTTTATTCTATTTTATGCCAGATTGATTATGTGAGTTTTTAAGTCATTATGGTGTTTAAATTAAACGAGTTTCACTGAAAAGAAAGAGCGATAGTTAAAAGAGGCAAATGGATTATTTTATAGAGCTCGGCTATTTAGGCCTATTTATCGTGTCATTTTTGGCGGCAACCATTTTACCCATTGGTTCAGAATTGCTACTTGTGACTCTAGCAACTCATGACCATAATCTCTATGTTCTGCTAATAGTTGCCACCTTAGGCAATGTTTTAGGTTCGGTGGTCAATTATGCTATTGGCTTTTACGGCGGCGACTGGCTCACCCACAAAGTGTTAAAAATATCCCCCCAGCAAATGCACAAAGCCGAACAACGCTACAACAAATGGGGGAAATGGAGCTTATTACTCGCTTGGGTGCCCATTATTGGTGATCCTCTTACCGTGATAGCAGGCCTGTTAAAAGTCTCTTTAATTTGGTTTTTAGTTTTGGTTACTATCGGTAAGCTTGGGCGTTATGCAGTGGTTTTATTGGGTGTGAATTTTTATGTTTAATTCTCTGTTGCTTTGGTTAATTTGTTAGATTTCTTCTACACCCAGCATAAACCGAGTGAGTAGAGCTTTTTGGTCGTTGGAAAGTTGAGGGTGTTCAATTAGCTTGTATTTAGCAATCGCCAATTTGGTAATCTCTTGTAAATCGCTCTGTTTTTCTGGTGTAAGGTGCTCGTAGTCGTTTGGCAGGCCTGCTAAGGCATCAAAAAAGGCTTTTATGTTTTCTGCGGTTTGTTGGGTTTGCGAGAGCATTTCCATGCAACTTACCAGGCAAGCTTCGGTCGCTTCTTTATGCAGCGGATAACGTACACTGTGCAAAATAAACAGTTGGTTAAGGGCGTTAAAGGCTCCCGTTTTGTCGCTTTTTAACATGGTGTTATGAAAGGCAATGGCTTCTAGCATGATGCGTATGGGGTAGTGGTTTTGGGCCGCTTCGGTTTCAATAATGCTCGTTTGGTTTTGAGCCGTGAGTAAAAACCATGTAAATATTTCATTGCTAAAACAAGCGTTTAAACTAAAAACTAAAGCACCAAATTTATAGCCAAGGTGGTCAATAAAATCTTGTAAATCAAGGTTTGCCGTTTCTATATCACTTTTCAGTTCTGTGAGTATTTCACTAAACAAGCCTTCAATGTGATCTACACGGCGCATAGCCGCTTGGTTGAGTTTGCGCTCAATATCATATTCATAACGCTCAGGGTCTTGGATGTAACTGGTGTCGTCATATTCATCAATTTGGCGCATAATAAGTTTTGAAAGTCGCTCGCCCGCGCGAATATAACGTAGCACTAAATTGATCAGTTTTTGCGGTTCAATTTCTACCAGGCCTGGTTGTTTTCGAACTGTTTCGTAATGTTTCTCGGCCTGAATTTCAAATTGCTCCGTTATGGATTGATAAAACGCTTCACGGGTTTCATTATCGAGTCTGTTGAGAAGCTGAGCCATGACATTATCTGGCAGCGTTTTAAGCAGTTCATAAAACCGATAACGCTCACCTTTTATCAGCATTTTAGCAATCCCATTGGTGACATCAGCCTTTGAAGCCTCATCTTGCTCAATTGCTTCTTCATCACTAATGTCATCTTCATCATCAATGCAGCCCATTTTCCAAAGGTCAGACTTTATGCCAATCAAACTTGGCCCCGTGTCCGAGCCATCCACTTTGGTCCAAATCGCTTTGCGAATTGTTTTTAGTTTGTCTTCTCGTTCTTGTAAATACCCATAGCTCTCTGGGGTGAAGCTGTTGGCGTGTTCAGGCCATTGATAATCATAACCAACCCATTTACGACGAATATCGTGATGATTATCTGGCAGATCTCGGATTTGCGCCAAGACGTTAAGCCATGAATTTTGCTGGAAGACATTCAGCAAAATGTCCTCATCATGCAGACGCTTCATAAAACGAATTAGCAGGTCTTTGATTTCGCGGTCATTACGCTGGTCGTTTTTTAACAACAGGCCAAGCAAGAGGAGCTCAATATCAAATAAGGTGGTCGCCAAAGTTTTAGGGGATTGATCCGCCAGAATCAAACATGACTTTAACCAGAGGATTTTGGTTTGTGGCTTGGCATTGTTATTCGCTAAGATGGGTTTAAGCAGTTCAGCAGGCGAATTAAATAAAGTACGCTGTTCGGCTGAAAAAGGCGGGAAGCGTTCCATAAACTGCATCAGTTCAGGCGCATCGTTACCTAAAGATTTGGCACGATAGGATAGGGCACTCAAAAGCGGTTTGGCATGTTCGGAAAATGCTTGTGCAAAGCGTACCAGTTCCATTTTTTTACGAGGGTCAGTTTCAGAATCTATTTTTTCCAAAAAATCTTTTAATAACCGTAAGGTTGCGTCGCGCATTTTTGGATAAGGCAAACGTACAATCGATTCCAAAACCTCTAAAATCACCGCCATCGTTGCGCCACTGTGTTGGCTAATGGGCGTAAATTGCTCTGTCACCCTTGACCAAGGCGTTAGCCAATAAACCAAAGTGGCTATGCCCAATAACAATAAAGCAACCCAACCCCAGCCAGTTGGGGAAATCATGATTAAGAAAAAACAACCAAATAACGCAATGGCAAAGGCACTGAATTTATTTTGCGCTTTGGCACGTTGGGAAACTCGGGCAATGAAAATGGTAACAACCAAAAGTACCAGGCCTGCCAAAATATGAAAAACAGGATAAGTTTCCCATAACACGCTGCCTGTGTTCAGTTCTAAAAACACCGCAAACCCCTGCACCAAAAGCAAATACCAAATGGCCACCGATGGCATAAGGCCAGCTGCGGTTTTGAGAGTGCTGAGGACGTGAGCTTGAGACCAAAATCGGCCTGCTCGCCTGTTATCAGCCGAGGTTTGAATTTGTGCCAAAAAGGAGTCGATAAGATTGTTTTGTTTAGGGGGCATTAAGTTAACTCCTTAAGCAGGCCATACACAATTAACCATGCTAAAGCACCTATAAAAAGTTTGATTTTAGACATAAACGACTGTGTTGGCTGAAGATTCAATGAGAGGTTCTCCACTGCTAAAGAAAGTAAGATTTGATAATAGTACCGACCCGTTGCTAGGACGAATTTATTACTAATACACGTATAATAACGTATTTATATTGTTTGGTGCTTGATGTTTTTTAGTAGAAAAATAAGGTATAAAAGTCAGTTGTTAGAGTAAGTTTGTGCTCTAAAGGAAGGGTTCAAATTTAAGAACGGCACGGTAATTAATCGGGTAAGCGTATTTTGTGATTGATAAAAACAAAAAAGAACCACGAAGACACGAAAGCACGAAGAATTCGAAAATCTAAACCAGTTTTATTTGAGCAAATAGCCGTACTCATTGCCATTTGTTATTCGTTATAAATCTTATAAATAAAGTATCTATATCGCATGAGTTAAAAAACATGAACGCTGTTATTTCTAATCGCTATTACTACTTTTTAAACCTTCGTGTTTCTGTGTCTTCGTGGTTGATTCTGACTAATCAATCACAAAATATGGATACCTAAATTAATTTAAACGATAAAAAATGTATTTAGGTGATATTAAGATTGCCAGGCCTGGTCAGTTATTTTTATGGTTAAAGCACAATAGCTTGTAGTTCACTCTAATTAATACACAACCTTAGGTGGATGGTTTGTTACCATCTTGATTTAGATAGAATTTATTTTGTAGAATTGTTGTTTTCTTGTTGATAACTCTATATAATTCCCGTTTTTCCGAATCCGGAATAGAATTTTAAGGACAGTGACATGAAACGTACATTTCAACCAAGCGTAATCAAGCGCGCTCGTACTCACGGTTTCCGTGCTCGTATGGCGACTAAAAATGGTCGTAAAGTTATCGCGGCTCGTCGTGCAAAAGGACGCAAGCGCTTAACACCATAAGCGATTGAGTGTTGGGAAACCTCCCATGCGCGCAGAAAATCTTCTGGAGACAGTAATGAATTCTAATCAAGAGTTATCGACTTCTCCAGAGACCCCCTCTTCTAAACAAGCGAAACACGACTTTCCCAAGTCAAATCGATTGTTATCTCCCAAATCTTATTCTCATGTTTTTGCTCAAGCAGAACGCTTTGGTAATCGTAACTGGACATTTATCGTTCGCCCGAATGATGAAACCTTTCCACGTCTAGGATTAGCGATTGCAAAAAAACAGTTACAGCGTGCCGTTTGGCGAAATAGAGTAAAAAGAATTGCTCGAGAAGCATTTCGCTCACATAAGAAAGAGTTAAGTGGGTATGATATTGTCGTTTTAGGAAAAAAAGGTATGCAAGAGATTGATAATGAGACTCTGCATAATAGCTTTTTGCATCTAATACGCAAAATTAAAAAAAGTAACTTAAAAAATCGCCCTTAAAGAAATCTAGATATAGATTTCTTAAACAAAGATTCATAAAGAGTATCACACATGAACATGAGATCAATTTGGTGGTTAGCGTTAGCCTTTACGTTAACTTGGATTTGGCTTGAATGGACCCAATTTACAGCACAAAAAACTCAGCAGACACTAGAAACAAGTACTGCTCAAGAAGTACCTGTTGCGAGTCAAAATGCGGTGGTTTCTGCCTCTAATTCAGCTTCGGATGTGCCTGGCGCGCATTCAGGTGGTGTACAAAATAACGCGGTACCTGTGTTGCAAAATGGCATTCTTCAAGGGCAGCGTATTCATGTAACAACAGATACTTTAGATATTATTATCGACACAAACGGTGGTGATATTCGCGATGCTAAGCTTGTAAAGTATGCATCTAATGAAGACCGTTCTTTGCCTTTTCATTTGATGTCAGATACTGGACCTTTAGTTTATATGGCACAAAATGGCTTGGCGACACAATCTCAAGCTAAATTACCAGCGCCAACACACAAAAGTGTTTATCAAGCAGTACAATCTCGTTATGAAATGACGGGAGATACTTTAAAAGTCCCTTTAACTTGGACGCAAGATGGCGTTACGGTAACGAAAACTTACACTTTTAGAAAGGGTGAATATCTCGTTGATGTCTCTTATAAAGTTGATAATGCGGCTCAAGAATCATGGACAGGAAGCCTGTATTCTCAGTTAGTGCGTAACCGTTATAACCCTGATGATAACTTTATGATGTACACCTATACAGGACCTGTTCTGTATGATGGTAATGCCGAAGAAAAATATGTTAAACACTCTTTTGATGACCTAAACACTCAGGCAGTCTCTGGTCGTAATGTAACTGGCGGTTGGGCGGCGATGATTCAGCAGTATTTTTTAACTGCTATTGTTCCAAATCAGTCAGCGCAGAACAGTTATTTTGCAAAACCGTTGGGTGAAGACCGTTATGCTGTGGGTGTGGTTGAGCCGTTGGTTGAAGTTGCGCCAGGTCAGAGTCAAACATTAACTTCGCAGTTATTCATCGGCCCTGAATCGCAAAATATGTTGGCAGAAATCGCACCTGGTTTAGAGCTAACGATTGACTACGGTATTTTAACTTTTTTAGCAGAACCTCTATTTTGGTTACTCGATAAAATTCACAGTGTGGTGGGTAACTGGGGTGTGGCAATTATTCTGCTAACGCTACTTATTAAGTTAGTGTTCTATAAGTTATCCGAAACCAGTTACCGCTCTATGGCACGTATGAAAAAATTCCAGCCTAAGTTAAAACAGCTTAAAGAGAACTATGGTGACGATAAAGTTATCTTTCAACAGAAGATGATGAAGCTTTATAAAGAAGAGAAAATTAACCCATTAGGCGGTTGTTTACCGATCTTTATTCAAATGCCAGTTTTCATCGCACTTTATTGGGTACTTTTATACTCTGTAGAAATGCGTCATGCACCATTTATGCTATGGATTGATGACTTATCTGCACAAGATCCTTATTTCATCTTGCCTGTTATCATGGGTATTACCATGTATATTCAGCAGAAATTAAACCCTTCTGCAATGATGGATGAGATGCAGCAGAAAGTAATGAAAATGTTGCCATTTATCTTTACAATCTTCTTCCTATGGTTCCCAGCAGGTTTAGTACTTTATTGGGTAGTGAACAACATTCTTTCTGTATCACAGCAGTGGTATATCACTAGAAAGATTGAAGCTGGCGAAGAGAAATAAAAGGAACTCACATGCATTTAACGTATCAAAAACTGGGTACAGATCACCCAATGTATGGCAAAGTAGAATCTTTAGTTGCAGATGGCACTAAGCCAATTTGTTATAAAACTAAGGATGGTTACATTCCATTAGAAGAGGGTGCAGCTCCAGTAGCGGCTTCTACTAATAGTGACTCTGATTTAAACACCAAACCACTTTACGTTTTATCGTTTAAAGTGAATGGTGAAGAAGAAGAGATGAGTTTTACTTCTAAGAAAAAATTGGATAAAACCATCGCTTTGTATTCAGACAAAGAGTTTATTACTGACTTAACGACAACAACTTTTCAAATTGTGGCGTAATTTAGTTTAAGCAATCATTCAGCTTAATTAGTCAGACTAACGCCCTTAATTGGGCGTTTTTTGTTTTTAGCCACACCCCGCAAGGGGGTTAAAGGCCTGGTCGTTTTATTTGGAACATTTATGGAATTTGACAATATAGATACCATTGCAGCCGTAGCCACCGCACCTGGACGAGGTGGCGTTGGTATTGTGCGTGTATCGGGAAAAAAAGTGGGCGAGATTGCACAAGCCGTTTTGGGTAAAATTCCCCAGCCTCGTTATGCGCATTACGGGGCTTTTTATGCCGAAGATGGATCCGTTCTAGACCAAGGTATTGCCCTGTATTTTCCAAATCCCAACTCATTTACGGGTGAAGACGTTTTAGAACTTCAAGGGCATGGTGGGCCAGTTGTTTTACAGTGGCTTTTGGCCAGAGTGGTTGAATTGGGTGCACGATTAGCCGAACCAGGTGAGTTCTCTAAACAAGCGTTTATGAACGATAAGTTAGATTTGGCACAAGCAGAAGCCATTGCCGATTTAATTGAGGCCTCATCCGACCAAGCCGCCAAGTCTGCATTACGTTCTTTGCAGGGTGATTTTTCACGTGAAGTAAATACTTTGGTTGAAGAGCTGACTCAACTGCGAATTTATGTCGAAGCGGCGATTGATTTTCCTGAAGAGGAGATTGATTTCTTGTCTGATGGAAAAGTCGCAGGTCAGTTACAACATATTCTAGACCGCTTACATGCCGTATTTGCTTCAGCCAAACAAGGAGCTTTATTGCGTGAAGGGATGTCGGTTGTTATTTTAGGCCGCCCTAATGCGGGTAAGTCGAGCTTATTGAATGCTTTATCTGGGCGTGAAAGCGCTATTGTGACGGATATTGCGGGCACAACTCGTGACATCGTTAAAGAAGAGATTAATATTGACGGTATGCCATTGCATATTTTAGATACCGCTGGGGTTCGAGAAGCGACCGACCAAGTAGAACAGATTGGGATTGAACGTGCCTGGCAAGCTTTAGACAGTGCTGACCGTGTATTAGTTATGTTACAAGCGGGTGAGGCGATTCATGCCGAAGACCAAATTATTTTAGACAAGCTGCCTGAACATATTCCCGTGACTTTAGTGAGAAATAAGATTGATTTAATCAATCATGCGCCTATGGTTGAGCTTGAAGCAGAAAGCGGTAGAACCGTGATTTGGTTATCCGCCAAACACAAGTTAGGTTTGGACGCTTTGCAAGACCATTTAAAAACCGAGATGGGTTACGCACAGACAGAAGAGGGTGTTTTTATGGCAAGAAAACGTCATTTAGATGCCTTGCAAACGGCGCTTAATTGGACAATGAATGGTCAGCATCAATTAGAGCATTTTGCGGCAGGCGAGCTTTTGGCAGAAGATTTACGTTTAGCGCAAGAAGCGTTATCCGAAATAACTGGGCGATTTACCTCAGATGATCTGTTGGGTCGTATTTTCACCTCATTTTGTATAGGAAAATAATTATGCATCTACTGGGAAATTTATTCAGCTACTTATTTATTGGCTTATTGAGTTTAAGTTTATTTTCTACAGCACAAGCAGAAGAGCCCGCAGTTTTTTGGAATGCGCTTAAAGAAGGTGGCAAGGTCGTGTTGGTTCGTCATGCCGAAATCGACCGATCATTTGGCGACTCTTTTTTATTGGATGATTCCTGTTTTTCGGAGAAAAACTTAAATGAGTTTGGGCGTAAACAAGCGCAAGCCATTCGTTCTCAATTTGCGAAGCATAAAATCAACCTAAATAAGGTATTAGTCAGCCCACATTGCAGAACGAAAGAGACGGCTGAATTGGCATTTGGTACATATAGTGTGGAACCTATTTTACGCTTAACCAAAGCGTTAACCGTAGAACAAGCCAATGCCAATATTGCCAAAACTAAAGAACTTATAGGTGGCTACAACGGCAAGGGAAACTTAATCCTAGTGACGCACAGACCTAATATTGGTGAACTTGCCTTAATAAGAGTAGAGCCTTCTGAGATGGTCGTACTGCAGCCATTAGGTGACGGTTTATTTGATATTGTGAGCCGTATTCAATTATTAAAACCCGAATAACGGGAGTTCTCTATTGCCTTGATTTGCCTATCGCGAGTTACCAGGCCTGGTAGAATAAAATAAATTTTTTTACTGTTATACACCTTGAAGTGCGCATAGAAGCGTGGGAGCGAAAATGTCTTTAATGCATAAAATAATTGGTAGTGTTTTGGTTGGTGTTTTATTGAGCGGTTGTCAGGAACAAACTGAAGCGCCTGTTCAAATTATTCCAGTGGTTAAAACCATTGCCATCAACGACAAGTCAAACCAACCCGATTGGTCTCTTACTGGAACATTAAGTGCTCGTTATCAATCTAACCTGGCATTTCGAGTTAGCGGGCAAATTGAAAAACGTTTGATTAATACTGGCGAAACCGTTCAGCCAGGCCAGGTACTGTTTACCTTAGACTCAACCGACTACCAATTGGCGGCCAACATCGCTCTGGCCAATATTCGTTCAACAGAATCCGAAATTAAAAATGCTGAGCTTGAACTTGAGCGCTATCAAAAAATGCTGTCACGCAATTTAATCTCACAACAAACGATTGATCAGGCCCTAACGCAATTAACCATTTTACAAGAGCGTTTAAAAGCGCAAAAGTTGCAAGCGCAGCAAGCCAGTAATCAGCTTAATTACACACAACTTACTTCACCAGGCCTGGGTAAAGTGCTCAATATTCAAGCAGAAGAGGGTGAAGTGGTTGCTGCAGGACAAACCGTTGCCGCAATTGCTTTAAATGGAGCAAGAGAAGTGAGTGTTGCTGTGCCAGAAAGTCGATTACCAGGCCTGCCTAAACAGGCAATGGCGCAAATCTACGGTTCTGAAAACCAGTATGCAGTTGAATTGCGAGAAATCTCTGACCAAGCCAATAGTGTGAGTAGAACGTGGAATGCTAATTATGCGTTTGATATGGATAATCAGCCTCTTGAAGCGGAGTTGAATGCGCTGAATCTTGGACAAACTGTCAAAGTCATTTTTAAGGCCAATAACGCTTTAATTAGAATTCCAAATACCGCTTTGTACGAACAGGCTGATTTTGCTTCTATCTGGCAAGTAAAAGAGGGCAAAGTGCACCGTGTTGAGGTAAAGGTATTGCGTTTATCTGACCGTTGGGCTTGGGTTGAAGGCGATTTATCTGGGGTTGATCGCATTGTCAGTTTGGGTGTTCACCGTTTAAATGAAGGTCAAGCCGTTAAGGAGTCAGAGGAATGAATCGCTGGAATGTTTCAGCCTATGCAGTCAAAGAACGTTCGTTAACGTTGTACTTTATTCTTATGGTCGCAATTGCGGGCATTTATGCGTTTTTACATATGGGACGTGCAGAAGATCCAAGCTTTAGTGTTAATACCATGGTGGTCTCTGCGGTTTGGCCAGGAGCAACGGCATTAGAGATGCAAAACCAAGTAGCCGACCCGCTTGAAAAACGTTTGGAAGAGATTCACTATTTTTCTAGAGTAGAGACTAAAGCCCGAGCTGGTCGAGTGGATATGTTGGTAACGTTTGCAGACGATACACCACACGGAATCTCACAAGAACTCTATTATCAGGCGCGTAAACGCCTAAGTGATGAGGCAGCTTTTCTTCCTTCGGGTGTGCAAGGGCCTTTTTTCAATGACGATTTTGAAGATGTCTTTTTTACCCTTTATAGCTTTACTGCAAAAGGTTGGCCGCAAGAAAAGTTAGTGCGTGAAGCCGATAAAATGCAGATTGCATTGCGTCAAGTAAATGGGGTTAAGAAGGTCTCATTAATAGGTGAGCGTGAACAGCGTATATATATTGATTTAGATGAACAACGCGCTACTCAATTGGGCCTTAGCCCTGATTCTGTCAGTAAGGCGATTAGTGGCCAATTAGCGGTGACGGATGCTGGGTTTATTGAAACGGCAGGGCCAAGACTTTATTTAAGAACGGGTCAAGGATTAAAAACCGATGAAAATGCAGTTGACCAAATTCGTCAACTACCGCTTGTGGTAGGCGGTAAACAAATTTTAGTACAAGACATCGCTAAGGTCTCTCGTGGTTATGATTCACCACCCTCTTATTTGATTCGAGACAAGGGGCAAGATGCCATCTTGGTAGGAGTTGTGATGTCGCCCGCTACGGATGGTCTGGTGTTAGAAGAAAATTTAAAGGCATTTGAAGAGCAATATCGTCAACAACTGCCATTAGGGATTAAACTCGATAAACTAACCAATCAAGCCGATGCGATTCATGGTGCCGTGACCACTTTTCAGGTTAAGTTTTTAACTGCACTGTTTGTGGTATTAATTGTCAGCTTGATTGCGCTCGGTTTAAGAGCGGGACTGATTGTCGCTTTAGCAGTACCACTAACCTTAGCAATGACCTTCTTATTTATGTTTATTGAGGGTCTTAACTTTGACCGAATTACCCTTGGGGCGCTTATTCTCTCATTAGGTTTATTGGTTGATGATGCCATTATTGCCATTGAGATGATGTTGGTAAAAATGGAAGAGGGCATGGATAAGGTTAAGGCGGCGGCATATTCATGGTCGGTGACTGCAGCGCCAATGTTGGTAGGTACTTTAGTCACCGTCGCGGGCTTTTTACCGATAGGCTTGGCAAACTCTCGAGTCGGTGAATATGCAGGTAATATCTTTTGGGTATTGGGTATTACTCTTGTTGCATCTTGGTTGGTCGCGGTTTACTTTACCCCTTATCTTGGTGTGAAACTGCTGCCTGAAAAGTTAGACCACTCTTCAGAGAGTAAAGATCCTTATGACACACGTTTTTATCGTGGGTTAAGAGGTGTAATTAGTGGTTGTGTACGCCATAAAGTTTGGATTGTTTTATTTACCGTTATTATCTTTATCGTTTCTGCTATTGCCATGAACAAAGTCGTGGTAAAGCAGTTCTTTCCAAGTTCTGACAGGCCCGAATTAATGGTTGATATCTCTCTGCCAGAGGGAACGGGAATTAATGTCACTAATGAACTTACTCAACGTGTTGAAGCTCTCATTAATCAATATGATGAAGTGAAATCACTTTCATCTTACGTGGGGCGCGGTGCACCACGATTCTTTTTGGCATTAAACCCAGAATTAACTAACCCTGCTTTTGCCAAAATTATTGTGGTAACGCATGGCAAAGAACAAAGAGAGGCATTACAGGCTAAGTTACGAAAAGTGATTAACGAAGGTAAGTTCCCCGAAGCGAGAGTAAGAGTGCATCCCCTTCTGTTTGGACCTCCTGTTGCCTGGCCTGTTACCTTTAGAGTTGTAGGCTCTGATCCAACAGAGTTACGAAGAATCGCCAATGATTTAAGAGTGTTGATTGAGAAGCAAAGCTTTGCCGTTGACCCACATCTACAATGGGGTGTTAGAGTACCCTCCTTGCAGCTTAATATGGATAAAGTTCGATTGGCTCAGTTAGGTATGACCAGCCAAGATGTCGCACAGCAGTTACAAGCACAACTTCAAGGCATGCCAGTGGCTCAGGTTCGTGAAAAAATTCGCACAATCAATGTGGTGATTCGTGCCAATGAATCTCACAAGGTTGATGTCTCTGAGTTGGGTGGTTTGATTGTGAAAACACCATCAGGTGAATCTCTACCTGTGGAACAGCTGGGTTCAATTGATGTGGTTTATGAAGACCCTCTTTTAGAAAGACGTAACCGCGAACTGTATTTATCGGTAAATAGTGAACTGATTCCTGGAGTTCAGCCGCCTGTTGCAACCCAAATCATCCAAGAACAGATGCAACCGATTATCGATAATTTGCCATTAGGTTATCGAATTGATGTCGGTGGTTCAGTTGAAGAGTCTGCTAAAGCGCAAGACTCTATTAAGGTATTGGTTCCGCTAATGATTTTGGCAATGACGTTATTGATTATGCTTTTGGTGAAATCGTTTAGCAGCATGTTTATGGTTCTAATTACTGCTCCACTGGGTTTGATTGGTGCTGTTTTAGCATTGATTATATTTAACCAGCCATTTGGCTTTGTGGCCAATCTTGGTTTGCTTGGCCTGGCGGGTATCTTAATGCGTAACACCTTAATCTTAACGGGACAGATAGATGATCACCTCAAACAAGGTTATACACCTGCAGAAGCCGTTATAGATGCTACCGTTCGCCGTGCTCGTCCTGTTATCTTGACAGCAGTGGCTGCGATGTTGGCTTTTATTCCGCTTACCCAATCAACATTTTGGGGGCCGATGGCTTATGTGTTAATTGGTGGTGTCGGTGTTGGAACCCTGTTAACTCTGTTATTTCTACCTGCTTTATATGCGGTATGGAATAGAATTAAGGTCGCTTAGTGTCTTATCCTATTCCCACCCAGCAAGCCATTGCCGAAATTGAGATTAAGAAAAGCCGTTTTATTGCCTATGCTAAAGGAATTACTGAACGCGCTGAAGGTATGGCATGGCTTGAAGAGATAAAAGCACAATATCCCGATGCCAGACATCACTGCTGGGCGTATTTGATTGGCAACCCAAATTGTGCGGCTAATGCAGGTATGGGTGATGATGGCGAGCCACCAGGAACGGCGGGCAAGCCAATACTTAATGTACTTAATCATAAGGGTATTGGCGATGTAATGATCATTGTCATTAGGTATTTCGGTGGCATTAAATTGGGTGCTGGGGGTTTAACCCGCGCCTATGGACAAGCGGCACAAGCCGTTATGGAAATTTTGCCAACCGAACAACAAGTTGAAATGGATTTGATTTGTGTGACTTGTGACTTTGCATTAGAACAGTCAGTACGACACTGGGTGGCTCAGGCCGAAGGGCAAATTGAATCTGTTGATTATTCACAACAAGTGGATATGCAGATCGTTATCCCCAAACAAGAGGTTGACCAGATTGTTAAACAGTTAGAAGCAAATCGTTGTAAATATAAAGTGAACCTTTAGCGTCGTGTGTAATATCGTTACCCTTTAGTCTTTTTAACCTACCAGGCCTGGTAGGTTTTATAAATTGGTTTTATCAGAGTTATCTTTTGATTAAATAATTTCATTATTTAGATTTTCATATTCGGGTTACACTGTACTGGTAAGTAAAAACATTACTTATTGTTTTCCTTTTAAAGGAGTAAAGTTATGTCTAAATTAATTATTCGCTCACTATGTATTGCGGGCTTTCTTTCATTGACTATGCCAGTTATGGCAAATGAGGTTGAGCCTATTTATGGAAGTCAATTAATGACTCAACAAGAAAGGTTAGACCATCAGGCACAGATGAGAGCAGCGAAGACACCTCAAGCAAAACAGCAACTTCGTCAAATGCACCATCAAAAAATGAAATTACGTGTACAGAAAAAAGGAATTGTTTTGCCAGATACGCCTCCTGCGGAAAGAGGGCATATGAATCAGCAAGACCGTCCAGGTAAAGGCATGATGCGCGATTAAATCACGCATATGCTGTTGTTGTAAATTACCTTAAAGGCAATTCATCGAGTTTGGTATAAGTCTATTTAACCAAGATGATGTTTTTTAATCTTTGTAATTTGGCTACTGTAATCAACTTCTACTATCGGCCCTTTTCCAATTGGGTCTAATTTCTTTTCAGGGTTGTTTAATAGGGTGTGGAAGGTACCCACAACGCTTTGGGCAAGAGGTTTTAAATTGTAGCCACCACCTAGAGAAAAGCTGATGCGCCCATTACAGAGCTCTTTTGCTGAGCTTAGGCATTTGTCTACTAATTGATTAAAACCCTTTATGGTCATTTGGTGGCGAGCCAATGGATCTTGCCAGTGAGCATCATAGCCTGCAAAAACAATAATATGTTCTGGTTCAAATTCGACCAGTTTAGGATGGATAACCGCATCATATACATCTAAGTAGGCGTTATCTCCAGCATCTTTATTAAAGGGGCAATTTACAATAGTACCTTTAGCCTCACCGTTACCTGTAAATTCCAATCCACCAGTCAATGGCCAATATGGGTGTTGATGAATCGATATAGCCATAATAGATGGGTCATCAGCGGTTAAATCCTGAGTACCATTGCCATGGTGAACATCAAAATCAATAATAGCGACTTTCTTGACGCCTCGTTCCCGTTGCAACACCCTGGCGGCAATGACATCACTATTAAAAATACAAAATCCCATCGCTTTATTTTCGAGCGCATGATGGCCAGGTGGCCTAAGAAGCGCAAATCCAGTATCGAGCTCTCGGTCATAAATCGCTAAGTTTAGATTGATATTACTCCCTGCAGCCATTTTAGCGGCTTCGAATGTATGCTCATTAATATAAGTATCTTGTTGATACTCGTCATAAAAACTCGAGCCATCGTCACTCAACAGCTCAATCTCATCTATATAACCTTGAGTGTGAGCCCATAACAACTCTTCATTCACCGCTTTTCTTCCCTTAACTGGAATCAGTTGTTTCCATAGATCGGCTTTTGTTAAAGCCGCATCAATAGCTTGAAGACGCTTGGCATTTTCAGGGTGACCAATTAAATTGTGTTTGAAAAACAACTGATCTAATACTACCCCCACTTTAGGTTGATTAGATTGGGCGATGTTATTTGCCAATAAATTATTAGAAGTAACACTTCCAGCTAACAAAGCAGATGCTTGCAAGATAAAACGTCGACGAGAGAATTGAGACATACATATAATACCTACTGACATATTAGATACTAAGAGTACATGCATAAATAGCATCACTCAAATATGTAAGTTTTATTGGGGTATTGAAATCAAAGTTATATAAAAACTGATGTTACTCTGTAAATAAAGAAGAGAGTTACTAAAAGAACATAACCCTAAAACAAACATATTTGAATATTAATCCGATAAAAAATAATAAATGTGAATAACTCTGTGGATAACTCGTGGGTAAGATGGGGTTAAGTGGTGGTATTGGAATAAATGTAAAAAAAGTGTCAAAAAGGTGAAAAAAGGGGTTGCGTTGTTTTGTGAAATGACTAGAATACGCACCTGTTCCAACGGAGACACACAACGAACTGGTTAGACGCTAAGTCAACAGGGAGTTGAAAGTGGTTGAGAACCCCGCTTAACGATTGAGTATTTGATATGAGATTGTTAAGTTGATTGAAAAAGCAGTTGAAAATAATTTGAAATAAATTGTTGACAACGAATTGGAAATCAACTTATAATAAGCGGCTTACCGAGAAGGAAAAGCAAGTGAATTTGATTCGCTTCTTAACTTTCTCGAAGAGACCTAAGTTCTTTAAAAATCAGGTAATTCAGAGATAATTTATGTGGAAACTCCTTAAGTGAGTAACCAAATAAAAAATCTCGATTTTTGACAAATTATGTATTTGGTAATAAATAATTTATTATTTATTTATCATGTTCACTTTGTCAATTCCGAGTGTTTATTTCCAGAGATGGAATTGAAATATATCAGCAAGATTAAACTGAAGAGTTTGATCCTGGCTCAGAATGAACGCTGGCGGTAGGCTTAACACATGCAAGTCGGACGGAAACGATGAAAAAACTTGTTTTTTCAGGCGTCGAGTGGCGGACGGGTGAGTAACGCGTGGGAATCTACCCTATAGTTGGGGACAACGTATGGAAACGTACGCTAATACCGAATATGCTCTACGGAGTAAAGGTGCCCTCTCCTTGGAAGGTATCGCTATAGGATGAGCCCGCGTGAGATTAGCTAGTTGGTGGGGTAATGGCTCACCAAGGCAACGATCTCTAGCTGGTTTGAGAGGATGATCAGCCACACTGGGACTGAGACACGGCCCAGACTCCTACGGGAGGCAGCAGTGGGGAATATTGCACAATGAGCGAAAGCTTGATGCAGCCATACCGCGTGTGTGAAGAAGGCCCGAGGGTTGTAAAGCACTTTCAATTGTGAGGAAGGTTCAGTAGTTAATACCTGCTGTTCTTGACGTTAACTTTAGAAGAAGCACCGGCTAACTCTGTGCCAGCAGCCGCGGTAATACAGAGGGTGCAAGCGTTATTCGGAATTACTGGGCGTAAAGCGCGCGTAGGCGGATTATTAAGTCAGTTGTGAAAGCCCTGGGCTCAACCTGGGAACTGCATCTGATACTGGTAGTCTAGAGTTTAAGAGAGGGAAGTGGAATTCCAGGTGTAGCAGTGAAATGCGTAGATATCTGGAGGAACATCAGTGGCGAAGGCGACTTCCTGGCTTAAAACTGACGCTGAGGTGCGAAAGCGTGGGTAGCGAACGGGATTAGATACCCCGGTAGTCCACGCCGTAAACGATGTCAACTAGTTGTTGGTCTTATTAAAAAGATTAGTAACGAAGCTAACGCGATAAGTTGACCGCCTGGGGAGTACGGTCGCAAGATTAAAACTCAAAGGAATTGACGGGGGCCCGCACAAGCGGTGGAGCATGTGGTTTAATTCGATGCAACGCGAAGAACCTTACCATCCCTTGACATACCAAGAAGTTACTAGAGATAGTTTCGTGCCTTCGGGAACTTGGATACAGGTGCTGCATGGCTGTCGTCAGCTCGTGTCGTGAGATGTTGGGTTAAGTCCCGCAACGAGCGCAACCCTTATCATTAGTTGCTACCATTTAGTTGAGAACTCTAATGAGACTGCCGGTGATAAACCGGAGGAAGGCGGGGACGACGTCAAGTCATCATGGCCCTTATGGGATGGGCTACACACGTGCTACAATGGGGGGTACAAAGAGCAGCCAACTGGCAACAGTGCGCGAATCTCAAAAAACCCTTCGTAGTCCGGATTGGAGTCTGCAACTCGACTCCATGAAGTCGGAATCGCTAGTAATCGCGAATCAGAATGTCGCGGTGAATACGTTCCCGGGCCTTGTACACACCGCCCGTCACACCATGGGAGTGGATTGCAAAAGAAGTAGGTAGCTTAACCTTCGGGAGGGCGCTTACCACTTTGTGGTTCATGACTGGGGTGAAGTCGTAACAAGGTAGCCCTAGCGGAAGCTGGGGCTGGATCACCTCCTTTAAGATAAAGATGGTTACGAGCTTAAGTGAGTTTTCACATAAATTGTCTCTGAATTACATGAAAGTATAGTGAACGACCCGGGTCTGTAGCTCAGTTGGTTAGAGCGCACCCCTGATAAGGGTGAGGTCGGTGGTTCAAATCCACCCAGACCCACCATTTTTGTTGATCTTGAATCTTTTAAAAACCTCGTTTGTTTAAAACAAACTTCGATTTTTAAAATATCCAACCTCAATCAAAAATAGTCAGGGTGGCAACACACCGACACCAATTACGCAGGATTTTTTATTCTAATCAAGGCGCAAGAGGAAAGATTGAAGGAGTGTACTTATGGTGCATGACTGAAAGATTGACGAATGCAACGCAGAGTAGATTAAAAAAGACAAGTAATGGGGCTATAGCTCAGCTGGGAGAGCGCCTGCCTTGCACGCAGGAGGTCTGCGGTTCGATCCCGCATAGCTCCACCAATTTTACTATCTTGAACGATTTAAATCGCTCGCTTATAAAGATAAGCTTCGTGATTGAAATAGTCCAACCTAGTTAAAATTAACAATACTACTTTTAATGAGTTTTAGTTTTAAAACTAGAGTTTATTAACAGTACTATTGGTTGTTCTGCTTAATAAGATTAAGTAGACAAACGATACTGAAAAAACTGAAAAGTTCTTTAAAAATTTGGAATAGATCTCTCGATTGAGATTTTAAATACAAGCATTACTTATTGAGTAATCAATAGGCATTGTAGTTGGTTTAAGACTCAATCAATGAGAAGCCCACCTCTCAGCCGACAATTTGAGAGGTGGGTGTGGCAAGTATCCCTTCCAGGTGCTTGTCACGCAAACTGGATAATTTTTAAGCTTAGGCTTAAGAGTTATCAAGTATAGGTAAAATATATAATTGAGAATACTCAAGCGTATATCATGACAGCGAAAAACTTTTAGTTACGTACACTCATCAGACCTTATAAACAGAAACAAGTTCATTCAATGGTATAGCTACCAGAACTTGCGGAGTTAACAAAAGGCATAAGGTTATTTTTGAGTTGTATAGTTAAGTGACTAAGCGTACACGGTGGATGCCTAGGCAGAAGAAGGCGATGAAGGACGTAGTAACTTGCGATAAGCCACGGGGAGTCAGTAAACATGCATTGATCCGTGGATTTCCGAATGGGAAAACCCATCCATTTATGGATATCCTGCTTGCAGGAGGCTAACCCGGGGAACTGAAACATCTAAGTACCCGGAGGAAAAGAAATCAACCGAGATTCCCTAAGTAGCGGCGAGCGAACGGGGACCAGCCCTTAAGCATTTATAAGATTAGTAGAATAGTCTGGAAAGTCTAACGATACAAGGTGATAGTCCTGTATACGAAAATCTTTTAAGTGTGAAATCGAGTAGGACGGGACACGAGAAATCCTGTTTGAACATGGGGGGACCACCCTTCAAGGCTAAATACTCTCTTCTGACCGATAGTGAACCAGTACCGTGAGGGAAAGGCGAAAAGAACCCCTGAAGGGGAGTGAAATAGAACCTGAAACCGTGTACGTACAAGCAGTAGGAGCAGACTTGTTCTGTGACTGCGTACCTTTTGTATAATGGGTCAGCGACTTACATTATGTAGCGAGATTAACCGAATAGGGGAGTCGTAGGGAAACCGAGTCTTAAATGGGCGTTTAGTTGCATGGTGTAGACCCGAAACCGGGCGATCTATCCATGGCCAGGTTGAAGGTGCCGTAACAGGTACTGGAGGACCGAACCCACGTATGTTGAAAAATGCGGGGATGAGCTGTGGATCGGAGTGAAAGGCTAATCAAGCCCGGAGATAGCTGGTTCTCCTCGAAAACTATTTAGGTAGTGCCTCATGTCTTACTGTTGGGGGTAGAGCACTGTTATGGTCTAGCGGTCCGTCAAGGATTAGCAGCCCATTGCAAACTCCGAATACCAACAAGTACAATCATGGGAGACAGACTGCGGGTGCTAACGTCCGTAGTCAAGAGGGAAACAACCCAGACCGCCATCTAAGGTCCCTAAATATTACTAAGTGGGAAAGGATGTGGGAAGGCTCAGACAGTCAGGAGGTTGGCTTAGAAGCAGCCACCCTTTAAAGAAAGCGTAATAGCTCACTGATCGAGTCGGCCTGCGCCGAAGATTTAACGGGGCTAAGTAATATACCGAAGATGCGGATGCCATTTATGGCATGGTAGAGGAGCGTTCTGTAAGCCTGCGAAGGGGCATTGTAAAGTGTCCTGGAGGTATCAGAAGTGCGAATGCTGACATGAGTAGCGATAAAGGGAGTGAAAAGCTCCCTCGCCGAAAGACCAAGGTTTCCTACGCAACGTTAATCGACGTAGGGTTAGTCGACCCCTAAGACGAGGCCGAGAGGCGTAGTCGATGGGAAGCAGGTTAATATTCCTGCACTTTTTATTACTGCGATGGAGGGACGGAGTAGGCTAGATCAGCTTGGCGATGGTTGTCCAAGTTTAAGGATGTAGGCATGTATCTTAGGTAAATCCGGGATACTTTATGCTGAGACCTGATGACGAGTCCTCTTTTGGACGAAGTGATTGATGCCATGCTTCCAAGAAAAGCTTCTAAGCTTCAGGTAATAAAGAATCGTACCCCAAACCAACACAGGTGGTCAGGATGAGAATTCTAAGGCGCTTGAGAGAACTCGGGTGAGGAACTAGGCAAAATGGTACCGTAACTTCGGGAGAAGGTACGCCCCCTTAGGTGAAAGACTTGCTCTGTAAGCTTTCGGGGGTTGCAATAAAATGGTGGCTGCAACTGTTTACTAAAAACATAGCACTGTGCAAAATCGAAAGATGACGTATACGGTGTGACGCCTGCCCGGTGCCGGAAGGTTAATTGATGGGGTTAGCTTAGGCGAAGCTCTTGATCGAAGCCCCGGTAAACGGCGGCCGTAACTATAACGGTCCTAAGGTAGCGAAATTCCTTGTCGGGTAAGTTCCGACCTGCACGAATGGCGTAATGATGGCCACACTGTCTCCACCCGAGACTCAGCGAAATTGAAATCGCAGTTAAGATGCTGCGTACCCGCGGCTAGACGGAAAGACCCCGTGAACCTTTACTACAGCTTTGCACTGGACTTTGATACTATCTGTGTAGGATAGGTGGGAGGCTTTGAAGCAGTAACGCCAGTTATTGTGGAGCCAATCTTGAAATACCACCCTGATATTATTGAGGTTCTAACCTAGGCCAGTGAATCCTGGTCAGGGACAGTGTATGGTGGGTAGTTTGACTGGGGCGGTCTCCTCCTAAAGAGTAACGGAGGAGCGCGAAGGTACCCTCAGCACGGTCGGACATCGTGCAATGAGCGCAAGAGTAAAAGGGTGCTTGACTGCGAGACTGACACGTCGAGCAGGTGCGAAAGCAGGTTCTAGTGATCCGGTGGTTCTGTGTGGAAGGGCCATCGCTCAACGGATAAAAGGTACTCCGGGGATAACAGGCTGATACCGCCCAAGAGTTCATATCGACGGCGGTGTTTGGCACCTCGATGTCGGCTCATCACATCCTGGGGCTGAAGTCGGTCCCAAGGGTATGGCTGTTCGCCATTTAAAGTGGTACGCGAGCTGGGTTTAGAACGTCGTGAGACAGTTCGGTCCCTATCTGCCGTGGGCGTTGGAAATTTGAGGGAGGCTGCTCCTAGTACGAGAGGACCGGAGTGGACGAACCGCTGGTGTTCGGGTTGTTATGCCAATAGCATTGCCCGGTAGCTACGTTCGGAAAGGATAACCGCTGAAAGCATCTAAGCGGGAAACCTGTCCCAAGATTAGATTTCCCTAGACTTTAAGTCTTCTGAAGGGCCGTTAGAGACTATGACGTTGATAGGCAAGGTGTGGAAGTGCAGTAATGTATGAAGCTAACTTGTACTAATTACCCGTGAGGCTTAACTATACAACTCAAAAGTAACTTTTGTTAAAGTGAAGTAGAGTAACGTAACTAAGAGTTTAAGAGTGGTTATGGTATACCTTGAGTGTTCGAGATTATAGAAAAACCAAATTTATAAAATCTCAAAGAGATCTATTTCAAAGAATTTTACGTGGTTGATACTAATCAGCCCGTAACACCAAATTGCTTGGTGACAATAGCAAGATGGAACCACCTGATCCCTTTCCGAACTCAGAAGTGAAACGTCTTAGCGCCGATGGTAGTGTGGGAGGTCCCATGTGAGAGTAGGTCATTGCCAAGCTTATATCCTAAAACCCTGCTAGTCTCTTTTGAGTCTGGCGGGGTTTTTTTATGTCTATTCGAAATAACCGACGAGAGAGTAGGGCGATTCGCGTAAAGAAATTCATCCTAGTGGATGAATTTTAGCAAGGGAGCGCCTAACCCTCAGTGGTTAGGCTGGACCATTGCCAAGCTTATATCCTAAAACCCGTTATATCTTCGATATAGCGGGTTTTTTTTTGCCCAAATCTTGTGCTTTGTTGTTTGCATTTATTGAGTACAATATACTCAAAATTCAATTCGGAGTTTATATGAGCCAAGTAAATATTACATCAGGTGGAATTACATCAATAATCAGTAAAGTACCATGGATGCTATTTATAATCGGCTTCTTGCTGATTGCTGAGTATCTTCAGATTAGTTTAGAAGGTACAGTTGGTTATATCTTTATCAGCGTTGCTGTCGTCGTCCTGTTCATCGAAATGTTTAAATCTGGTGATGTCACACCTATTTCATTTTTATTAGATCAATTCTGGGCTGTTGTTACTCTGGTATTAGCTTCGGGCTTACTTACCTATCTTTACTTTGTTACAGGAAAAGAACCTACTTTTTTCCATTGGATAGGTTTTGCAATAATTCTTGCCGATTCATTGTTAAATCCTTTTAACTCATTCAGAACTGCGTTACGTAACTTTGATGTTCCTGGTTAATTATGAATTCACAGAATAAAAATGGCACAGCCAATAATAGCCTTTTAGGTAAATCGACACCCTACTGTGGGAAATATAACCCCGATTTGTTATTCCCAATTCCAAGACAGGAGAAAAGGGGTGAGTTAGGAATCCAGCCAACTTGTTTACCCTTTCAAGGTTTAGATATTTGGACCGCATTTGAAGTTTCTTGGCTTAATCTTAAAGGCAAACCTGTTGTTGCTATAGCTGAATTTGCATTTCCTGCGGATTCTGAATTTTTAATTGAATCTAAATCCTTTAAGCTTTATTTAAACTCATTCAATGCGACTCGCTTTGAATCCCAGGAGAAAGTTATTGAAACTTGGATTAGGGATTTGTCTAAAGCATGTGGTGAAGAAGTTTCTGTAGATCTTCGTTCATTGGAATATGAAGAGACATTAATAGCCAAGCTTCCAGGAGACAATATTGATGATTTGGATATCGAGGTATCTGAATACTCATTGAATACTGAGTTAGTTCAACTAGACGCTAGTGGAGAGTATGTATCTGAGACATTGAATAGTCATCTGCTGAAGTCTAATTGTCTAGTTACAGGGCAGCCAGATTGGGGTTCAGTTGTTATTCGTTACGAAGGAGAACAGATATCTCATGAGGCGTTATTGAGATACTTAATTTCTTTTAGAGAACATAACGAATTCCATGAGCAGTGTGTCGAGAGAATATTTACCGATATCATCAATCGTTGCTCACCTGTTAAGCTCACAGTTTATGCTCGTTATGTAAGGCGCGGTGGCTTGGATATAAATCCTTATCGTTCGAACTTTGAAGATGAGTTTGATATTTCACGAACTTTGCGTCAGTAGCATGTTTTTAAAAATTATTAACTTCTTTGCTGGCCTATTCGGTTATGAATGGGTGTTAGATTCACGTCCAACAGAACAGTCTAAGCATCAAGGTATTGATGATGAGGGTTGGGATGATTTGTATGAGAATAACCCTCGCTATGTTTTACGCAAAGTTACCAGGCCTGGTAATTTTAAATGAAAGACTTTTTAACCTTTCACACACTTATTAGTATTGAGGTTTTAATTGCTTTTTATTATTTGGGTGCTGTTGTTATACCATTGAGCATTTTATGGGTTATGGTTTGGCTTAAACAGCTTATAGTAAATAAAGTGGGTGATATTCAAGAGGTCATTGATACAGGTACTCAAGCTGTTTCCAATTCATTAAGTCGTTCATCTAAAATTAAATGGATTCTGTTGTTTACAACTTCATTTGTGTTTGCAGAACTGTTTTGGCGTTTATTATTTGAGTTTTTAATTGCGTTTATGCAGATGCGCGATGCTTTAGTATTAACTCAATAATGGAAGTTAAGTGGTTTTTTGTAAGTAACCATACTAGGTTAATTTGTAAGGAGAAAGTTTTGCCAAATGCGGACATAATCGATATTAAAAATAATCTTAAAGCTAAACAGCTTTTAGAGTGTTTTGATATGAATCTTCAAAGGCTTAAAGAGCATGGTGCAGATGAAAATGAAGAAGAAGCCAGCACGATAGATCTGCTTTCGGAGTGGTTAGAAGAAGCGATTGAAAATGGTATCAATCCAGAGGCATTACAAACTAGAGCCAGTCAACTGGCGCATTTTGCATTTGATCGGGGTTATTCCCAGCACGAAGTAGAGGAGCTTTTAACCATGCGACCTAACCCTAATGGTAAAAGACCAACTTAAAGGCTGTTAACTTGCTATGCCTAGTATGGGATATAAAAGCCTGGTAAGTTAATATCTATTCAATATGACCGATATTTCCGAGTATTTTATTTATTTGTTCCAGGTTTGGTCTATAACTTCTCGGCGCGTCAGCCATATCCCCATTACTTAGAGAGCCAGCGCAAGTTAGGCGCATCACGTTATTTTGTTGGTTAGATAATAAATTAAGGTGAATTAAATCCATTGTTTCAACACGTTCTTGTGAACTGCCTGCTAGCGTTAAATAAGTGGTTTGCAAAGGAACATCTGTCTGTACTAGTGCATAGTCATTAAATGCAAATTGCACAGGTTTATGAGCGATTTTGGCAATCATCTCTTCATCAATTTGAATAGAAGTGATTTGGAACTTATCTGGTTGAATCATTTGCTTTCTGTCACTTAAATTTTTTACTTCTAAACGACAATGCTGTTCTGAATGATTAAAGCCAGATCCACCCATGCTTTGACCTTTTTGTATAAATACACGGGTTGAGCCTGGTGCAATGGTCAGTTTTTTTTGTAATACAAAATGTTGTTCTACATTGATTCCTTCATATTGTTTCATGGTGAATCCGCTACAGCCTGTTGCTAAAAGGGCTGTGCTGGCAATAAAACCATAAATCATAACTTTGATAGTCATTTCATTCTCCTAGTTACCAGGCCTGGTAAATTGTTTTTTAAGTCTAAAATGTCCCTCTAATACTAAAAGAGGGTAAGAACGGTAAATCGTATATTTCTTCAACTTGTGAATAGTCAGAGTTATATAAATATCCTACAACATTCTGTCTGAATAACGCATTGATATTAATGAGCTCAAAACGTGTGGTTAAATCGATACCACGATATTTCCAATCACGTTCCATCGAGAAGTCGGCACGAAAATAGAAGGGGAGTCTTGAACTGTTTACCGTTTCATAATCGGGCACCCAATAACTTGTTACACCATCAGGTAGTAATTCGGTGTGCCTAGAAATGACTTTTGTATAAGGTTGACCAGTACTTGCATTAGCTTTAATTCCCCAGTGCCATTTATTCCAGCTACCTGTCATCGGCTGACTCCAGACAGCACTCAAGGTATGGGTTTGATCGCCATCAAATGGTCTTGACTCTCCACCAGGCAAATCAGTACGTTTAGAATCCGAATAACCATAACTTAACCAACCAGAAGCCCCATTTACATAATTACGTTTTAAGAAAAGATCGAATCCTTTGGCTTCACCCTTTGCTGTATTGGCATAGTTATCAGTCAAGCTTGTTGTAATGAGATTAATCATCGGTTTTTGATAGACTTCTGCTTGCAAACTCCATAAGTCAGAAACTTTGTATTTCAGTCCTAAAATACGGTGCTCTGCCTCAGTTAAAGCCAGATTGGGATTGCCTAAAGCTGTTGTGAGTTGCGAAAAGTCTGGTTTTTGAACAAATTTACCCCAATTAGCATTCAGTATCAAATCGTCAGACCAGTGATATTCTAAAGACATTCTTGGTGATACCGCATTAAAATCATTGTTTTCAATAGTAACATTGCTGTTACGAAGACCAAATGTGAGTGCAAGGTTTTCTGATAAATCGGTTTGATACTCAATGTAAGGTGAGGCTTCGGTTCCATTAATTGTTTCATTGAGCACGGCTTTATTTAAGCGTGTGAGGTTACAGTCAGCCACGCCTTCTTGACAAGCTTGATACCAATAACCACTAACATCATAGGCATACGAATAGGCGTCTACTCCTGCTTTAATGAGATAGTCGGCACTGCCAAGATATTCCCATTGAGGAAGGAGGAACCAATTTTGCCCCGTTACATCTTTGTTATAAGGTTTGCCTGGATTTGGATCACTATCTAATTGTGTACCAATAAAACGGTTAGACTTGGTACTTAACAAGCCAAGGCGTATTTTTTGTTGCCAGTTTTGGTTTAAGGATTGCTGCCACTTTATTGCATAGGTTGAAAAGCTGTCTTGCCCTCCTAGTAGTCCAGCTATTGCAGGGTCTTTAAGGATATCACCTCTATTGTCGACATTTAAAGTCAGTTGGTCTTCGGAACTGATTACACTGACGTCAACAAAACCATCTGTTAATCGATAGCGCCACTTGGCTTGCATATCCCAAAATTGAGGGAATTGAGTGTAGTTAATATTGCTATTTCCCAAAGAACCAGTTGAAGGCATTAATAGATCAAAGTAACTACGACGAATGGCGAAGTAGCCACTACTTTTTTCGCTTAAAGCGCCTTCTATTTGATATGAACTATCATAAAAACCAAGCTGAACACTCTGTTGGGTTTTATCCGTTCGTGGGCTTTTAGTTGTAATATTAATTGCACCGCCTAATTTATCGCCATATTCGACACCAAAACCGCCTAAGTAGGTGTCAAATCCAGTCATTAAGTCTGGATTAACAATCGAATATAATCCTCCTAAATGAAAGGCATACCCAACAGGGAGATCATCTATCCAAATTGCATTTTCACTGCTATCGCTTCCACGAATATAAAAGCCTTTACTTAATCCTGAACCAGAGCTTGAGTATGCGTTAACTACGCCAGGGAGGGTGGATAGTGCTTTGAGTGGGTCTCCTTGAGTTCCTGCGACTTTACTGATTTCTTGTTTGCTTAAAATGATTTCTGAAGCCGCTGTATCTAATGGAGTTAATGCGTAATCATGCTCTTCTATATTTGTATTAAAATCGATTTCAATTTTTTGAATTTCAGTTGTCTCTTTTGCAAAAGCAGATTGCGAGAATAAGAGAGTAGTACATACAAGTACAAATAAAAGAGATGAATGCGACATGGGAGTCTCCTGATGACAAGCAAGCCTTGGTCAGCTTAGCTAAATCTTTTGATAAATAACGCTTTAATCATAATAGGTTTTTCTTCGAACATAAAGAAATTGACTGAGATAGGCTCTAGTTCTTAACCTTTATCAAGGATTAAATATGTAAATTTGTTTTATGAATAAAGTTACCAGGCCTGGTAAGTTCAATTTTTCGAAATGTACTTTGATTGCTGGTGAGATTTGAAGATACGCAAATGAATGATTCTTATGCTAAAATATCTCGCTATTTTATGAGATAAAAATGGCAAGAATGTGAAGTCATCCAATTGGATTAAACTTCTCTAAGTTAGTTGGTGTGTTAAATACGGTTTTGCTTGATGCAGCGGTGTTTGTAAGGTGAGTTATGAGTTCTGAAAATTCAAAATATGATGTCATTGTTGTAGGAGGCGGCCACGCTGGAACCGAGGCGGCTTTAGCTTCTGCAAGAATGGGTTTGCAAACTCTGCTGCTAACTCATAATATCGATACCTTAGGGCAAATGTCATGTAACCCCGCGATTGGTGGGATTGGTAAAGGCCATTTAGTTAAAGAGATTGATGCCATGGGCGGTGCCATGGCGATGGCGATTGATGAGGCGGGAATTCAGTTTCGCATCTTAAACGCCTCTAAAGGTCCAGCAGTAAGAGCCACTCGTGCTCAAGCTGACCGTGTGTTGTATCGCCAAGCGATTCGTATGCGTTTAGAAAACCAAGAAAATCTCACGATTTTTCAGCAACCTGTTGAAGACATGATTTTAGACGGCGATTCGATTCGTGGCGTAATGACTAAAATTGGACTGGCGTTTTATGCTAACCAAGTGGTCTTAACCGCAGGGACTTTTTTAGCGGGGAGAATCCATGTTGGCTTGCAAAATTATCAAGGCGGTAGGGCGGGAGATGAGCCAGCCAACCGTTTAGCGGAAAAACTTCGTGAGCTTAATCTACCCGTAGGTCGTCTAAAGACAGGTACTCCACCACGAATTGATGCTCGCACAGTGAATTTTGATGCAATGCAAATTCAGCCAGGTGATGATCCTGTTCCTGTCTTTTCTTATATGGGTAAGGCGTCAATGCATCCACAACAACTGCCTTGCTATATTACCTACACCAATGCGAAAACGCATGAAGCGATTATGGCGTCACTGGACCAATCACCAATGTATTCTGACCAAGGTGAAATTGACAGTGTAGGCCCAAGATATTGCCCATCAATTGAAGATAAGGTGATGCGTTTTGCCGATAAAGATAAACATCAAGTGTTTATTGAGCCTGAAGGTTTGACGACAAACGAGCTATACCCTAATGGCATCTCAACCAGTTTACCGTTTGAAACCCAGTTGCAAATCGTTCACTCTATGGCGGGTCTAGAAAACGCCAAAATTATGCGTCCAGGTTATGCGATTGAATATGATTATTTTGATCCACGTGGTCTAAAGCCCACTCTTGAAACTCAAGCGATTCAAGGGCTTTATTTTGCAGGCCAAATTAATGGTACCACTGGTTACGAAGAAGCGGCTGCACAAGGCTTGCTAGCGGGGATTAACGCCGCTCTTCGTGCTCAAGATAAAGAGCCTTGGTATCCACGACGTGATGAAGCCTATCTAGGTGTATTGGTTGATGACTTAATCACCATGGGGACTAACGAGCCTTATCGTATGTTTACTTCTAGAGCGGAATACCGATTGATGCTTCGTGAAGACAATGCTGACCAACGCCTGACTCCGATTGCTAGAGAAATGGGACTGATTGATGATGCGCGTTGGCAGTCATACGAAAACAAATTAGAAAGTCTAGAGAAAGAGATTCAGCGTCTTAAAGAGACTTGGATATATCCATCACATGCCGAAGCCAAAAAAGCCGAAGAGCTAATGGAGTTACCTTTAAGTAAAGAACAGACTCTATTTGATCTTCTGAAACGGCCTAACGTTGCCTATGGTGCATTGGCTACACTTGAAGCATTTGGTGATGGCGTGAAAGATGAAGCCGTTGTTGATCAAATAGAGATACAAGCTAAATACTCAGGGTATATTGATCGCCAAATTCAGCAGATTGATAAAATGAAACGTTCCGAGTCGGTTAAAATTCCAGATAACTTAGATTTGGATAAGATTTCAGGGTTATCTAACGAGGTTAAACAAAAGCTTCGTGATCATAAGCCTAGTAATCTGGGTATGGCTGGACGTATTCAAGGAATTACGCCTGCCGCGATTTCAATACTGTTAATTGAAATTAAAAAATTCCGTTCACAAAAAAAGCAGGCTTAATCCCCGATGGATCATCTAAAAGATCTTTTAGTTTCAGGGTTAGATTCCCTTAAGCTTGAGTTGACTGAAACCCAAGTCGAAAAATTAATGTCCTATTTGACCTTACTGCAAAAGTGGAATAAGGTTTACAACCTAACCGCAATCCGTGACCCAGAAGAGATGTTAATTAAGCATTTGTTAGATAGTTTGGCTGTGGTTAACCATATTCAAGGTGAACGTTTGATCGATGTAGGAACTGGTGGCGGTCTGCCTGGAATTCCATTGGCGATTTGTTACCCAGATAAACAAATTGATTTATTAGACAGTAACAGTAAAAAGACCCGTTTTCTGATTCAAGCAAAAGCGGAGTTGGGACTGACGAACACCCAAGTGATTCATAGCCGAGTAGAAGAATATAAACCAGAGCCGTTATATGATGGTGTAATCTCTAGAGCCTTTGCAGCAATGGAAGACATGTTGTTTTGGACACACCATTTAATTCCAATTGGTGGTGTTTGGTGGGCGATGAAAGGTCAAAAAGAGTTCGAAGATTTATCAAGCTTACCAGACAAGATACCAGGCCTGGTAAACATAGAAGAAGTGATTGAATTACATGTTCCGAACTTGGATGCAGAGCGCATTTTGGTAAAAGGCATTAAACAATCAGAATATCAGTCTTAATCAATCATCCACTTAGAGGCAAATAGCGTGGGAAGAGTCATTGCAATTGCAAACCAGAAGGGCGGTGTAGGTAAAACCACAACCAGCGTTAACTTAGCTGCTGCATTGGGACGCTTAGGTAAGAATGTATTACTGGTAGATTTAGACCCGCAAGGAAATGCCACGGTTGCAATTGGAGTGGATAAAGACCAGTTAAATGCCTCCATATTTGAAGTGTTGGTTGGCGAGATGAAGGCAAAAGCAGCGATTGTTCATTGCGAACAAGCCAATATCGATTTAATGCCAGCGAATGGGGACTTAACCGCCGCTGAAGTCACCTTGCTAGAAGAGGATATGGGGCCAAAACGTATGCGTAAGGCCTTTAAGAAAATACGAGACAATTATGATGTCGTTATTATTGATTGCCCACCGACATTAAACATGCTCACACTCAATGCCTTAACCGCTGCAGATGGTATTGTGGTACCCGTTCAGTGTGAATTCTTTGCTTTAGAAGGGTTGTCAGCCTTAATGGATACCATTGATACTGTGCAAAGCCAGTTGAACGCAACCTTGCACATTGATGGTCTTTTAAGAACCATGCATGATCGCCGTAATAATTTGGCGAATGATGTATCAAATGAACTTGTAGCCCATTTCGGTATGAAAGTATTACAAACAATTATTCCCCGTAATGTACGCTTGGCTGAAGCACCGAGTTACGGGGAATCAATTCTCGACTATGACGCAACATCAAACGGTGCGATTGCTTATTTGGCACTTGGCAATGAATTAATTCGTAAAACCCAGTTATAACTATAAAGGTAGAGTTTCGTGGTTAAAAAACGTTCAGGAATGGGAAATCGTGGCATCCATGCCATGCTTGGCGCAAAACAAAAATCAGATAATAGCAGTGCGGATTTACGTATCGAAAAGTTGCCAGTTGAACAGCTTCAGCCTGGTCAGTATCAGCCAAGACAGCAGTTTGAAGAGGCAGCGTTACAAGAGTTGGCCGATTCAATAAAAGTACAAGGTGTCGTTCAGCCAATTATTGTTCGACCTGTAGGTACAGATAAATATGAAATTATAGCGGGTGAACGTCGTTGGCGAGCTTCCCAGCTTGCTGGTCTTGATAAGGTTCCTGTGGTTATTCGTCAAGCAGATAGCCAGGCAACACTGGCAATGGCGTTAATTGAAAATATTCAGCGTGAAGATTTAAATCCAATTGAGACAGCGATTGGTTTAAAGCGCCTTTTAAAAGAATTTGATTTAACGCAGCAAGCCGTTGCAGATGCAGTTGGGCGTTCACGTGCGGCAGTTTCTAACCTGCTACGTTTATTGAAACTACCTAAAAACATTCAAGACGCTTTACATGATGGATTAATCAGCATGGGGCATGCACGAGCCATTATCAGTCTGCCTGAAGATGTTCAAAAAAACTTAGCAGACAAAGCGATTGAAAAAGGGTGGTCAGTCCGAGAGATGGAAGAGGCTGCCCAACAAGTATTGGTCCCTAAAAAGTTGATTACCGCCGCTAAGAAAAAAGCGATACCAGATATTGAAGAGGTAACACAGAAACAAACACAGTTAGCAGAAAGACTTAATGCAAGCGTAAAAATAAGCCATAAGGAAAATGGGCGGGGCAAGATAGAGATCAGCTATCAAGATTTAGATGAGTTAAATCGTTTAATAAAACTCTTCAAATAAAAGTAATTAATCACAAAAAAAAATAACTGATATTGATTTGAAAAAGTTACCAGGCCTGGTTATGTTGTGTTTATTATTTGATAAATCACATCATATAGTTGATTAAATTAATAATGCTATAAAAAATCTAAAATTTCAGGGATATAAGCTAGCTTTTAGGTGCATAAAACATTATCATGGGCGCCCATTTAGCTTGAACTTGGTTTCGCTAAAAAGTATCATTAATAGAGTTTGCCGTCTGATGACTGAATTGCAGCAAGATAAAAAGAAAACAGAAAAAGCTGCTCCGCCATCTCTAGCAGCAAATTATTTACTGTTAAGTGCGGGTTCGATATTTACATCGATGCTAATTGCAGGTTTTTTAGTCGGCTATGCCATCGATCAAATATTTGAAACAACACCAATTTTTATGTTGTTATGCGCATTGCTTGGCTTTATTGGTGGCATACAAAAAGTACATAAGTTATCGAGTAGGTTGGATAATGTGCAACCTATTGATAAAGAGAAGCAAGATAGTGAAAAATCTTGATAAAGCCATAAAAATACAAGCCTTAATTGGCTTGGTGATGGTAATGATTTATAGCCTATTAGGGCAGCCTGCAGGGGCGGCGTACGGCATGTTTATTGGAATGGTTAATGTATGGATGTTAACTTACACCTTCCAGAAAGCCAGTACGACAGAAGACCCGAAAAGTGGGATATTAGTTTTATATATGAGTGCAGTGATTAGATTCGTTCTATTAGCTGTGTTATTTATTTTGGGGCTGTCTTTCCTTGATGAGAGTCAAGCATTCCCAGTTGTAATTACTTTTGTGTTAATGCAGCTTGGAAAGCTTTTCGATTTGAAAGGTAAAAGACGTTTGACTGATTAAGGAGTAGACCCTTGAGTGCTGAAAAGATGGGAACTGTCGAGTATATTCAACATCACTTGACTAACAATACACTCGCTTTGAATGCTGAAGCACAAGAAGCAATTGATAAAGGGCAAATGACGTTTTGGGCATTAAACCTAGACACCATTGCTGTTAGTTTTTTGCTTGGTGCTTTAATTGTTTTTGTAGCTGCACGTTTAGGTAAGCAATTAGAATCTGGTACACCAGGTGGCTTCCAAAACTTTGTTGAATCTATTTTGGACTTTGTTTCAACAAACGTAAGAGATGCCTTTCCAGGTCATAACCCTCTTATTGCTCCATTAGCATTAACAATCTTTATTTGGGTTTGGTTGATGAACTTCATGGATTTAATTCCTGTTGATTTAATTCCTTACCTGTATCAGATCGTAACAGGTGACTCGCATGCTTACCTGAAGATAGTACCAACAACAGACTTAAATACGACTTTAGGTATGGCTGTAGTTGTGTTTGCTCTGATTCTGTACTACAACATCAAAATTAAAGGTGTAGTGGGCTTCGCTAAGATGTTCCTATTTCACCCTTTCGGAAAGTTCTTTGTTCCAGTAAACGTTGTTATGACGTTGATTGAAGAAGTTTCTAAACCTCTATCTCTTGCTCTGCGTTTGTTCGGTAACATGTTCGCAGGGGAATTGGTATTCCTTCTAATCGCTTTGATTGGTGGAACATTAGCAGTGGGTGCCGCTGCCCTATTCTGGGCACCGTTACAAGTTCTGTTGGATTTAGGTTGGTTGATTTTCCACTTATTGGTAATCACTCTACAAGCCTTCATCTTTATGGTGCTTACTATTGTTTACTTAGGTATGGCTCACGACGAAGGTCACTAACCGCCTAGTAACAATAAAAGGAATAGGCGGCTCACTACAGAAATGTGGTGAGTCACCAAAAGGGTTTAAGCGCACCTACTCGGTGTTCTGAATACTGAGTAAAAAGCTTTATTAACTTTTAATTTTTTTTAACTTTAAACTTTGGAGAAAATCGATGGAAGTAACTGCTACTATGATTGCTGATATCTATTCTGCAACTGCAATTGGTGTAGGTGTAATTTTGGCTGCGGCTGGTTTAGGTTCAGCTATTGGTTGGGGTCTAATCTGTTCTAAGACTCTTGAAGGGATTGCACGTCAGCCTGAAATGCGTCCAGCATTAATGACTAACATGTTCATTTTCGCTGGTTTGATGGAGTCTTTCCCATTCATCATCCTAGCATTCGCAATGTGGTTCCTATTCGCTAACCCATTCGTTGGTGCAATGCAAGCTGCTATTGGTGCTTAATCCATAGCGTTTTAACTGTACTATTTATTTAATTAATAACGAATGGCGAGGTAACCACTGTGAGTATTAACGCAACGCTTCTCATCCAGATTATTGCATTTATTGCATTAGTTTGGTTTGTGAACAAGGTGCTGTGGGGGCCGCTTTCGAAGCTAATGGAAGAACGTCAGAAGAAAATCGCTGACGGTCTTTCTGCCGCTGAGAAAGGTAAGCATGAACTTGAGTTAGCTGAACAGAAGGCTAAAGAAGTCCTAAAAGACGCTAAAGCTCAAGCTCAAAATGTACTAAGTCAAGCTGAAAAGCGTAGTTCTGAAATCGTAGAAGATGCGAAAGTAAAAGCTACCGAAGAAGCTGACCGTATTAAAGCTTCCGCCCAAGCAGAAATAGAGCAAGAAGTTAGTCGTGCGAGAGAAGATCTTCGTAAAGAAGTTGCATCAATTGCAATTTCTGGTGCTGAGAAAATTCTGGCAAAAGAAGTTGATGCTGCTGCGCATAACGACATGCTTGAAGCCTTAGTAAAACAAATCTAAGGATAACTCTATGGCAGAATTAATGACAATTGCAAGACCTTACGCTGAAGCAGTATTTGCTCTTAGTCTTGAAGAGCAAAATATGGCTGACTGGTCAGACCAACTTGCTAACCTAGCTGTTATCACAAAAGATGATGCTATGACTGCAATGTTGAATAACCCTGCATACACTGAAGAAAACATTGTTTCAGTATATGAAGGTGTTATGGGTGACAGTCTGTCAAAAGAAGGTAAAAACCTTTTAGCTGCAATGGCTGAATTTAAACGTTTAAATGCGTTACCAGATGTTGCTGAAGCTTTTGAAGCTTTAAAAGCAACTGAAGAAAAACGTGTTCGTGCAACGGTAATTTCAGCGAGAAAAGCGACTGTCGAGCAGAAGAAAAAATTAAGTGCTGCTTTAAATGCTAAGTTTGATGCTGAAGTTGAAATCAACTATGAAGTTGACGAATCACTGATCGCAGGAATTAAAATTATTGTGGGTGACTGGGCTATTGATGGTTCAGCTGTATCACAACTAAACAAACTTGGCGCAGCAATCGCCCAATAATGGAGAGGAACAAACATGCAATTGAATGCCTCTGAAATCAGCAGCCTGATCAAAGACCGTATTAAAGGTTTTGACGGTTCAGCTGAGTCTGGCAGTGAAGGTACTGTTGTTAGCATCGCTGACGGTATTGTACTTGTTCACGGTGTATCAGATGTGATGTATGGTGAGATGGTTCAATTCGACGAGAACACTTTTGGTATGGCGCTTAACTTAGAGCGCGATTCTGTTGGTGTTGTTGTACTTGGAGAATATAGCCATATCTCTGAAGGTGACAAGGTTACTTGTACTGGTCGCATCTTAGAAGTACCAGTTGGTCCAGAAATGAATGGTCGTGTTGTAGACGCATTAGGTCGTCCAATCGACGGTAAAGGTCCAATTGATACTAAGGTTACTTCACCTATCGAGCGTATCGCTCCTGGTGTAATTGACCGTCAATCAGTCGATCAGCCAATGATGACTGGTATTAAATCAATCGATTCTATGATCCCTGTTGGTCGTGGTCAGCGTGAGTTAATCATCGGTGACCGTCAAACTGGTAAAACAGCTATCGCTATCGATGCAATCATTTCACAAAAGAATACTGGTGTGAAATGTGTATACGTAGCTATGGGTCAAAAAGCGTCTACAGTTAACAACGTAGCACGTAAATTAGAAGAATACGGTGCAATGGAGAACACAGTTATCGTTGCGGCTAACGCTTCTGATCCTGCAGCTCTTCAGTACATGGCCGCTTACGCTGGTTGTGCGATGGGTGAATACTATCGTGACCGTGGTGAAGATGCTTTAATCATTTATGATGATTTAACTAAGCAGGCTCAGGCTTACCGTCAGGTATCTTTACTTCTTCGTCGTCCTCCAGGACGTGAAGCCTTCCCTGGTGATGTATTCTATCTACATTCACGTTTACTTGAGCGAGCTGCTCGTGTATCTGCTGATTATGTTGAAAAATTCACTAACGGTGAAGTTAAAGGTAAGACTGGTTCTTTAACTGCTCTTCCTATTATTGAAACACAAGCTGGTGACGTATCTGCATTCGTACCAACTAACGTTATCTCGATTACTGATGGTCAGATCTTCCTTGAAACAGGTTTATTCTCTCAAGGTATCCGTCCTGCGGTTAACGCTGGTCTTTCCGTATCACGTGTTGGTGGTGCTGCTCAGACTAAAGCAATCAAGAAACTTGGTGGTGGTATCCGTCTAGACTTAGCACAATACCGTGAATTAGCGGCATTTGCTCAGTTTGCATCGGATCTTGATGCTGCTACAAAAGCACAGTTAGAGCGTGGTAAGCGCGTAACTGAACTTATGAAGCAGAAGCAGTTCTTCCCACTTACTATTGCAGAAATGGCAGTGTCATTGTATGCAGCTAACGAAGGTTACTTAGATGACGTTGAAGTCTCTAAAGTACTAGATTTCGAAGCAGCATTACATGCACACCTTAACTCTGAACACGCTTCAGTTGCTGATGCGATCAATGCGAAAGGCGGATGGGACGATGAAATCGTTTCTGGCGTCAAAGCTTGTATCGAATCATTCAAAGCAAACGGCGTTTACTAAGATAAGGGGTAGGCCATGGCAGGCGGTAGTAAAGAAATACGAGCCAAGATTGGCTCCGTAACAAATACCAAAAAAATCACTAAAGCCATGGAAATGGTTGCGGCGTCTAAAATGCGTAAAGCGCAAGCTCGCATGGAAGCGACGAAACCATACGTCGAAAAAGTGAAGAGAGTAATCGCTCACGTTGCTGGTTCACATCCTGAGTATAAGCATCCTTATACTCAAGTTCGCGATAAAGTTAAACGTGTTGGTTTGATTATGATCTCTTCTGATCGAGGTCTATGTGGTGGTTTAAACTCAAACTTATTCCGTAAGTCTCTTCCTATACTTAAGAAGTGGGATGAGCAAGGTGTTGAAGTTGAGCTTGCATTAGTTGGTAACAAAGCACAGTCATTCTTCCGTAGTTACGGTGGAAATGTTGTTGCGACCGTTTCTGACTTAGGCGACACACCTCATATTGAGGACTTAGTTGGTACCATTAAAGTTGTTTTAGACAAGTTTGATGCGGGTGAAATTGATGAAGTTTATTTAGCTTCTAACGTTTTTGTCAATACGATGGCACAAGACCCAACTATCAGTAAACTAGTACCTCTTGAGGCTGATGAAAAAGCGGACGCAGGACATTGGGATTATTTATATGAACCTGATGCTAAAACGGCATTAGATTTACTAATGCGTCGTTACGTTGAAGCAACTGTATTTGGTTCTGTCGTTGAAAATGCGGCATGTGAGCAAGGTGCTCGTATGATGGCAATGAAAAACGCAACGGACAATGCAGGCGAAATGATCAATGAATTGAAGCTGTCTTATAACAAGGCACGTCAAGCTGCGATCACTGCTGAAATTTCAGAAATTGTTGCTGGTACTGCAGCCGTATAAGTTTGATAGTTTCAATAAAAGGTTAAAGATTATGAACGGAAAAATAGTACAAATCATCGGCGCGGTAATCGACGTCGAGTTTAAAGGTGCTGATTTACCAAAGATCTATGACGCGTTGAAGGTTGATGAACTAGATCTAACGATCGAAGTTCAGCAGCAGATCGGTGATGACACTGTTCGCGGAATCGCGATGGGTGCATCTGATGGTCTAAAGCGTGGCATGGCTGTAAAAAATACTGGTGAAGCGATCTCTGTACCAGTAGGTAAAGCAACGTTAGGTCGTATCTTCGACGTTCTAGGTAATGCAATTGATAATGCAGGACCAGTAGAAGCGGAACAGAAGAATACGATTCACCGTGCAGCTCCAGCGTTTGATGAACTTGCAGCTTCTCAAGAGCTTCTTGAGACGGGTGTTAAAGTTATCGATCTAATTTGCCCATTCGCTAAGGGTGGTAAAGTTGGTCTATTCGGTGGTGCCGGTGTTGGTAAAACTGTAAACATGATGGAACTTATTCGTAACATCGCGATTGAACACTCAGGTTACTCAGTATTTGCTGGTGTAGGTGAGCGTACTCGTGAAGGTAACGATTTCTATTATGAAATGGAAGAGTCAGGAGTACTTGATAAAGTAGCTCTAGTTTATGGTCAGATGAATGAGCCTCCAGGAAACCGTTTACGTGTTGCCCTGACTGGTTTAACAATGGCTGAATACTTCCGTGATGAAGGTCGTGATATCCTGTTCTTCGTAGATAACATCTACCGTTATACACTTGCTGGTACTGAAGTATCTGCATTGTTGGGTCGTTTACCATCTGCGGTAGGTTACCAGCCTACTCTTGCACAAGAGATGGGTCAGGTTCAGGAACGTATCACTTCAACTAAGACGGGTTCTATCACATCTATCCAAGCGGTATACGTACCTGCGGATGACTTGACTGACCCTGCTCCTGCTACTACATTTGCTCACTTAGACGCGACTGTTGTATTGAACCGTGCTATCGCTGAAACAGGTATTTATCCTGCAATCGATCCACTAGATTCAACTTCACGTCAGCTTGACCCTCTAGTAGTTGGTCAAGAGCACTATGATGTAGCTCGTAACGTTCAGCAAACGCTACAACGTTATAAAGAGTTGAAAGACATTATCGCAATCCTAGGTATGGATGAGCTTTCAGAAGAAGATCGCTCTTTAGTAGCGCGTGCACGTAAAATGCAACGTTTCTTCTCTCAGCCATATTTCGTAGCTAAAGTATTCACTGGTGAAGATGGACGTTATGTTCCATTAAAAGAAACTATTCGTGGTTTCAAAATGATCGCTAGTGGTGAAATGGACGATGTTCCTGAGCAAGCATTTATGTACGCTGGTGACATTGACGAAGTTCTAGAAAAAGCGAAAAAATACCAAGGGTAATTAATTATGGCAGTCTCAATGCAAGTAGATATTGTAAGTGCAGAAGGTGAAATTTTCTCAGGTAAAGCTGAGATGCTTTATGCACAGGCTGCCGATGGTGAGGTTGGTGTTATGCCTCACCATACCCAGTTTCTAAGCTCTTTGAAGCCTGGAACAGTTCGTGTTGTAAGCGGCGATGAAGAAGATCACTTCTACATCAGTGGCGGCATTATCGAAATCCAGCCAAGTGTTGTAACCGTTCTTGCGGATACAGCAATTCGTGCTGCTGATTTAGATCAAGCTGAAGCTGAAGCTGCTAAACAGCGTGCTGAAGAAGCGATGACTAATGCTAAATCAGAGACCGACATTGCTCGTGCTCAAGTAGAATTAGCAGAAGCCGTTGCTCAAATACAAGCTATCTCGAAACTTCGTGATCGTTTGCATAAAACTGGGTTGGCTTAATTCTTACCCTAATGAAAAAGCGGCTTCTAAGCCGCTTTTTTTTCGCCTATCGTTTTGTTTAGTTGCTTACTATCAATCTCTTCGTTGGAAACGAGTCGTGTAGTAAACTACACTCACTTATTCCGCCTTGACCTTGATTTGTAATCAATCTAAACAAACTCGATAGGCGTTTATTATTTATGTATAGTTTGTAAATGAATAGATTCATTTTTGTTTTTATTTGTATATGAATTGTTATATCTAGGAATTTATATGGCTTTAAAAGTTGTTATTCTTGCTGCGGGTAAAGGCACTCGTATGCGTTCTAAGTTGCCTAAGGTTTTACAACCTTTAGCTCAAAAGTCTTTGTTACAGCATGTCATTGATACTGCAGAATCATTAAATTCTGATTCTGTCATTACGGTGATTGGTCATGGTGCTGAACTTGTAGAGCAGCGTGTACAGGGTGATAACTTAAATTTTGTAATGCAAGAACAACAATTGGGTACAGGTCACGCTGTGCAAATGGCTACACACCTTGTTAGTGATGAAGATACCGTACTTATTTTATACGGTGATGTACCGCTTACTTCACTAGAAACTTTACAAGATTTACTCTCACTTGTGTCAGAGCAAAATCCATTAGCCCTATTAACCATTAATTTGGATAACCCAACAGGTTACGGTCGTATAGTGCGTGATCAACATAATGTTGTGCAAGCCATCGTAGAGCAAAAAGATGCAACAGAATCACAGCTATTAATTGATGAAGTCAATACAGGCATTATGGCAGTTAAAGGGCAACAGCTTAATCATTGGCTATCGCAATTAAGTAGTGATAACGCTCAAGGTGAATATTACCTAACCGATATTATTGCCATGGCAGTTAATGATGGGTTTACCGTTCAAACAACTCAACCATGTTCAGAAATTGAAGTATTGGGTGTGAATGATAAGGTGCAGTTACAAGATTTAGAACGTCGTTACCAGAAACAGCAAGCGATTAAACTGATGCAAGCAGGCGTTACCCTAATTGATGCCAATCGCATTGATATTCGTGGTCAAGTCATAGCACAAGCCGATGTTGAGATTGATGTGAACTGTATTTTTGAAGGCCTGGTTACATTGGGCGAAAACGTCACCATTGGAGCTAACTGCATCTTAAAGAATGTCACGGTGGCAGATGGTACTGTGATTCATCCTTTTAGCCATCTTGAAGAGTGTAGTGTCGGGAAAAACTGTATTATTGGTCCTTATGCTCGTTTACGCCCAGGTACAGAGTTGGGTAATGAAGCCAAAATTGGTAACTTTGTCGAAACCAAAAAAGCCATTATTGGCGAAGGTTCTAAGGTCAATCATTTAAGCTATATTGGCGATACTGATATGGGCAAAGATGTGAATATTGGAGCTGGTACGATTACATGTAACTATGATGGCGTGAATAAACATAAAACGATTATAGGTGACCGAGTTTTTGTTGGCTCAGATAGCCAATTAGTAGCCCCAGTACAAATTGGCGATGATGCTACTATTGGAGCCGGTTCAACCATTACTAAAGATGCCCCTGAAGCACAATTAACGTTGTCTCGTTCTAAACAATTAACCATTCCAAGTTGGCAAAAACCGACTAAAAAGTAGAGTCATAAACATAATGAAACATTATGAAATAGCTGGCAAACTTTGCGAACCGTTTAAAAAAGCGGTGGCAGACCAGGCCTGGCAAATTACCCATCAAGATGTAGGGCAAACTGAGTTATTAGCTTATGGTTATGTCATAGCGTGGGAAAAAGACGGAAATAAAGTGCTATTAAATTATTCAGATAGACAAGGGCAGGTACAAGCTAACTTAGAAATCTCTCCTGCAGTGTATGATGAGATTATGACAATAATAGATACACTATCCTGATTTATTGATTCAAAGCGCCTCACATTGACTTATGAGTAAACTCCGTTCCTACCTTTCCTTAACCCGTTTAGACCGTCCTGTAGGCATCTATTTGGTTTTATGGCCTGCTTTATGGGCACTTTGGTTGGCTTCAGATGGAATGCCTTCAATGTATTTGTTGTTTGTGTTTATTTTTGGAGCGATTCTAATGCGTTCGGCTGGCTGTGTAATTAACGACTATGCCGACCGTAATTTCGATGGCCACGTGGAACGCACCTGTTGCCGACCTCTTGCATCAGGCGAAATTTCAGCCAAAGCGGCACTGCTGTTTTTTGCCGTACTGTGTTTAATTGCCTTTGGGCTAGTGTTAACACTTAATACACTAACCGTATATCTCTCTTTTGGAGCAGTATTTTTAGCCGCTTTATACCCCTTTATGAAACGTCATACCTATTGGCCACAAGCCTTTTTAGGAGCGGCGTTTGCTTGGGCGATACCAATGGCATTTGCTGCAGTTCAAAATGAGGTGCCTTGGCAGGTTTGGCCTATCTTTGCCGCCACCATGGTTTGGTCACTTATTTACGATACTGCTTATGCGGTAGGCGATAAAAAAGACGACTTAAAAATTGGCGTAAAATCTACAGCTATATTATTTTCAGACAAACTGGTGCCTATTACCGCATTTTTTCAGTTAATAATGTGGCTGTTGTTGGTATGGATAGGTTTTCTATTTGGTTTAGGCTTTATTTATTTTACAGGCCTGGTCATTGTTGCATTGTGGTTTGTGTATGATTTAAAACGTCTAGCTCAACATGACGATAAAATTGCTTTTACCGTGTTTATTCAAAATCATTGGATCGGGGTGATTGTTCTGCTGAGTATCGCTTTAGATTTAGCAATGCGGACTTAATTAAACTAATATTCTTAAGTTAACACGCTTCTATACTTCTACAAGGTTTAGTAAACTAACAAAGACTTCTATTAATAAGACTATTTACTTATTAGTGTGTTTTGCACTATGATGAGTTCATGTTTCTTATTTCGCAGTTTTACTCATCATTGCCTAGGCTAACTAAAACAAGCTTTGTGGCTATTGCCACACGTCTAATTGTGCTAGCAAGCAAAAGCAAAACTATTCAATCCGCCCAAGCCTCAGAAACCAAACTCTCAAAAGTGTTACCCATTACCCAAAAGCGTATGCAATCCAGTCATAAGCTGCTTGATAGAAGCCTTATCTCAGAAGATCAGTTTCTACAAATCAAACAAAACTTTATAGAACAAACCCAAGACCTAAAAATTGAATCTCTAAGAATTCAAAGTATTCATGCACAGCTCAAACAAATGCAATCGCAACAAGCCACCTTACGTAGCCACACCAAACAAACCTTAATGCAACGATTGTTAGATACCCAACGCCAAAAAGACCTTGCTGAGCAAGATTACATTAAAGCCCAACAACGCCTAAAACAATATGTTATTCAATCTCCCATTAACGGCACGGTACAGCAACTCGCCATGAATACCGTCGGTGGTGTAGTCACCTCCGCACAAGAACTCATGGTCATAGTGCCTAAAAACCAAAAGTTAGAAGTAGAAGCCATGCTCCTAAACAAAGACATTGGTTTTGTGCATGAAGGCCAAAACGCCGAAGTTAAAATCGACACCTTTAACTTCACCAAATACGGGGTAATCGATGCCAAAATCAGTAATATCTCACGTGATGCTGTTGAAAATAAAGACTTAGGGCTGGTCTACGCCATGCGTTTAAAAATAGAGAAAAACAATGTCTATGTGGATAACAAACTCGTTGATCTTTCACCAGGCATGCAAGTCACTGCAGAGATTAAAACGGGGCAGAGACGGATTATTGAATATCTGCTAACGCCATTGTTGCGTTATCAAAATGAAAGTATTAGAGAGAGATGAATATGTTAAATGAAATGAAAAAGCAAAAATCAATCGAGTCTGATCCCATCGATACTGTTTGAACGTAATAAATTGGGTCTAATGCAATTATTACGTTATCAAAATGAAAGTATTACGGAAAGATAGTTATGGAAAATGAAATGAAAAAGCAAAAATCAATCGAGTCTGACCCTATTGATCTTGACCCTATTGATCTAAAAAAGTATAAACCAATCGAGTCTGACGCCATTGATCAGAGAGGGAAATATGACTAACAAAATATATATGCAACTATTTTTAATTGTATTTTTTTTAGGTGCAAATAACGCCCATTCAGCGAGGTCTTATCATGATGTTTACACGCCAGAAGGCCGGGTAAGCAGTGGAATGAATGGCATTATGCCAGTTGATAATTTCATTTGGGTAATGTCTGGATCTTTTGCCAAAAGATGGAGTATGCCAATGGAATGGGTTGACCTATCTATGGATGGGGCTTTAGCGTTTGCTTTTAAAGTACAGCAGTCCGATGAGAAAAAATGTGGTTATTTTAGAAATTACAATAATTGTCGCAGTGAAAACTTATGCATTCTTGAGGCTTATTTTGACTCTAACGCTAAAATCCCTTGGAGAACTGATAGAAAGCGTGATTTTTGTGAACGTTGTACAGACTCTTCTGTAAAACGATTAGCAGGTCAAAAAAGTGATCACTTTATGTGGAATGAAAAAGAACAAAGGATTTCCCATGACCATACTTTTTCTCATATAGGTTTTAAATGGGTTTTTTTTGATAGTCAAAATAATAGTTTTGTTAATTCAATAAAACCACTTTTTACAGAAAGTATGAATAGAAGAAATAAAGGCGGAAGCGGCTATATTCTCTCTTATATTCGAGACTATCGCGGGAAGGGTTTTGACACTATTTCTATGAAATTGAACTGTGAAAAATTATCTCAATCCTATAAATATGATCATACCCGCTTGGTTTTTGTTGAGGATGCGGATGAACAAAAATACCCAAAAAGTGAGGGGTATAAATGGGGAATAAGTAACCTTGAAACAGATGAGGTCTATTATGAGTCAACGATACCCAAATCTTACCTAAAACAGATTCATGATCTTTATGAAAATTATAAAAAAGAACATAAAGTTAAAGATTTATACCAAGAAGCAGCTGAGCGCGGCATAGTGCCGAAAAAACCAGCAAACCAATAAACCAGAAATCAAGCAAAGTTTAAAGGAAAAGTTATGTCAGTGAGTAGCTATGATTACAGTCTTTTAGCCGTGGATGTATACAACGATAAGCCAGATAGAGGTGCTTCTTCTGACTTAGATGGTTGGAAAGCCGTTGAGTTTTCTCCTCAGAACAACTATGAAGTTGATGGTCTAAAAATTCAAGTTTATCAAAAAGGTGACGACTATGTTATTGCCTATGCAGGAACTGAGGATTTTTATGACGATGTAATTGGAGCTGATGCATATGGTTTAGTTGGCGGCGGATTTGATGGCCAATTTGAAGCGGGAATGGCCGCAACAGCAGAAGCCCTTGCATTTATTCAAGGTGATAATGACAGGGCCAATATCACTGTTACTGGTCACTCGTTAGGCGGTGCGCATGCTCAAGTCTCTAAAGATGTATTTGGTTTGAATGGCGTCACTCTGGACTCGCCTGGCACAAGCAATCTATTGGCAAACAGTGATTACCAAGCTTATAAAAATCAGATCCAAGCTGATTATTCAGATACTCTTTCTCCAGTAAAAATAATTGGGGTCAGAGTAAAATTAAATAAATAACTTTATGATATATATAATAAAATTAAAAATAACTTTACTCTGACCCCAATTAAAGTGGGTTTTTAGGAGGTTTTATGGCTCGTTTGGCTCGTGTTGCCCCAGTTGGGGTGCCAGTTCATGTTTATCAGCGTGGTAATAATCACCAGGTGGTGTTTGCTGAAGAAGCGGATTTTGTTGCGTATTTGGGTTGGTTAATTGAGTATTCTCAAAGGTATGGGGTGGATATTCATGCTTGGTGTTTGATGACAAATCATATTCATTTATTGTGCACCCCAAAAAAGCAGGGGGCTATCAGTCAGATGATGCAGGCGGTTGGCAGGCATTATGTTCGTTATTTTAATTTAATAATTGGGGTCAGAGTAAAATTAAATAAATAACTTTATGATATATATAATAAAATTAAAAATAACTTTACTCTGACCCCAATTAAAGTGGGTTTTTAGGAGGTTTTATGGCTCGTTTGGCTCGTGTTGCCCCAGTTGGGGTGCCAGTTCATGTTTATCAGCGTGGTAATAATCACCAGGTGGTGTTTGCTGAAGAAGCGGATTTTGTTGCGTATTTGGGTTGGTTAATTGAGTATTCTCAAAGGTATGGGGTGGATATTCATGCTTGGTGTTTGATGACAAATCATATTCATTTATTGTGCACCCCAAAAAAGCAGGGGGCTATCAGTCAGATGATGCAGGCGGTTGGCAGGCATTATGTTCGTTATTTTAATTTTACTTATAAAAGATCAGGTACTTTGTGGGAAGGACGTTATAAGTCTTGTTTGGTTCAGGAAGATAGTTATTTATTGGATTTGCATCGCTATATTGAGATGAATCCTGTAACTGCGGATATGGTTCAAGAGCCTTCTGAGTATGCTTGGTCGAGCTATCAAATGAATGCATTGGGCAAGCAGTCAAAATTAGGTACTCCACATCCTTTGTATTTGGCATTAGGTGTGGATGAGAAACGTCGCCAAAGTGCTTATCGTGATCTGTTTACAGGTCATGTTTTGGGCGTAAAATTGATTGAGGAAATTGAGCAAGCGACTTTGAAGGGTATGGCTTTAGGTAATGATCAGTTTAAAGCTCAGATTGAGTTGCTTACTGGTAGAAGAGTGTCACCTAAAAAGCCTGGAAGACCAACGGGTTGGCGTAAAGTGAAATAAATTTTTTGTACTCACATTCTACTTGTCATATATTTTGATTAAAGGATTTATATTCTGTTTTCTGAATCAATGAGGTCAAATCGAAGTGCCTTTTAGAGAATTTACCAGGCCTGGCATGCCCTGTGGCCATCTACACGTTGTGAGCATAGGGTAAATTCTCTATTAACATTCAAAATTATTGCAATCGGGTTTCTTTAGGAACTTCTAAAATGGGGTCTAAATCCAGCGCCCACTCGGCGGCATTTAATGCTTGAGAGAATATCTTAATTAATGGGCCAAGCAAATCAGCATGATACGGTAGCACCACCCCTTGGCCAATTTCAGGCTCAAACGCCAGTTGCGCATTGTCACTATAAATGTCTTTAAAAGTGATTTTGGCCAGTAAAATGGGTGTTTCACCTAGAGGATAATCAGGGTTCTCGGGGAGTTCATACTCACTGTCATAATCCCCTGTTAACTGGTTTTTCTCTTTTTCTACTTGTTGTACTTGAGCGGTTTTTTCATCAAATAAAGTTTTACCCGTTGTTGGATGTTGACCATGTAACACAGGGATTAACAGTTTCATAAAACGTCGAGTAATCCATGCCAAATAGACTTGTTCATTGAGAGTTTTTATTTTTAGGAGTATTCTGTCTTCAGCAGGGTGATAAGAAGCTTGGATTTGATTGATTTTTTCGCTCATAGATTAAGTTCGGTTCATTTTATTAAAAGACAGGGTGTTTGAAAAAGTGAAAGTCTTTATTATAAGAGGTTTGCTATCATTAAGTATATTATTCTCAATGTCCGTCATGGCGATTGAACCTGCCGCTAACCTTCCTCCACCCCCTCCAGAAAAACCGCTTTTAGAGCAAATAGAAAACCCTAAAATTAAGCAATATCTTAACTCACTTGGTGATACTCAAGCCTATTTAGGTGGCTATGTACAAAGCATGGGTGAAAATGTAGATCGCTTTTTCGGCAGTAAAGATTTAGACGTTGTTTATAAGAACAATAGGCTTATTGTCTATACTCCGTTAACGCTTTATGACAACGGTGACTCTGTAAGCAGTGTGAATTTTAGAGCGCAGATTGATTTGCCTAAAACCAATAATCGCTGGAAAGTAGTGGTTTCGTCATTTGAAGGGGATGAAGAAGAAAAGGTGGATAGTTTGAATCGTTCAGAAATCACCCCAAGTAGTACACAGCAAAACGACCCTAACAGCAGCCAAAACTCCATTGCAGGACGCTATCTATTAAGTAACTCTGAAAATATGTTTAGCCATCTTGATATGGGTTTAAAGTTTATTAACTTTATTGAACCGAATCCTTTTGTTAAATACAAAATTCGCTACAAAAAAGAGAGTTCAGAAAAGATTATAAACCGAGGCACACAAACACTCTATTTTGAACGAGATAAAGGCTTTGCATGGGAAGGACAGCATGTATTCGACTATCAAAATAGTAAAAATTGGTTAAGTAGAATGCAAACAACCGCTACCTGGTGGCGTGACGATACTGAGATGCTGGTTAACCAAAGAGGGATTTTATTTGAAAAAGTGAACCCTTATCGTGCGCGCGCTTACTTTGTAGATGGCAATTGGAGTATTGTTAATGAAGGTGCTACTTTTACATCCACTGGCCTAGGGTTAAATGTACGAGAACAGCTTTATAAAGACTGGTTATTTGCAGAAGTTGAGCCTAGAGTTACCTGGTATGAAGCCGATAATTTTAATGAGCCTTTTTATAGTTTAAGGTTGATGCTGGAGATGCATTTTTATCAATTCAAATAGTTGATTTTTTATGACTGTTGATAATTAAATTTTATTAGTATGCTGTAAACAACCTCTATAAAATGCCATTTTTTTACACAATAAAGAATAATGATAATGAAAAGTAAATTATTGATTAGCGCGCTACTGCTATTTTCCTTTTTTTCACACGCTTTTGCCCAGGAAAAACAAGAAAATCTTCGCATTATGAGTGAAGCAACAGAGGATACCTCTTATACCGTTCAATTAAACGGAAAGCCATTTGTCATTACACGTCAAATGACCTCATGTGCAAAGAATAAAGGTTGGTTACAGCCCGTTATTCCAGTGGAGGGCGTACACCCAATTGCTGAAATTGAAGTGTTAAAAAGCATGAATGATGCAGAGTTTATTTTGCTTGATATGCGTGCACAAGATCATTATGTTGAAGGTACGATTCCTGGCGCTAAAAACATCCCTTATACCGAAGTATCTATGCGTTTAAATGAGATGGGCTGTGAAAAATCAGAGGGTAAATGGAACTGTGAAAAGGCTAAAAAAGTGGTGGCATTTTGTAATGGTCCTGTTTGTCCACAGTCACCGATTGCAATGAAGGCTTCAGTGCGTGAAGGTTTTCCAGCGGAGAACTTTTATTACTACCGAGGCGGAATGTTAGATTGGGCGGCTTTAGGTTTTCCAATTGTAGAGCCTGACTTTTAGGGTTTAATTTGCTCTCTATTCAGCGGTAAAAGCCTGGATTGCATTTGCATCCAGGCTTTTTTATTTGTACAAAATAGCTAAGCTATTTCTCATTGTCTATTTCTACCAGGCCTGGTAAGAATACCTCTGTTAATAATAAGGGGCTATTTTGTTGCTTAAATATCGACCGCCTTGCAAAACCAGGCCTATTCGCTTGACTTTTATCTGCAAAGTTTTCCATTAAGTACGGCCAATGATTCAGTTTATTCGTCGAAAACTCAAAATCTGAGCGTTTGATGCTCGGTAATTCAAACAGTACTTCACCTAACGGTTTACTACCTAAGTTTTGCAAATCATACCAAGGATTATCCTCGCTTAGGTTTGGAATTATCGTTCGTGCATATACCCAATTTTTATTAGCACATTTTAATAACACACACCTTACCCAGGCCTGTTCATCTCTTTGCATACCTAGCTTTTGACTTTCATTTAAGAGTGGTATTTCTAATTTTTCAGAAAGTATTACCACCTGTAAGTCGGGACAGATTGTTTTCAGTTTAGCCGTTAGGGATGTGGGTAGGGTTAGCCACGCTTGCAGAGGTCTAGAGCTAGTAATGCGGCGTATTAAAGTGGTTGGTTTCCAAAACTGTGGCAATACAGAGTGAGAGGATTTTTGCTTCTCTTGCATTAAGGCTTTAATTTTAGAGAGTCTATCTAAAGGCATTAACTATTCCTAAAAATCTGAGTTATGGCACAAGTGCTTAATTACAAAGAATTGTAAACTAGCCCAGCCATGGTAAGCAAAAACAATTCGATTTGTTTCAATAAAAGCGTTTTTTAGATAGCCGTTTTAGATAAATATTCTATTTTTAGTTAAAACTTGGATTAAATTTTGCTTATTGGAACTTATTCATTATTCACGAATTTATAAGTTAAAGGTTCAATGCCATGATTTCATTTGATTTTAGTAAACCAAGTATTTTAAGAAATATGTTTTTAGCCTTTATGGCTTTTGGGTTTGCTATGGGAGTGATTTTTCCCATTTTTGCCAACCTTTTTGTTGAGTGGAAAGAGGGAATGTTGGCATGGTTTATCCTGTCGTGCATTATTGCGGGTATCAGTATTGGTTTAGTCAATTTCTGGTTGTTAAATAAGATGTTATTACGTCGTTTACAGCGTATTGGTGAAGTGGCTAATGCCATCAGTAACAATGATATTTCACACAAGTGTTCGATGGAAAGCCATGACTTTATTGGTGACATGGCCGATAGTTTTAACTTAATGTCTCAGAACCTAAGAACGATGATCGACAGTATTGCTGATGTTTCAAAGCAATTGAGTGTTGCTTCAAATGATATGGTCTGTGTGACCGAAACAACCCAGTCGGGGGTGGAGCAGCAAAAAACGGATACCTACAATGTGGCCAATGCCGTTGAAAATATGAACAGTGCTGTGGAAGATATGTCTAATTACGCTCAAGCAGCTTTGAGTTCAGTGGATGAGGCCAATATCGCCACTGAAAAAGGCAATTTAGTAGTTAACAACACGGTTGCTTCTATTGGTTCTTTAGCCGATCAGGTTAAAGAAGCGGCAGAAGTAATTAAACGCTTAGAAAGTGACAGTGAAACCATTGGCAGTGTTTTAGATGTTATTAAAGATATTGCAGAACAGACCAACCTCCTTGCCCTAAATGCGGCGATTGAAGCAGCACGAGCTGGTGAGCATGGGCGAGGGTTTGCCGTGGTTGCAGATGAGGTAAGAATTTTAGCGAGCCGTACACAAGAATCGGCAACCGAAATTGCCTCCACGATTGTTCAATTACAAGAAGCTTCTCAGGAAGCCGTTAATGTTATGAACTTAGGGCGAAATAAAGCCAATAACAGTGTTAAACAGGTGAATGAAGCAGGCGCTTCTTTAAAACTGATTGAAACCGCAGTGAGTAATATTCACCAAATGAATTCTAAAATTTATAACGCCTCAGAAAATCAACGCAAACAAGCCGAGTTAGTAAGCAGTAATGTAAAGCAAATCAGTAATGTAGCTGAAAACGTTTCTTATGGAGCGGCACAAACTTTTCAATCCTGTTCTCAGGTAGGAGAGCTTTCTAAGCAACTTAGTAGCTTGATTGGCCAATTTCATACTAAATAAAAATAGTGGACAGCGTTTACACGCTCTTTTTTGATGCTTCTTGCCTTACTTTTTCCTTGGCAAAGCGAACAGCATAAACATAGAGCGTCCCCCTTAGTTATTTCAACTTATCCCATCTAATCACTCAGTTATTTCATTAACAAATTCTCGAGAGTTGTCGAGTTCCATTATTATTCATTAGTCTGTCCCTGGCGTGGATGGCTTAGCTAAACCACAACTTGTCTGTAAAGAAGTCAATGCAAATCGTTTGACCAGGCCTGGTTGAGATAAAAAAGGCTAGTAACAAAAAACCTGCTCAAGGCAGGTTCTTTGGATAGTTAACTCTTAGTTATATGGTATTAAACAGTAAACTCAGAGAGTTGTTTTATTTTGAAGTAAGCACTTTGGTATTGGTGTTTTGTAGCTGTTTTTGGGCTTCGAGCGAGAAGGACTCCGAAATTTTAAACGTTGCAATACTTCTAACAAGCTGCTGAGATTGTTCAGATATGGCTAATGCACTTTCTGCAGACAGTTGAACTAACTGAGCGTTCTCTTGAGTGTTGCTGTCTAACGAAACAATGGCTTGGTTAAGTTGTTCTATACCTTGTGACTGTTCAAGAGAGGATGTTGCAATCTCACTAATCATTTGTGTGACTTGTTGCATAGAGTGGCCTAATTCATCAAGTGATGAACCCGATTGCTCAGCTAGGCGCGTTCCTTCAATCACTTGGGATACAGAGCGATCAATCAGGGTTTTAATATCTTTAGCGGCCTCTGCTGATTTACCTGCCAAATTGCGAACTTCTCCTGCTACCACGGCAAATCCACGCCCATGTTCACCTGCTCGGGCCGCTTCAACCGCCGCGTTTAATGCCAGTAGGTTGGTTTGGAAAGCGATAGAGTCAATTAACCCAATAATTTGCTGTATCTGATCGCTAGATGCCTTAATGTCTTGCATAGCACCAATGGTTTTCTGCATGATTTGGCTACCTTGATCTAATGAACGGCTGGCATCGACAGTTAGGGCATTGGCTTGTTGTGCATTGTCGGCGTTATTACGCACCGCTGCAGTAATTTCTTCCATCGTTGATGCCGTGTTTTCAAGTTCCGCAGCTTGTTGACCAATTCGTCTTGATAAATCGGTATTACGCTCTGTGGTGGCATCAATATCTTCAGCGATATTACGTATTGAAACGTCAACCTGAGAAATGGTTCTTGAAAGGGTGTCAAGCGAGTCATTAATAGCATTTTTCATTTCACCTAAGTCGGCTTCATAGTCACCCTCAACGCGATGCGTTAAATCCCCCTCGGCAAGGAAGTGGATTACATGAGAAATATTGTTATTGGCCTCATGAATCGCTTTAGACATAAAGTTAATTTGCTCGCCTAAATCTCGTATAAAACCATCTAGAGCAGAAACATCAATTTGTTCACCAATGTGTCCTCTCGCGGCTTTCTCAACCATAGTTTTTAGATTTTGTTCAACAGCGGTTTGCATTTTTTCGAGTTTGACGCTTTCGGTAATGTCTTTCCACTCTGTTACAAAACCAATACGTGAACCGTCTTCACCCCAAATTGGATTGACGATGATGTTTAAGTGTAGTTCACCTAAAGTGAGTTTAGCGATATAAGTCTCTTTTAATTGACCAAGTAGTTGACGTTGATGTTCAGGATGTACATGGAATATATCAATATTTTTACCAATTAAATCATTGGCTTCAAAATGCGGTAACATTTTTTGGATGTCTGATTCAACTGACTTTAGGGTCGATAAAATGGCCTCATTCATATAGGTAATATTTAAATCATTATCGGCCAGCATAATATTAGAGGAGCTTTGATCCACTGTTGTGCGAATCGCCGAAAGTTCTTCAATTTGCAGATTGATGTGCTGTAGCATTCTATTTAAATAATGCGCTAGCTGACGGGTTTCATAACCGCCATTGATGCTGAACTTATAGTTTTTATCTAAAGTGCCGTCGATTGAACAAACTTGGTTTAGATTTTCATATATCTTTCTAAGTGGTGAAATAAGCGATCGACGAATTAACCATTCAAAGGCGATGAGTGTAATTATAAAAACACCGAAAAAGACCAAGAAAACTTCAATTTGTTTTTGAGAGGCGGCTTGTTCCAATAATGCTGAAGATTGTCTATTCCAATCTTGGCTTAGGTAGGTGTACCATTTGTCCATGGCTTTTAGGGCGTTTCGGTCATCAACCACGACTTGCGCATCAATGGCTTTTATATCCATGCCCGAATTTTTTAATTCAATGACTTTTTTAGCCTGCTCCACATACTGACTCACCACACTTTCAATTGTAGCGATGGCTTCTTTCTCAGTGATGTGTAGGGAGCCCAATTGTTTGTATTGATTTAGGTCATTATTGATGCTTTCGGCATTTTTTAATAGAGAGGTGCTATAGCTTTGTGAGCGATAGTCACTCTCGCCACGAATCACTAGGTTTTTGAAGTTATGAATAAATTGACCATAACCCAGTTGTGCTTGCACACGCTCAAAGATTTGGCTACGTGCAGAAAAATCTTCATTTAAGGTGTTTAAGTTCTGGTCAAACTTCTTTTCTAAAGAAATAAAACCAACAAAACCAGCAATATTTACAGCCAGTAAAATTGTAAAAAGTAACGCCATATTTTGTGTAGTTGTCCGCCCTGTTGGTTTTGACTGATTCATAACTTGCACCTCTTAAAGGGTTTTGTAATATGTTATTGCATTAAAAAAACAATAACTTTCTAAAATTGATTGTAACAGCTAGGCAGATTTTTCATTATCATTAAATTAAACCGTCACCTTGAGCGGCAAGTCTCTACAGCTCTTCTCGCTTGCTGTTTGTATCGTCGCTGGAAAAATTGTTAAGCAATACAAAGGCCAGTTATTTATAGAAAAAGGAGTCTATAGAGAATGAAAGGTTCCAAGAGGGTTTAGGCATGTTGATAATCGATTTTATGCCCCACCCAACGGTTTTGCAGTTTTTCAACGATGTTTGGGTTTTGTTCTACCAATGTTTTTGCCCAGAGCTGAGCGGTAGGTATCCATTGACTATCACGCTTTAAATCGGCAATTCTAAATTGTAAACCGCCAGTTTGTTTGGTGCCAAGAATTTCACCAGGCCCCCTAATTTTTAAATCTTCTTCAGCAATTCTAAAACCATCTGTGGTATCACGCATAATGTTTAAACGTGCTTTACCCGTTTCAGATAACGGAGCTTGGTAGAGCAATACACAGTGACTTTGTAAATCACCACGCCCAACTCGGCCTCGCAATTGATGAAGCTGGGCAAGGCCTAAACGTTCAGCATTTTCAATAATCATTAAGCTCGCATTAGGCACGTTTACCCCCACTTCAATCACCGTTGTGGCCACTAATAAATCAAGTTCATGCTGTTTAAAGGCATTCATAACTAATGCTTTTTGTTCACCTTTTAATCGACCATGAACCAAACCTACTCGTAAATCTGGCCAATAGTCGCTAAATTGGGTGGCGGTGACTTCTGCGGCTTGGGCGTGTAATAACTCCGATTCTTCGATTAGCGGGCACACCCAATAGGCCTGTACGCCCTCTTTACATTTGGCATATAGATGCTCCATCACCTGATGGCGTTTTTCATTGTTTAAAACAGCGGTTTCAATCGGTTTACGTCCAGGTGGCAGTTCATCAATGATCGATAAATCTAAGTCACCATAAGCGGTCATCGCCAAGGTACGAGGGATGGGGGTAGCGGTCATAATTAACTGATGAGTGTGAACGTTTTTATCATTATTTTTTTCATGCAGAGCTAGACGTTGGTGGACACCAAAACGATGTTGTTCATCAATAATCACTAAACCAAGTTGATTAAACTCAACGGCATCTTGAAAAAGTGCGTGAGTACCCACAATGACTTTGGCTTCACCAGAGGCAATTTGAGAGAGTTGATAACGTTTTTCAGCCGCTTTCATGCGGCCATTTAGCCAGGCTACGGGTATGTTTAAAGGTTCTAGCCACTCTAAAAAAGCATTGAGATGCTGTTCTGCCAAGATTTCTGTGGGAGCCATAATGGCCACTTGGTAGTTCGCATCGGCGGCTTGAATAGCGGCTAAGGCGGCAATAACGGTTTTACCAGAACCCACATCACCTTGGACTAATCTTTGCATGGGGTGTGGTTGCGCCAAATCGTGCTGTATCTCGGCTAAAACACGCTGCTGAGCATTGGTGAGCATAAAAGGTAAGCTTGCTAATAACGCATTGCAGTTTTGGCTTGGTGGTAAAGAGGGGGCGACTCGTTTTTGTTCTGTTTGGCGAAGAAGTTGTAATCCCGCTTGTTGGCTAATCAGTTCTTCTACAATTAAGCGTTGTTGAGCAGGATGGGTAAACTGTTTGATTTGTCTTAAATCATCCTCTGGTTGTGGCTGATGAAGGGTTAAAAGGGCATGGTTTAAATCGGGTAATTGAAGTTCGTTTAGAAGAGTATTTGGTAGCAACTCTTTAAGGGGGTGTTCTCTTAATAGATCAATTGCTTGGTTCATTAACTTAAGTAATGAAGCCTGTCCTAAACCTTCTGTGGTTGGATAGGTGGGGGTTAAAGTGGTTTCAAGGGTTGGTGCATCATTGGGGTTAATAAATTGGTAGCTTGGATGAACCATTTCTAAACCGTTGGGCCCAGAACGCACTTCGCCAAATACTTGTAGATGTTTACCTCGGGTAAATTGTTGCGCCTGGCGGTAATGAAAATGAAAAAAGCGTAAGGTTAAAAAAGCACCGTTTTCGGATTGAATTTTAACGAGTAAGCTGTTTCTACGCCCTCGGGTTAGAGCCTGTGAAAAAATTTCACCTTCCATTAATAGCTCTGAGCCGATGAGTGCATTTTCAATCGGGGTCAGTTTGGTTTTGTCTTGATACCGTAAGGGGAGATGAAACAGTAAATCCTGCACGACAAATAAACCTAATTTCTGTAGTTTTTCTAACTGTTTAGGGCCAACGCCTTTGAGGTTGTCGAGAGAGAGTTCAGAGAGCATATCAATAGTCTTAATCAAATTGATTAAATTCTATCAAAAACGACCAGGCCTGGTAGAAATGGTTAGAGAGAGAAGGATTTTATGAAATAAACCAGAAGAGATAAGATGAACAATCTAGGCTATTTCATAGCAAATTGGATTTCTTCATTACCAGAAAGTTCCTCAGGGATTGAGCGGAGGTCTTTGCCAAGTTGTTTTACTTTTTGTTGTGCTTTTATGTAATGGAGATTACCAATACCCAAACGTTGCATGGAGATCTTAGCAGACTCTCTGATTTCATCTGTGACATAGCGTGAATCTTCTGTTTCAGAGACAACCATTCGGGCAATGTTTAATAGGTTAATCAATTCATAAGCGTGATTTTCACCTTTAGGGCATTTTTGAATATCTTGTTGTTGGAAAAGAATACCACCGTAGACCGAGTTTTTAACGTGCCATTTTTTAGCAACGTAAATACCTATATGAGCACTGGTTGTTCGAAACGCTTTAAGCTCTTTTTCAGCGCACTCTGAAGGAGCCATTAAACTCGCTAAATAACAGGATTTGTACTTTTCGGGAGAATATTGACTCAATACAATATAACCCACATTGTAGAGTAGCCCATAAAGATAAGCATCGCTAGAGTTAAAGCCTTTTAATTTTCTAGACAATTCAACCATTGCGGTCGCTATTTTTATCGCGTGATTCACAATGATTACTGAATCACCCTTGGATTGAAAACTGAATTCAATAGCGCTTGAAAAGAAAACCGTAAAAACGCCTTTTGTGCCCAAAATATCGACCGCCTGCCTAGCGGTTGTGACCTCTTTTTTAGCCATAAAGCTTGCTACGGCCAGAAATTTAGTAAAGAGTTTGGGGTTGCGATTGATGCACTGAACAATCGTATTGATATCGGGCTCTGGCTTTAATGATTCATTTTGTAGAGCAGCCACTTCATTTGAAATCTTAGGCAGTTTTACCTTGTTTAAGATTGAAGCCGCGATGGCTAGCTTTTCTTTCATAAAATAGCGTCACAGTGATAAGAAGATTTTATTTTTAATCATTAATAAAGCCTATTCTAATGTAAAAAACAGAGCAAAGCATATTTAAAAAATGAATTGGCCTACAAGAAATTTTACCTACGAGCCTACTGTTTTTATTTGTTTATCTTTAATTAAAGAGTCATTCATAAATCCAACTCTAGTGTTTGGTATGATATTCGCTATCAATTCACCCAGAATAAGATCCTGATAATATTGGCCAAGCGAGTATTAACTTGGTATAGAGCATGGGATTGTGAATCTAAAAAATCATGCAGGTAAATTTAAGAGGTGTATATGTTTTGTAATCGATATCAAGATCAAATCCAGTCTTTGCAATTAAAGTTAGCTGACCAGGCCTCATTGTTGAGCGCTCTGGATCGTGTATCCGCAATGGTTGAATTTGATTTAACGGGAAAAATATTATGCGCTAATGAAAATTTCCTGAATACAATGGGCTATTCCATTGATGAATTGCTCTCCCAGCACCATAGAATATTCGTGGATAGTCAAGAAGCCAGTTCGGCGGAATATCAACAGTTTTGGTCTGATTTAAAAGCGGGTAATCCATGTTCGGGACGCTTTTTTAGACATAAGAAAAATGGGGATGGTGTTTGGTTAGAAGCCAGTTATAACCCTGTTTTTGATGAAGCTGGCAGGCCTGTTAAAGTGGTTAAATTTGCCACAGATATTACCGATAAAGTGGCAGAAGAACTCGATGCTAAAGCGCAAATTGCAGCCATTAATAAGGTCATGGCAGTTATCGAGTTTAAGCCAGATGGAACCATTGTAAATGCCAATGATAATTTTCTAAAAACGATGGGATATTCTTTGTCAGAAATCACAGGTCAGCATCATAAGATGTTTGCCGAAGCCCATTATGCAACAACCAAAGAATATGCCGAATTTTGGAACGCTTTAGCGCAAGGTCAAGCTTTTAGCGGAACCTATTGCCGATTAGGAAAGAACAATAAAAAAGTTTGGTTAGAAGCGAGTTACAACCCTATTTTGGATTGTCAGGGTAAAGTGATTAAAGTCATAAAATATGCAACTGATATTGGCTCAAATCCTAATGCTCAATTATTAGATAAGGTGGTTGAGGATGTGGCAAATACCATCTCTGCCATTGCTCAAGGGAATCTCGCTGTTAAGATGACTAACCACTTAAACGCTAACCAGCAGAGCTTATACGATGAGGATATTAAAAAGCTCAGTCAATCTGTAGAGCATATGGTTTCGAAATTAAAAGAGGTCATTCAGGTCGCTTCTAATGCAGCCACCATGGCTAAACGTTCTGCTGCAGAAATCTCAAACGATGCCATTAGTCTAAATGAACGTGTTCAACAGCAAGTTAAAGAGCTTCAGAATACATCGAAAACGATGGATGATATGAATAGTGCGGTGCAAGAGACATCTCAACATACACAAAAAGCAAACCAAGTGGCAGAAGAGGTTCAGTCTAAAGCGAACCAAGGTGTTCAAGTAATGCAGCAAACGATTGATGCCATGTCGAGTATTCAAGAGTCCAGTGAAAAGGTGGCAGACATTGTGACACTGATTGATGGCATTGCCTTTCAAACGAATTTATTGGCATTGAATGCGGCGGTAGAGGCGGCTCGAGCAGGTGAGCAAGGTCGAGGCTTTGCAGTGGTAGCGGGCGAAGTGCGTTCTTTGGCACAAAAGTCAGCAGAAGCGGCTAAAGACATCAAGAACTTAATTGATGAAACCGTTTCTCGTGTTAACCAAGGTTCAGCAATGGCAAGTGAATCTGGGCAGGTATTGTCGAGTATCAATGAATCGATTACTGAAGTAACCAATATGATTTCTCAGATTGCAGGCGCTTCACAAAATCAGGCAAATGGCATTAATGATGTACATCACTCTATTCGTCATTTAGAAAAATCTACCCATGAAAATGCCGCGATGGTAGAAAACACTTCAACGAATGCAAAAAATCTTAACGAGCAGTCTGAGATTTTAAGCGATGATATTGCTTACTTTAAGTTTTAGTATAGAGCACGCTTTTCAGCGATAAAGTGTGGGTGATGGCTGTTTTATCGTTTTTGGCCTGTTCAGAGTATGACGACATAGTTACGATGCCTTATGCTGAATAGCATCGTTTACACAGGCTTTTTACAATATGGTTTTTCTATGAGAATAAGACATTTCCAGTGAAACTTTTTCAGCGCACCGCTTTTACCCATAAGATACCAGAATTACGTTATTTTTTAGTGATGCTACTGAGCTTAATTGTGCTTTGGAGCGCAGTACTATCATGGTTTATTTGGAATTTAGAGATACATTTAGATTACCTAATGCTATTTGGCTGGTTAAGTTTGCTGATATTCACTCTCGTGTTTGTTTCTGTTTCTAAATGGTCATTCAAAAGCGCTTCATACTCCTCTCAATCAACATGGTTAGTATTGCTAAGTTGGACACTCGTTTTGAATGCTGGTCTGCTTTATGAAACGGGCGGAACGATTAACCCTTTAATACATTTATTATTACTGCCCCTTGTACTTGCTATGTGGGTACTTGCTTCTAGGCAATTCATTGCATTAGCGGTATTTACCGCGTTTTTATATTTTCTTTTAAGCCTATTTTATGTGCCGTTAATGTCAATGAAAGTGACCAGCTTACCCGCGTTTTTTGCTTGGTATTTGCATGGTTCTATGTGGGTGTTTATGCTCATTGTTTTTATGTTAGCGGTTTGGATTTTGCCTCTTAAAAGTAGCTTAGAAAAAAAGAAACAGACCATAAACCAGCAGTATCAACGTGCTTTACAAAACGAGTATATGTTGTCGGTAACCAGTATGGCATCCGCATCGGTTCACTATTTGAGTACGCCATTAAATAGTTTGGTGTTACTGCATGAGTTACTCGAGAATGAGGTCACCACACCTGATGGTAAAAACTATTTATCGTCGGCGAATGCTCAGTTGAATCGCTGTATTGAAGAACTACACAGTTTGCGTGCCAAAGCAGAAGAGGCAACGATGCCCAACAAAGCAGGCTTACAGTTAAAAGATTTGGTCAATCAACTCTATAAAGAGTTTGCCCTGCTGCACCCTAAAAGTGAATTAGATATTGAGTTTAAAGTACCCAATGGTGAAGTCGTTGGCGATGTGAGTTTAAAACTCGCCCTATTGAATTTGCTTGATAATGCTGCGCGTTATAGCCCAAACTGTGTGCGTTTTCGTATTGAAGAAAACACTAACCAATGGCTTTTTGTGATTGAGGATCAAGGGGGAGGGTTATCTACTCATGAGCTCTCTCAATTGGGCGAAGTGTTAGTTGAAGATTATCACGGCATTGGTATGGGGGTTTTGCTAAGCCGAATGATGATTGAACGTTTTGACGGTGAGCTTAAATTTGAGAATGCAATGATTGATGGGATTAAAGGATTGCGTGTTTATATTTCCCTTCCCAAAGTCATTGGGAGTGAGATATGAGCGATTCCGTTAATGTGTTACTTGTTGATGACGATGACGTTTTTTTAAGTCTTCTCAAGCGAACTTTAGAACGAGAAGGTTGGCGAGTTTTTTGTGCATTAAACAGTGAACAAGTTTTTGAAAAGACAAAAGAACACTCTTTTGATTACGCAATCTTAGATTTAAACCTTGATGGTCAAAGTGGATTAAATCTCATGCAATCGCTGTTAGCTGAACAACCTAAGTGTGAAGTGCTTATTTTAACAGGGTATGCCAGTGTGGCTACAGCCGTAGAAGCTATGCGGCTGGGTGCTAAAGACTATTTGTGTAAGCCAGCTACGGCACAGCAAATTATTAATATTTTTTCAGGTGAAAAGGTTGAAACTAAAGAGCCAGAAACTGAAGAGTTTCAGCCAATGTCGGTTAAGCGGTTGGAGTGGGAACATATTCAAAAAGTATTGTTAGAAAATGACGGCAATATCAGTTTAACGGCTGAAGCTTTAAATATGCACCGTAGAACCTTGCAACGTAAACTGCAAAAACGCCCCGTAGAGAAATAGAGTTTTTTGTTTTTTATAAGTAAATAAACTTATCTTTTGGTTTAAAATAAACTGAATTATTTAAGCGTAACACCTAAAAATTGAAAGGAGTGTTTTATGAAAAGACGTACATTTATGGGTTGGGCATTAATAGCAGGCTTGACTTTATCTGGACAAGTTTTTGCCGAATCTGTTGCAGAGAGTATTGAGGTTTCTGACCCATATGTTCGTATGGTGCCACCAACCGCACCAGCATCAGCGGCATTTATGGGACTAAAGAATACAAGTGACAAAAATCACGCTCTCGTTGCTGCCAAAGCTTATATTAATAAAACCACTGAATTACACACGCATATTCACGACAATGGCGTTATGCGTATGCGTCAAGTGCAAAAAATTGATCTGCCTGCAGGTCAATTAACCGAGCTGAAACCTGGCGGTTTTCACATTATGTTGATTGGTTTGAATGCCCCAGTTGAAAAGGATCAAACTATTAAAATTGATTTAACGTTTGATGACGGCTCAACGAAAACGATTGAAGCAAAGGGACGTCCTTTAATGCCAATGAAAGGTATGAAGATGGGCATGATGGGTAAACAATTAAGCAATGGACGCAACACCAACCCAATGCAATTGGTGATGCACGCTAACCCAGCATTTCCTAACTTAACGGGTATTGCGATTAAAAACGCTCAGGAGCTAGGATTGAGTGATGAGCAAGTGGCTAAATTAAAAGCGTGGACTCAAAAGAACGGTGATGAGATGAAACGTCTATTTCAAGCGGTTAATATGACGGAAAAAGAGCTAATTCAAGACACTTTAGCAGGCATGTCTAAAGCTGAATTGATGGCTAAATTTGAGAAAACCTTGGCGATGCGTATGCAGATTGCCGAAACCAAAATCGATTGTCGTGACAATATGAAAAAAGTCCTAACGGCCGAGCAATTTGATAAGTTAGCTTCTATCTATCCAATGATGTAATCCTCTATACTCAAGAGACAAAAAAAGCCCGATAAGGGCTTTTTTTGTTTGTTTACTTAGTTTTTCAAATTAGAACTTCAAATTAAAACCAGCATAGATGCTTCGACCTGCACCAGGAACTGACATTAAAGGTACGCCATTAATATTCATTGTGCCGCCTTCACCTGTGTAAGCACCACCAGTAGGTAAGTCATAAGCAACGTTAAACAGATTGTCTACACCAAAGTCTAAACGCAGATCTTTGATGGTATAGCTGGTTTTAAAATTAACCAGGGAGTAACCTGCGGTTTTAAGCTCTTTACGGTTTTCAGATACTTCCGTTTTATCGGTCACCATGACAACTTCAACCATATTGTTCCAACGATTAATCTTATGCTCTAAACCGATAGTGGCATTAAGAGGCATCATGTTATATAGGTTATCATCGGTATCTAAATTAACACCGCGAGTGTAATTGATTTTAGTTTTGAGGTTCCAAGAACCAAGCTTATTTTCTGCAAGTTTACGCTTTGAAGCCATATCTATACCATAAATTCGTGCAGATTCATTCACGTATTTATAGACACCAAAATCACCACCCATATAGTTTTTAATAAATTCGGCATCAATATAGTTATCAACATGAGAAATGTACGGCATAACTTGAATGTCCCAAGTTTTGTTATCTGCCGAATGCCAATTCATATTTGCACTTAAGGTATAGGCGGTTTCAGGTTTAAGGTTTAGGTTACCAACATAACCATGACCGTCGCCATAGAAATTATTCATAATCGCCGCCATTCCCCAAGTTGACCAAGTGTAGCGTTCATAAAGGTTAGGAGAGCGAACTTGACGAGCTAAACCGAAATCCATGTCGAAAGTATCGCTTGATTTATAGTTTGCCAAAGCCGTCAGATTTAAATTATCATCGGTAATAGAACGGTCTGAAGCATTAAAAGCCGCCGATTCAGTTCCTTCATTCGTTTGTCCCCACATGCCAAGAACTCTATCGCCATTGTAGCCCTGAACATCTCCAGCATTTGAGTTGACACGTTCATATCTTGCGCCTAAACGAGTTTTCCATTCTGGAGAGATGTCTTGTTTCAGTTCAGCGAATAGGGCGTAACGGTCACGGGTACCGTTATTGATATTCAAAAATGTGTTGGGTTTCATGCCCATTGAATCCATATTGGGTGACCAATAATCATCCAATGTGTATGTTTGTAATTCAGCGCCAATGTTAACTTCGCTTGATTCATTTAAAGGAATAAGAGCAGATGCTTTTAAGCCTTGAGTTGTACTCTCAGTATCCATAGGCATTTGTGCAGATCTTTTATAGTCCATGAATGCCATTTCATGATCAACATTTTCATTGTAGGCTTGAAGGGTAATGTCACCCCAAGACATTGCCTTTTCTAAAGATAGGTTAATTTTAGTGCTTTCGTTTTTGGTCATATCCATACGTTGATTTGGATATTGTTGATAAGGCGTGTCTTGTTTAATCACCGTTGCTTTGAAAAGACTGTCATCACCCTTGTAAGCCATACTTAGATTATGGTTTTTCGTTTCATAAGCGGTACCTGCCACTTCATCTAAATCACTTACGCTACCTTCTGTACCATCTGTAAAAATCGTGGTATTTGTACTTGCAGGAGTTCCTACTGTTTTAAAGTCTTCAGCGGCATCATAGTTGCCTGACTTAGCGTATGAGCCTTTATAAGTCAGATTAAGCTTATCGCTTGCTGTTGTGACTCTTACATCACCACCAAATGCTTCACCATTACTGCGGTAATAGCCTCCAATTTCACCTTCTGTAATTTGTTTACCCTTAGGGGCAAAGATTGGATCATTGGTTTTTACGGCAATGCCACCACCAATACTGTCGCCACCCATACTTACAGGGGTAATTCCAGGGTAAATTTCAATAGACTCTACTTGAGACGGTGAGACGTAAGATAAAGGTGTATTCATGTGATTAGGACATGAAGAGAGAAGTTGCATGCCGTCTACTTGAACATTCAAGCGGTCATCCGCTAATCCTCGAATAACAGGAAAACCAGAAATTGCTCCTGCTTGGTTAACTGAAACACTTGGAGATTGCTTTAAGATATTAACTACATCACTGGTAGAGCTCGTGTTTGTTTCTATTGCTTCTTTAGAGATTTGTTGCTGATTAATCTGTTCAGCCGAACCGATAACTTCAATTTGTGGAAGAGAATCCGCATAAACGGCTGGTGATAATATGCTCGCAATAATTGAGACTAAGAGTTTCTTTTTCATGATTAGGGTTTCTTGTTTTGATATTGATTTACAAAATTTAAAACCTTAATTGTTAGATATTTTTAGCAAAAAGAAAATGTGACAAATTGTCGCACAAATAATTTTAATGACCTTAGGTTTATTATGGTTTTGTCGAAATGGTTTTACGGGATAGAGTGATTATGAGTAAAAGGATATGTGATTGGGATAAAAAGAAGCAATTTCAGGTAATAAAAAACCCTCTATCAGAGGGTTTTAATCGATGTTGATTTTTAATAAGAAGATAAAGCCATCACGCCATCCATTTCTACATCGGTGTCTTTTGGCAGTTGTTTTACGGCAACTGCAGCACGAGCTGGGTATGGCTGTTGAAAGTACTCTGCCATAATCTCGTTAACGGTTGCAAAGTGACTCATGTCGGTTAAGAAAATATTGAGTTTTGCAATGTCTTGTAAAGAACCGCCAGCCGCTTCACAGACCGCACTTAGGTTTTTAAATACCTGATGAATGCGTTCTGAAATGTCGCCCTCTCTTAGTTCCATGGTTTCTGGAATTAAGGCAATTTGTCCTGATAGGTAAACCGTATTACCAATACGAACCGCTTGAGAGTAAGTTCCAATTGCTTGAGGAGCATTTTCTGTAGCTATAACTTCGCGCATGAATTTTCCTTTAATGTATGAGGTTTAATCTTAAAAAGCATTGTAACCAAAATTCAAATTATGCGTTCAATTTTGATTTTTTAAGAATGTAAATCATTTTTTTATTAAAAAAATACATTTTTTCTTTTTATTTTTTATAAAAATTTAAGAAATTCTATAGGTTTTCTTTTTTAAATAAAGTTCTATTATATCAATAGTTTATTGGTATTTTTTCAAGCTAATAAGTTTCTATGTATTGAGAATCCTCAATAAATTTCATCGGTTCTTTCAATTAGTCAATATATCAGCCCCTCTATAACATTGAGCTCGAATCTAATTCAACTCCAAACCTTAGAGGAGAAATTTTATGTCTACACAAACTTTTGATGCAGGTGTTCAGGATTACCAATTAACTTATTGGACTCCTGACTATACACCATTGGATACAGATTTATTAGCGTGTTTCAAAGTAACACCACAAGAAGGTGTTCCACGTGAAGAAGCAGCTGCTGCGGTAGCGGCAGAAAGTTCAACAGGAACCTGGACGACAGTATGGACAGATCTTCTGTCTGATATGGAGTACTACAAAGGGCGTTGTTACCGAATTGAAGATGTTCCTGGTGACAGTAAAGCATTTTATGCGTTCATTGCATACCCATTAGATCTTTTTGAAGAAGGATCAGTGGTTAACGTATTGACCTCGTTAGTGGGTAACGTTTTCGGATTTAAAGCGGTTCGTGCTTTACGTTTAGAAGATATTCGTTTCCCAGTCGCCTTTGTTAAAACATGTAAAGGGCCACCAGCAGGTATTCAAGTTGAGCGTGACAAGTTAAACAAATATGGTCGTCCAATGTTGGGTTGTACCATCAAACCAAAACTTGGTTTATCGGCAAAAAACTACGGTCGTGCAGTTTATGAATGTCTTCGTGGTGGTCTAGATTTGACTAAAGATGATGAAAACATTAACTCACAACCTTTCCAACGCTGGCAGAACCGCTTTGAGTTTGTTGCCGAAGCGGTGGATAAAGCAACTGAAGAGACAGGGGAGCGTAAGGGTCACTATTTAAACGTGACTGCTGGAACGGTTGAAGACATGATGAGACGTGCCGAGTTTGCTAAAGAGCTCGGTCAGCCAATTATCATGCATGACTTCTTAACAGCTGGTTTTACAGCAAACACAACACTAGCAAACTGGTGTCGTGAAAACGGTATGTTATTGCACATTCACCGTGCAATGCACGCGGTAATAGACCGTAGCCCAACACATGGTATTCATTTCCGTGTATTAGCTAAGTGTCTACGTTTGTCAGGTGGTGACCACCTTCATACAGGTACGGTTGTTGGTAAGTTGGAAGGGGATCGTGCTGCGACTCTAGGTTTTGTTGATTTACTTCGTGAAGACTTCATTCCAGAAGATCGTTCTCGCGGTATCTTCTTTGACCAAGATTGGGCTTCGATGCCAGGTGTCTTCGCCGTAGCATCAGGTGGTATCCACGTATGGCACATGCCAGCATTGGTTAACATCTTTGGTGATGACTCAGTTCTTCAGTTTGGTGGTGGTACGCAAGGTCATCCAGGCGGTAACGCAGCGGGTGCCGCAGCAAACCGTGTGGCTTTAGAAGCTTGTGTTAAAGCACGTAACGAAGGCCGTGATTTAGAGAGAGAAGGTGGTGACATTCTTCGTGATGCAGCACGTCACAGTAAAGAATTAGCTGTAGCACTAGAGACTTGGAAAGAGATCAAGTTTGAATATGACACCGTAGATAAGTTAGATGGTTAGATGCGGGTTAATTCTAGCTTGAACCATGAAAGCACTTTATTCCAATTGAAGGAGATTACAAATGAGTAACTTACAGACTGATGATTATCGTACTAAGTATACGCTTGAGACCTTTTCATTTCTTCCGGACATGAATGCAGATGAAATTTATGACCAAATTGTATACATCATCAACCAAGGTTGGACGCCAGCTCTAGAGCATGAAGAGCCAGCAAAAGCAGCTCGACATTACTGGGGTATGTGGAAACTACCATTCTTTGGAATGCGTGATCCAAACTTAGTTTTAGCAGAGATTGAGGCTTGTCGCCAGGCCTATCCTGATCACCTGATTCGTGTAATTGGTTATGACAATTACACTCAGTGTCAGGGACACAACTTTGTGGTATATCGCCCAAGAGGCATGTAAATCAAAGTTGTAACAAACCTAAGCAATGAATAAAGGGAGGCCTTTAGCATGAGTGCAATGACAAACAACACGACAAGTGGACGCTCGCAAGCTATGGCACATCGTAAATCAAGAGTTTCTGGTGGTAATAAATCACCAGCGATTCCAACCAGAACTAAGCGTGCTCCAAGTACGCCAGTGGAAGCAATTGCAGAGCCTGCAAAAGCACCGCTGCAGACGGTTGGTGAGCCTTTAAGCCGAAGACCTGTTCGTCCTTCTCAGCCAGTAACGGTTGCAGAAGGAAGAGAGGCCGCTAAGCAAAAAAGGAAGCAAATGATGCGCGGACAAGCGACGAGCTCTCAGCCTCAATCACAAGCTAAGGCAAGGGAGAAGAAAAAACCTGAGCCAATTATTGAACCTCGCGAACGTACTGAGTCAAAAGCGAGCCGAGCAGATGCTTCTGGACGCAGAAACCCTGTTAAATCAACGCAAGTTGCAGATAACAGTGGTCGAAAAATGTCTAAGGCAAGACGTAAGGCTTTGACCAAAGGTAAGTCTGGTGAAGCAGCTTACAAGAGTAAAGCTGGTCAAGCAGGTTCTTTAGCTAAGCTAAGTAACCCTGACGCTTCAACTCGAGATATTGCACGTTCAGTGAGAGCAGAACGTTGTACTAAAGGTAAATCTGGTTGTAGCAGCTCTACTGAAAGCTCAGTTAAGCGTCAGAGTCGTAAACCACGCTCTAACAACGCACCTGAAAAAGTGGGTATTTCTGAAACTTTAAGTGGTCAAGAAGTATCGGGTACTCAGCTAGGCCAAGGTCAATTGACTGGAGCTGAAACTGGGGCATGTCAATTGGTAAGTGGAACGGAATATTTAGGAACGGAAGAGTTTAAAGCACATTGCTCTGAAAGCCCTAAAGCATCACCATCCAAAGTAACCATGACGCAAACCACACGTGGTCAAACGATTAGCGGTAACAGAATGGGTCAAGACCAAGCTGTTACTGGCAATCGTCAAGGTCAATGTTCTGGTATCACTGGTACTGAATATTTACCTGCTGATCAAAGTGCGCTGTTTTGTTCAGAGCAATCGGGACAGACAAGTACAACAAAAACAGGGTTTAGCATTAACCCAGGCCCTTCAATTAAGGGGGCAAAAAAGCCTTTAGAAGCAGCGATTGAAAGTGTTTCTAAAGTGAGCGGTGGTAATGAATATCCTGCAATGTCAGGTTCTATTCAGCCAAGCTCAGGCAATACTGCAAAAGCGCCTCAAAAAGTAGTGATGTCGAATACCTTTGCAGGAAATACGACAACAGGTACTCAAGTAGGGCGTACACAAGAAGTAACTGGTGATGAACGTGGTTATTGCAAGTCGGTAACGGGTACAGGTTATCAGGGTAAAGAAGAAGTGGAAACAATTTGTCAGACTTCAGCTCCTGAAACCACACCTCAAAAGGTGAATGTATCGGGTACCTTTGCAGGACAAACCATTACAGGTGACCGCAGTGGTGGCAATAGCAATATTACAGGTGGAGAAGCAGGTCGTTGTAAAGCGGTAAGTGGAACACCGTACATGGGAAAAGAGTCGTTTGCTAACAGTTGTTCAACAGATGAACAAGCTGCAGCTCAAAAAAAAACCGCTCCTATTGACCGCCAATTTGGTCATGCCTTAACAGGTGTGCAGCCTGGCCCACAAGGTTTAACGGGGGCACAAAAAGGCGCGTGTGAATTGGTATCAGGCACGCATTATCAAGGTGCTGATCAAATGAGCACAATGTGTCAAACGGCAAATGCCGCTAACCCTGGAGAATCGGATTTTCCGGTAATGATGGGGCAAGCTGCTGCTGTAGATATGTCACAACCTTTACCAACTGCTGAGCCAGTTGCACCAGCAAGCAGAATCACTGGAGATGGTTGGGATAGAGGTTCTAAAGTAACGGGTACCGATGGACCTTTTGCAACGCAGCGTAATCCTTCAATTAGAGGGGGTGCAATGCAAACTCCAATGGGTGCAGCGAACTTTAGACCTGAAACCATGCAACCTGTTCCGCAGAGCCCAATAACAGGGTCTTCGGGTAACACTGGTGAAGGAGCCAAGGTGACTTTGACTGGCGGAGCCAGAGCATAGTCTAAGTAATAGGTGAATAAGATGTTAAACGCAAAAACCCGCGAAAAATCATTGTTCTGGCGTACTTATCCACTGCCAGCAAATGTTGTGAAGCAGATACAAGGAGAAGCTTCAGAAGGTTTGAATAAAGCATCTAATGATGGAAAACCAGGTGTTCACGCTTTGGTAAATGCATCACAAAATGCCCAATTACGTGATTATGAAGTACGTATTAAAGCTGGGTTTGATGAGATTAAATCGGTTGTACAACATTTAATTGTGCAGCAGAAACGTAACGATTTTGAGCAATGGGCTCAGCAGACAATTAAACAAAAACTGGGTATTACCCTAAGCCAAAAACAAGTTGAAGAGAGTCTTAGCCAGAAGTTCGATAGCAATGTTTTATATGGCCAATGTGTTTTTAACCAGTTTATGTCAATGTCTAAGGAGTTTTTTGAACAAGATCCGTTACACGGTCAAAACAAATTACAGGCAGAGCGTCTTTTTAAAGATGCGGGTTTTCACGCCGTCGGTGTTGCACCATGTGCCGATGGACGTTTAGCACACATTATTAGTTATGTATTACGGTTGCCTTATTCGGTAACCAGAAGAAAAGCACATGCTGGAGCTCTGTTTGATGTGAGTGAAAGCGTACGTAACTGGGTCTTTATTGAACATAGCCGTTTTCGTGATGGCATACCAAATTCAAGTGAAGAGCCAACAAAATATTTAAAAATTGCAGTGTATCACTACTCAAAATCAGATCCACACCACCAAGGTTGTGCGGCTCATGGTAGTGATGATGCCAAAGCGGCAGAGGCAGCTTTAACGAAATTGAAAGATTTCCGCCAAGCAATCGAAAATCGTTTTGGATGCGGGTCAACCGTACAAACACTGCTTATTGGAATGAATACGGATGACGATAGTCTGAAGATACACGTTCCAAACCAACAAGGGAAAGTGTGTTTAAAACGTTTTGTAGAAACGGATGCACTTTTCCAACAAACAACCAATATGAATTCTGAGCAAGCCAGAATCAAGATTGAACAAGCGGTAGAGCAATGTAACCCAGAGTTAGGCTCAACCGCACCAGTTGAATCGATGAATAAACTGATTGCTTGGTTCATTGAGAATAATTTTTCTCAGATTGCGTATGTACAAGAGTATGAAAACGGATGTTATTCAGACATTGGACACGCAGAAAGATTTATCGGCATTGGTAACGGATTTGAAGAAGTACAGCTTCGTAACCTAACTTACTACAGCTATTTGGATACGGTTGAGGAAGGATTAAATGATGTCAATGTCGGGATTAAGATTTTTACCGGTCTTAATCTTAAAAATGGCTGGCCAATTCCCATCATTATCCGCTGTGATTATGACGGAAGAGTACCAGGTTCTAAAGACAGAGCTGAAGACAAAGCCAGACGAATTGAACAAGCGTTACACGATCGTTACACCGATTTATCGGCAAATGGTCAACTACAAACCCTTTGTACTTTAAGGGATAACACCGGAAATCAACCAGCTGAGAAGTTACCAGGCCTGGTGATTCTGTAACAACAAGGAGGATTGGATGAAGATATTTCAAGTTGAAAAAACCCTGGTCTCCACCAACCGAATCGCCAGTATGGAACATAAGCCCTTATTGGTGGTAGCCGAAAAGGCAGGTGGAACTCCACAAGTTGCAGTCGATCCAGTTGGCTGTAAGCCAGGGGATTGGGTGTTATGTGTAGGGAGTTCGGCGGCACGTGATGCCAGTGGGATTAAGGGATATCCAAGTGATTTAACCATAGTTGGAATCATTGACCGATGGGAGGTGAATAACGATGGAGATTCATCAAGTTAAACAACGATTGATTATGACCAGTCGACTTGATGGTTTAGGACACCTTCCAGTAAAGGTTTTACAAAGTGTATCTGGATCGACCTTAGTCGCTTTAGATCCGATTGGTGTAAAAAATGGAGATTGGGTTTTTACCATCGCCAACTCTGCAGCGAGAACCGCCGCAGGCGACGACAAAATTTTAACCGACTTAACGGTAGCCGGCATTATTGATAACTGGCAACCGCACACAAATTAGTAAATGAAGTAACAGGAGAAATATCATGAGCGAATATGGAATTGCTTTAGGAATGATTGAAACCCGTGGTTTAGTACCAGCGATTGAAGCGGCAGATGCGATGACCAAAGCGGCAGAAGTACGCTTAGTCAGTCGTGAATTTGTAGGCGGTGGTTACGTAACCGTTATGGTACGTGGTGAAACGGGTGCGGTAAACGCAGCAGTAAGAGCGGGAGCTGACGCCTGTGAACGAGTTGGCGACGGATTGGTTGCTGCGCACATCATTGCACGTCCACACAAAGAAGTGGAACCTGTATTAACCATTGAAAAAGCGTAAAAGTTTTTAAAGATAAATTAGTAAGAACGTTAGGAGAAGAGCCATGAGTACAGAATATGGAATTGCTTTAGGAATGATTGAAACCCGCGGTTTAGTACCAGCGATTGAAGCGGCAGATGCGATGACCAAAGCGGCAGAAGTGCGTTTAGTCAGTCGTGAATTTGTAGGTGGTGGTTACGTAACCGTTATGGTACGTGGTGAAACGGGTGCGGTCAACGCAGCAGTAAGAGCGGGAGCCGATGCTTGTGAACGAGTCGGTGACGGACTGGTTGCTGCGCACATCATTGCACGCCCTCACAACGAAGTTGAATCAGTCGTTACGATTGAAAAGAAGTAATTGAGAAATTGATAAATTAGTAAGAACGTTAGGAGAAGAGCCATGAGTACAGAATATGGAATTGCTTTAGGAATGATTGAAACCCGCGGTTTAGTACCAGCGATTGAAGCGGCAGATGCGATGACCAAAGCGGCAGAAGTGCGTTTAGTCAGTCGTGAATTTGTAGGTGGTGGTTACGTAACCGTTATGGTACGTGGTGAAACGGGTGCGGTAAACGCAGCAGTAAGAGCGGGAGCTGACGCCTGTGAACGAGTTGGCGACGGATTGGTTGCTGCGCACATCATTGCACGTCCACACAAAGAAGTGGAACCTGTTCTAGACATGGCTAGCAGCGGAGCGAGAATCGGTTAAACCCAATGGGGGCTAAGGCCCTCGGTTACGAGAGGAGTAAGTTATGCGTTATCAACCACGAATGCAAGGTAGTGTTATGCCTGGAATCGGAAGTTACCCTCAATTTGAGACACCTCAAAATACAGGGGCTAACTCAAGAGTGCTCGGTTACTTAGGGCGAGCTTTAAGCTTAGAGTTCTCAGCAGGTCAGCACTATTTAGCACAAGCTTCTTTAGCTAAATTTCGTAATGAAATGACTTATGCTCAAGGTTTTGTCACTTTGGCAAATGAGGAGTTTCAACATGCTAACTTATTAACCGATCGCATGGTCGCTCAAGGGGCTTTGCCAGCGGGCAGTGTATTGAGTCCAGCTACGCCTGCTAATTCAATTGCAGAAGCTTTAAGAAGCTGTGAAGCGCGTGAGTTAGCTTTGATTCAGCTTTATGGAGAAGCCACGCAGTATTGTGCAAATATCGGTGCTATGGAAGATCATTCATTATTTAGTCGCCTTCTTGAAGAGGAGCAAGCTCAGTTAATGAGAATTAATGGTTGGTTAGCCGAGTTTTATCACTCTATGAATGTAAATCAATATTCAGATAGGAGTTTTGTATGAACGAACGTTGGAAAGCTAAATTAAAACCTGCTTCATTAGAAACACGGTTTGAATTTAAAGATTTTTCAGTTTTGAGATCTTTTTTGGACGAACTAGCAGAACAGGCGGATTTACTAGATCACCACCCAAATATCAGTTTTGGTAGAGGCCATGTTTCGGTGATGATTTACTCAAAATCTGATGAGTTACAGACTATTGATTTTACTTTAGCCAAAGGGATTGATGAAGGTTATCACAGGGTAACCAATCAGTCTGAAGGAGCATGGGCATGACAGTTGAAGAAGAAAAAACAGAAAGCTGGGTTTTAGGTAGCTCGGTGATGAAAGATGAGTCATCTACAGAACCTAAAGCGGCTGAAAACAAAGCGGTTGATGATAAACCTGAGGTGAAACCTGCTACGGCAAAAAAAACAGTTCAGCGTAAACCTGCTGCAAGAAAACCCGCAGCACAAAAAACGGCAACACCAAAAACGAAGAAGAGTGCAGCGGTAAATAAAAATACCGAGCAAGCGCACATTGCCGATCAGATTAAGGTGTTTTCATCAAGAAGGGTTTGGCCTGACTAAAAGCAATTTTTAAACGTTCTTAGCCATTGAGGGTACCTAAAACGTGCCCTCTTTTTTTATCTAAAAATAGAGAACCATTCTCTATAAATTGTTTATAGAAAGCGGTGTATCTGTCAGAGAACTAACCTATTCACTGTTCTCTATAGCAGGGAGTTGAATTATCAATTTCTCATATATAGGACTTTTCCATACTATGGAAACTATTAGAAATATTGCATCTGCAATAAAGGAGAAAGGACATGTTGGGATTGGATAGCTTATTAATTCCTGCGGTACTGTTTTTCGCTTTAGGCGTAATCGCAACACTTATAAAATCAGATCTAAAGTTTCCTGAGGGGATGTCTAAAGGGATCTCATTTTATTTATTGATGGCAATCGGTTTGAAGGGAGGAGCAGAGCTTGCACATGCAAACTTAGGTGTTGCGGTACAAGCCATTTTTTGGGCAATTGTGATGGGTTTTTTAATACCTCTTATCGGGTATGTCTTACTGAGATATAAAGACCGAATTGATCCTTTTAATGCAGCGGCTATTACCGCGCATTATGGTTCGGTAAGTGCGGCAACTTTTTTAACTGCAGTGGCTTTTTTGGAAGCCTCTCAAATTGCACACGAAAGCTACCCTATTATTATGATGGTGATGATGGAGTCTCCAGCGATTATTGTTGGCTTGGTTCTCGCTGCGATGGCAAGAAAAAGATTAGCTTCGACTTCAGGTGATGGTTCTCAGCTGCTTGATACACCAAAGATGGAATGGTCTCCAGTACTTAAAGAGGCTTTTACAAACGGCAGTGTTATTTTGTTGTTGGGCGCAATGGTTGTTGGAGCAGTCGCTTCACCTGAGGCGATGGAAAAAGTCACACCATTTTCTACAGAAATTTTTATGGGTGTGTTGTGCTTATTCCTATTAGACATGGGGATGGAAGCGGCAAAACGTCTAAAAGCGTTTAAAAATGTTGGAACAACCTTAGTTTTTTTTGGCGTGATTATGCCGTTAATAGGCGGAACTATTGGTGTTTTTGTAGGGATTACCTTACTAAACTTGACTACTGGTGGTGCTTTATTGGTGGCTATATTGGGCGCAAGTGCCTCTTATATTGCGGTACCTCCTGCGATGCGTTATGGCGTGCCAGAAGCGAATCCATCTTACTATTTAACCTTAGCCTTAGGAGTTACGTTTCCATTTAATGTCGTGGTGGGTATTCCATTATTTTATCAACTTGCTATGTGGTATTCAGCGGTATAAAGGAGTTAAAAATGACTGTAACAACATGTAATGAAAAAGTCGTTCAGATAATTGCTAATACAGCCCTCGAAAAAAAATTGAAAAGAACGCTGACATCAATTGGCGTCAATGGTTATACCATATTTGATGTACGAGGTGATGGCGATACAGGCTTTCAAGGAGGGCATATTGATGGTGATACGAATGTACTAATTATGGTGGTTGTACCTATTCATATTGCTGAAGAATTAATGTGGCAATTAAATAATGATTATCTCAAAAGAGGGCATCATCTTATGGTGTTTTCTTATGCGGCAGATGTTTTAACGCCAAGTAAATTTGGATAAAAATTATTATCATGACTACGATTGTTTTAGCCACAGCTAACCCAGATAAGGTTGAAGAACTGAGCACTCCTCTGCGTCTGAATGGTTTTAATATAAAGCTACAAACTGACTTTTTTACTGAACAGGTAGTAGAAGATGGTTTGAGCTTTATTGAGAATGCCTTGAAAAAAGCGAGGTTTGCCAGTGCTAAAACAGGGTTGCCAGCCATTGCAGATGACTCAGGATTACAGGTGGATGCTCTAAATGGCAGGCCTGGTATCTTTTCGGCTCGTTTTGCTGAAACTCTCGGGCTTGGCGAAAGCTCTGAGGAGGAGAATACTCGCCAGCTCGTCAAGGCGCTTGAAGGTTTACCCTTACGAAATCGTAAAGCTAATTACATCTGTGTTGTTGTGTATGTGGCACATGAAAACGATGAAACGCCTTTGATTGGTATTGGAGCATGGCATGGTGATATTCTTACAGAACCCAGAACTCAATATGGTATTGGCTACGACCCAGTCATGTGGATTCCAAGTGAGTTAAAAGCGGCTTCTGAAGTGCCATTAGAGAGAAAATTAAAAATTAGTCACCGCGCTCAAGCAATGGAGTCGGTGATTAAGCAAATCAAACAGCGGGAGGCTAAATGATAGAGTTAAGAACCTATATATTTTTAGATTCATTACAGCCTCAATTAGCCTCATATATTGGTACGGCTTCTATGGGGTTTTTGCCAGTGCCTGGTGATTCCTGTTTATGGGTGGAAGTGGCTCCAGGTATGGCGGTTCACAAGATTACCGATATCGCTTTGAAAGCGAGCAATGTCCGTTTGGCTCAACAGGTTGTTGAACGTGCTTATGGTTCGATGTTGTTTAACCACCGTGACCAAAGTGATGTCTTGGAGTCTGGACAGCATATCCTGAATTATCTACAAACGAATGAGTTTGAGCGTGACAAATGTCATGTGAAATGGTCAGAAATTATAAGAGGTATTACCCCTGACCACGCTGTGTTAATTAACCGAGATAACCGAAGAGGGTCGATGATTCTGCCAGGACAAAGTATGTTTATTATGGAAACGGATCCTGCTGGCTATGTTGTCTATGCTGCTAATGAAGCTGAAAAAGCAGCTAATGTCACTTTGGTAGAGGCTCGCGCAGTGGGGGCTTACGGGCGTTTAATTATGTGTGGCAAAGAGGCGGATGTCATTGAGGCAGAAAGGGCGGCTAAGGCAGCGCTTGAAAGAATGCCTTGTCTAGTTAAATAGTGTAAACAATTCTGAATCGTACGGTAAGTAAAGGTAAATGGTTGTATAAAAATCGTATAGGTTAAATGTTTTTTTAATGTATAGTTGTACATTGTTGTTTATTAAATATGAGTAATTGTTTGATTAATATCAGAATTACTTTTAGGGGAATGGAATGGGCGAATCCAGTCAAAATCAATCTAACTTCTTAATCCGCCATGCATCGTTAAGACAAATTCAGGTTTTTGAATCTGTCGCGCGTAATCTGAGTTTTACGCGTGCTGCCGAAGAGCTACATTTAACGCAGCCAACGGTTTCCTCGCAAGTGAAGAGTTTGGTTGAAGCGATAGAAATGCCTTTATATGAGCAAGTAGGCAGAAATATTTATCTTACTGAAGTCGGTGAGCATGTTGCTTGTAGTTGCAGAGAAGTTATTGATCGATTATCAAATTTAGAAATTTTATTGGACGACTTTAGAGGTTTGACACGTGGCCGACTAAGAGTAGCTGTGGTTTCTACGGCCAAATATTTTGCGCCACTTGCATTGGGTAATTTTATCAAACAGCACCCTGATATCGATTTAAGTCTTAAAGTTTCTAACCGAGATAGTATTGTAAACCGCATTAATCGCAATATGGATGATCTATATATTTTGGGGCAAATTCCGCCCAGTCATTTGGATTTAGAAATTATTCCTTTTGCGCGAAATCCGCTTGTTGTAATTGCTAATAGCAACCATGAGTTAGTTGGTAAAAAAGTCTCTCTAAAAAAACTAACTAAATACCCTTTTATTATGCGTGAAGAAGGTTCTGGAATACGTTCAGCTGTGGAGACAGTGTTTGCTAAGCAGGGGCTAGAAATAGAAGAGAGAATGACTCTAGAAACGAATGAAGCGATTAAGCACTGTGTTGCTGCAGATTTAGGTGTGGCAGTGGTTTCTGGTCACTCATTGTATTTGGGCGATGAATTTAGTCCGATAGCAAAACTAGATGTAGAAGGGTTTCCTATTGAAAAACAGTGGCATATTGTTTACCCAAAAGGCAAAGAACTCTCATTGATTGCTAAAGCCTTTTTAGAGTTCTTACAGGATAAAGGGGTTAAATATATAAATATTCATGGGCAGTACAATAACGTTTAAAGACGTTACATGTTATAGAATTACAGTCGTTGGATTTTTTCAACAATAGGCAGGCGTTTTAATCTTCGCATAACTTGGGCTAAGTGCACGCGGTCACGCACATTAATAACAAAGTGCATTAAGCTGTATGATTCATCTTTATCTTCAGAGCGCACACGCTCAATATCGGTATTGGTTTTAGCAATTTCATTAGCTATGGTAGCCAGCGTTCCACGCTGATTTTTGGCTTCAATTTGCACTTCTGCTAAGAATGTCGCAGTTGACTCTTGATCCCATTGAACATCGAGGCATTTATCTGGTTGGTTGCGAATGTTTTTGATGTTATGGCACGCTTCTCTATGAATTACCAAGCCTTTCTCGGTACTGACAAAACCGATAATTTCATCTCCAGGAATAGGGTGACAGCAGTTTGCAAAATGCACCACCATGCCTTCCGTGCCCGAGATAGGTAGCGCGGCATCAGGGTTGGCGTTTTTAGGGCCTATTTCATCGTCCGAACCTAAAACGATATCGTGAATTTGTTTAGCCACCAATGGTGCCATACGATTTCCAGAACCGAGTTCTGCAAGTAACTGTTCCCAATCCTTGAGTTTTAACTCTTCAATCAAATGGTTGCGGATTTCATCCGTTAACCCCTCATACGCCATATTGAAGTGTCGTAAGGATTTCATCAGCATTCTTTGACCAAGGGTAATGGCTTCACCTGCTTGCTGATTTTTCATAAAGTGACGAATTTGCGAACGCGCCTTGGCTGTCTTAACAAAGTTTAACCAAGCGGGATTAGGTTCGGCTTCGCTGCCTTTGATAATATGAATGGTCTTGCCGCTTTCAAGAGGTGTTCTCAATGGAACAAGCTTTTTATCGATACGACAACCTAAAGTACTGTGACCAATATTTGTATGAACGGCATAGGCGAAATCTACGGGTGTAGAGCCTGTTGGTAAAGTGATAATGTCACCTTTAGGTGTAAACACATAGATAACATCTGGGAACAAATCAATTTTTACGTTTTCTAAGAAATCGAGAGAGTTTCCAGCACTCTGTTGGATTTCGAGTAAGTTTTTAACCCATTCTTGAGCACGTAAGTCTACATGCGATACTGAATTTTCTTGTTCCGTTTGATCTTGTTTATATTGCCAATGCGCCGCAATACCGTGTTCTGATACTTCATGCATGGTTTCAGTACGAATTTGTACTTCTAAGTGCACACCATAAGGGCCAAATAAGGCAGTATGAAGCGATTGATAGCCATTGGATTTTGGTATGGCAATATAGTCTTTAAACTTGCCTGGCAACGGCTTATAGAGCGAGTGAACTGTGCCTAAAGTGCGGTAACAGTCATCGGCAGTATCGACAATAATGCGGAACGCAAAAATATCTAAAATATCATTAAAATTCTGGCGCTTGTTTTTCATCTTTTTGTAGAGTGAATAAAGATGTTTTTCTCGACCAACGACTTCGCTTTGAATATTTTCTTGATTGAGTCGATTTTGAATGGTTTCAGTAATTTGCTCAATCACTTCTTTGCGGTTGCCGCGTGCCTTTTTAACGGCATTTTCTAAAACGGCAAAACGCATAGGATGCATTGCTTTGAAACCTAAATCTTCCAGTTCGATTCGGATGGCATTAATGCCTAAACGACCAGCTATAGGCGCAAAAATATCTAAGGTTTCATGGGCAATACGACGCTGTTTGTCAGGGCGCATAACACCCAAAGTACGCATATTATGAAGTCTGTCCGCAAGTTTAATCAAAATAACGCGAATATCACGCGCCATCGCTAAGATCATTTTACGAAAGTTTTCAGCCTGGGCTTCTTGTGGGTTATCAAACTCAAGTTTACCGAGTTTGGTGACACCATCTACGATTTCAGCTACGTTTTCACCAAAGCGTTCAGTAATATCGTTTTTGGTGTAGGGAGTGTCTTCAACGACATCGTGCAAAATGGCCGCGATGAGGCTCTCTTTGTCGAGTTGAATGTCTGCCAGAATTTCGGCTACGGCAACAGGGTGCCAGATGTAGTCACCACCCGATTTACGAGTTTGACCTTGGTGTGCAAGCGCTCCAAATTCATAGGCCGACTGAATGAGTTCGACCTGTTCTGGTGTTAAATAGGCTGAAGCCTTTTCAATAAGACCATCTAGAGAAGTTGGAGTTGGCATAGAGGGGGCGGAACCTCTTAGCTAAAAAATGGAGGAGTATCTGGATCAGCCATAACCACTTCACCATCAATCGTGTTTTCTGCAAGTTCACGTAGGGCCATTACCGTTGGTTTGTCTTTATCCCAATCTAAAGTTGCTTCAGCACCGTTAGCTAATTGACGAGCACGTTTTGCACTTAAAATAACTAATTCAAAACGGTTTTCTACTTGAGTTAAACAATCTTCTACTGTGACGCGAGCCATAATTTATTTCCTATCCAATAAAATTCAAAGGTAAGGAGTTATTTTAACCTAAACAACACTTACTTAGCTATGTAAATCTATAATAATTGTAGGCTTTTAGTAAAGAATATTAAAACTTAGGTGATATTGAGAGCGGCCAAATATTTTTGTAAGGTGTTTTTTTGTTTTTGTAACGCCTGGTAAGCGTTTTCACCTAATTGTTTGGCTTGCTCTGGGTTGGAGAGTAGTTGTATTAGAGCTTGCTGTAATTGACTGTAATCTTGGTTTTGAATAATACCATTGCTGGCTTTTAATAGAGTCATTTCGTCTTCAAAATCAGAGCTGTCTGGCCCTGTGATAATGGCTTTTTTAAATGCAGCAGGTTCTAAAATATTATGCCCGCCTTTGGCAACATAACTGCCACCCATAATGACGACTTCTGCGTGTGCATATAAAGGTAGCAAACGGCCAATGCGGTCATCTAAATAGACTCGAGTTTGTTCATCAATCATTTCTTGCTTGGTAGCCACTTTTAATTTTGTGCCTAGGAATTCAAGTTGTTTTTGAATTTTGGCAGTGCGTTTTGGGTGGCGAGGTACAATCACCAAAAGTTCAGGTCTATTCATATTTAACCAAAGATTAACGATGTTTAACTCTTCATCATTATGGGTTGAAGCAGCTAATACAAATGGACTTTCAATTGGTCTAGGCTGGTTATGAACTTCTGGTTGAGCAGCGTATTTTAAGTTGCCTAATACCTGGATTTTGTCGGGGGTTGCACCAAGTTTTTTAAACATTTTGGCATCAAGTTCAGAGCGAGCAATGATTTTGTTTACACGCCTTAAACTATTTCGGTATGCGGTTTGCAGCCATTGTGGGGAAGTAAACGTTTTTTGGGTTAAACGACCATTTAAGATCGCGATTTCAATGCCGTTCTTATTCGCGACTCGAAAGAGGTTTGGCCAAATTTCAGTTTCTATCACCCATAACTTACTTGGTTTATAGGTTTTAACAAAACGTTTTAAGGCAAAAGGCCAATCAAAAGGTAAATAGCGATGAAACACTTGTTCTGAAAATAGGTCAGAGACTAACTGTTGGCTGGTTTTTGTATTAGTGGTGAGTAAAATACGGTGGTTTGCCATTAGTTGGCGAATTAATGGTTCGGCCGCTTTAACTTCACCTACTGAGGCACAGTGAATCCAAATGGGATTTTGTAAGGTAGCAGGGCTTTGAGTGTAGTGTAGGCCGAGTTTTTGGGTTATAAATGTCCATCCAGCTTTGTGTTTAAACGCTTCTATAGCAACAATAAGCCATATTAGAGGACTAAGTAGGCGAATGAGTATTTGATAAATAACCATTAATCACTCTCTTGAAACTTACCAGGCCTGGTAAGTTAATGTCCCGCTTGAAGCAGCGCTTCCATAATTGCAATATCGCCAGGCAAATCGACTTCTGGTGAGTCATAGTCACTCTGAACCACTTTAATTTTATGACCGTATTCTAAAGCACGTAACTGTTCCAGTTTTTCAATGTCTTCGAGTTTGCCCATAGGCAAAGCATTAAAGGTATCTACAAAACGTTTGGTATAAGCGTAAACGCCTAAATGTTTAAAACTGTCGTGATCCCAGTAATCACGACCATGTGGAATGGTGGCACGTGAAAAGTACAAAGCAAAACCATTTACGTCCGTGACTAACTTAACGTCTTTAGGGTTAGTGATTTCAGCCTCATTAATGATTTTGAAAGACAATGTGCTCATTTCAAAGCTTTTATCGTAATCTTCAGCTAAGAACGGTGCAATAACGTCTTCAATCGATTGGTGGTGAACTAATGGTTGGTCACCTTGTACATTGACAATTAAATCGTCATCTTTCAATCCAAGGGCGTTAGCTGCTGCTGCAATACGGTCAGTGCCTGAAGCGGCTTCAATAGGTGTCATCACGACTTTACCACCAAATGCTTCTACCACCTCTTTAATACGATTATCGTCAGTGGCAATATAAACGCCTGCTAAACCTTTTGCTTTAGAAATACGCTCATACACATGCTGAATCATCGGTTTGCCATCAATCAGTTTTAACGGTTTACCAGGTAAACGGGAAGAACCGTAACGAGCAGGAATAAAAACATAAGTGTTCATAATAGAAGGCTTTTTAGGTAGGTTAAAATTTTGAAGTTTAATGGATTTTGGACGTCAATTTTTGAGATTTGGCTAGGCGTTGATGAGGGAGTTGAGTATTACTCAATGACCGATTCAACAACAACGCCAAAACCAAAAAGTGGCGAACCAAAATTTACATCTTAGAATATAGGCTTCTTAATAGCTCTGGGGTCACTTTCTCTTTCCAACTTGGGCCATAGACATTTTCCCAAAGTGGCGCTAAGCCAGAGGCGGTACGAATCATTTTTTCCATATCTTCTTCAGAAAGGTCTTTGGTGATGCCTTTAGGTAAAGTAATGTTGTGTTTTGCCATCATCTCGCGGAACACTTTTACGCCTTCTGGATAGAAATCGTCCAACACATCAAACGCAATACAGTTACCAATACCGTGGTGATACCCCATGACATACGAAAGGCCATAAGATAAGGCGTGACATGCGCCTACCTGACTGTAAGCAATACTTTGTCCGCCCATATAAGAGGCCATCATCAGTTTTTCATCTGAATCTGGGTGGTCTTGTAAAAAGACTTGATTACATAAATCTAATGACTTTTCACCAAAGGCGCGGGCAAATTCATTAATGTAAGTGCCATTAAGCGCTTCGATATTGTGAATGTAGCAGTCCATACCTGTATAAAACCACTGGTCTCTTGGAACGCCTTGAATTAGATCAGGATCCATAATGATTTGGTCATAAACCGTGTGGTCAGAGTTCATGCCGAGTTTTTTATCAGGGCCTGTTAAAACCGTAGTGCGAGAAGCTTCAGCACCTGTACCCGAAATAGTAGGAATCCCTACGTGATGTACCGCTGGGTTTTTGATTAAATCCCAACCTTGGTAAGAGGCTGAACCACCTTCGTTGGTTAGCATTAAAGCCACCGCTTTACCTAAGTCTAAAGAGGAGCCACCACCTAAACCAACAACACTAACAGGGTTACGACCATCAATATTTGCTTTAGAGTACTCTTGTACTTCAACCGTTAAGGCATCCACATAAGTGGTTTTAGGTTCATCGGTGACATCTAACCAAATAATCATGTCTTTACCCGTTGCTGGAATACGCTCAGCTAAAGGTTTGTCTTTGTGGATTTCATCAACCAGGAAGACCACAAAATCGTCCATATTTGTACGTTCATCGGCAAGTACATCATCTAGTTGGTCGAATGATCCTCGACCAAAAATCATCTTAGGTACGGTTTTAAAATTACGAAATTTCATAATATGGCTTTCCTAGTAGCTTTTTAGCTGACTTATTTCTTAAATACGTTTTTGAATGCGTCAATTCTGAACTGAATATCCTCTTCTGTCCAGGATAATTGAATCAGCATCGAGATGGTACGGCTCATGATATCGTCCGATTTTGGCGTTTTAACTTGTGTGTAATCGGGACGGTCGGCAATTAAATCAATGGGTAGCTTGGCCGAGCTTTTCATTTCATGGATGTGTTTCCAGTTTTTTAAGTAGTGCCAGTTATTCGCATACCAATAAAAAACCGCTGGGACTTTTTGATCGCTAAGGGCAGCCACAACTTCTTTTGTACGTTCTTCCGTTGGCATCATAATGCTTAAAAAACCTGCGTTATCACCTGATTCATCGGTAATAACACGAAAGTCTACTTCTGGATATTGTTTAAGCGCGTCTTTTAGGGCTTTTTTATTACGACGTTGAATCTCTAAAATACGGTCTAGCTTCTTCCATTGAGCAACACCAACCGCCGCGTTCATTTCCGAAATACGGAAGTTGCTACCCATAATAGGGTGTCTTTCTGCACCACGATCCATGCCGATATGGTCGTGACCGTGGTCAGAGAACATATGGGCGTTATTATAGATGGTTTCATCATTAGTCAGTACCGCACCACCTTCTCCACAAGAGATGGTTTTAACGGAATCAAACGAGAAGGTGCCTACTTGACCAATGGTGCCAAGGGCTTGACCTTTATAGGTTGCGCCCGTTGCTTGGCAAGCGTCTTCTAAAAGCACTAGATTGTGTTTGTCGCAAACCGCTTTAATCGCGTCCATATGTCCACCGTAACCACACATGTGTACAAAGTTTACCGCTTTGGTTTTTGGGGTAATGACGGCTTCAATGCCTTCTGCAGAAAGGGTTAAAGTTTCATCAATTTCTGCAAATACAGGAATCGCTCCAGCTAACACAATCGCTTCAACACTGGCTACAAACGTAAACGGGGGTACGATCACTTCATCGCCAGCGCCAATGCCTGCCGCCATTAAGGCGGTAGTTAGAGCGGTTGTTCCGCTGGAGACCAAATGCGCATGTTTAACGTTAATCGTTTCACAAATCATGCTTTCGAGTTCACGCGCTTTCCATACTTCATTACGCATACCGTCAAAGTTGTAACGAAAGGTAAATCCTTTGTCCATGACTTCATTGATTTGTTGTTTTTCGGATTCATCAAAAATCTCAAAACCTGGCATTGGTTGCTCCTACGGTGGGGTGAAACGATTAAATGGTTATTTTTTAGGGTTATTCTTCTTCGACCAGTGAGGCAATCAAGTTTTTGTGACTCAAGATTTGATGCTCTTTGGTTAAGCGGTTTGCTTGAAAAATACTGTGTAATTCTTTAAGTGCAATATCAAAATTGTTATTAATCACAATATAGTCAAACTCATGGTAATGCGACATCTCACTGGTGGCATCTTGCATTCGGCGTTGAATGATCTCTTTGCTGTCCGTTCCGCGACCAGTTAAGCGTTTAAATAATTCATCGCGTGACGGAGGCAAAATAAAAATAGAGTGCGCATCAGGCATAATTTTTCTGACTTGCTCAGCACCTTGCCAATCAATTTCTAAGATGACGTCTTTTCCTGAAGCGAGTTGAGATTCAACACTGCTTTTTGAGGTGCCGTAATAGTTGTCAAACACCTTAGCGTGCTCTAAAAAATCACCTTGAACAATTTTTTCATCAAACTCTGTAACCGTTAAGAAATGGTAGTTAACACCGTTTTCTTCACCTGGGCGCATGTCGCGAGTAGTGCTGGAAACCGATACAACAATACTACTGTCTTCTTGAATGAGTTTGCTTACTAGAGATGTCTTGCCAGCTCCAGAGGGGGCAGAGACAATATACAGTGAACCGCTCATAAGAGTTTCTCCAGTTTAAAATTGAAAGTGGTGGAGTATTTTAACAGAGAATTTGATGGGTTTGGCAATCTAGCTGAACCAAAAGATAGATTTAGGTAAATCCATTATAAATCAGTGGGCTTAAAAGAAAACTCGTGCTCTGAATTCCAATTTTAAGTCCGTTAATTTTTCCGCAAATTCGCTATTGTTAGAACCTTGAAATGTGGTGGCTCTAAAGCGTAGTTCGCTGTTTTTATAACCTGTATAAATCAGCTCAGGTGTGAGTAGGTAGCTACTGTCTTCTAAATTAGAAATTAGGGTTAAGGCGGAATTCAAATAGACGATATCGGCAAAATCTTTTTGGCTGGCTTTTATATACAGATAGTTTTGTCTTGAATTGCTTAAAGAGTAGCTGCCCTGTTTGGCTTGCTGCGCTAATTGATAATCCAATGGACTGGTATCAGGATCGCTTTTGGCGAGCGAATAAAAGTCGGTCATTTCATTGGTGCTATAACCTTGTGGATTATGTAGCCACTCTACAATCCAGGTGAGATCGGTGGTTGTTAAATAGCGAATTCCAACTAAACTTTGAAAGGTAGATTCGATTGTGGATGCTAAGCTAGGCGTGTCAGTGATTTGTGTTTGAAAAACTTGATCACGGTATGCAAAGTCGCCATGCAGTTCAAAGTTAGTGGCTAAGTTGGTGGCAAAACTCATTCCATAATCGGTATTGGTTTCTGCGGAGTGGCGTAGATAGAAATCAATATCGGTGTCAGCGACTAATAGGTAAAGTTTTCCGCCAAAAAACAGGCTTTCAGTTGTATTGCTGGAAAAGTCTTCGTTTAGAGTGTCGGAAACGGGAATCGCAAAAAAGGCGGCAGAAACCGTTTTTACCAGGCCTGGTAAACTTTTAGTGTATTCACCACCCGCTAAAATAAAGCCTTCTCGGTTGATTTCAGGGTCATCAGGATTTTTAGCTCGTTCTAGAAATCCAACAGGATTCCAAGCGTATCCTTTACCCCATTTTATAGCACGTTTACCTAAATCAAATGACCATTGGTTGCTAGGTTGATAACGCCAAAAACCTTCTTGTAAGGTGTGCTCGGTGGTTTGAGTCAAAATATCATCTTGCCATAAAGACAAACTGCGAAAATTGAGTGAGCTTTTATCAAAACGGTATAAGCCGTTCAGTTCTAGTTCACTGTTATAGCGTTGAAAATCTTGTGGTTTTGCGGGCGGTTTAAATGCAAGATTGCTTAGGGCTGAATTTGGGTTAATATTGAGTTGCGTAGCCATTAGGTCAAAATGGCCGTTAAACTCGTAAGGCTTCTTTTCATAGGCACTAACATTAAAGCTAAACTCTTCGGCATTGGCGAGATTAAATACCATTTGTAGAGTTACCAGGCCTGTTAAAACCGTTAATCGAACGGGTTTCATTCTCTTAATTCACCAATTTTGGACATATAACCTAGTGTAAAGACTTCTTCATTAAATTCTCTTGGTTTAATGCCATCAAACAGCATGACGGATTTAAATCCTTTATATAAAGGGCTGTCGGTTTCTAGCATGGCGGGGCGAATATAACCATTGCCAAAATCTTTTATTTTGCTGTAATGCAGGGTTTTAATGAGCATGCCGCTGGCGGAATAGGCTTCAATTTTAATCGGTGTTTTGTGGTTTTTATCTACCCACATTTTAAGTTGGTCATAAGCAACCGAACGGTTTTTGGCTTTGAGTGTTAATAGATAGAGATCATTCTCTTCGGTGATGTTTTCAGCACTGTATTCGGTACTGTAGTCGAGCTGAAGAATGTCCGAATTATTAAAAACACCGCCCACCACGGACTGCAAGCTTGTGATGCGCAGTGGTTTGCCTACATTGGGAATATATAACCACATATTGTCGCCCACACGTAAACTGCTTCGGCCTCGTTCACTTGCAGGGTCTAAAAAGAGTGCCACTACATTTTCTTTGCCTTTTTTAACGGTATAGAGCACAAACTCTTTGCGGTCGCCATCGGGTTCAATATTAATGAGTTTTCGGTACATTTCGTAAGACTCAGGCTGTAAACGTGCATCCACTTCTTTTAATAACGAATTCGCCTCTAAGGTATCTGACCAGGCCTGGTGAGAAAAAAGTAAGCAGCTTAATATCAAAAGGTATCGCATTTGTTGCTGGAAACAATTCATTATGTTCTCCTTTTAAACTTGTCGTAACGCTTCAACAGGATTGAGTTTTGAAGCTTTCCATGCGGGTTGCAGGCTCGCTAAAATGGCCGCTAAAATAACCGTGCCTGATGCAAATAGTGCATCACTTATCGTCAGGACAGGATAGAGTACCAGGCCTGTTTGGCGACCAAAGGCAAAACTGATTTCGGCTTGTTGTAAGCCAAAAATAATCAGTAAACTAATAAGAATGCCCAAAACTGCACCAACAATGCCTAATAATAAACCCTCTGTTAAAAACAGCGCTAAGATGGTTCTGGGTTGCGTGCCCATAGCGGCCAAGGTGCCAATTTCGCGAACACGTTCATATACCGCCATAATCATGACATTCATCACACTAATTAAAACGATGGCAACCAACATGATTTTGATAAACAGAGTCATTAAATCAATCATTTTTGCAATATTGGCAAAGGGTGAAAGCTTGTCCCAACTGTGGATTTCAAAAGCGGGTTTATCCATTTGATTTTTCATCTGTCCTAGGGTTTCTTGCAAGGCTTTTTGGGCGGGTTTTTCCAGTTCAGCCGATTTTAATCGAATCGCTATCTCGCTGATTTCGTTGTCTTCAATGCGCAGTAATTCACGAGCGTCGTCTATATGAATATAACCATCACGCCCGCCTGGACCAGACAGACCTTCTAAGATGCCGTGAACAACAAAGTTAATGCCATTGACTGAACCATCTCGGTTGGTGGCGACAAGCACCACAGGGTCGCCCACTTTAACCTTGAGCCCTTTGGCAATCAGTTCAGGTATTAATAGCTTGCCCCGTTCAATTAGGGTTTGAGGTTGTTCACCAAGAATACGTTGTGACAACTCTGGACAAGCGGCTATCTCTTTTTCAGGGATAACGCCATTTAAACGAATACTGGTGGTTTCTGAAAAGTTACTGAACATGGCACCTAGTTTAATGCGCGGAGACCAAGCTTCTACTTGTGGCATTTGGGCTAGTTGTTGTTCGGCTTTTTCAACCATTTTAGGTTTCATATTAAGGGTGAGAGGTAGGCTGTCAATGGAGGATACATAGCCTTTTTTGTGGATTTGTAAATGTCCCATCATCGAGTCGGTAATTTGACCAACCATCATCGCTTTAAATGATCCAGAGGTACTGACAAATAACAGCATGGCTACCACACCCAGCGTAATTAGTATGGTGGTTAAAAGGGTACGACGTTGATAACGTAATAAGTTACGGCTGGCAATGCGTAGAATTTTCATTAGGCTTGCCCTCCCTGAATATGTTGTGAGAGCTTTCCATCCTCAAGCGTAAACAAAACTTCTGCGGCATCCATGATTTTGGTGTCATGGGTGGAGAAAATAAACGTGGTATTGAATTCATCGCGCATCTGTTTCATTAAATCAATAATACGAAATGCGGTGTCGTGGTCTAAATTGGCGGTGGGTTCATCGGCCAAAATCAACTTGGCTTTAGAGGCTAAAGCACGCGCCACGGCAACACGTTGCTTTTGACCACCAGAAAGTTGGTGCGGAAACTTATTGGCTTGGTCACTAATGCCTACGGCTTCCATGAGTGTATTTACACGTTGTTGCCGTTCATTAGTGGGCCAGTTTTGTACCATTAAAAGAGGGTATTCGATGTTTTCGGCCACCGTTAAAACAGGTATCAAATTGAAGTCTTGAAAAATAAACCCCACGGTTTCGCCACGGAATTTAGCCGCTTGTTGGCGATTTAAACGGCTAATATCAACGCCATCCACTTTAAGAGTACCATCTGTAGGTTTGTCTAAACAACCAATCATATTCAGAAGTGTGCTTTTGCCGCTACCTGAAGGCCCAACAAAGGAGACAAAAGCCCCGCTATGAATGACAAAATCGACACCTTGAATGGCATTGACGGTTTCGCCACCCATTGCATAAGATTTAGTCAAATTTAATGCTTCAACCAGCTTCATACACATTCCTTTTGCACAATGGTTTTTTTTACGTATTTTAAAAAGACTTTAACACAAAAAAGAGAGCTGGCTTAAATGATAAATTTAATTTTTTTGTGAATTTAACTCGGTATAACCTAAGGCAAAATAAGAAAATCCTTTATAATGAACAAATGTATAAAGAAAGTATATTTTTAGTAGGTCCTATGGGGGCTGGAAAGTCCACCGTAGGCAAATTATTAGCCGAAAAGTTGCACTACAGTTTTGTCGACAGCGATCATGAGATTGAGGCTCGAACGGGCGCGACGATTCCGATGATTTTTGATATTGAGGGTGAGACGGGTTTTCGAACTCGAGAAGCCGCGATGATTGATGAATTATCGGAGCGTTCAGAAGTGGTATTGGCAACAGGTGGCGGTGCGGTTGAAACGGAAAGTAATCGACAGCATTTGCGTTCCCGTGGATTTGTGGTCTATTTAAAGTCTCCCGTTGAGTCTTTAATTCAACGTACCAAACATGATCGTAATCGCCCCTTGTTGCAAACAGAGAACCCTGCACAAGTGTTAAGAGATTTGATGAAACGTCGTGAACCCTGGTATTTAGAGATGGCCGATTTGGTGATTGAAACACAGCAAGTACCCGTGCACCGTGTGGTCAAACAAATTATCGATTGTTTAGAATCTGAGCAGATCGTTTAGCTTAGTCAACAGAATAAAAAGTAAGAGAAAACAGCGTGAAAACATTAAAGGTTGAATTAGGGGATAGAAGTTATCCTATTTTTATTGGTCAAGGCTTAATGGGTAATGCCGAGTTGGTTAAGCCCTATGTGAAAGGCCAACAAGTCTTAATTGTCACCAATACCACAGTGGCGCCACTCTATTTAGAGGCTTGTAAAAAAGCCTTTGCTGACTTTAATGTTCAATCAGTGGTGTTGCCTGATGGTGAAGAGTATAAAAACCTAGAAACCTTAAACTTGGTGTTTGATAAGTTGATTGGTGAACGTTTTGATCGTAGTTGCACTTTGATTGCGTTAGGTGGTGGAGTGATTGGCGATATGACGGGGTTTGCCGCGGCCGCTTTTCAGCGAGGTGTGAACTTTATTCAAATGCCAACCACCTTGCTTTCTCAAGTAGATTCATCGGTAGGTGGCAAAACAGGTGTGAATCATCCATTAGGCAAAAATATGATTGGGGCATTTCATCAGCCAGAGTGTGTGGTGATTGATACCGAAACCTTAAATACCTTAGAAGATCGCCAGCTCTCGGCAGGCCTGGCAGAAGTGATTAAATACGGTTTGATTCAAGATTTAGAATTTTTTGAGTGGCTAGAAGCCAATATTGAAAAGCTGCTTAATCGTGAACCAGAAGCATTGTCATACGCCATTGAACGTTCTTGCCAAGATAAAGCCGATATTGTGGCTAAGGATGAAAAAGAAGCTGGGCTTCGAGCATTATTCAATTTAGGTCACACCTTTGGTCACGCGATTGAAGCGGGTATGGGTTATGGCAACTGGTTACATGGTGAGGGCGTGAGCGCTGGCTCTATGCAAGCGGTTTATATGTCTAAGTTATTAGGCAATCTTACCCAAGCTGACCAAGAGCGAATTCAAGCGATTTTTGAGCGTGCTAAATTACCTGTGGTTCCGCCATCGGTTGAAGAGATGAGTAATGAAAAGTATTTAGGCCTAATGGCGGGTGATAAAAAAGTACAAGCAGGTACTATCCGTTTAGTTTTACTTAAAACCATTGGTCAAGCCTATGTAACGGGTGATTATCCCCAAGCCGTTTTAGAGCAAACGCTTACTGAGTGGCGTTAAAACCGATTTAGCCTGTAACCATTTTTAGGAGTGTAAAGATGACAAGTAAATATGCAAAGCAGTTTGATGTAGAAGGCGTTAAATTTACCACTCGAGATGGTGTTGAACTGATTCATATCGAAAACCAGTTTGCCAAGGCAACCATTACCACTTATGGCGCTACTGTATTAAGTTTTATTCCAATTGGACAACGAGATGTGTTGTGGGTAAGTGATACGGCTGTTTATGATGGAACCAAGCCAGTAAGAGGTGGTGTTCCAATTTGTTGGCCATGGTTTGGGGCGGCAAATCAACCAGGCCTGCCAGCTCATGGCTTTGTGAGAAATATGGTTTGGCAAGTTGAAAAAGTAGGTAAGCTAGAAAATGGTGAAACACGTATTTCATTAGTCTGTAAGTCAAACCAAGAGACGCTTAAAGTTTGGCCACACGAATTTGAACTCAAGCTTTGTGTGCAAGTTAATTCAAGCTTAACTTTAACGCTAACTACCGTTAATTTGGGTGATGAGCCAGTAGAGATTACTGAAGCTTTGCATACTTATTTTGCGGTGGCCAATCCTATTGGGCTACCGATTAAAGGTTTAGAAAACAGTACGCACTTAGATAAGCTGATTGAGAATGCACCAGCAGAAGTTCAAAAAGAGGTGGTTGTGTTAAACCCCGCTAAAGATTCGGTATATTTAAATCAAGCGGGTGAAATCAGTATTGTGGATAGTGATAATTCACGTGAAATTATTATTGAAAAACGCAATTCACAATCGAGTGTGGTGTGGAACCCTGGTCCTGAAATTGTAAAAGGATTTGCCGATATCGATGACCAGGCCTGGTTAGAATTTGCCTGTGTAGAAAGCGGTAATGTTTTAGATAATGTGATTACGGTTCCCGCGCACTCTGAGCATTTATTAAGTGTCAAATACAGCGTAAAAACGACTTTATAGCTCCCGTATAGTAAGTGGTTTTAAATCACTTCATAATCTGGTTTATCATTTGGGCACCTCGATTAACCCCCGCCCGAAGGGGCTTAGCCAAGTTCTCCAGCTTTGCGTTGTGAACGTTTGCAAGGTCTAGACATTGCTTCACGTTCACGCCTTGATCTGACAAGCTTGGCGTTGCCAGAATTCATTGGGGTTAATCGAGGTGCCCATTTCTTAGCATCAACGAAGATGTATTGTTCTAAACCTTGAAAAAACAGAACTTTTTCAAGGTATTATTTTGTCCAAAAATTTATCATTTATGAGGTTTGCATGCTTTCTTTAGAAGCTGGTAATAAAAATAATTACATTGACGATTTATGTTTTATTCTTCCGTTAAAAACGCTAAGAACCACACCCAAGGTCTCTTTTTTTGCCATAGACGGTATTGTTGATGACTTATCGGGTGTTGACTTAGTGATGCATGAACCAGGCGGAAAAAGCCCTCTTATTGAGGGCGATGATACCTGGTATTGGTACATGCATACCGACCAAGAAGATAAATTAGTGGTACATCAAGGAAGACGTTTGGTTCAGCTCTATTCAGTAAAACATGGCCAAGTTGAAAACTTTGAAGTAACGGCGGATGCTATCTATCACAACAGCCAAAAAATCTTTGATGGTGCGGCTATTTTAGGTTGGCCAGCCAAGGTTTTTCATCGAGTGCATTCACCAGAAGGGAGTCTCTCAACCAATTATGCGGCACGTTTACCTGGTTTTGATATTGACACCAACTTTAATATTTATAAACTAGACACCCAAACAGGTCAATACCAAACAGCACGCTTAGGTGCGCTTGACCAACCTTAAATGACTCTAGGGCTTTTAAGGTAAAAATCAAACAATGCGGCCATAGTTAAACTGGATATAACTGCCCCCTCCTAAGGGGCTGTTCGGGGTTCGAGTCCTCGTGGCTGTACCAAATTCTATTGAGCAGGCAGTGAGTATATTGCCTGTCTTATCTGTTGCAAGGCTTTGTCTAAAGTGGGTTTGGGCACAGCGAGGTTGATGCGCATAAAGCCAGTTCCCGCCTTACTTTCTCCACCGAAATTTTCCCCATCATTTAAGCCAAGCTTGGCTTTATTGACTAACCAATCCTTAAGATCCGTTTGATGGGTAAATAGTGCTCTAAAATCTAACCAAACTAGGTACGAGGCTTCTGGTCGCATAACTTTAACTTGAGGCAACTCTTTTTTTAAAAACTGCTCAAGCAGATCAATATTTTGTAGGAAGTGACTAAGCAGTTCATCTCGCCACTCCTTGCCTTGCTCAGTATAAGCAGCCGTCAAGGCGATTTGGCCAAATAAGTTTACGCTATCAATCGCATTTTGTTGGCAAATTTGTAGATAATCCGCCTTGAGTTCTTTATTGGCAATAATGGCATAACCAATTTGCAATCCACCTAAATTAAAAGTCTTTCCTGGGGAGTTTAATGTGATGGTGATATTGGCAATCTTATCTGAGAGAGAGGCAATTGGAATGTGTTTATGCGGAGCATAAACCATATCGGAATGTATCTCATCTGAAACAATGGTGACTTGGTGTTTAAGGCAAATATTGGCGAGTTGTTCTAGTTCGGTTCTTAGCCAAACACGCCCCGAGGGGTTTTGTGGATTGCAAAATAAAAAAAGTTTTACAGAGTTATCCACAACCGTTTTTTCAAATTCATCAAAGTCAATTTGATAGCGTCCATCAATCAAATTGAGCGGGGCTTCAACCAGTTTTCGGTCATTAATTTCGGGCGCTTTTAAAAACGGTGGATAAATCGGTGTTTGTACCAAAACTGAATCACCAGGCCTGGTAAAAGCTGAAACCGCCATAAAGAAGCCATTAGCCACATTATGAGTAAACAGTATTTGTGAGGTTTCTACAATGTAGTCATGTTGCGCCTGCCAACCAATAATGGCTTGATACACGCCAGGAGGCGTAAGTGTATAACCTAATAAAGGGTGGTTTAAACGAGATTTAAGGACGTTCATTACAAATGGTGGGGTTGGCAAATCCATATCTGCCACCCACATTGGGATGACATCGTTTGTGCCAAATAGAGCTTGGCGTAATTCATATTTTTCGGCATGAGTGCCAGCCCTAGAGATGGACTGATTGAAGTTAAACATAATGGGTTCTTTTTCTGGTGCTAATTCATTAACGCACGTTGGTTGCGCGGTTGTATTTTTATAGCTTACCATTATTAAATACTATTTATGTAATTTTTTTCCATATTGTAAATTCAGACAGTGAATGTTGATATTTTCGCTGGGTTTCTCGAATCACAAAAGGCACGTCAAAAGGGGCTTTAACTCGAACGAAGTGTTTGTCTAGAATGGCGTGTAAACCTTCTAAAGTGGTGACATTCTCACCCGTTTTTTCATCTTTATAACCGCCTAACCAACGCGTTTTTTCGGTAAAATCTTCTAACCAGGTGTACGGAGAGCCAATCATTAAATAACCGTGGGAATTGATACGTTCATGGATCATGGTCAAAAATTTAGCGGGTTCATATAATCGGTCAATCAGGTTAACCGCAACCACCATATCGTAATCGGTAAAATGGGGTTTAAGATTGCTGGCATCTTGTTGCATAAAGGTACAACGGTCTGCTTGTTCATGGAGGTTTAAGTTGACTAATGTTTGCGCTTTAAAGTCCATGATTTCGCCTTCTTGCGGGATGGTGTAGCGGATACTTCCTGTTTCTTGCAATTGGTTGGCAACTTGGATGAAACGAGCAGAGAAGTCCAGGCCTGTTACTTCATTAAAGTGTTTTGCTAACTCAAAACTTGCACGGCCAACTGAGCAGCCCAATTCGAGAACGCTTAAATGCTCTTTTTCATTAAACTCGGCATCATTTTTAATGGTATTGATAGCAATATTTGCATACGCTTTAGCAAAGTTTTCAACCGCAAAATATTCATCCCCATAATGAAATTCGCAGTATTGAGAAACAGATTGATCGGTCTCATAGGTGGAAAACTCAGTCTGAACTTTAGCTTTTGATTCGATATAACGAAAACCAGCGTGCTGGAAGAAATGACGGCGAAATGCGTAACGTGAATACCCATTGATTTCATTACCCGTTGAAATCCAACTGCCACCTGTAAAGAGGTTATGTTTGTTATCAAAAGTCGGCATGGTAAAGTCGTCATAGAGTGGGTGAACTTTAAATCCTTCGTAAGGGTAAATTGGGGTTTGAGTCCACTGCCAAACATTGCCCAAAACATCATAAAAATCGCCTGTTCTGTTTTCATCCACAGGGGTCGATGAGGCAAATTTTTGCAAATTAAAGTTGGCTTGTTCACGATAATTCAGTGCTTGACTATGCTCTCTTAAACGCAAGTACTCATCTTCGCTTGGTAGGCGAATAGGCAGGCCTGTCTGTTGGGCTTTCCATTGGCAAAAGGCGTGTGCTTCAAGCTGGTTAACTTCAACAGGCCAGTTCCAAGGCATGGGGATCTCTTCGGTCATGCATCGTAAATACCAGGCCTGGTCACTTTTTTTGACCCAAAATGTGGGGTGTTTTACTGGGCTAAAAGTACGCCATTGATTGCCTTCATTATCCCAATATTCAGGTTTGTCATAGCCGCCATCTTCAACAAAAGCGAAATACTCTTGGTTAGAGACTAAAAAAGCAGCCGCCTTAAAAGCGGAGACTTGAGCTTGATGTTGCCCATACTCATTATCCCAGCCATAGACTGGAGCGGGATCATGGTGATTGATTAATACCTCGCCAGCAGGAACTTCACAAAGCTGGTTTTGTGGTGCTACGCCAGATTGGTCACAGATGGGAAACAGCTCATGAGATTGAACTGAGCTAATGGGCAGTTGGCGAATGAGTACGGATGAGGTTTCTAAATGGATACGTTCATGCTCTATGCCCATTAAGATTGGCCACATTGGGCTATTCCAATCAATAGGCAGTGTAAATTCAATATGGTCGATTAATTCATTTATTGCCGCTCGAACCTGGTTTCGATAAGTTCTAACTTCATCGGCTGTTGGCCAGTCATAGTGGGTTTCATCTAAATCGTCCCAAGACATTTCATCTACGCCAATGGCGCACATAGACTCTATTTTGGGGTTAATACGATTGGGTAAAAGCTTGGCTAAAGCCAGTTTGTTGGTAAAAAAAGTGGCGGTATGACCAAAATAAAAAATCAGAGGATGGCGTAATGAACAAGGGCGTTCATAAAAAGCAGAATCGGATTTTAGCGTTAAAAACAGGGCTTCATAGGCATCGTAGGTGAGATTGAAATAAGATTTAATTTCTTGGCGTTTAGCTTCAATATCTCCCGTTAAAAGCTTGGGAGGTTGGGTAATTAAATCTTCTCTCGTTAACATTGTGATTGTCCAAATATGAATGAATAATCATCATTCTAAACAATACGAGAGGATACATCAAAGGTGATTTGTATCAATTTTATTAGATTTTGTATTAATTATGTAACGGTTAAGTATAGCTTATGGGGTTTTATTCAATTTTCTTTTGGTGTGTTTTTAAATTGGTGTAGATATAGCCCACCCAAGGTTAAGCTAATGGCAGCAGGAAATATCAATGACCAGTTCGGAAAAATGCGATAGGCAAAGATACCGATAATGCCGCCAATAATAAAACCTAAAAATAACACAATTAAGACATTTCCCTGCCAAGACCAGGGGGTTTTGTTTTTAATTTTTTGGGCAACATGAACGCCTAAATCCGTTACTGTTCCAGTTACATGAGTGGTTCGAATCTGTAGTCCACGATAGCTGGCAACCAACGCATTTTGTAGGCCACAAGCAATGGCCGCTAATAAAATAGATATTTCAGATTGAATAAAGCTAAAGATCGTTGCGATGGTTAATAGTGCGCTATTAATAAGTAGGGCATAGCCATAATTTGGGGTGGTTTTGTATTTGGATTGACCAATTAGCAGGCCAGAAAGGACTGCACCGCTGAAAAATCCGCATAAAATCATGAGATTTTTTGTCAGTTCAATCCAATCGATATCAATCAATGCATCACTAATGCGAGAGCTCACCCCTGTCATTTGGCTAACAGGGATTCCAAATTCAATCAAGATAGCACTATTGATGTAACCTGCGATGAGTGTCATGGTAAAGCTAATCCAATAGAGTTTGGATAATGAAACACTAAAGTCTGTATCGCTTTCTATTTGTTCTCGAATAGGGTAAGGCACTGGCTCTCCAGAAATAAAAAAGGCCTGCTAGAAAATGAATTCTAGCAGGCCTGGTAAGTTATGCACAATAACTGTGTTCTAACTTATTTAAGCAACTAAGAGGTTTTTTAATTTATTTAATGCTTGTTGTTCTACCTGACGAATACGTTCCATTGAAACACCGTACTCAGCAGAAAGCTCTTTTAAACCAACTTTATCATCGGTTAACCAGCGTTTTTGTAGAATATCACGGCTACGATCATCCAAACTGGCGAGTGCATTTTGCATGCGGGCTAGCTCATATTCTGCCTGGTTAGATTGAACTAAAGCCGTTTCTGGATCCGCTTCCTGGCTGATTAATACTGGGAAGGTGATGTTTTCATTCTCATCATCCAGCTGCATATCCACAGATAAATCTTTACCATAAAGGCGGGTTTCCATCTCTAGAACGTCTTTACGTGTTACACCGAGTTCTTCAGCGACCGCATCGGCATCTTTATCACCAAACCACTCTAGATTTTTTTTGGTGCTACGAAGTTTAAAGAACAGTTTACGTTGCGCTTTAGTGGTGGCCGTTTTCACAATACGCCAGTTTTTAATGACATACTCATTAATTTCGGCACGAATCCAATGCACGGCAAACGTCATTAAACGCACATTCTCTTCAGGGTTAAAACGTTTTACCGCTTTCATTAAGCCAATGTTACCTTCTTGAATAATATCGCCTAAAGGTAAACCATAACCATTATAAGAACGTGCCACTGGTACCACATAACGTAGTGACGATAAAATGAGCTGACGAGCCGCTTCAACATCATCGTGGTAGTACAGTTTTTCAGCAAGTGCTTTTTCTTCATTTGCTGTCAGTTGTTGCACACTTTGAATGGTATGCAAATAACTTTCCAGGTTTTGGCCTGGCGCTAATTGGTGTGCTAATACGTGTGCAGAAGGTAAGGTCTGCGCTTGTTCTGCTTGTGGGTAAGTTGTAATTGACATACATTGCCCTCCATTAATACTTTCTTATAAAGCTAATATAACCTATTTTTAGCACTCAATGCAAGAGAGTGCTAAAACTGTTCACTATGTTTCAAGTATTGTAAAAAAGTGATTTTAAAACAATAGGTTGGTAAAAATTGCCGATTGCTATGATGATGGCTTAAAAACCGATATATCGTTTGTTTTACGAGAGTAAATAAGGCGATAGTTGCCGTTAAGATAAATATAGGCTATTTGTTAAGAAAAGTGGTATTGCCAATTTAGTGAGATAAGAGAGCTAATGAAAAAAGTGAAAGGAAAAAAAGCGAAAAGAAAAAAAGCCAAACTCAGAAAATAGAATTTGGCTTATGAGAATCATTAATTAGAGGCTTTGATGATGCAAAGCTCTCTACTATTGATAGTGTGATTTATTAATATCTAGATATTAATTGTTTTCAGGCAGCTGCCCTGTTTGCTGCATCATTTCTAACCAAGCGTCGCGAAGCTCAGTAAGGATTTCAATTGAACTATCAAGATAGAAGGTATCCTTTTCAAATACCGCTTCCTGAATACTTTGATCGGCATAACGGTAAAGTTCTTCTAAATCAAATGCTAACGGTGTGTCTTGAGTCAGGCTTAAACGATCACGAAGAGCATCAAGAATCGTAGTCATACGTCCTAAATGAAAGCCTTTTTCGACTAAAGCATGGCTTTGGTGGCAAACTTTTGCCAGGTTGCCTTTATCAACGGCACCTTGTAGTAGGAGTAAAACAGTTTTACGAGGGTTCTCGGCCAGCTGTTTTTCTGCTTCTTGGTTTCTATGATATTCTTCTAAAATTGGCGCTTTAATCTCTTGCGCTGTAGTGTTGTTTAAAGTCATGTTATTCCCCTAGTGTGTTTAGCAGTTATGGCTTTTCTTGTGTATTTTTTGCAATGCTTGATTTTTAGTATTCAAGTTTTTGCTTTATTTGTCGTTCAGCATAAGCTATGCCAAAAGAGGGGCTAAACAAAGGGTAAATAGAATTTTAGCAGTAGTTAAATGGCTTTTTAGTACTGGTAAGTTATTGAAACTAAATAATAATTTATTAATTTTGTTTTTATTAAAATATTGATTGAATAGGTTTGATTTGCTTGTTTTCAGTAGCTGGTGAGTTGCCAGGCCTGGTAGTTTAAATAAGAACTGTCAATAAATAGATGTTAAATAATTGAGTGTTAATGAATGCTTGCGGGGTGCAAGTCACTCATTAAATAGTCAATAGATAGTGGGCAGATGCACAGGGTTAAAAAGTCACTTTTACCGCATCTGCCACTCTATTGGCTTTTTCAATCGCTTTTTCAATGCTTTCAGCACGAGCAATGGCAACGCCCATTCTTCGGCGCCCATCAATATCAGGTTTACCAAATAAGCGAATTTGGGTGTCAGGTTCTGCTAGAGCTTGTTGTAGGTTAGAAAAGTTTGTTTGAGTTGAAGTGCCTGTTGGCAAGATAACGCTCGATGCGCAGAAACCATGTTGGGTAATATTGGGAATAGGCAAACCAAGAATAGCGCGTGCATGCAGGGCAAATTCAGATAGGTCTTGTGACATTAAAGTTACCAGGCCTGTATCGTGAGGGCGTGGTGAGACTTCACTAAAATAGACAGTATCACCCTTAATAAAGAGTTCTACCCCAAATAGCCCGCGCCCCGTTTCACCGCAAAGATTATTGGCCACTTTCTCGGCAATCTCTTTTGAAGTCGCTATGGCTTTTTGACTCATGGCAGCAGGTTGCCAAGATTGGCGGTAGTCGCCATCTTCTTGGTGGTGGCCAATGGGTTCACAAAAACTAATGCCATTTTCATGGCGTACCGTTAATAGAGTGATTTCATAGTCAAAATCCACAAAGCCTTCAACAATCACACGCCCTTTGCCAGCACGTCCACCTTCTTGAGCGTAGTTCCAGGCGGTTTGAATATCGTCAGCAGACTTAATCACGCTTTGCCCTTTGCCCGATGAGCTCATAATCGGTTTGACCACACACGGCATACCAATACGATTTACCGCGGCGGTAAAGTCTTCTAAGGTGTCAGAAAATTCATAAGGTGAAGTTGGGATATTTAACTCTTCGGCCGCTAAACGACGAATGCCTTCACGGTTCATTGTCAATTGCGTGGCGCGAGCGGTTGGTATTATTTTGACACCTTCGTTTTCCATTGCCGCTAAAGTATCGGTGGCAATCGCTTCGATTTCTGGCACAACCATATGCGGTTTTTCTAGTTCAATCACTTTTCTTAACGCTTCACCATCTAACATATCAATCACATGGCTACGGTCTGCAACCTGCATGGCTGGGGCATTTTGGTAACGGTCTGCGGCAATCACCTCTACGCCTAAACGCTGTAATTCAATGGCAACTTCTTTGCCTAATTCACCTGCGCCACACAATAAAACACGCACGGCTGTAGAAGAAAATGGTGTACCAATGCTAGACATGGCATCTCCTTTGCTAAGAGGTAGTTAAGAAAAACAAAGAGCCAATATATCGGCAACTTTATTCAAAACTTAAGTAAAAGTTTAAGTAAACAGTTAAAACCCGTTAAACGGTCAGAATAAAACACCGAGCATTATACGGTATTTTTGCCACCGAGACCGCCAAACGGAATACGAGGTTAACACCATGTTAGAGTTAAGCAGCGCAGTAAAAAAAGAATCGATTACTTCACCTGAAGTAGAGCGTTTTTTACAGTCTGAGCGTAACCGCACACAAACGTCGATTGAACGTCATGAAGAGGCGGGCGGTTTTAGCGTTAAAAAAATGATGCGTGCGTTACAGAATCGCTTTTCTCATACAGGTGATATCTCAAGCGAGATTGCCGAGATAGTTGAAAAACAAGTTCAATTGCGTACGCGAGAATTGTTTCGTCAGGCTAACTATGATTCTTTAACGCATTTGCCAAACCGTGCTTATTTCAATACAACTGTTGAACAACTTGTTTTAAAAGCCCAAGAAGCTAAAGCAGATTTTGGTTTACTGTTTTTAGATTTAGATGGCTTTAAAGCGGTAAACGATACCCTAGGTCATCAAGTAGGTGATGAGCTGTTACGAAATGTCAGTGCTCGCTTAATGTCGGCCACAAGAGAGGGCGATATTGTTAGTCGTCTTGGTGGAGATGAATTTGTGGTGTTGCTTGCCGATATCGCAGATAAAGAAACCATTGAAGTGGTTTGCCAGCGTATTATTAATGAAGTAAGCCGCCCTTATTGGATTAATGGTAATGACGTTGAAATCTCAATGAGCATTGGTATTTCTCGTTTTCCGTTAGATGGTAAAACATCAACAGAATTAGTTGAACATGCCGACCAAGCTCTTTATGTTTCAAAGCAGAGTGGTCGTAAAACGTATCGCTTTTATGATGAGATTGTAGAGGACGTTGTTTCACCAAAACATGTTTTGGTTAATCGTTTATATGATGCGGTGGATAATGGCCAGATTGCCTTACAATTTGAACCTCAAATAGATTTAACCTCGGGTGTCATTGTGGGCGCAAGCCTAACTGCTAAATGGGATGAGACTGAAATTGAAACACCTTATTTAGCCAGCTGGATTGAAATGTTAAATGACTCGCAAACGGGTTATACCGTTGGCGCATGGTTAATGGATTCAGGGTTGTTTTATTTAAAACAGTGGCAACAATATAATGATGCCATGATTGTTTCTATTCCTGTTATGGATGCCCTATGGAAACAGCAAGACTTAGTTATGATGCTAAATGAACGTTTTGCAAACTTTGAAGTGCCTGCTTCTCAAGTACAATTAGAGTTCTCTATTAAAACGCTAAATGAAAATGAAGCATTGCAAAATGTGTTAAATGCATTAACCGCCGCGGGGTATCAAATCACTTTAAGTGAAGTGGGCAAAACGCCACTTGATTTAGCATTATTGGCTCAGTTAAATTTACAAGAGATTAAATTAGATCGTGACTGGTTACAGACCACGATGACAAATGCAAAAGGCCAAAAATGGGTGCAAGCCCTGGTTCAGATGGCAAAAAGTTTGGACTTATGTGTGATTGCCACGGGGGTTGAAAGCCCAGAACAAGCGCAGCAATATCGTGCGATTGGCTGTTCAATGGCACAAGGTGAAAACTGGTCAGCGCCCATTGATGCAGAGCAATTACAACAAGCTATTCAACAAGAATTAACCGTGATTTCTTAATCTATAAGCCTGAAAAAATTCAACTAAGCCCCGTTTATGAAGTGACCCCCAAATGTTGGACACCAACTTTGGGGGTTTTTCATGTCCAAATACAATCGAGAATTTAAACTGGCGATTGCTAAGCAATGCCTTTCTCATGAATCCAGTCTGTCCATTTCCAAGCGACTCGGTATTCCAGATCGCTATATCCGTTACTGGACACAAGTCTATCGTTTCCATGGTCAAAATGCGTTTATCAAACGAAACACACCATACTCTTTTGAAGACAAATATCGTATCCTAAAACACATGCGTGAAAATAACTGGTCTATTAGTTATACCAGTATTGTCCATAACATGAGTTCTCCAGGTACGATTTCTACTTGGCTCACTCAATTCGAACGGTTCGGCCTTTCAGGCTTGCAGCCTAAAAAGCAGGGTAGAAAAATGAAAAAAAACCAAAAGCAAGAAACCATTAAACCAACCGAACAAATGAGCCTAGAAGAGTTACGAGAAGAACTCGAATACCGTCGAGCGGAGAATGCTTATTTAAAAAAGCTCGATGCCCTGCTTCAGGAAAAAGAACGCCAAACCAAGAAAAAGCAGGGCTCATAGATCAGCTTAGAAAGTTCTATCCACTTAAACATCTTCTCAAGGCCGCAGGGCTTGCGCGCAGTGTGTTTTATTACCATCAGGCGCGCAATGCGCTGCCTGATCGTTATGCGGACGTTAAAAGAGCGATTCAACAACTCTGTAATGAGCATAAAGGTCGTTATGGGTATCGACGCATGACCTATGCGTTAAGACGCTTAGGTCACTTTTTAAACAAGAAGGCCGTTCAACGTTTAATGCAAGAACTGAACTTGAAGTCATTCGTCAGGCCAAAGCGTTACCGATCCTATAGAGGTCAAGTAGGCCGAATTGCCGAAAATGTGCTTCAAAGAAACTTCCGTGTTGATGCACCGGATAAAAAATGGGTCACCGATGTCACGGAGTTTAAAGTCGGAGAACAGCGAGTTTACTTATCCCCAGTGATTGACCTGTTTAACCAAGAAGTGATTAGTTATCGAGTGGCCAAGAGTGCACGGCTACCACTGGTGACCGACATGCTAAAAGAAGCAGTCAATAAGTTAACAGGCAAAGTCAAACCGATATTCCACAGTGATCAAGGCTGGCAGTATCAGCATAGTGATGTACAGAAGTTACTAAAAGAGAATGGATTAACTCAGAGCATGTCAAGAAAAGGGAACTGTTTAGATAATGCGGTTGCTGAGAACTTTTTTGGAATCCTCAAAACCGAGATGTATCATCGTAAGAAGTTCAATAGCGCTGAGCATCTAATGGAAGAAATTAAAGACTATATTGAGTATTACAATACAAAACGAATCAAGGTGAAACTAAAAGGCCTGACTCCGATAGAATATCGAAATCAGGCCTTAAGTGCCGTTTAACTAAAATGTCCAACTTTTTGGGGTCACTTCATTACGGGGTTTTTTATTGTCTGTAAAAAGAGATAGCCAAATCATTATAGAATTGACCAGGCCTGGTAGAATCGTTACGATTACAAAACCATAAATCAAAATAGAGCCATGAGAACAGAGTCATGTTAAAAGAGATGCACCTAAAACAGTTTCTTTGGCTTGCCATATTTTTTATGGTATTGATTTGGTCAGCCATAAACCCAAAAGATACACTCACTTGGTTTTTAGAAGTTGTCCCCGCGCTGATTGGCTTAACAATAATCGTGTTTACTCGTAAAATTTTCCCGTTAACCTCATTGCTCTATTTCTTAATTTTGATACACAGTATTATCTTGATGATTGGCGGCCACTATACCTACGCCGAAGTGCCTTTTTTTGATACCTTAAAATACACCTTTGATTGGTCACGAAATAACTACGATAAAGTGGGGCACTTAGCGCAAGGTTTTGTGCCCGTGTTAATTGCCAGAGAAATCTTAATTCGCAAGCATATTGTCAATGGCCAGGCCTGGGTCAATTTTATGAGTGTGAGTATTGCGCTTGCCTTCAGTGCTTTTTACGAGCTAATTGAATGGTGGGTAGCATTGGCTTCAGAACAAGCAGCCGAAGCGTTTTTAGGGACTCAAGGGTATGTTTGGGATACCCAATCCGATATGGCTTATGCGCTATTTGGGGCCATTATGGCCTTAGTCTTATTATCTAAGGTTCATAGTCGTCAAATCGCTAAGCTCCCTTAGCGGTATTTAACTTTTAGAGACCTTTGCACGAGTCAGGGACGTAAGAAAAACGAGATAGAATTTTTTAGCCTGAAGATAGAGGATTATAGCCGTTTTTATATGTTCATCGACTCGTGCAAAGGTCTCTTTTAATATGTCCAGTTTTATCAGCCATATTTTTCTCCTCTTATTAAGAAAATGCTTTATTCACTTCCGTTTGTTTTTAACAAAAAAAACTCATAACTAACGACAGTTTTAGACGCAAAACCTTATTAAAGACCATAACTTCTTTCCTTATTAAGCCTCAAAACACATCTATTTTTCAAAATCATGGCTTTATAAGGCTATAAATTACAGCATATTCTAATATTAGCCATTGCTTAAATAAGCTTGATTAATGAATGGTAATAAAATTATTTTATTAATGAATTCAATAGGTTATAAGTCTGTTTTTGAATAAAACTTGGGTGAGAAGAAATACTTATGAAGTAATCAAAAGTTTTGTTTATGATTTGCTATAAAAATTATTGAATTAGTAAAAGTGATGATTTTAAATAGCTCCACGGTCCAAGAAGGCCAATGCTAAAAATTTATAAGTTTGATAAAACCGAGGAAAAATTATGTTAGATACAGCAAAAGTTACTCAGATGTTACAAGCTAAAAAACAGAAAAAACAGAAAGGGGCAACGATGATTGAATACGCCCTTGTAATTGCAGGCGTTGCAGCGATTGCAGCAGTATTGTTTTCTGGCGGAACAAGTGGCGGTGGTTCTGTTGGCGATGCAATCAAGACTAAAGTTGAAGCTTCGATTCCGAGCTAATTATGCCTTCTTGTAGGTTGCGAAAACAGAAAGGAGCCGTTTTACTTGAAACGGCTTATTTTTTGCCCGTAATGGTGTCCGTTATTTTATTGTCGGTAGAAGTGGTTGGTTATGCCATGAATAGTTTTGCGGCCAATGACGTTTTAACCGATATCCACTCAACGATGCTAAGCGAAGTTTCTGAAATCAGCAACCTAGAAGAGGGTGAAGCGCCAAGTGCCTCCATTCAATATGCAAGTTGCAGTGGCGGAACGGTGGTTTTGCCCACTGGTACAAATAGCGCAATCAACAGTGTTATTAAAACAACGCTGGCTACTAAAAATATCACCTTTTCGGATTCCGATCCTGGTGTAACTACTATTACCAAAAGCGCAGTTTCTGGTTTTGATGTCTATGTGGTTAATTTTAAAGGTACGGCCAATACACTCGTTATTCCCAATTTTTTATCAGAGTTACTTCCCATTAATGTCGATACGATTATCAGTATTAAAGACAGTTGCGAAGACTAATCTGTTTACTACCAGATTAATAATTCATTTTTAAGAGAATTCTATGAAACTTCAACGTAGTGATTTGATTTTATACGGCGTGGCACTTTTGGCATCGCTCTTAGCGGTCAGTTTGGTGTATGGCTATGTTGAAAGCCGTGTGGCAGAGGTGGAGAGTAAAGCACAAGTAAAAACCGTTACTGTGATTGAAAAACCTGAGCTACGCTCTGTGGTTGTGGCTAATAGAGATATCTATCGCGGTGAAAAATTCAATGTCGATGATGTCAAAGTGCTTATGGTGCCAACCGAAGGTGTAGTGGCATCAGGAGTGGTGGTAAACCCAGACAATATTGTTGGGCGTATTGCTAAACAACCTATCTATGCAGGTGAGTGGCTCATAGAAAAGAAAATTGGCTTAAAAGATGTTGATGAGGGGCGAGTTGAATCGCTACTTGAAGAGGGGATGAGAGCGATGCGCATTCCTGTGTCGGCAGAGAGTGGGCTCTTAGGGATGCTTAATCCCAGCGATCATGTGGATGTTATTAGTGTTTTTGAAAGTGCGGATGGCAAGCGCATGGTGAGCCGAACCATTCTACAAAATATTGAGGTTTTATCGATTGGCCAGACCAACCGTATGGGGCGTCAAAATTATGAAGAGAGAAAAACACAGCAAGACAATCATGAAGGTGAGGCGTTTGTAAAAGCCTCTATGGTGGCCTTAAACGTCAATACCACCCAGGCTGAACAATTAGCATTAGCCATGAATGTGGGAGCGATTCATTTGGCTTTAAGGGGGCCTGCAGATGTGGCGTTGGTTGAAACGGATGGCGTCAATGTCAAGGTGATAGAGCGTAGCAAACAGAGACCGCCTAAATATAAACCAAAGCAAAATAGAGACGTGATCCAAATTATGCAAGGTGATCAAGTTCAAGAGGTATTTACGCAATGAGAATAAACACGCAAGGGTTAACACGCACAGCGGTTATTAGTGCCTTTAGTTTAGCGGTATTGGCCATGCCAGCAAGTGTCTCTGCCGCGCTGGCTAAGGTTTATAACTTAACCGAGACCGACAGCACTATTATCAAGTTTGATAAAGCGTTAAAACGAGCGATGATTGCTAATCCTGAGTTAGCCACCGCTAAGGTTTTAAATAGCCGTGAGCTATTAGTTACAGGTAAAGGTGCGGGTCGAACGCAGTTGATTGTCACCTATCGCGAACAACCCAATATTGACCACCAGGTGGTACTCAATGTTTCACCCGACCAGTCTCGCCGTGAAGAAATTACCAGTACTTTGCAAACCTTGCTTACGGATTTAAACCCACAAGGGACTGTGACGTTTGATTTAAAAAATATTTGGGTAAATTCCGAAGGAGCTGTACGCCGAGAAGTCGATGAAATCGGTAATCAAATTGATGGTGAAAGTACTCAAAAAACCGAAAAACGTAAAGATAAAGAGGTGTTACAGTCAGAGAGCGCGAGTGGTGAAATAGGGGCACAGCCTTTAGCAGGTAACTATATGGTCTTGTTAAGAGGAACGGTTCCTAATAAAGCACAAAAGAAACGCATACATTCGGTGGTGTCGGCTTTAGGGTTGAGCGTGGTCAATATGATTAATGTAACAGGTCCTCAGCAGATAAAATTATCAGTTCGTGTGGCTGAGGTCGTTAAAGGCAATCCGTTTAGAAGCGGTTTTGGGGTGAGAGATAAAAAAGACCAGTTTGGTATTTTTCCACCAGGAAACTTAGGCACAACCGCTAATTTTTTATTAAATGTTAGACACGTTGCAGAGGGTACGCCAGCATCCATGTCTTTTCCGCATTCAGACGGTTTTCAGATAGGGGTAAACTCCACGGGGGGTGATCTATTTGGCGTGCTTTCTATCTTAGAAGGAAATAACCTGGCGCGTGTACTGGCCAAACCAGAGTTGATTGTTCAGTCTGGTGAAACCGCCGACTTCTTAGTGGGGGGTGAAGTGCCGATTCCTGTCGCTCAAGAAGAGAACACCATTACCATTGAGTATAAAGAGTTTGGTGTACGCTTGCGTTTTAGCCCGATTGTAACGGAATCGGGTCAAATCCAAATGACGGTGGCTCCTGAGGTAAGCAATATTGATACAAGTGCGGGTTATAAGCTTGGCAGTATTGAAGTGCCAGGCTTTCGTTCACGCAAAACCAGTACTACTATTACTATGTCGGCAGGTCAGAGTTTTGTGATTGGTGGTTTGATTCAAGATAACCTGCGTAGTTCGGTTTCCAGAATACCGCTATTATCAGAAATCCCTGTTATTGGCACGCTATTTCGTTCGACCAGCTATGAAAAAGATCAGTCAGAGTTAGCTATTTTAGTGACGCCAACCTTTGTTGAGCCGATTGAAAAGGGTGCCAAAATTACCCTGCCTGGTGAAAATATGACTCGCCCAAGTGTGGCGGATGGTTTTTGGCATGGTAAGCTCGCTAAACTGTTGCCAGAAGGCCAAAGTGCCCTACCTGAGCTATCGGTTAAAGTTGGTTTGGAGACACCATAATGACACAAGCGCTTTCAACAAACTCCATGGCACTTAAACAGGCGCTTTATTTTGGTGTAGATGATGATTTAAGAGAGGCCGTTCGTGTTTCTATTATGTCTAAATATCACACTGAATTTATGCACGAAATTCCTCATATCTGGCCTGATGATATTCAACTGGTGTTGTTAGAGTATCAGGGCGATGCGCAACAAACGTTAAGCCAAGTTAATCAGTTATTGACCATGGCAAAAGGTGTTCAACTCTATGTCTTGCTAAAAGAGAAGGATGCGGATTTTATTATTGAGGCGTCACATCAAGGTGTACAAGGTTTTATAGAGTGCCCTAATGAAGTGTTGCATATTTTGTCAATCCTGCACATGCAAGACCGAAGACGTCAGGGAAAAAACGGTAATGTTTCCTCTTTATTCAGTTTAAAAGGCGGGGTTGGTTGTACCGCTTTGGCAACTAACTTGGCTTCTCACCTCAATGAAATGACCGACGGCAGAACAGTATTGGTCGATTTAAATATGCCACTAGGAGACACCGCTCTATACCTAAATATGGAAGGTCAGCGTCTCTATTCACTAACAGACTTTGTATACAACTTAAACCGTTTTGATGAAAACTTGATTTATAAGTCGTTAAGCCGACATGAGTCAGGGTTATATGTGCTTTCACTGCCTACCGAAGTGAGTGAACTGGATAATTTGAACGGTGATATTATCAAAACCATTATTCAATCGCTGCGCCGTTACTATGATCATGTGATCATCGACTGTGCAAGTGACTTGTCCGATATGACGCTGAGTTGTTTAGATGAATCAGATAATATTGTTTTAATTGCCGAACCTTCCCTCTCTTCTTTACGTGCGGTGAACTCCGTTATTCAGTTAACGCAAAAACTGGGCTATATAAAAGAGTCCGTTAAATTGATTTTAAACCGCAGCTCAAGCCACGACGACGAAATGTTGGATGAGGTTATTGAGTCTCTAGACATTGATACCGTTATCCATGTGGCTAATGCTTATGTAGATTTTAATGAATCTCTTAAAGAGGGGGTGTTATTAAAAGAGTACAACCCAGATTCTATTGTGAATAGCCAGCTAAATGGCGTTGCTAATATGCTACATAACGGCAGTTTACATATACCAATAGAGCAAAAAACACATCAATCTTCACTAGTAAATAAAGTGCTTTCCTTTTTTATGAACAAAAAAAAGCAACCCGTCAAAGCCTCACAAGAGTCACTTGTGATGACAGATAAAGCACTGGTGCAATAGATGAGTTTGCGTGATCGTTTAAGACAGGTAGAGCAACAACGCAAACCGCTGGCCAAAAATACCAAGACTGAGTCCTCTGAGGTAAATGATGCGGTGGCGCGTCGCACCATTGCCGATGCAAGCCTGGCGCAAAACCCTACTCTTTTAGAGATAAAGCGCCGTTGTCAAAAAAAGGCTGCAGAAGATGATGCCTTTTATGAAGCCGACAGTCAGGAAACTCGCCAAGAGCTGCGTCCTCGTTTAGAAGAGTTGGTGAGAGAGCATGCCCTTGAGCTGGGTTACCCTTTGTCAGAGGTTGAGGTTAGGCAAATTGGGGTTGAACTTTTAGATGAGATTTACGGTTTAGGGCCAATTGAACCTCTGCTATCTGACCCAAGTGTCTCCGATATTTTAATCAATGGCTACAAACAAATCTATGTTGAACGTAGTGGGCAGCTAGAGCTTAGTGATGTGCGTTTTATTAGTGAAGAGCATCTTCGTAATAAGGTAGATCGCATGTTGTACTCAACTGGACGGCGTGTGGATGAGTCTTCTCCTTTGGTGGATGCTCGTCTGCCTGATGGTTCACGTATCAATATTATCATTCCTCCCTTGGCGGTTGATGGCATTAGTGTCTCAATCCGCCGTTTTCCAGAACAACATCTACGCCCTAAAGATTTGATTGCCTTCGGTTCAATGACCGAGCAGATGTTTACTTTTTTAGATTATGCGGTAAAAGCAGGTTTAAACATCTTGGTGTGTGGCGGAACGGGGTCAGGTAAAACAACAACGCTTAATATGCTGTCAGGCTTAATTCCTGAAAATGAACGAACCGTTACTATTGAAGACAGTGCGGAATTACGTATGCAGCAAACCCATGTGGTGCGTTTAGAAACACGTCCACCTAATGCAGAGGGTGTGGGTGAGGTTACGCAACGAGAGCTCTTAAAAAATGCGTTACGTATGCGACCTGACCGTATTGTGCTCGGTGAGGTTCGAGGTGGCGAAGTGCTTGATATGCTACAGGCTATGAATACTGGGCATGATGGCTCTTTAGCCACGCTTCACGCCAATAGCCCAAGAGACAGTATTGCTCGATTGGAGCTGATGATTAATTTAAGTGGTGTCGATATTCCAGCGCCCTCTATTCGCAAACAGATTGCCAGTGCGATTGACCTAATTATTTATGTTAATCGGGGTAAGGATGGTAAACGCCGTGTTGAATCAGTGACTGAAGTGGTGGGGATTGAAGAAGAAAATGTTGTTTTACAGGAGATTTTTGTCTTTGAAAATAAATACAACAAGCAAACCGATACCATGAACGGGCAATTTAAAGCGACGGGATTACGCCCGACTTGCGGTAAAAAGTGTGAGTCAGTGGGTTATCGCTTGCCGCAGGAGCTGTTTAGTTTTTCTAAAGAGGTGTTTTAGTGGACTTAGGTTTTATTATTGTTGGTTTAGCGGTGATGATGCCTTTTGTTATTTTAGGTTTTACGCTCTCACTTAAACAAAAGCGCCATAAGGAGCAACAGCTTAATGTATTGCTCAATCGAGTGGGTATTTCCACCAGTGAGCGGCGTGATGTTTCTCAGCACCTGTTACAACAAAAAGATAGCGCTTGGTATCAGTGGTTTTCAGGACATTTTAAAAAAGCGGGTATTGGCCACAAAAAAGAGATTGTTCGCCTTATTGTTATTCAAGCTATCTTGTTGTTTATTAGTGCATTCATCTTAGCAACTAAACTCAATGTGTTAACTCAAGAACACCTTTTTTTAGTGCTCGTGTTACCTGCTTTGCCAATGATTTATATTCAGCTGAAAATTAATCAAAGACAGAGAGAACTCCGTAAACAGTTTCCTGAGATGTTGGACTCTATTGTGCGCTCGTTGCAGTCGGGCTATGGCATTGACGGGGCTATTGGCGCAATTGGTGAAGACATGACAGGGCCGTTGGCCGAAGAGATGAAAGAGGTGAATAAACAGCTCACACTGGGTATCAGTATGCGTGATATCTTGCGTGAATTTCAGCGTAGGGTTTCACTGCCCGAAGCGCAGTTTTTTGTAATTACATTGATTATTCAAAGAGAGACAGGTGGTCAATTGGCAGCGATTTTAAATGAGTTAGCCAAATTGATGAGGCGGCGTGATGTCTTTCAAGCAAAGTTAAAAACCTTAACAGCAGAATCTCGCTTTACGGCATGGTTTATTGGTGGAGCTCCTGTACTTTATATTGCCTACAAATACCTTTTTGATCGCGAGTCTATGAACTTTTTCTTGCATGACCCTCTGGGCTTTAAGCTGTTCTTGATTGCACTGTTTTTGATTGGCACAGGCTCTTTGATTTTGCGTCAAATGTTAAAGATGAGGTTTTAACGAATGGATTTAGCGGTGTTATTAGCGGTGGTTGCGCTTATGGCGTTTGGTGTAACCTGGTTATTGGTGAACCGAGCTTTATCGTTACAAACCAAACAGCTACAAAAAGAGCGCTTAAAATCCAGAGTGGGTTTAGCCAGTCAATACACCACTGAAAGCCGCCGCTACTCAACGTGTTGGTGGTGCACACTTGGACGTGTGATTGGCACAAAAAACCGAACAGAGCTTGAAAAGACTCAGCAACTGCTCGTGAGTGCGGGGTTCAGAGACGAAAACCACATTGGCGGTTACTTTTTTATTAAATACACCGCAATTTTATGCACGCTGCTGGTCATGTTGAGTTTATGGAGCTGGTACGGTCTAAGATTAGAGTGGGTGATTCTTGCGCCGATTGTGGTGATGCTGTTGCCAGAAAGAGTATTAATCTATTTGGGAAACCGCCGTTTGGCCGAAATCAGTACCCATTTACCTGATTTTTTAGATATGTGCAATATCTGTATGAATGCGGGTTTAAGTTATTTGGTGGCTATTAAACGTGTTTCAGCAGAGTTAAAAGAGCTTCATCCAGAGATCTGTTTTGAGTTTGAATACCTGTTAGACCAAATTCAGATTGGCGTGCCAAGAATCGACGCATTAAGGCAGTTTGCTCAAAGAAATCCAACCAAGGATATTCAAAACTTAGTGCAAGTATTGATACAAAATGAAAAGTTAGGTAGCTCCATTAGTGAAGCGTTAAGTGAATTTTCACGCCGTATGTATCAAACCAGAGAACAACTATTGGAAGAGAAGGCTGCAAAAACCTCGGCCAAAATGGCGGTGGTGATTATGCCATTTTTAATGTTGCCTTATCTCATCTTATTGGTAGGAGAGCGCATGGTGTTATTAGGGAGAGGATTCTAATGTCAGAGTTGGAAAAATTTAAATGGGTTAAATTGGGATTGCTCGTGTTGTTAGCCACATTCTTTGCAGGCTGTTCACAATCACCCACCAAGCTAAGTCAGCTTGAAAAACAAGCTTTTGAACGACCACAATCTCCGCCATTGGCCACTGAATTAAGTGCTCAGGATGAATATGAATTTGCTCTAGATCTAGCGGAGTTAGAGATTAACAGACAGCGATATCAGCAGGCAGAAAGCTTGTTGCATAAGTTACGCAAAGCTAAGTCCGACGACCTGCGGCTTTACAGAATGTTGGCAAAAGTTTATGAAGGACAACAAAAAAACTCAATGGCGTTGATTGCTTGGTTACATGTTAATAAATCGAGCGATAGAACGGTCTCTGATGAAGCTGAATTGGCACGTTTGGCACTCGTTCAAGAAGCATTTGATATTGCAGAGCCAATCTACCAGGCCTGGTTAAATTCTGACAAGATTTCTACTCAAGTCAGTGGTTTAAACAATTTAGGTTTTGCCTCTATGTTGCAAAACGATTATCGGCAAGCAAAAGAGTATTTTAAACAAGCTTTACGCAAAGATCCTTTAAACAGCAAAGCGAGCAATAATTTAGCTTTGGTTACTACATTGATTGAGAAACAATGAAAACGCCAGATCATTTGACGAAACAAAAGGGTGCTATTTCACTACTTGGCGCATCTGTGATTGCATTAGGGTTAGTTAGCTTTGAGCAAATTCTGCAATACGGAAACGCCAAAATACTTGATAGAGAGCTCGATAATTACGCTCGCACTGTCGCAAGTGTTGCTTTGCGTTCCGAGCTAGCTATTACCAAAGCGGGTATTGATGCAGGAACTATTGCGAGCAATCAAACTGATATTGTGGTGGACAGTCTCTTATCAAAAGTAGAGATGTACGCTGCCGCTACCGATGATAAATCAGTCAATATCAACAAAGAGATTACGTTTGGCAATTTAGATTCAGCGGGTAATTTTGTGGCTTTAAGCAGTAACGCTTCAAACCCACGAGGTGCAACCACCCCACCCGATTTTAGTGCGGTGGCGGTTCAACTTTGGAGTACCGACAGTTTTATGGGTATCTATACCCCGCAAGGCAAAGCCATCTATACACTCTCATTTGCCGACCAAAATGCTGACTCAGATTGCTATTGTAAAAACCGCTATACAGCCTGTTTAGATATGGATTTAACAGTCGCTGATTTGGCGCCCATTCCAGCTGGTCAAGCGGCTTTGATTGCAGTTAAGGGGTCTGATGCACGTAAAGAGTATTGCAACTATGGCTACACGGCACCGCACCCATCAAACCTTAATACAAGCAAATACCCTTGGGCGCAATTTGATGATGGCTGGATAGGTCGCGAACCCAATACCAGCAACTTTTTTATGTTTTACTCACAGGGTTATAGTGATGCTGCTTTTTCAAAAATTTTAGAACACAAACCTTTGGCTATTGATGATGGTGAAGACCCTTTATATAAAACGGGAGGCATGTTTTCCGCAATGAAAGACATGATGTTTAGTTTTATGCCTTGGGGGTCTTCGGATGAAAAATTTGCCTATGAACAAGATGAAAGTACCTTCAAAAAAGACGAAATTTCGCCCTCTTCAGCTGTGAGTGACTATCGTTGTTTAGATACCTTTTTTATGATGTCGTCAGTTAAATCCTGCGGCTCCGTCAGTTCAAGTAAAAAAGTGGTGCTGGATGACAGTTTTTACATTGGCTATAAAGGTACCTGCCTTCCAAGCACAAGCAGTGCAAAGATCAGTATGGGGCGCTGTCTTTCCTATAATGATGGAGGTACACCTCGTTATGAAAGCTGTTTAGATATTGAGCGCAGAAGTGCCATGCACATGAATTTCTTCCAGCGAATGATGTCGTTTTTCTTTGGTCCAATCTTAAACTGGGAACGTGCTTATGAAGGACTAGATTGCGAAATGAAAAAGATGAAATATGTGGGCTGGATGTTCTGGGGTGGCTGGAAAGAAGTATAAACAACCAGGCCTGGTTATTTTGAGTGATAAATTAAAACGCCCGCAAATTTGATTAAATTTGCGGGCGTTTTTGTTGGTTAGAGCGTGTTTAAATTAAATACGGTCTAACATACCTAAAATCACTTTGGCAGAGTGAGTGGCCGCTTGTTCTAGATATTGTTCAAAGGTTTTGGCGTTCTCTTTGCCTGCAATATCCGAAAGAGAGCGGATAATCACAAACGGTTTGTTAAAGGTGTGACAAACTTGTGCCACCGAAGCCGCTTCCATTTCACAAGCAATCATTTCAGGGAAGTTATTGCGTGTATTGGTGACATCTTCTGGCTGATGCATAAAACGGTCACCCGTGGCAATTAAACCGTGCATATGAACCACTTCTTTTAATGCCTCAATGCTTTGTTGAGCAGCTTTAACTAGATTATCGTCAGGTAAAAAACAAGCTGGCAGGCCTGGTACTTGACCTAAATCGTAACCAAAAGGCGTTACGTCAACATCGTGGTGGCACACAGAACTACTGATGACAATATCACCCACTTCTAAATCGGTGTGAAAACCGCCAGCAGAGCCTGTATTAATGACATAGTCTGGTTGGTAGGATTGCATTAAAAGCGCGGTGCTAATGGCCGCGTTAACTTTACCAATGCCTGAACGCAGTAATACAATCTCTTTATCGCCAATATGGCCCATATAGTATTCAAAGCCTGCATGTACTTCAGTGGTTTGATTTTCAAGTTTACTGCGAAGTAACGAGACCTCTTCTTCCATTGCTCCAATAATAGCTATTTTCATGGCGTTATATTAAACCTCATTACCCAATGATTTTAGAGTGTCTTCGCTTAGAGCGATATCGGCGTTTTTATTGACACCAATACCGTGGTCAATAATGTTTTGGGCAATTTGTTTGGCTTCTTCTAATGAGTGCATAACATAAGTACCGCACTGGTATTCGTTCAGCTCTGGAATATCTTCCATACGTTGTACATGAAGTACATCGTTCATTGCGGCTAACCAAGCTTTAGCTACGCGGTCTTCTGTTGGCGTGCCTAATAAACTCATGTAAAAACCTGTACGGCATCCCATTGGTGAAATATCAATGATTTCCACGCCATCACCGTTTAGATGATTACGCATAAAACCTGCAAAAAGGTGTTCTAGAGTGTGGATTCCTTTTTCGCCCATCATATCTTCATTTGGCTTATTGAAACGCAAATCAAACACGGTAATGGTGTCGCCAGATGGCGAAGTCATGGTTTTTGCTACACGCACCGCTGGTGCATTCATAATGGTGTGGTCAACGGTAAAGCTATCTAGTAATGGCATAGTTTTGTCCTAATTCTTTATGTTAATTGGTGAGGTTACTGGGCGTTTAGTAATACGCTTATGTAAACCTATATGGATGCTTTAAACAGGTTTAGTGCAGCAAAGCTTGGCTTTCATCTGTTTGAGGCAGCTCTTTTTTAAGCAGCCAACCATTGTCGGTTTTAATAAACAGGTAGTTTTTTTCAAACTCTAATTGGTCGCCTTCTTGAAAAGCGGGCATTGAAAGTTTCATCATGCCCAGCGCCATGCTGTTGCTGATTTTTTCAAGGCTAGACATTGATTTGTCATTCATAACGCTCTTAGCATAATCTTCTAAAGATTGTTGTGCGGTACCTGTAATGGTCACTTCAGCCACATAATGGGTGTCGTTTTGTTTATAACCATTGTTCTTAACAATATTGCTGGCAATAAATAGGTCGCTGTATTCTTTATCAAAAAATTGTGAAGACATGGATTTAACATCGTTTTCGGATGGTTGAGAGTCACCAAAGCAACCTGCTAAAGAGAGGAACATTAAAAAAAGCAGGGCGATAAATGGCGTTTTTAAAATAGAGTGTTGGGTTTGAATCATTTGGTTTCCTAGTCACTACCTATAAAACAGTTTGTATTAACAACAATATGTATTAAATAGGTGTATCAATGCGCTACATGAGTTTTGAAAATCAAAGGATATCATAAACTACCAGGCCTGGTAAGATTGAGTTGATTCAGAATTTGGGCATTAAAAACGTTATTTTTTATAAGAGGCAAAGCCATCAATGAGTGAGTCAATAAATGCCAGTTTGCTGCGAACAATTTCCGTTAATACAAATGGGTAGGCATCATTTAAACCCATGCTGCGGTTCAGAGCGTTCATAATTTGTGCGACTCGTGCCCACTCAGAAAACCAGCTGTTAAAGTCGTTTATTTTAGGCTCATAACTACTTAAACCATAACTCACGGCGGTTTCAAGCGTATCTACAATGTGTAAATAGTGCGCCCAAGTTTCTGCCCAGTCTTCATGTGGGTGACTGCTGGCATAATGGGTGATGAACTGACTGCTTTTAAATTTTGGTTTTTCTTGTTGGTAATAACGCTCTAAAGCTTGTTGATAATCTTGTCTTTCATCGCCAAACAACTCCCTAAAGGCTTTAAGTTGGCTCTCATCTTGTAGCAGAATCGCCCAATAATAGTGGCCAACTTCATGTCTAAAATGGCCTAAAATCGTGCGGTAAGGTTCGCCCATTTCTTCTTTCATGGTGTGTAAAAAACCTTCGTCCGCTTCGGCTGCATTTAATGTGATGGTGCCATTTGAATGGCCTGTCAAAACATGTTCAAGCGCCACATTGGGATTACTGCGTTGGTCTTCCAAGAAGTCAAAAGCTAAGCCACCTGTTTTTTGATGATAGTTCTCAATGGGCAAGTTTAAGCTGATTAAAGAGGAGATAAGTTGGCGTTTTGCCCGTTCAAGAGTGAGCCAACGTTGATTGTTTTTGGTAATCGATTGATCTGGAATAATACGGGTTGTTTTGCACGAAATGCACTGTGTATCATGCTCTGATGAGACTGACCAGTTACAAAGTATGCTGGATTGACGATTTGCACAAGGCCGTAGCACCATAGGTTCATCACCAGGTAATGCCATATTAGTATGGGTGACAAAACCATGATCGGTCAGCACACCACTCCACATGGTTTGTGCTTTCGGGTCGTAAATTAAGTCACGTCCACACTTTTCACAAAAGGCGTTATTAAAGAAAATTTCTTGTTTACACTGGCAATAATAACGCTTCAACGTCAAGTATCCTTACTGGCTTTGTTGCTGGTTTGTGGGTAAATCAATCGTTGGGTGAAACCAGGTATTATAAAACTCTTTGTGTAATACGGATAAGTGCATTTGAACTTCATCCAAGTAGTCATGTAAAACAGGAGAGCCTAATTCAAACGGAATGCTTTGATTAATCAGTGTTTGTAAGTCTTCAAGTGCTTTGGTCACATTGGTGGATTCGGGCAGTGTAGCCACTTGAGTGTGCATCATACAAACGCAATGTTTGATTGATCGAAATAGCAATGGGTCATTGACCAAAAAGCGAATAACCGATTTACCGTTGATTTCCATTTGCACCGCTTGGCGATACATAAAGTAAGCACTGACCGACTTTAATATATTTGCCCATAAGATACTCTCAAAGGGTTTAATCTCCTGCTCTTCAAGCTCTTGCGCCACAAAAAAACCACCTACATCTAAAATACGTGAGGTCATATCTGCTCGTTCAATAGCCGTGCCTAGCTGTAAAAATTGAAACGTTTTATTAAGCCTCATTGTTCCATCAAGCATACCTGAAATAGCTTGGCATGAACGGATGACTTGTTCTAACAACTCATTACGTTTACGTCTTACATTAAAGTCCTCTTCATTCTCTTTTACCAATAGATACAGTTCATTAACGTATATCCAGGCCTCTCTAGGTAAGCTATCACGCGTGGTGCGAACATTCTCTCTTGCCCACCATAATGAGGAGATTAACGAGGCTGAATTATCTCGATCACCTAAGATGGCCCAACAACAGTTTTTTTCGGTTTTAGCGTCATAGTGCTCTTCAAAAAAATCTTCATTACTGGTGATTTCAATTAATGTATACCATGACAGCTTGACCGATTTAGGCATATCAAACATGAGCTGTGAGTGAACTTGTGTTAAACGAGCGGTGTTTTCAATGCGTTCAATGTAACGCGCTAACCAATAGATTCTTTCTGCCACACGAGATAACATTATTTATCCTCCAGTTTCACAATCCAAGTATCTTTACTGCCACCACCTTGTGATGAGTTAACCACTAAAGAGCCCTTAACCATAGCAACACGGGTTAGACCGCCTGCGGTCACATAGCTCTCCTCTCCATGTAGTATGAACGGGCGAAGGTCAACATGACGGGGTTCGAGTCCGTTTTCACAAATGGTTGGGGCTGTGGATAAATTAAGTGTGGGTTGCGCCACATAATTTCTTGGGTTTTCTTGAATAAGTTGGCTAAAGGTCTCTAGTTCCTCTTGAGTTGCTTTGGGGCCAATTAATAAACCATAGCCACCAGACTCATTGGCAGGTTTTACCACCAATTCATTAAGGTGTTCTAAAACATATTCACGGTCTTTTTCATTACTGCATAGGTAGGTGGGTACATTGGAAATCAAAGGTTCTTCATTAAGGTAAAAACGAATAATATCGGGTACGTAGGCATACAGAACCTTGTCATCAGCCACGCCACAGCCTGGGGCGTTTGCGATGCCTACATTGCCTTTTCGCCATGCACGCATTAAACCTGGTACCCCTAAAGCAGAATCTTCACGAAACACTTCGGGGTCAATAAAATCATCATCAATACGGCGATAAATCACATCGATTTTTTGTGGACCATCAACATTACGCATATAAACACAGTCGTCATCACCCACCATTAAATCAGAACCCTCCACCAGTTCTACCCCCATTTCATGGGCTAAAAAGGCGTGTTCATAATAAGCAGAGTTAAAAATACCTGGCGTTAAAACCACAATTTCAGGGTCTTCGGAATCAGTCGGGGAGATTGAACGCAACATTTTTAGCAGTTCATAAGGGTATTGGTTCATGGGTTGAATGTTAATATCTTGAAACGCCTCAGGCATGGCTGTTTTAGAGACATAACGATTTTCAAGCATATACGACACCCCTGAAGGCACACGAAGATTATCTTCTAATACATAAAACTCACCCGCATCATCACGCACTAAGTCGGTACCACAAATACATGCCCAGGCCTGGTGTTTCAGCTTCATGCCTTTGCTTTCAGGTCTAAAATCCTTAGACGATAGGATGATTTCGGCAGGCACAATGCCTTTATTTAAGATATTTTGATCGTTGTAGATATCTTCAATAAATAGATTTAACGCTCTTAAACGCTGTTTCAACCCACTTGCAACCTGCTCCCATTCAGAGGCTTCAATGGTTCTTGGAATTAAGTCAAAAGGCCAAAGTCGGTCAATGTTTCCCTTATCACTGTAAACGGTAAAAGAGATTCCCATTTGGGCGATGGTTTTTTCAGCCGCTTTTTGGCGTTCTGTGAGCTCTTCAAAGCCCAGATTGGTTAGATGTTGAAAAAGCTCAACAGAAGCTGCGCGTGGTTTTTCATTGGCGTCTATCGATTCATCATAGAAGCCGTTATTAGGGTATTTGTTTTGTATTTGCATAATAACCTCGTTTTTTAGGCATTTAGCAATAAGGGCGTAATTTGTGATTAAATTATTACATTTCAATAGGATAGGGTCTTTTTGTGAGTTGTTGTCTGCAGGGTCTTGTCTGAGTAAGGTGCTTTACGCACCATATTGGTGAGAGGAAGGAGGGGTTTAGGTCTGTTTGATTAAGATTTTTTGCGTTTTTATCAAGATAAGGTTTCAGTTAGTTCACATTAATTATGTGTTTTAATTGCTGTTATATAGACTCTATTTAAAAGTTTAATAAGTATTTAACTTATTGTTTTAGATATATTAATTAAGATATTCTTTTTAAGAAACAAGGTCTTTTTGGTGGGAGTTAATTAGGATGTATAAAAATTCATTGGCACAATGATTGCATTAACTCTATTAGTATTGAGTTGAAGTTATGAAGTTAAATTTTGAATTTGAAACGTTGTCGAAAAGCAAAGGCGCCTAGATGAGAAAGTTGTTATTTACCGATTTAGACGGTTCCTTATTAGACCATCACGATTATGACTACTCACCTGCGTTACCCGCCATAAACGCTTTGCAAACTCAACACGTTCCTTGGGTTTTGACTACCAGTAAAACGGCAGAAGAGGTGATTGATATTCGTAATGAATTACATAACAAATACCCTTTTATTGTTGAAAATGGCGCAGGTATTTTTTGGCCTAAAGGGAGTATGCAGTTTACAGAGGTTTTTCGCAAAGATTGGTTGCAAAACATCGAAATTTCGCAATGGAAAGAGAGTTATGACTACATTAGTCTAAACTCGGTTTTAATGTCAGAGATGTTGACTTTGGCTCAGGCTATGAGAAAAAAGTTTCATTTTATTTGTACTGGCTTTTCTGAAATGAGTGTGCAACAGGTTTCTGATTGTACAGGCTTGAGCTTAGAGCAAGCGGCAAAGGCCAAGCAGCGTCACTTTTCTGAACCTCTGCTTTGGCAAGATACCGAAGAGCGTTTACAGCAGTTTATGGCTCTTTTGAAACCTTATGGTTTGCAACTCATAAAAGGTGGGCGATTTGTGCATCTAATGGGGTTGAGTAATAAGGGTTTGGCACTACGATTTTTAACAGATTATTATCACCAGGCCTGGCAAGAACCGATTGAGACCATGGCCTTGGGTGATGGTAATAACGATATTCCTTTATTAGAGGCGAGTGATTACCCCGTTGTGATTCGCTCTCCCGTTAATCCGCCACCCGTGGTGGAGCACGATAGGGTCATTGTGACCAAAGAGTATGGGCCTAAAGGCTGGAATCAAGCCGTTTTAAATTGGTTAGAAACGGCTTGATAGTTTAAAAAATTAACGAATATCCAAACCCCAACGGTGGGAAGGAGCAAGTATGGATTTTTATCAGAACGGCATTATCACCACATTACATAATTTAGTGGATAGACCTATCGAGGATATGGAAGCTGACTTATTAAAGTACAGTAAACAAAGGCCTTTAGGCTTGATTTTGCCAAGCTTATATTCTGAACTGCAAACGCCCGCCCTTGCCAAAATTGTTGAAGAGTTAAAGTCGGTTCCTTATTTGGAAGAGATAGTGGTGGGTTTAGATAGAGCCAATGAGGCTGAGTATCGCCATGCTTTAGAGTATTTTTCAGTGTTACCGCAAGACGTTAAAGTCATTTGGAACGATGGTCCACGCATGAAAGCCATTCACAAGAAGTTGGTTGATGAAGGCATCGCTCCAGAAGCACCAGGCAAAGGGCGAAATGTCTGGTATATGATTGGTTATGTTTTAGGTTCAGATAGAGTTGAATCGGTCGCTTTACACGATTGTGATATTGTCACTTATGAACGTTCATTATTGGCACGATTGATCTATCCCGTGGCCAATCCACAATTTAACTATGCGTTTGCCAAGGGTTTTTATACCCGTATTGCCAATCAAACCATGAATGGACGAGTGACCCGTTTACTGGTTACGCCACTGATACGTGCATTGCAAAAAACCGCTGGAGAGCAAAATGAACGAGCCGACGAATATCTAAGTCATATCGACTCCTATCGTTACCCGTTAGCAGGGGAGTTTGCTTTTAGAGCTGGGGTGATTTCGGATTTACGCATCCCTTCGGATTGGGGGCTTGAGATTGGCGTGCTTTCGGAGATGAAACGAAACATCAGTTCTAACCGTATTTGCCAAGTAGATATTGCCGATATTTACGACCATAAACACCAAGACTTATCAGCCGATGACGCCCAAAAAGGTTTATCTAAAATGTCGATTGATATTGCTAAGGCGTTTTACCGTAAGTTAGCTGCGGAAGGTGTCACCTTTACCACAGAGGGCTTTAGAACCTTAAAAGCGACTTATTACCGAATTGCCCTAGACCTAATTGAGTCTTACCGTAATGATGCGATTATGAATGGCTTAGAGTTGGATGTGCATAAAGAAGAAATTGCAGTAGAGATGTTCTGTGAGAATATTATTAAAGCGGGTCAACACTTTTTAGAAGCGCCAATGGAAACGCCATTTATTCCATCGTGGAACCGAGTTTCATCGGCTTTTCCAGATATTTTGCAAGAGATTACCGAAGCGGTTGAAGCCGATATGCAAGAGTATCAATCTAAATAAAGAAGGGGGCTTCTATGCCAATGTCATCATGTCCATCTGCGGTCGCTTACTCTGCACTGATTGAGCGAATTACTCCATTAGTGCAGGCGCTCTATCCCGATCAAGATACGGCTGAATTGGCAGAGAAGTTTATCGAGATAACTGGCATTGATAAAACATCTTGCCAGTTACCTATGTCGCACCAGTCACATTGGGATGAGCAAGATATTATGCTCATTACTTATGGCGATTCTATTCTTAAGAGTGGCGAAAAACCCCTGAAAACCTTAAAAAACACTTTAGACACTTACTTAAAAGAGAGTGTCTCAATGGTGCATATTTTGCCCTATTACCCTTATACCTCTGATGGTGGTTTTGCGGTATCGGATTATGAATCCATTAACCCTGATTTAGGGTCTTGGTCTGATATCACAGAGATTAGCCAAGACTATAAAATCATGGCAGACTTAGTGATTAACCACTGTTCAAGTGAACACCCCTGGTTTAAGGCTTTTGAGGCGGGTGATCCAAAGTATGAAAACTATTTTGTGCAAGCCAGTCCAACCGAAGATTTATCAGCGGTGGTTCGCCCACGTACGACTCCTTTATTGAGAATTACCCATACCACCGAGGGTGAAAAATACGTTTGGTGTACCTTTAGTCACGATCAGATTGATTTAAATTTCGCTAACCCAGATGTGTTTTTAGAGGTCATGCGTTTGATTTCTATGTACATCGATAAAGGTGCAAGTATTTTTAGATTAGATGCCATTGGCTTTTTATGGAAAATTATTGGCACATCTTGTATTCACCTGCCTGAAACTCATCAAGCGATTCAATTAATGCGTGCTTTAATTGAGTACCGTTTGCCTGAGGCGATTATTATCACAGAAACTAATGTGCCTAAACGTGAAAACCTCACCTATTTTGGTAATGCCAATGAAGCGCACATGGTTTATAACTTCTCCTTGCCACCGCTATTAATTAATGCCTTACTTACTGGTTCAGCCAAACATTTAAAATCTTGGTTAATGACTATGCCGCCTGCGCAAATGGGCACCACTTTTTTAAACTTTATTGCCAGTCATGATGGTATTGGTGTCAGGCCTGCCGAGGGGATTCTTGATCCAGAAGAGCTGCAAAATATGATTCATGCCTTACAATCGTTTGGTGCAAGAGTCTCTTGGCGTGCGGGTTTAAACGGTGAAAAACACCCGTATGAGATTAATATTGCTTTAATTGATGCCTTTAAGGGCACGGCTGATGGTGTGGATGAGTATCAGGTAGAACGTATGTTATGCGCTCATGCGATTGCCATCGCTTTGGAAGGTGTTCCAGCGATTTATGTGCATTCTTTCTTTGCCACTGAAAATGATTATGACATGTTAGAAAAAACAGAGCATAATCGTGATATAAATCGTCATAAATGGCAGTTTGATGAGTTGCAGCCTTTGCTTGAGGATTCCAACACCTTAAATTCCCGTGTTTTAAGTGGTTTAAGTCGTTTGATTCATTTACGTAAACAGCATGCGGCTTTCCATCCAAATGCCACGCAATTCACTTTGCATTTACCTGATGAGCTGTTTGGTTTCTGGCGACAAAGTTTGATGCGTCATCAAAGTATTTTTGTGATTAATAATGTCACGAATCGGTCACAAACATTAAGTTTGGCACAATTAAACTTAATAGATATGGATGAGTGGAAAGAGATTATTAGCGACCAAATGATTACCGATTTATATGGTGAAATGACGTTAGCCCCCTATCAAACGGTTTGGATTACCAACCGTTTTTAATTAAAAATTACCCAGAATTGAATAAGGAAGAGAGTATGTCAGCTGCAGATATTGGTTTAATTGGCCTTGCCGTGATGGGACAAAACTTGGTTTTGAATATGGCGGAGCATGGCTTTCATGTTTGTGTGTATAACCGCTCAGAGCAAAAAACCAATGAGTTTATTGAAAAGCGTGCACAAGGTTTTCCAATTAGCGCGGCTTATTCCTTAAAAGAGTTAGTGGATTCTCTTGCGGCGCCTCGAAAAGTCATGTTAATGGTTAAAGCGGGTGACGTGGTTGACGCGTTTATTGAACAGCTCGTCCCGTTATTGGATGAAGGCGATATTATCATTGATGGTGGTAACTCTTTATACATCGATTCAAACCGTAGAACCAAAGCCCTAGCCGAAAAAGGTATTTTATTTATTGGTACGGGGGTTTCTGGGGGCGAAGAGGGTGCGCGTTTTGGACCATCCATTATGCCAGGCGGAAATAACCAGGCCTGGGAAAGTGTCAAACCCATCTTTCAAGCGATTGCGGCTAAATCAGGTAACGAGGCTTGTTGTGATTGGGTGGGGGATGATGGTGCTGGTCACTATGTGAAAATGGTCCACAATGGGATTGAATATGGTGACATGCAGCTTATTTCAGAAGCTTATCAGCTAATGCGCGAAGGTTTGGGTATGAGTGCAGATGAATGCCAAGCCGTCTTTGCTGATTGGAATAAAGGGGTTTTAGACTCTTATTTAATTGAAATTACCGCAGAAATCTTAACTTTTAAAGATAAAGATGGTGAGCCGTTAGTCGATAAAATTTTAGATGCCGCAGGCCAAAAAGGTACTGGTAAATGGACTGGAATTAGCTCATTAGAGTTAGGGATCCCTGTGACCTTGATTACCGAATCGGTTTACGCACGTTGTTTATCGGCCTTAAAAACAGAACGTGTACAGGCCTCTAAAATTTACCCAAGAACGGTCGCCACAAAAACCTATTCATCAGAAGAAAAACAAGCCATTATCGCTTCAATTCACGATGCGCTTTATGCTTCAAAAATTATCTCTTACGCCCAAGGCTACATGTTAATGGCTGAAGCGGCTAAAGCCTATAGTTGGGACTTAAATTACGGTGGCATTGCGCTTATGTGGCGTGGTGGTTGCATTATTAGAAGCCGTTTTTTAGAAGAGATTAAACACGCTTATGAAAAACAACCAGGCCTGGCAAACTTACTGCAAGCCCCCTTCTTTGAAAACGCAATTAAAGCCGCTGAAAGCCATTGGCGAAAAGCGGTGGTGTTTGGTATTGAACAGCAAATCCCAACCCCAACTTTAAGCTCGGCCTTAGCGTTTTTTGATGGTTACCGCAGTGAGGTTGTGCCTGCTAATTTATTGCAAGCACAGCGTGATTATTTTGGTGCTCATACTTACGAGCGTGTAGATGCTCCACGTGGAGAGTTTTTTCATACCGACTGGATTCAATCTGGCGGTAATGTTAGCTCTACAACGTATGAGGTTTAATCATGGTTGAACCTTGTACATATGTGGTATTTGGTGCAACTGGGAATTTATCTCTTACCAAATTAATGCCTGCTTTTTACCACTTAGAATGCGTGGGTCGTTTGCCAGATGGTATGCGTATTGTGGCAATTGGTCGCAGAGAGTGGCGTCTTGAAGATTTATTGACTGAAATTAAAAAGTACATTGAACCTGTTGCCCGTGGAGGTATTAATCATGCTATTTTTAAAGCTTTTGCCTCGCGTATGGACTACGTGCAAATGGATATTTCGAGTGCTGAATGTTATAAAAATTTAGCAACAACGTTAGCAGAGCCAAAATTTTCTTCCAAAATGGCTTTTTATTTATCGCTAGGGCCAGATATGTTTGGCCAAGTAACCCATGAACTTAAAGAGCATGGTTTATTAGATGAATCGAATGGTTGGAAACGTGTGGTTCTTGAAAAGCCGTTTGGGTATGACGTAGAAAGTGCTGCGGCACTGCAAAATAAAATCAGTAAAGCGTTATCTGAAGAGCAGACTTACCGTATTGACCATTATCTTGGCAAAGGTATGGTGCAAAATGTGATGGTTTTTCGTTTTGCCAATGCACTGATGGAACCCTTATGGAACCGAAATACCATTGACCATATTCAGATAACCCATGCCGAAGACAAATGTGTGGGAACTCGTGCTGGTTATTACGACCATAGTGGTGCTTTGCGTGACATGATTCAAAGTCATCTTTTACAGCTATTGGCGTTGGTTGCGATGGAGCCTCCTGCCTCTATGGATGCCGAATCTTTGCGTGATGAAAAGGTAAAGCTGCTTAAATCGATTCGCCCTATTAAAAAGAAACAGGTCAAAGGTCAAGCGTATCGTGCTCAATATGCCGAGGGTATTATTCATGGCAACCAAGTGCACAGCTATTTAGATGAGCCTGGTGTGGCCGAAGATTCGGTCACCGAGACCTATGCGGCTTTAAAACTCTATATTGATAATTGGCGTTGGGAAGGTGTGCCTTTCTACATTCAGACGGGTAAAAACATGAAGCAGTCTAAAACCTTGGTTTCAATCTGTTTTAAACATCCGCCTAAACAATTCTTCCGTGATTCACAGGTTAAAAAAATGGAGCCTAACTGGATTGTGTTTGGTATTCAGCCGAATGAGTCTATTAAAATCGAGATGATTGCCAAACAACCAGGCCTGGAAATTAATACCGAACAGATTAGTTTGGATGCGGCCATGAAATACGATGAAAATTCAAAAATCGATGCCTATGAAGAACTGTTATTAGATGTTATTAAAGGCGATAGGTCACTGTTCTTACGTTTTGATGAAGTCAAAGCGGCTTGGGATGTGGTTGATCCCGTTTTGTCTGAGTGGGCAAATCAAACGGATTATATTGATACGTACGCATCAGGCAGTTGGGGGCCTGAAGGTTCACATAAACTGTTTGATGATAACGAACAATATTGGCGTACCTATATTAATCCACACTGTAAAGAGTAGGCTTGCCATATGAGTTCATCTTTACCTGAAAATTGGCAAGTCTTCGATAACAGTGAAGCTCTTGCCCAGCAATGCGTAGAAGAAATTCTGCAAATTGCGGATAGGGCGATTCAAAAATATGGTGCTTTTCATTTTATTACGGCAGGCGGTTCTACACCAAACCGTTGTTATCAATTATTAGCGGAACGCCATGCCGATTGGAAAAACTGGCATATCTATATGGGGGATGAACGCGTTTTGCCGTTTAATCACTCGGAACGCAATTCCCAGGCTTTGCTCTCTCACTGGTTGAGCAATAATGATATACCCGTTAAAAATATTCATTTTATGAATACCGAAGCGGGTGCTGAAAAATCCGCTAAGGCTTATGCGAACTTACTTGCGTCAGTAGACCATTTTGATGTGTGTTTATTGGGTATGGGTGAAGATGGCCATACCGCCAGCCTGTTTCCTGGGCACGATGGAAGTGAAACTGTTCAACAGGTCTTTTCAGAATCTAATGGCAGTCAGGTCGCCCCTATTATTATAGAAAACGATTCTCCTAAGCCGCCTTCTCAACGAGTGAGTTTAAGTTACTCAGCCTTTAATCAGTGTGATTTAGTGATTAAATTGATTACAGGAGAGTCTAAGCGTAATGCTATAAGTGCCTGGCTCACAGAAGAGGCCAAGCTTCCCATTAAACAGGTTCAAGGCAAACACACTAAGGTGTATCTTAGCCAAGAGTCATTACCTTTTTAAGCCTCTTTGTATTTGATTTCTCTTTTAAAATCCACAAGTTAATCACTTAAATCTTAGAATCCTATTTTAGAGTATGTTATAAATGAGGGAGCTAAAATTCAAATAACCTTTTAACCCATTGATTTCTGAGCCAACAAGAATTGTCAATAAAGTGAAAAGTATGAACGAACAGCAAACTGATGTGTATATCTCTCTTATTAGTGTTCACGGCCTTTTCCGTGGTAATAATCTCGAATTAGGTAGAGACGCGGATACAGGAGGCCAAACTCTCTATGTTTTAGAGCTCGCTCAGGCTCTATCAGAAAGACCCGAAGTGGGTAAAGTAGAGCTTTTTACGCGTTTAGTAAAAGATAGCTCTGTTGATGCAGACTACGCCCAACCCATTGAAAAAATAAACGATAAACTCTCAATTATTAGAATCGAAGCGGGTCCAGAAGAGTATATATTCAAAGAGCAGTTGTGGGATTATCTGGATACGTTTGCTGATAATATGATGGACTATTTTCGGCATCAAAATCATTACCCCGATATTATTCACAGCCACTATGCCGACGCAGGTTATGTGGGAAGCCAGTTAGCCAATCAATTATCTATTCCGCTTATTCATACGGGGCATTCATTAGGGCGCGTTAAGCGTGCTAGACTGTTTGCCAATGGTGTGCCGTCCGAAGAGATTGAAAGCCAGTACAATATGTCCAGGCGTATTGATGCCGAAGAGCATGTATTGGCTACCGCAGAAAGGGTGATTACCAGCACTCATCAAGAGATTGAAGAGCAGTATGAAATTTATGATTTCTATCAACCAGAGCAAATGCGGGTTATTCCTCCAGGAACAAATTTAGCCCAATTTCAGCCACCATATGGCGATGAGTTAACCTCAAAACTTTATCAACAATTAACCTACTCTTTGGTTGATTCGCAAAAACCAATTATTTTGGCTTTATCAAGACCCGACCCTCGCAAAAATATTGCCGCTTTAATTGAGGCTTATGGTCAATCGCCCGAGCTACAACAACAAGCCAATTTATTGATTATTGCAGGTAACCGCGATGATGTAGAAGATTTGGAGTCAGGAGCGCAACAGGTCTTTCATGAAATCTGGGCGATGATTGACCGTTATGATTTATATGGCAAGGTCTCTTTGCCAAAACATCATAGTCGTAATGATGTCGCCTTTATTTATCGCATTGCGGCAGCGTCAGGGGGTGTGTTTGTTAACCCCGCCTTAACAGAACCGTTTGGTTTAACTTTAATTGAAGCGACTGCATCTGGTTTGCCTATTGTTGCAACAGAAGATGGTGGGCCAAGAGATATTATAGAGAATTGCCAGAATGGCATTCTTATTGACCCATTAGAACCACGAACAATTACCCAGGCATTGCTTGAGCTTTTTAAACAGCCTGAAAAGAAAAATCAAATGATTAAACATGGGTTAAGCGGTGTAGAGCAACACTATGCATGGAAAGCTCACGCAGAACGTTATTTGAATTTGATATGCCCAATTGTTAAAAATTCTGAACGGTTACCAAGAACACCGATTTCAAGACGATCAGCTCTTTATAAAGACCGTGCCTTAGTCACCAGTCTTGACCATAACCTTGTTGGAAACCCTGAAGCGTTAACTAAACTCATTGCCGTGTTAAAAGAGCACCGTAAATCAACCCTATTTATTGTTGCAACTAACAGAAGGCTTGATTCCGCTTTACGTTTACTTAAACACTACAAATTGCCTGAACCTGATACTTTAATCACCAGTTCGGGAACCGAGATTTACTATGCCCCTAAACTCAATAAAGACAAATATTGGGCTAAACACATCGATTTTCACTGGGTTAGGTATAAAATTAAAGACCTGCTAGATGAACATCCAGGCCTGTATTTACAGCCAAAATCAGAGCAAGCCCCATTTAAGATTAGTTATTACCTTAATAAGGACATTACCGATCTTGACCACATCAATGGCATACTTCATCAAGAGGATGAATCGGCAAATGTTCAGCTCTCTTTTGATAAATACCTAGATATTCTGCCTATGCGAGCTTCCAAAGGAATGGCATTGCGTTATGTGGCTGACCGTTGGCAAATACCTTTAGAAAAAATACTGGTTGCAGGTGGTTCTGGTGCGGATGAAGATATGATGCGTGGTAATACTCTTGCCGTGGTAGTGGCTAACCGTCATAAGGAAGATCTCTCACAGTTGCAAGAGTTTGAGCGAATCTATTTTGCCCAGAAAAGTTATGAAGAAGGCATTTTAGAAGCGATTGAACACTATGATTTTTTTGGTAAATGTCGTCCGCCTGAAATGGAAGAAAAAGCCGAAGCTGAAAATAGTCATGCATCAGGACGCGAGCGGGAAAACGGATGAGACTGCTTCTTTGTACCGATATGGATCGCACGGTGATACCCAATGGTATGCAAAAGGAAACGAGCGGTGCGCGAGAAAGATTTGCCGATTTTTGTGGTTTGCCAACAGTGAATTTGGTTTATGTAACAGGGCGTCATCTGGCATTAATGCAGCAAGCCGTTCAAGAATATCAGTTGCCTTTAGCAGACTATGCAATCACCGATGTAGGTACACGTATTTACCAGCAAAAAGAGCAGCTGTGGCATCCTATAACCGCATGGGAAAAAGAGATTGATCAAGATTGGCGTGGGGTTGAGCCAAAACAAATCTATGATTTACTCGACTCGATACCAGGCCTGGCAAAACAAGAATCTGAAAAACAGAACGCCCATAAAATCAGTTTTTATATTGACCTACAAAAGCTTGCCGAGCAAGACTGTTTGGCTAAAGTAAATGAACGTCTAGCACCTTTAAAAATTCAAACCAATTTGATTTGGAGTATTGATGAAACCACTCATACTGGTTTGCTAGATATTTTGCCGCCCAAAGCCAATAAACTGCACGCCATTGAGTTTTTACAGCAATACTTAGGTTATCAAAACCAAGAGGTGGTTTTTGCTGGAGACAGTGGCAATGACCTTGAAGTATTAATCAGTCCAATTCAGTCCGTTTTGGTGGCGAATGCAACGCCTGAGCTAAAAAAACAAGCATTAGAACTGGTTGAAAAACGTGGTACTGGAAAACAGTTTTTTCAAGCTATAAACGCCAATAATGACAATGGAAATTACAGTTCAGGTGTCTTGCAAGGCGTGATGCACTATCTTCCTAGGTTCAAACGACACATTCATGCTTTAGGGATTAAATATGAATCAATCAACTGAAACACAAATCACCCTATTTGGCGAAGTTTTATTTGACTGTTTTAGTCATCAAGAACAGCAACAGCAAGTTCTTGGTGGAGCTCCTTTTAATATTTGTTGGCACCTGCAAGCTTTGGGCGATAATCCCGTGTTTATCTCTCGAGTAGGTAAAGATAAACTTGGTGAAAAAATTATTCAGCAAGCCCAAGATTGGGGGATTGCTACAGACAATATTCAAATAGATGAACAGCATCCAACAGGCCAGGTACAAGTGACTTTTAAGGATGATGAACCACATTACGATATCAAAATTAACAGTGCTTACGATTTCATTAATCAGTCTGAAACACAGTTGAACAATCCAAAAGGCATTCTTTACCATGGTTCACTGGCTTTAAGAAGTAACTATGCGAAAGATCAGTTTCAAAAACTCGTTCACTCTGGAGAGTGGGATATTTTTTTAGATGTCAATTTAAGAGCGCCTTGGTGGGAACAGGAAACCTTAATTTATTGGCTTAAACAAGCAAAATGGGTCAAACTGAATTTAGATGAATTGCGTGAACTTGGGTTTCAGCAATCCAATCTTGAAACCGCAATAAAAGCATTTCAAACGACGTTTGGTAATGAGCAAGTGATTGTGACTCAAGGTGCTGATGGCGTTACCGTACTGACAGCAGATGGTTTTTTTAAAGAAACGCCTGACAAAATAGAGCAATTTGTCGATACCGTTGGCGCGGGCGATGCTTTTACCGCCGTTTATATACACGGTTTAATAAAAAAATGGTCAACTCAACAAACGATCGCAACAGCACAAAGGCTAGCCAGTAAAATCATTGGTATTCGCGGTGCAACACCCAATCAAAAATCTTTTTATCAGTCATTACTACTAGCTGATTCAATACAAAATAGTTAAGAGCAGTTAAAAGCCTATGTACGAAGAAATCTCCCATTCATTATTGAACGATATCCTCAACCAAATCAAACCAGATATTTACCAAAAAGATTTACGCCATTTCTATACACGGCTTGGTGCAAACTTTTATGCCATTCATGGTTTGTTTTCTAAGCTGTATGGTAATCGCCCAGATTTTGAACAACAGGCTTTAAAACTAGTTGAAACCATGGCTCGAAAATACATTAATCGTTTAGATGATTTAAAACAGCTAGACATTGATCGTGAACGAGACCATAACTGGTTTTTACATCAAAAATGGGTGGGAATGGCGCTCTATGCGAATGGTTTTGCTAAAGACTTAAATGATATGCAAAGCCATTTAAGCTATCTGCAAGAGCTTGGTGTCAATCTGGCTCACATTATGCCCATTATGAAATGTCCAGAAGGGCAGAGTGATGGCGGCTATGCCGTCAGTGATTTTAGAGAGGTGGATAGTCGTGCTGGAACCCTAGAAGACTTACAGAATCTCTCTACAGAGATGCGTGAACGAGATATGTTGCTGGCGTTAGATGTGGTTTTAAACCACACCTCGGACGAACACGAATGGGCCGAAAAAGCCCGTGAAGGTGACCCCGTTTACCGTGATTACTATTACACCTTTGAATCTCGTAATATCCCCGATATGTTTGAGCAAAGCATGTTGGAAGTTTTTCCAGAAACCGCACCAGGAAACTTTACCTGGGATGACAAAATGCAACGTTGGGTCATGACGGTATTCAATAATTACCAATGGGATTTAAATTACAATAATCCAGCCGTTTTTATTGAAATGCTTGATGTCATTCTCTACTGGGCAAATCAAGGGGCTGATATCCTGCGTTTGGATGCCGTTGCATTCCTTTGGAAAAAACTTGGCAGTACCTGTCAAAATGAACATGAAGCTCACTTGATATTACAATTGCTTAAAGATTGTTGCCAAGTGGTTGCGCCAGGTGTTCTGTTTATTGCTGAAGCCATTGTTGCTCCCTCAGAAGTCACCAAGTATTTTGGTGAAGATGCGGTCATTGCTAAAGAGTGTGAAATCGCCTATAACGCAACTTATATGGCTTTACTTTGGGATGCCGTGGCAACTAAAAATGCCAAATTGTTAACCCAAGGTATTAAAAGCTTACCCGTTAAATTAGAGCGTGCAACCTGGTTAAACTACATTCGCTGTCACGACGATATTGGTCTAGGCTTTGATGACAAAGACATTATTCAAGCGGGTTATAATCCGCAATCGCACCGTCGTTTTTTAATTGACTATCTTACTGGACGTTATGATGACTCTCACGCTCGTGGTCTGCCTTTCGCGGAGAACTTTAAAACAGGTGACTCGCGGATTTCAGGTTCGCTTGCTTCATTAGCAGGCCTGCAATATGCGTTCTATACTGGCGACTTGGCCGCACAAGAAGATGCTGTTAAACAGATTTTGCTGCTAAATAGCATGATTTTATCTTTTGGTGGTATTCCACTACTCTACTATGGGGACGAAATTGGCACTTTAAATGATGATTCCTACCTCGATGATCCTCATAAAGTCGATGATAATCGCTGGGTTCATCGCCCCTGCATCAATTGGGAAAAAGCAGAACTTCGACATGTTACAGGAACCATTGAATATGAAATATTTAACGGAATTAAAAAGATGATTTCTGTGCGTAAAGAAGTCAATGTGTTTGCTGATTTCAATAACCGTGAATTAATCGATGTAGGAAACCCAAATTTATTTGTTTTTAGCCGATTTAATCCACAGCAGTCTAGTGACCGAGTGTTGGTTGTGGCCAACTTTAACAACCAACCACAAAAGTTAGATCTAGAAGACGTCGGTAGTTGGGGAAGTTATGATCAAGGGCAACTGTTTGACTTACAAAGCCGCCAACAACCAGAAATCTATAACAACGCCTTAGTGATTCCAGGTTTTGGCTTCTACTGGCTAAGAGAGATGTAAATAGCGCTAAAAATGATTATCGCTCATTGCGTTTTTATAACCATCGCTACTTATCTTCTGAAAGTAGCGGAAAATCGACTTTATTATCTTCACTGCGCTTAATTCTTAAGAGTCCAAACACAATAAACGGCATTACAACTTTTACCAGGCCTGGTGAATTCTTTTTGCAAACGTAATAACAGCGGTTTTTGTCTTAATTTGCTGTATTTATTTTGAATTTTTATGTTTGGGAGAATATATGCACGTTTTTACAGTTGTTAGATCTCGTTTTTTCCTAAATTTACCTAATTTGATGGTGACGGCCTATTTAACCCGCTATAAGATTAATGTACTTAGGTTGTTATATTTGCCAGGACATTTATTAATTTTGATATGGATATTAATATGTTTTATATGCATTTATTTGAGCAACTTATATTGTTTCAAAATAAGTTTTTTGCAAAAAAAGATAGGAATTGATTGAAATTATTTGACTACATAACTTAAGTTAAAGTTAAGTATTCTTATACACGTCTTTAAGTGCAATTCATTAGCAAATACTTATGAGTATCGTGTTTTTTTATAAATTTTGGGAATAGAGATGATAAAGATGTCCAAACAATTCAAAGTAAAAAATTTAATACTACTAAGCGGTATTTTTGCAGTGTTAACGGGCTGTTCGGTTTATCCCGAAAAATTCTCTCAATCTCAAATTTCTGATAAAGCAAACGAAAACTTAAATATTTTAATAAAACAAAGCCCTCCTATTATTTCCAAAATTGATTTGTCTGACGCAATTGCTCGAGCCATTAAACATAATAGAGAACATCGGCTCAAAGTGCTTGAGTCTGTATTGTCTCAAGGTCAGCTTGATATTAATAATTTCGACATGTTACCTAGTTTGGTAGCAAAAGCAGGTTATTCTGAAAGAAATAATTATGCGGCTTCTGCAAGCACGACCTTTGTGGATGGTAAACCTCAACCGTTACCGAGTCCGCCATCCTATTCAGTCTCTCAAGACAAAGCTAGCAGTACCCAAAATATTGGTTTTACCTGGGATGTTTTAGATTTTGGACTCTCTTATATTCGTGCAAAACAACAGGCAGACAGATATTTAATTGCTAAAGAGCGTGAGCGTAAGGTTGTACATAACATTGTTCAAGATGTGCGTAAGTCATATTTTCGTGCAGTTTCTGCAGAAAAGCTTCTACAAAAGATAGAACCGCTTATGAAAGAAGCATCTTCGGCATTAGCAGATGCAGAGAAGATAGAACAAGTTAGAGCGCAGTCACCCATGGAAGCGCTCTCATATCAGCGAAACCTCCTAGAGGTTTTGAGAACTTTGCAATCTCTCCGTCAGGACCTATTAACCGCTAAGACGGACTTGTCACGTTTAATGGGGGTGAAGCCAGGCCAAGCTTTTAAATTGGCAGGTTTTGACGAGTTTGCATACAAAGATATGAGTATTCCGTTTGATTTAGAGTTCATGGAAAAGGTGGCTATAGAGCAACGTCCAGAGTTGATTGAGGCGAACTATCGTGAGCGAATCACTCTTGAAGAAACAAAAGCCGCTATGGTTCGCTTATTGCCTGGAATCTCTTTGAACGCAGGTGCTTATTATGATGATAACGCCTATCTACTAAACAACGACTGGCAAGGAATTGGTGCTCAAGTTAGTTGGAATTTATTGAATGTTTTCAATGTGAACAATGTGGATAAAGTTAATGAACTTAATAAAGCCCTGGTTAAAGAGCAAGCTATTGCCAGCTCAATGGCCGTAATCTCACAGGTGCATATCTCAAATATTCGTTTTTATGAGTCTAAGAAAAATTTCAAAATTGCAGATCAATATTATGAGGTATCCAAACGCATAGGTGAACAAGCGGTAATTTCTAACCAGATGCAAAACATGGGTGAATTAGGGCTGATTCGTGAAAAAATGAATGAATTACTTGCTGAGTTACGCCGTGATGTTGCATATTCAGATATGCAAAATAGCTTTGGTGAGATATTTACCTCTATTGGCTTAGACTTAATTGATTCTGGCTATAAAAACAAAGATCTTAATATGCTTTCCAGCGAAATTGACAGCAAGATGCAAGCTTGGAAAACTGGAACCTTTACTTTTGAAGGTAGTTTAGCAGGAGAGATGACGGAATCTAAAGCAAGAGTTGCGCAAAAAAATAAGCCTGCTGTTAAAAAAGTCTCTATTGAAGAAACGGCTGGACAAAGTCAAACTGAACTTGCCGAGCCAGAAGATAAAATGGGTATAGCAGTAATCGGTTTTGATTTAGATTCGATGCAAGTGACGCAAACCGAAGAGTTAGAGCAGTACCTTAAAAAAGCAGTTGAATTAGGGTACAAGAAGGTGATTATTACGCCTTATGCTTCTAAGGATACGGACAAAGTTGATCTTCCAGAATCTTATAACCGCCGCCTTGTTATGCGTAGAGGAATGGCGGTTAAAAGATATATAGAATCCGTTGGAGTGCCGCTTTTTGTTGATATAAATATCTTGGAGGGTGACGCGATTTACAAAGAAAGAATTGCCGAAATTAAAGCAGAAAAATAACAATGATGCACATCAAAAACAAGGTTTCTGGTTTTCTATGTCTTGGTTTATGTTTGTTTCCTTGTGTGTTGTTTGCTCAATCTATGGAAGCAAGAGCTGTGGTAAAGGCGGTGGATCGAGCAGTGTTATCTGGCGAGTTAGTGTCAACGGTTGTTTCGGTACCAAAAAAAATGGGCGATTCATTTCGTAAAGGGCAAACCTTGGTCAGGCTCGATTGCCGAGTCTTTGAGGCTCAGCTCTCCAAAGTACAGTCTGAAGTTAAACTTGCAGACTTAAAACTCAAAAATGCAAAAAAATTAAATGAGTTGCGATCAATTGGTGCGCTCGACGTTGCATTGTCTGAAGCCGAGCTTGAAAAAGCGCGTGCCGAAATGCAGATTGCTAGAATTAACGCTCAACGATGTTATATCAAGGCGCCTTATGATGGAAAAGTCGTGAAAGTTTTAGTCAATGAACAAGAGCGGGCTGGTCAAGAACCTCTTATTGAAGTTATTGGTACTAAGAGGCTCCAGGCTGAAATCATTATTCCAGGAAAGTGGGTGAAAAATATCAAGCTTAATCAAAAAGTGAATTTAAGCATTGATGAAACAGGTGAAATTGTTGAGGCAAAAGTAACTGGTTTAAATCCCACAATTGATGGCGTAAGCCAAACCTTAGAGGTGAGAGCTGAACTCTTACAGACAAAGGGTATTGTAGCTGGCATGAGTGCGACTGCGGTGTTTGATGCTCCAAAAAGCATGCCGTAAGTAGCCAAAATGTTAGTGCTAAAAAATAAAAGTCATTTCGGTAATAGATAAATCCATGAAAGTTATTAGTATTTATTTGACCGAAATAATTAAAGGTCTTTGAGGAGATATTCCATGTCAGACATTCGTTCAAAAAATCAAGCAAGTTTTTACGCTAAACGTAAACCTCTTATTGCAGCACTTGAAGCAAGGGTTTTGTTGGATGGTGCAGCTGTAGCCACAGCAGCAGATGCCATTGTTTCGGATGTTGATTTACAAGACCAACAGGCCACAGAGCAAGCTGATACTTCTGCATCGGTTGCGCCTACACGACCAGAAGCTCCAGCCCCTACCCAATATAGAGCGGCTGATCCAGCGGCCAATAATGGCAGAAAAGAGGTGGTATTTATTGATACAGGGTTAGACAATTACCAAACCCTTATTGACAGCACTCATGCAGGGGTAGAAATTCAGTTGCTTGGAGGCGATTATGATGGCCTAACACAGCTGGAAATGTGGGCTGAAACAGCTCAAGATTATGATGCCATTCATATTTTATCTCACGGGGATGTTGGTGAGTTTACTCTCGGTGCGCAGACACTAAATCGCGACAATCTTAGTGATTATTCAAATTTACTTTCCCGCGTTGGCGGCACTTTAACTGAGAGCGGTGATGTCATGCTCTATGGTTGTTATGTTGGAGCCGATGGTAACGGGCGTGACTTTGTCGATTCGTTAGCGAATTTGACAGGTGCAGACATTGCCGCATCGGATGACCTCACTGGTGCGAATACGCTTGGCGGAGATTGGGATTTAGAGTTGAATATAGGCGCTATTGAAACTCAGACCATAAATTACTCGGCTTATGCTGGACAGTTAGGTGCGCCTTCGGTGAGTAACCTTAGTCCGATTGTTATAGATGAAGGTGACCCTGCTATAACCGTTGATAGTGATATCTCCTTTTCAGGTTCAAGTGAGTTGGGTGGTGGTTATATCGAATTTCGCGTTGATAGCTCAAACAGTGGCGATCAGTTTACGTTAGATAGTGGCGGAAATATCACGGTTGTGGGTGATAATGTTTACCACTCTGGTACATTTATTGGTGTGATTGACAGCGTTTATAATGGCCAAGATGGTAATAACTTGAGAGTTAATTTTGAGTCCAATTTTGCTAACCCTTCGTTTGAGGATAGTTTGAATAGTTGGACTATCGGTGAGAACCGAGTCATTCTTGGTACAACCGTAATCAATGGTCACACCACACCTGATGATTTAACTGATCCACCAAATTCAGGCGATGATGCAGGTTCAGTGAACAGCATGACGTACTCTTCTCAGTGGTCATCAGACCAAAAGACAGATGGCCAATATTCTCTGCGTTTGTACAATTCAGGCCAAACAACAAATGGTTATGATGTTGTTCATGGCCCTTACGCTTTCTCAAGTACATTTGAAGCAAATGCGGGTGATACCCTTTATTTTGACTGGAGAGCGGCGGCTGGTGGAGATGCTTTTGATGCCTATGGATATATGATGAAATCGGATGGCTCTGAGTATGTAACGGTTTTAGATGCAACGGGTGCAAATGATTCTGGGCAGACTAACTGGGCTACACAGTCTGTGGTCGTGCCAACTTCTGGAGACTGGTACTTTGTTTTTGTAGCAGGAACTTATGACTTTACAGGCGGTAGAGCGGTTGGTGGCTCTCTGTACATTGATAATTTTCAGGTTTTTGGTGACACGGTAAACGATACGGTACTGAATGACCTGGCAAGACAGGTTGAGTACCAAAATACGGGTGTGGACTCTCTTGAAACACGCAATTTAACGGTAAGTGTGGTTGATAAGTCTGGCAATACTGGCTCTCAAACAACGTCTTTGACGATTAATCAATTGAATAACGCTCCCTCTTTTAGTGGGGATGGCTCTCTGGCTGCGGTAGCGGAAGATAGCTTGAATCCGTCTGGTGCAACGATTAGTTCGCTTTTTGATTCTCTGCTGAGTGATCCCGATACATCCTATACACCCGCTGATAGTCTGTCTGGAATTATCATTACGGCGGATTCTTCTTCTGTCGCTGAAGGTGAATGGCAATATTCGACAGATGGTAGTAACTGGTATTCTGTTGGTAGCGTTTCGACGACAGATGGCTTGTTGCTATCGAGTTCATCCAGTCTGCGTTTTGTTCCAGCCGCTGAATATAGCGGTACCCCTGGTAGCTTGAGTGTTCATGCCGTAGATAGTTCTGATAATACCATCACATTTACCAGCGGGACGACGCGCGAAACTTATGATACCGTCAATGGTGACACAGGAGCTGATTCTGCTGTATCAGCAAGTTCGGCGAATTTAAACACTTCTGTGACTGCGGTAGATGATGCGCCTGTATTAACCATAGGATCGCTTAATGTTGTAAACGATAATTCAGCAACGGTAATTGCCCCTAATTTAACCATTACCGACATTGATTCAACCACAATATCTGGTGCCCTTGTACAGCTGAATAACCTTGTTTCGGGTGATCAACTCGGCTTTATCAATCAAAATGGGATTTCGGGTTCCTATAATGCAAGTACAGGTGTTTTAACGTTAACGGGTACAGCAACGGTTTCTCAGTATCAAGAGGCTTTAAGAAGTGTAACTTTAGCCGCTTCAGCTACGGATGGTACAGACCGCTCAATCAGTTTTACTATTGGTTCGGCGATTCCATTTGAAGATAATGGACACTTTTATGAAGCCGTTGCTTTGCCTAATGGCCAACAGACCTGGGCAGCAGCTAAAGTTTATGCTGAAAGTTTAACTTTGTATGGCATGCAAGGTTATTTGGCAACAATAACTTCACAAGAAGAAAATGATTTTATTTTATCTAAACTCCCAGAAGATGGCTGGGCGGGTGGTTCAGACTCGGAAACAGAGGGAACTTGGAAGTGGGTAACTGGGCCTGAAGCTGGAACGATATTTTCAATAGGAAATGATAACCCAGTAACTCAAACTTACTCCAATTGGAATAGTGGGGAGCCAAATGACTCAGGAGGTAATGAAGACGCTCTGCAATTTTATGCAAGTGGTGCAGTTCCTGGGCAGTGGAACGACTTGCCCTCTGCAAGTAGCAATTTAACGTATGCGATTGTGGAATACGGCGGCATGCCAGGTGAGTCATCTGTGCAAATTTCTCAAAATGCCACCATGACGGTTAATGATAAACCTGTGGTTACGGTTTCTGATACGCCGAGCTATACGGAAAATGCAAGTGCTGTGGTCTTAGCTCCTGGGCTAAGTATTTCAGATGATGGTGTAACATTATCAACGGCAACCATCTCAATTACAGGTAATTTTGACACAAGTCATGACGAGTTGCTGTTTGTGAACGACAGTATTTCAATGGGAAATATTCAAGGGAGCTATGACTCTGTTAATGGTCTGTTAACACTTTCATCAGCAGGTGATACAGCAACGGTCGCAGAATGGCAATCTGCTTTAAGAAGCGTAACTTTCCAATCGAGTGATGAAGCCTTAACCGATGCGAGTAAAACAATCTCTTGGCAGGTAAATGATGGTTATTTAGATAGCTCAGTAGTGACCGCGACATTGACTACTGTTGCCGTTAACGATGCTCCAGTTGTTTCAGCTCCAAGTGCACTCGCCATTGTTGATGGCAAAGGTGCCGATATTTATGGTGATATAACAGGAACTATTTCGGCCAGTGATGTTGATAGTGGCAGTTTAAATTATCAGATTGATGACAATGGCAGTGGTGTTCAGAGCATTCAAGGTCTTTATGGCACTTTAACCATTGATGCGTCAACGGGTGACTATACCTACACCCCTGATAATAGCGCTATTAATGCTCTAGATGCGGATACATCTGAAAGCTTTACTATCAATGTTTCGGACGGGGATTTGTCTGATAGCGTGCAATTAAATATTAATGTTACGGCTACACCTGAAGTTGCTGCTCAATATGTTGAGCAAGCAAACCCTATCTTGCCATTAACCGATACGGTCATTGATACAGCTGAAGATTATAGTGGCGGCTATATTGACTTTGAAATCGACTCAGTAACAACCACAGAGATTCTTGGGCTTGAAGATGATGGTTCTGCCTCAACGGTAGATGGTGAGGTCAGCGTGGTTGGTAATACCGTTTACTTAGGTGACGGTAGTAGTGCAAAAGTGATTGGCCAAATTGATGGTACATTCAATGGTCAAAATGGCCAAAAGTTAAGAATTAACTTTAGCGTGGACTTTACGAATGGTGATTTCAACCTCTCAACAGCAGGCCTGCTAAGTTCAAAAACAGGTGACATCATCAATATTGATGGATGGACAATCGTCAATGACCGAGTCATATTTGGTCAGGATACGATTGACGGTTTACCAACTCCAGTAGATACAGATTGGCCTAGAACAACCAATGGGCTTGATGACACGGGAACTCTAAGTTCTTCAACATATAAAACTTATGTACACCAAGATGGAAATGGAGATAACTCCATTCAGATGTACTCCACTATGTGGTCGAACACGGGATTTGAAGTGATTCGTGGCCCTTATATCTATTCTGATGCTTCTGTTGCGCTAGAGGCTGGAGATTCAGTTCAGTTTGATTGGAAAGCTCAAGGTGGCGGAGATGCATATGATGTTTTTGGTTATATCATTGATGTTAATGACCCAATAAACTATCAAATTATCTTAAATGAGACAGCAAGTTCAGCGAGTGTCACAACAAATTGGGCAACAGAATCCATAGCGGTGAGTCAGTCTGGACAATACCAGTTTGTATTTGTCTCTGGTACCTGGGATGCGACAGGCGGTACGCTTTTAGGTGCGCAGCTCTTTATTGATGACGTTAAAGTCACGCAGGCCAACGCAGCTGGTGGTTTGGAATCTTCTGTTTTAGAAGCTTTGTCCCATAAAGTGACATACCAAGATAGTGCTGATTTGAGTGCGTTGAATAGCACGGTTAATAAAAATATTATCATTACTACAGCTTCAGGCGATGACACTCCTATAACGCATACGAGCTCTAAAGGTTTGGTGATTACTGAGGTAAATGATTCAGTGTCGTTAGACCCTGTAGATACCATTTATCTTACCGATACCGATGGACAAGACAGTTTCAACACCATAACGAATCAGCTTAATGCAACAGACCCAGATAGTAATACCACTTTTGAGTACAGTATTGATAACGGAACCGATATGGGTTCTTCTTTCTCAAAGGCGGGCACTTTTGGAACTCTAGAAATTAATAAAAGCACAGGTGTGTATCAATATACGCCTGACGAAAATGCGATTAATGCATTAACCAGTTCTACAACAGAAACGTTTACATTTACAGTAACGGATGGAAACGGTTCATACGATTCAAAAACACTCACAATTGATTTGCAAGCGGTAAATGACGCTCCTATTTTAGGCGGCGGTGCAAGTCAGGTTACATTCTTTGAAAATGGCAGCCCTGTGATTGTCGATGGATCTATTACTCTAGAAGACCCAGAAGGATTGTCTTATCAAGGCGGAAGTCTTGTCTTTAAAACGACCCTTAATGGAGAGCTTGCGGATCAGTTTAGCATTATTGAAACTAACGGTATCACCTTGAATGGTAGTAATGTCTATTCATCTGGAGCCCTGATAGGAAGCATTGATAGTCAGCAAAATGGCCAAGCGGGACAACCGCTGCGCATTAACTTGAATCAAAATGCTTACTCACTTCAGGTTGAGGCTTTGGCTCGTTCGATAGGCTTTAGTAATCCCACAGATGATTTGAGTGAGCAGTCTCGTACAGTGGTTATTGAGGTGAATGACGGTGGTAATAATGGACAGACCACAGCGAGATTCAGTTCAAAAGAAGCGACGGTAGAGATTGAAACGCTGAACGATTTACCTGAAATTAGTATTAGTTCAGGTAGCTATATTGTCGAGAAAGTTGTGCAAACGAACCCGGATGGTACGGTTGTTTTACCTGGCATTGAAATGAGTGATCTTGATCATAATGAGCTTACCGTGGAGTTATCTACAAGCTTATATGGTGAGTTAACTGTGGATACAAGTGTTCCAAACGGTTTGACTGGTGCAAATATTACAAATAACGGAACAGGCAATGTAACCATTACAGGCACGATTGAGCAGATTAATAATACTTTATTGGCTAATGGAGGGCTGATTTATCAAGCTGGCAGTGGCAATGACATTGTCACTCCTGGGCCTGATATCTTAACCATTACGGCAACAGATGGAGCTGGAGGCGAGTTCCAGTATAGTCGCCAAGTGACGGTTCTACCTGCTATTCCAAATGCAAACAGTGATAATGTAACCGTTTCAGAAGATGGTGTTGTCTTGGTTGATATGAGCGGTTTAGTGGCTGATATTAACGACAACTCAGGAACTTATACTATCGGTACGGGCTCACCAGACATAACGGATCAAAGCGGTAATGTGACGCAAGCTGGAACTATTACACCGTTTGACAACAGTAAGATTATTACTGCAGATATTGATGATGATGGCAATCCAGAAGAGATTGGTTATCAGCTAGAGCACGGTAAGCTGATTTTAAATAATGACCAAGTATTAGGTACTGACTTTGCAAGCTTCAGTTATATTCCAGATGGAGATTTCAATGGCATTGAAACTTTTGTTTATCAATATAATTCTGGGGATGGCAAATCAAGTCATATCGCTCAAATACTGCTTGTTACTACCCCTGTTAACGATGCACCAGAAGTGCAGGCAAACAATTCGGCCTCAATTGCCGAAGATTCTGCACTCGTATTCAGTAGTGGTAATGGTAATCAAATTACCTTAAATGATGTTGACAGTGCAAATGGAGAGATGACTCTTACACTGAGTGTTAATCATGGTGCTGTAACTTTAGGTTCAAATAGCAACTTGGAGCTACTTGAAGGCGCAGATCAGTCTGCCCATATTAAGGTAAAAGGAACACTTACTGAGCTTCAAAATGCAATCAATGGTCTGAGTTATACAGCAAACCAAGACTTTAACGGTAGTGATCAATTGACTGTTCTTGTAAATGACCTTGGAAACTCTGGAGATGGAGTTGCGCAAACAGCAAGTCAAACAATCAATTTGACGATTAGTGAGGTTAATGACACACCAACCGTTACCGTTCAGCAAGGGTCTGGTTTTGGTACGGTTGATGATAGTTCTGCTGTCGATTTATCGGATTCTGGTGCAGTCACCTTTAATGATGTTGACGAAGGGGACACCCTTGATATTAGCTTCACCAAGGACATAAACTGGAGTCATGGGACTTTAGACCCAAGCATCAAACAGACTCTATTAGATGGTTTCCAAGTTGTTGGAGAGGACTTGTCTCCTGGCAGCATAAACTGGAATTATGACGTTTCTGGCGTTGATTTGGATTTCTTATCTGAAGGTGAAACCATTGCCTTAACTTATACGGTAACGGTAACAGACTCAGAGAATGCAACGGCAAGTGATACGGTAATCCTTACAATCAATGGCACAAATGATGCACCTATCATTATCAATGATAATTACGATTCAGTGGTATTAGGTTTTTCTGAACCTTATTCTCTTGATGTCACAGGCTGGTTTGGCGATGTTGATGTCAATGACCAACATACCTATGCAGTTAATGGCTTGCCAGACGGTGTTGTGTACGACCAAAACACTGGAAAGCTTTCTGGACAACCGTTAGTTCCAGGTATATTTTCCATAGAAGTTACCGCTATCGATAAAGAAGGAGCCACAGTTTCAAGAACTTTTGAGATGACGGTTACCGCACCTCCCGAACCAGCTGCTCCAACAACGCCACCAAGTTCTCCTACCTCTCCAGTGAATTTAGGTGATGATACTGCGCCTATTGTTGAGGTTGGTGTAGGTGACTTACCAGATGGTTTAGTTGATTCAACCGCTGGACAAGAAGGTTTTGTTAGTGAACCTCTAGTTGTGAGTGGGGAAGGTTTTGAAGGTTCAGGTTTAAATGTTCCAGACCCTGTTACCAACACAACCCCACAGGGTGATCAAACAACTAAGATAGCCGTTAACGTTGGTACGGATGGTAACGTGAGTTTTGATCGCGAACGTTCAGAAACCATTAAAAATACAGGTTTAGCCGTTGCTGAAGTCATTAAATCGGGAGACACTGTCGAGGTGTCAATTTTTGATACCGAAACCGCTCAATCTTATACCGCAACTTTGAGTGATGGTACAGAGTTGCCAGCTTGGGTAAGTGTGGATAAGACAACGGGTTCAATTAAAGCATCACCACCAGAAGGTGTAAAAACACTTTCAATCAGAATTAACGCGGTTGGAACATCTGGAGAAGTTAGGGTTCTTGAAATTGAACTGAGTTTTGAAGAAGAAGAGGAAGAGCTTGAACAGTTGGCTGACCCAGCATTAGTGCAAGCGGCATTATCTCCTATAGGCTTGAGTGAGCAATTATCAAATGAGATGAGTATTCAAAATAGTTATGGAGATAAATTAACGGCGTTATTGGCAAGTTAATGAGCAATATCGTTGCCTCATTTTCAGCTCTTATTCAAATAGAGCATCATTTAAGAAAAAGCGACTCTCTGGCGGAGTTTGGTTTTATAATAACAAATGAACTCCGTCAGTTAATCGACTATGATTTGGCGGTGTTGCTTGAAGGTAATGGTGAGGCTCGATTCAAAGTCGTTACAATCAGTGATCATGCTTCCGTTGATTCTACCGCACCCTTTGTCAATTGGTTAGAGAACCAGCTCTCTAAGAAAACAGAGTGCTGTACTTCACAAGAGCCTATTGTTTTAAATTCAGCATTATGGTCACAAGAAGATGTTAAAGATCTTCAAGACTTTTTTCTTGGTCATTTACTCTGGATTCCCCTCGTTTTACCGTCAGGTTCGGGAGCGCTTCAAGGGGGAGTGCTACTGTCCAGAAGCACTCCATTTTCAAATAAAGACACCGAGCTACTTTCACATATCTCTAAAACCGCTGCTCATGCGATGAACTGTCTTTCTAGAAAAGGCTGTGCAGGCCGTTGGCTCTCAACGGGGATCAAAAAGCGTAAGGTTTGGTTTTATGCTTTTTTGTTTTTAGTAGTGCTCAGTTTATTGCCTGTTCAGTTAAGTGTCATTGCTCCTGCAGAAGTGGTTTCAAAATCTCCTATTCAAATGACATCTCAGCTACAAGGTGCAATTAGAAACATAGAAGTGATTCCTGGGCAAAGTGTTGATAAAGGGGATTTGCTGGTCGTTTTTGATGATACCCAGCAGTCAAGTCGTTATGCCATAGCCAAAAAAGCTTGGTTGAAAGCCAAGGCAGAGTTAACAACTGCTCAAAGAGGAGGATTTCTTAATAAAAATGACAAATCCAAGCTAGCAGAGTTGCAGGCCAATGTCGATTTAAAAGCAACCGAAATGGCTTATGCCAAAGAGCTTTTACAAAAAACACAGCTTACCGCGCCAGATGCAGGCATTGTGATTATGAATGATCCCAAGGAGTGGGAAGGAAGGCCTGTTCAAATTGGTGAAAAAATTCTTTCAATTGCTAACCCTAAACGTTTTGAGTTAAAGGTGCAGTTACCAGTTAAGGATTTTATTGTTTTAAATCATCAAACGCCTGTAAGGCTCTTTTTAGACAGTGATCCTCTTAACCCTTTAGATGTGAATATTCTTTACATGACGTATATGCCAGAAGTAACACCTCAAGGCATTCTCGCTTATAAGTTGGTTGCCCGTTTTCAGAATGATGAGACAGCGTTAAAATCTGTACGTATCGGTATGCGAGGTACGGCAAAACTTTATGGTGAATCAGTTACGTTATTTTATTATCTATTCCGTCGGCCTATTACTTCGGTAAGGCAGTGGCTGGGTTGGTAGTAGCATGTTTTCACAAGCGCAACAAGAAAAGTCTTTTTTACCCACCATTCGTCAAAACTTAAAGTTATTACAAGGAACCTCAGATGAAAGCGGTTCACCACGCTGGTTATTGTTTGATCCTATGGTCAACAAATATTACACCCTTAGTCAAACCGCAGTTGCATTAATGTCCGCTTGGCGTAACGGTCAAGAAACAACCACATTTCTTGTAGAGTTACAAAACCAAGGTACAGAGGTTGATGAGTCAGAGCTTAACGCATTTTGTGAGTTTTTGACTGTGAATGGGCTTACCGTTCATCGTAATAGTGAAGATGTTGCTCGATTAAGCCAACGTGAAAAAGCATCAAAACACAGTCTATTCAAGTGGTTAATTCACAACTACCTTTTTATACGCTTATCATTATTTAGGCCTGACGGCTTTTTAGAAAAAACTTATCCCTACGTAAAATGGCTTTTTAAGCCACAAATCAAATGGATTATCTTGATGTTTGGTGGACTTGGAATCTTATTAACCCTGCGTCAATGGGATGAGTTCACAAATGCCTTTTCTTATTTTTGGTCATGGGAAGGTCTGGCTTTTTACATTATTACGCTGATTATCGTAAAAGTATTTCATGAGCTGGGCCATGCTTACGTTGCTAAAAAATATCGTTGTCGTGTCAGTTCAATGGGAATTGCATTTATGGTTTTATTTCCCTTTCTATATACCGATACAACCGACGCTTGGAAACTACAATCACGTTACCAAAAACTAGATATTGTTACGGCTGGGGTTAGGGTTGAACTATATATCGCCATGCTGGCTACTTTCTTTTGGAGCTTTTTACCTGACGGTATGTTAAAAAGTGCAGCTTTTGTATTGGCAACAACAACCTGGGTAAGTACCTTAATTATTAACGCCAGCCCTTTCTTACGTTTTGATGGCTATTACGCATTTTCAGACTGGCTGGGTGTTGAAAACCTACAGTCGCGCTCATTTGCTTTAGGTCGTTGGGCTTTACGTAAAACATTATTTGGAATAGACCTACCTGCACCAGAACCCTTGCCGAAAAAGTTACAAAGAACTCTTATTTTCTATGCGTGGTTTACCTGGATATATCGGTTTTTTCTTTTTCTCGGTATTGCGTTATTAGTCTATTTCTTTGCTTTCAAAGTATTAGGCATTATCTTATTTATAATAGAAATTGTTTGGTTCATTTTGCTTCCAATACAAAAAGAACTTATTGAGTGGTGGAAGATGAGAAAAGAGATAACGCTAAATCGTAAATCAATAACTTCCGCAAGCATGATTATTGGCTTAATTGTCTTACTGGTTATTCCATGGCAAAGACAGATCACTCTAGATGCCGTCTATAAGTCTAGTAGCTATATTCGATTGTATAGCCCTGAACCCGCCACACTAGTTGCCATCTATGTAGAGTCTAGGAAAACGGTGCAAGAGGGTGAAAAGCTCGCTCAGTTGACCTCACCAGAACTTGATTTTCGTATAAAAGTGACAAAACTCAATATTGCCAAAATACAGTCAAAATTAGACCGTATCGCTACTTTTTCCGAAGATAGATACCAAGTTGACGTGTTGCAAGAAGCACTCCAACAAGAACAAGAAGCGCTCGTGGGGCTTAAAAAAAGACAGAAGCTCTTACAAATAACATCACCCATAGATGGTGTTGTCACAGACCTTAAAACAATGACAATAGGGCAAAGTGTAGGTGTTAATCAACACCTTATCGGTGTGGTAGCACCAACTGACATTGAGTTGGTTGCCTTTTTACCTGAAAATCAAATAAGTGCCGTTTCTGCTGGTGCCAAAGGTACTTTTATTGCCAATCATGGCGAAGAGCTACAAGCAGATTTAATGGTTACTTCAATAGAAAAAATGGGAATACAGCAATTGGAATATGAAATTTTAAGCTCCGTTTACGGCGGAAGTTTAGGAGTCAGAGAAAACCAAGAAGGTAAAATGGTGCCTGAAACCCCCTATTTTTTAATCAAACTCCAAACCACAAATCTTCCAGAAAAACAGTGGATGCAACAGACCGCAGGCAAAGTTATTGTGGAAGCAGACCCAAAAAGTGGTTTAAGCATTCTATGGGACAAAATTATGGCCGTGTTAATTAGGGAGTCAGGGTTTTAACCACTCTAATAAACCCGAATATAATGGTGCGAAATTAAGGACAATTCATTTTTACCAGGCCTGGTAAGTCTATTTATTGATTAAACATTAAATTTTAGATATAAAAAAACCCCGATTGACGAATCAATCGAGGTTTTTGAATTGGTGCGGAAGGAGAGACTCGAACTCTCACACCAAAGGCACCAGAACCTAAATCTGGCGTGTCTACCAATTCCACCACTCCCGCGAATAAGTCATCTAAACTAAAGCTTAAACAACTTATAAAATATGGTGGCCACACCTGGAATCGAACCAGGGACACAGGGATTTTCAATCCCTTGCTCTACCGACTGAGCTATGTGGCCAAAATAGAATGGGCGTATTATATGGACGGGCTTCGCGGCTGTCAAACTTTATTTTGAAAAAATCTTAAATAAGACCCAGGGACAAATTAGAGACAAATTAGAGACAAAACATTTCTGATTGCTTGGACATTGACTAAAAGACTCTATTTGTCTTCATTTGTAAAATTTAGTATGTCATTTGGCGTGCAATCTAAAAACTTACATAATTTGTCTAGTGTTTCCAAATCAATTCTTTTCGCTTGATTGTTGTAAAGCTTATCAATGGAACTCCGGTTAACTTCAATTTCTCTTGCCACATCAATCACTTTTAATCGTTTACTTCCCATCAGTGTAGATAGTTTGGAATCAATCATTATCTACCCTCCTTTATAAGCTTTAAATGAATGTAGAATATATTTTGTTTACATTAAATAAACAGAAATGCTTGTAAATATATTTTAAGTGTGTAAAATTTATTCTAAATAGATTTTATGGGAATAAAATCTGTTTTATATACTTAATATTAATAAGAGGATTTTAGCATGGATTTTACATACTTAACCACAGAAGAATTATCAGAACGTATCAAGTACAACCCTAGAACAATTCGAAACGAACTAAAGGATAGCGTTTTACTTGAAGGACGCCATTACATCAGGCCTTTTGGACAGCGTAAAATTTTGTTTATTTGGGAGCATATTGAAACGGATATGTATAAGGCTTCAGAGGCTTCTGATTTTAGTATTCCAATGGCAAATGGTGGTTCTTGTTTAGGGCTGCATTAGTTAAGTTATAAAGTTATTCAAGATAGTTTTTTATATTAGGAGGCTTTATATGGCCACGATTAGAGTCAAAAAGAGTACTGGAAACCTATATTTTGATTTTCAGTTTTTAAAAATTAGATGTAGAGAATACACATCTTTACCTGACACAAAAACCAACCGCAAAAGGCTGGAAGCCATATTGGCACGTATTGAAGCCGAGATTACTTTGGGAACGTTTGAGTACGGTAAGTATTTTCCAAACAGTTCAATGGTAAACAAGATTGACGAGATTCAAGCAAAGCAACAACCAGGTTATACCAAAACACCTTTGTTTAAAGCGTTTGCAATCGAGTGGTATTCAGAGATGGAACCAACATGGCGAACTTCAACAGCCGAAACTTATCAGCGTTATATCGATAAGCGACTTATTCCCCATTTTGGAGAAATGGAAGTCAGCCAAATCACCAAAGCTCACATTTTAAAGTACCGTTCTAACGTCGCCAAACAATCGGACGGTAAATTAAAGCCAAAGACGATAAACAAGTTTATCAAGTGTCTCAATATGATTATGAATGAAGCAGCTGACCGATACAATTTTACGCCACCTCATTTAAATATCAAGCCTCTTAAAGAAGAGAAGGTGCATATCGAACCGCTCTCTATTCAAGAAGTGAACTTGATATTGGTCAACGTCCGATCGGATTGGCGTGATTATTTGCTCGTGAGGTTTTTTACAGGCATGCGTACAGGAGAGATTGACGGTCTTAAATGGGACAACGTTGATTTTGAACGACGTGAGATTCTCGTGCGAGAAACCTTCTCAATGGGGCGTTGGGAATACACCAAAAACGAGGGTTCTCAACGAGAAATTGAGATGTCGACCTTGGTTTATAACACCTTATTGGAGCGCTATAAAAATCGTGATGTATCCTGTGAGATGGTGTTTCACGCCAATAACGGCTCACCGGTGCATACGCCTAACTTTTTAAGACGCGTCTGGACGCCACTACTGGCTTATCTCAAGATTAAGTACCGTAAGCCTTATCAAACCCGTCACACAGCCGCCACGCTCTGGTTGGCGGCAGGAGAAAACCCCAACTGGATTGCCAAACAGATGGGCCACAGTACCACCACTATGCTGTTCAGCGTCTATGCACGTTATGTTCCCAACCTCACTCGTCAAGACGGTTCGGCAATGGAGCGATTATTGGCTTCCAATATTGACGGTTTTCATGAGCCAGTAAACGATGCTGAAAAACAAGCTGATGAAGAATTAAGCGTATCGGTTAATCAAGCACAACAAAGCGAAGCCGAAGAAGTGGCTTTTTGGGATCAGTTCTTAACACCCAATCAAACTTCTTCAATGGGAGGACGTTACTAATGAATTTACATCAAACTACACCACAAGCAACATCAAATCAACATATCCCGCCTTTTTTAAAAAGGCAACATCCATCGATGACTTCAACCATCGAAGTACCAATTGCTATTGAAGACCCAAGGGTCCTAAATCGCCTGGTAAATAATCTTATGTACCTGTTTAACATTCAAGAGGGTGATTACCTAACTTTCGTATTAGGACAAGGTCAATGCGCTAATAACAGGGATGCTATTAAGTATTGGGTGTTAGCGACCCTAGCAGTAACGCCAGTAAGCCAAGACGATGTACTTGAACACCTTGTCAGTCAGCTTAAAGAAAAGATTATGATGGAGGTCTACCAATGAACCCAATTATGCTTTACAACCAACAAAAACGTCTGCAAGTCGGCAACGGTAAACAGCTCATCGGTTATGCTGGTATTTTTGGTCAAGAGTTAGGCTGTACAGATTTCGGTTGGTGTCAGGTGAGTCTTGTTGACCAAAACTTCATCACTCACTACATACAGGTCGATAGCCAAGATTACGCCGACATCAATCAGCGGTATGAAAGCCTGAATCTGCAAAACTCCGAAACACTTTATCTCTGGTTAGAACAAGGTAGTGATGGGTCTGTTCTGAACTGGCGACTATTCAAAAGCACTTTAACACTGGAACAGCTCTTTCCAATTTACCAGGCCTGTTATGATTTTGATTCACTGTATCAGTTGTTTGAATTAATAGAGAGCTTAAAGGTTATTCCCTTAAGAATGTTTGCAAGAGAAGTGTTGATGGATAAATCACTGATAACCGCTTTTGTCAGTATTCCAGCCAGTAAACGTCATCATCATAGTTTTCCAGGAGGGTTGCTGATGCATTCTTTAGAGTGTGCCTTGATGACCGAGCAAACAGTTGAGTCACTTATTGATGTCTCGACCAAAGAAAAAGAGGTCGCCGTTATTGCGGCACTTTTTCATGATATTGGTAAGGTTAAAACTATTGGGCCAACTCAGCATACCTCAACAGGCCGACTAATCGATCATGAGCAGTTCTCTCTCATGCTCCTAGCAGATCCTCTCAATACCTTGCAAGAATATTGGGAACAGGGTGCTGAGACGCTGCAATATCTATTAACTTGGAAGGAACCACAAGGCGTCTGTCGTTTTGTGTCAGGCAATGCAATTAAGATGGCGGATCGCCTAAGTACTTCAGCTTCATTAAGAAGCATGGCGTTTAAGGATAAGCCAGAATACTTTCACTTTGCAGAACTAAATATTGGAGCCAACAAGCATTACCTTAACCGTTTGAATTAATGACCTCTTTAAAAATAAGCAACATACCTTTCTTAAAATTCTCGAAGACGTTCAAAATTTGACGGAATTGAGAAATACGATATCTTCATAGAGAAAGGTGTTATTTAATCATGTAAAGGAGAGCTCTATGGCTTATCAAAACACACAAGAAATCATTTGGATAGAGAGGGTATTAAAGACCGTTTTGGTCGGAATATTTATTTGGTCTATTTGGGCGATATCACAATACGCACCAAGCTATTATCAAGAGCAAAAACAAATTGAAGTTAAGCTTGCTGAAACTTACGGAATCTCTCAAGACGTCGTTAGCACTGTTCAATGTTATCACGGTTATCTGCATTACCCTAACTCAGAGATGTTTTCAGGTCTGTTAGCCGTGTCGCCAAGTATACAGTGCGATTCAGCCACTCTTAAACAGCAAAAGGAAAACCGATATTCACTGGAGTATTTTGCATCTATTTTTATTTCTGTGGTTTCAGTTTTGTTACTATTTGCATTTCAAGTTAAAAGTGAAGACTCGCGTCAATCAGTCAATAAATCAGAACGTATCAATCAATAAACCTTAAGGGGAATTGAAAACATCTCATTTTTACGCTAATTATATAGCTATGAAGTGTCTAGTGTTTTAGGGTCATTACTAATGAGCGTTTACAGTTTAATTTACAGAGTCGAAGCCACCATAAAAGAAGGTGGCTCCCCATCACTTTCTCTACATTTTAATGGTTATGTCCGTGCTCTTGGGTGTCATGCATGTTTTTATCCATCATGCCTTTATCCATGAGATGTCCTTGACTTGGAGGCATTTTTCTTAATGGCACCCCTCTTTCCTTTGCACGTTTTTGCATTTTTTCATGATTTTCTTTTAACAACTGTTCTCGCATTTTAGGCGTGCGCGCATTTTTCATTTTTTCTCTGAATTCTTTGCGTTCTTCCGAAGTCATTAAATGACCACCAATAATATGATTTCCTTCCATACTCTGAATTGCATGAGTTTGTGGGTATGAATGATCAGATGCATATACCATTGACCCTCCAGTCATTACAGCCCCACTCAAAATAATTGACATTAAATTTAGTTTTTTCATAACAATATCCTCTATAAAATTAAAAACTTCGTTATCAAATCAGGTTGTAAAACTCAAAAGAATGGTCAAGACAACCCAACTTGACCACTCAAAGTTAAGAACAGGTTATAATTTTAGTTTTTTTAGCCTTAAGGCATTTCCAATCACCGATACAGAGCTAAAACTCATTGCGGCTGCTGCAATCATTGGAGACAATAACAAGCCAAAGACTGGATAAAAAACACCAGCTGCAATAGGTACGCCAAGCGAGTTATAACTAAATGCAAAAAATAAATTTTGCCTAATATTCCGCATGGTCGCTTTACTTAATTTACGAGCTCTAACGATACCGTTTAAATCGCCTTTCACTAGAGTGACATCAGCACTTTCCATTGCCACATCGGTTCCCGTTCCCATGGCGATACCGACATGTGCTTGGGCTAGCGCAGGTGCGTCGTTCACACCATCACCCGCCATAGCAACCACATAACCTTCATCTTGAAAGCGCTTGACCCAATTAGCCTTATCTTCAGGAAGAACTTCAGCCTCTATTTGGTCAATATTGAGGAGGCTACCAACCGCATTAGCGGTGACTTTATTGTCTCCTGTCAGCATCACCACCTTTATGCCTTCTTGATGCAATGCTTCAATCGCTTCTTTAGTGGTCTTTTTAATCGGATCAGCCACAATCAATAAACCTGCAAAAGCTTTATCAATGGACACAAACATAACGGTTTGCCCCTGTAAAAGGTAACTCTGAATGCTCTCATCTAGGTGGCTTAACTCAATACTCAGTGAACCCATCAGCTTTTGATTACCTATGGCCACTGAATGGTCATCCACCATTCCAACAACCCCTTTGCCCGTCACAGAGTTAAAGTCAGTGAGCTTGCTCAATGTCACTCCATCATCCACAGCAGAACTAACAATCGCTTTAGCGAGGGGATGCTCACTTCCTCTTTCGAGGCTAGCGACAAGACGTAAAACCTCCATTTTTTCAAAACTTGGCTGAGCTTCTATAGATACCAGTTTGGGCTTTCCTTCTGTCAAGGTTCCAGTTTTATCAACAACCAGCAGATCGACTTTTTCCATAATTTCCAGTGCTTCTGCATTTTTGATCAATACACCGTGTTGAGCACCACGCCCAGTCCCCACCATAATGGAAATTGGTGTGGCTAAACCTAGAGCGCAGGGACATGCAATAATCAATACAGCGACTGCACTGATTAATGCATATGCCAAGCTAGGTTCGGGACCAAACGCCCACCATACCAAAAATGAGATGAATGCAATTACCACCACAGCTGGTACAAAATAAGATGAAACGATATCAGCCAACTTTTGGATAGGGGCTCTTGATCTTTGAGCTTGAGCTACCATATCGACAATCTGTGACAGCAGAGTATCCTTACCTACCTTTTCAGCCTTCATTAATAGACTGCCTGATACGTTAATCGTGGCACCAATCAAATGATCACCAGTAGCCTTATCAACTGGAACTGGTTCACCCGTCACCATTGACTCATCAACGTAACTTTGCCCTTGAATCACCGAGCCATCTACTGGCACCTTATCTCCCGGTCTAACTCTTAAAACATCTCCTTCGTGTACATCGGTTAACGAAACCTCTTTTTCGTTGCCATCTTCCTCAAGTCGCCATGTCGTATTGGGTGCTAAGCCCAATAACAATTGAATGGCTTGGTTCGTTTTAGAACGGGCTTGTAACTCTAACACTTGTCCAAGTAAAACTAATGTCGTAATGACGGCAGCAGCTTCAAAATAGACATGCACCAGCCCCGTTTCTGTTTGCATAGCAGGTGGAAAGATTTGAGGCGAAAATAAAGCAAACACGCTATAGCTCCATGCAACACCAGTACCAATCGCAATCAGTGTGAACATGTTTAGATTCCAAGTTTTAATCGATTGCCAGCCACGAATAAAAAATGGTAACCCTCCCCACAAAACAACGGGGGTAGCTAAAATAAATTCAACCCACTGGATGTGATAAAAACTCAACATTTCTGGAAGGCTTTCAGGCAACAAGTCCATCCACATTGCCAATACAAATACTGGAATGGAAAATACAGCACCTACCCAAAAACGAAGCTGCATATCTTTAAGCTCTGTATCATCACTTGAGCTTTCACCCATATCAATAAGGACAGGCTCTAATGCCATACCACAGATTGGACAATTTCCACGATGGTCTTGTACGATTTCAGGGTGCATAGGACAAGTATATTGACCCGCTTCCTGAGGTGGGTTGGCTAATTGTTTATCCTCTGAGGGGTGTAGATAAACAGCAGAGTTTTGTTCAAATTTATGCTGGCAGTGTTCACTACAAAAATAGAAAGTCCGGTCTTTATATTGATAGATATAAGAAGTGTCTTCGGAAACCTCCATATGACAAACAGGATCAATCATAGCCTTAGACGAACCTTCTGAAAACTTCTCATTCATGTCTCTCTCCTGTCAGCGTTCCAATTCGAACGTTTTTGCTAAAAACTATCTAGCATCATTAATCATTTGCATGGTTTTCTGCTCCACTTCCTTTGCCACCTCAGTTAATGCTTCATCCTGAGATAGAAATCCCAGCATTTTTGCCGGTTCAATCATGCCAATTTTAGTTTGACCTTTCTCAGTGTAAACAGAGATGCGACAGGGTAAAGCCATATTCAAACGCATATCAGTAGACAATACTTGTGCAGCTTTAACAGGGTTGCAAACTTCAAAAACCTTACAGTCTTCAGAAAATTCGACCCCCTTACTGCGAAGAGTGCCGCCTAAATCATGAATATGTAGAACGCCAAACCCATGCTCTTTCACTGATGCCTCTAGATCCGTAGCAGCTTGATCAAATGATTTTTCACTTTCTACTTGGTAATACATTGTGTGCTCCTTTTTCTTTAACGAAATCGTCTTCTTATATAGTTAAAATCCAATTACGATTGAAGATCCTTTTTCTTCTCTTCAAATTCTTGTTTATCAATCTCTCCTTTGGCATAACGTTTCTTCAATACTTCTAAAGCAGTTTCTTTGTCAGATAAAGGGGTGAATTGTCTTAGCAATACAAATATAACTACTAAAACCACTAACCAAAATAACCACATACCACCACCCATATAACCTCCCATTGATTCAAAATGCCAATCCATTACAATTTCTCCTGTACTTCAATAATTAATCAAATCGCTATTTAAGGACGCCAATACTTATATCCTTTCATCTGTAGGCGGACGACTTCCGGCGCTCCCGATGGCACATACTCGACTTCCAAAGGAAATTGTTCATCCTTTAACCCCCACGATCGCATACTGATACGACACGCTTTAAAAGTCACTCCACGGTTAGCCAGCTTGGTTAACAATTGTGAAGTCTTAGGATTATCTGCCAGTAATGCTTTAATTCCATCCTCATAAGCAACCACAGTTATCGCCAATTTGTCTTCTCCAATCTCATCGAGCACTTTATCGATTTGCAGGAAAACTCTTCTGTGCCCATAATTTTCATCACTCCTTGTTAACTGAACAACAAACGGAACTGCATCAACCTGTTCTGCCTGTTGTGCTTGGCTTTCCATTGGGGGGAGCCAAGCTAAACAAATCAATAAAAAACTAACCAGTTTTGGCGATTTAAAATTTTTCAACACGAATATATCTCCTTCTTAACTATTTTATTGAATCGTTGTCATTTGATTGGCTTTACCCAAAGGCGCATATACAAACGGGTGTGCAATCGCGTTCTGTATAAAAAGTATGCTCAGTAAAGGGCCTATATCTATTAAGTTAATTTTTTCATCATGCTTACCTAAATTTAGTATGTAATTTTTATTGGAACGTAGGTTTAATCCTCAAAATACAACCTCAAGAATGTTCTTGCTAAGTAACAGTAAATTGACCCATCATCCCCGCATCTTCGTGTTCTAAAATATGGCAGTGATACATGTAAGGAATCTTGCTGTCTTTATAAGGCCCTGTTGGAAATAGAATTCTGACTTTTTCATCAGCATGCACGGTTACCGTATCTTTAAAACCGTTTTCCCAGGGATAAGGCGCTTTACCGTCGCGATCTAATACTCTAAATTGGGTATTATGTACGTGGAATGGATGATGCATCATGGAGGGGTTCTGCAGTTCCCATACCTCGAAGGTATTCGCATGAGTTACTTCATTGATGACATCCATATCCATGGCTTGGCCATTAATCGTAAAGCCTCCAGAACCAAACATCATTCTTGGGCCCATTTGCATCTCTAAACTCATTCGCCTAGTTTGAGCCACCTGTACTTTAGACCAATCGGGCAAGGTTATCAGCTGAGTAGTTTTAAACGCAGACGATCGTTCAGACTGACTCGAATCAATATGCAATAAATCAAAGTTTTGATCCAGATAACGGGCGTTACCTCCACCCATCATGCCCATTGAAAGATTGCCATAGCCTTTGATGCTTCTGAGAGTAATAGGATTTCGGTCAGAAAGATCCACTAATATCTCGGCTCGTTCTGCAGGTGCTAAACGAATTTGGCGTAAGGTTGTCGGTTTTTCCAGTAGGCCGCCATCGGAGGCAATTAGCTGAAAAGGCCGGTTATCTGAAAATGCTAAATGATAAAAACGGGCATTTGATGCATTATGTAACCGCAATCTAACCAGTGTTTTTTTCGGTTTAAGCACCGAGTTTGCAACGCCATTCACCAACATGACATCGCCATGCATGCCTCGCATTTTATTCATACGGGTATTGTTGTAATAGAATTCGCCCGATTCATCAAACGCTCTGTCCATTAAAATGACAGGGTAATCATCTATGCCATATTGATGCGGGATACCTAAGTCGGCATCTCGATCCTCATCCACAATCTGCATTTGACCGCCAAGGCCACGCCAAACTTGCTGGCCCGTTTGATTATGGGTGTGGGAATGATAAAACAGGGTTGAGGGCTCATTGAGTATTTTCCATTCCGCTACCCAGGTTTTACCGGGTTGAATAGCTTGGTGTGGCCCACCATCTTCCGTTGCAGGTAACACCATGCCGTGCCAGTGAAGCGCGGCGGTTTCATTTAGATTATTCGTCACCTCCATTTTGACAGTTTGGCCTTTTTTCATTCTTAACACGGGGGCTAAAAAGTCTTGGTTAATGCCAATGGTCTCGGTAGTCGTATCGGCTAATATTCGAGTTTGACCTTGCTGTAGTCTCAGTTTAAAAACTTGTTTACCCTGAATGGTTTGTCCTTCCTCAATTGTGGGCAAGTTAAAGTCGTTAAGGTTAAAAATAGGTTTTGAAAATCCCGTTTGCGATATTGTTTGAGCAAGTGTCAAAGGGGAATGAGTTGCGGCTATTAAGCCGGAGGTCATGCCTAATCCTTGTCGTAAAAAGTCACGTCTCTTCATTTGAATTCCTTTTTAGAACGCTGGGTAAGCAATGAGTAGCGCTCTTGTAATGTAATACATAATTTATTTCAGACCACCACGTTCTAACCAGGCCTGGTAGATGTTGTCTGACCAAAGACTTTGAAAATAGGCGATTGCAGCCAATTGCTCGGTCTGGGTTAACTTATCTTTAAACCCTGGCATGGTTCCTCCTAACGGAATTCCGCCATTTTGTGTCGTTCTTAAGAGGATTTTTAGCGGGTGATGCCATGCATGCGCTGAGCCATTTAAAGGTGGAGCCGGATAACTTCCATCCGCTAAAGTCTTTTTCCAGTCTTTCGTGAGCCCCTGTGCCTTATCGCCGTGACAAACGGCGCAATTGTTGGTAAATGTTTTTTTTCCAATCTGAACATCAGCATTTGAATACCATCTTTCAGAGGTATCCAATTTTGCTACCTGCTCATCTGAACAGGCGCTCAGTAGCAATAAAAACGGAATAATTAATAAAACTCTCATGGTGATTTCCTATCTGTATGGTCAGACTTAATGGTGAATAAGTCCGACCGTTATAGTGTTTAATTAAAACCAGAATCTTAAACCGGCCACTAGACTGGTTTCTGACTCTTTTCCACCTTCGGCCTTAACATAGTCGGCTGTTTTGCCAAAGGCCTGGTTAAATTTAAGACCGATATAGGGTGCAAATTTTCGTGAAAATTCATAACGAAAACGTAGTCCAAGTTCGGCAGATGACAGTCCAGATCCAATCCCCATGGATTCATCATCAGAGGAATAGGCACTAAGTTTTAGGCTGGGAGTTAATATCAGTTTTTGGGTAAATAAAGCCTCGTATTCTGTATCTAATCTAAAGCCAATATTTTTGTCGTTTGCCAGTATGACCGCATTGGTTTCAAAGAAGTAAGGGGCAAGGCCTTGTAACCCGATTATTCCCCAATTTTGGGTTTTTTCAGGAGTCGTGTCGTAACCTAAACCCATTTGAAGATCCCAAAATTTTTCAATGGGACGGCTGTAGAGCAGCTGGTTCTCAGACTCGATTTGGCCATTCACACTTTCACCTTCTGTTTTAAGGTAAAGCTTGTGCCAGTCCTTACCGATCCATGCGGATGCATCCCAAGCGGTAGGGTTCCCTGTTTGGTTACTGACCTCTAAGGTGTCCATTAACAAGGATGCTAATAAAGGGTCTCTTTCCCCGCCTGCGTGCACTTGCGATGTTATTAGCATCGACGAGGTAAGTGCGGCACTTAAAATTGTTTTGAGTGAATTTTTCATCTTTATATCTCCTAAATCACGAATCATCATTATCGAATTTGCACACGTCTAAACATGCCCATCATGTGGTAAAGCATGTGGCAGTGATAAGCCCAATCACCACGAGCATCCATGGTGACTCGATAACTGATTTTGGCGCCTGGTTGCACAACAATGGTGTGTTTTCTAGGAATATGATTTTCATCTCCCGTTTCTAAATCACTCCATACACCGTGTAAGTGCATAGGATGATTCATCATGGTGTCATTAATAAATGTCACGCGAATGCGCTCACCGTAATTAAACTTCAATGGTGGTGCTTCATCAAATGGAATACCGTCAATTGACCACATATAACGCTCCATATTGCCCGTTAAGTGCAATAGCAATTCTTTAGTAGGCTTTGGCTCATGGCGTGTTGGATAAAGGTTTTTTAAGTCGGCATAGGTTAAGACCTTGCGTCCATTATTGCGTAAGCCAACGCCTGGATCATCTAAACGATATTTTGCGCCAGTAGCACGCATGTCGATTTGCGGGCCTTCTTTTTTAGGCACATCAATTAGAGGGAGTTTTGGGTTCATATCCATTGGAATTTGTACGTCATCTAAATTGACATTCATGTTAGACGCAGTGTGTGCGTGCTTTGAATGATCAACATCACTGACATCCTGGCCCATTTTCATTTTTTCCATGGTTAAGGCGTGCGTATAATCAGGAGATGTCATGCCATCCATTTGCATGCCGCCAAGCATATCGTGACCGCTATGGTCCATGCTCTGCATTTGCGAACCTCCAGACATATCGTGTCCAGTGTGATCCATACCATTCATTTGTGAACCACCAGGCATATCGTGACCGCTATGGTCCATGCTCTGCATTTGCGAACCGCCAGACATATCGTGTCCAGTGTGATCCATACCATTCATTTGTGAACCGCCAGACATATCGTGACCACTCTGGTTCATGCCAGACATTTGTGAGCTACCCGATATGTCATGGCCGCTATGGTCCATGCCTGGCATAGAGTGGTCCATTCCCATGTCTGTCATGCTTAAAATAGGTAATGGATCCATTTCAGGAGTAGTCGCTAATTTTGAAGCATCGGAGGTAATGGAGCCTATCGCATAACCTGAACGGTCAATGGCTTGAGCAAAGATGGCATAAGCTTGTTTACTGGTGTCTGCTTCCACCATGACATCATAGGTTTCTGCGACACCTATACGGAATTCATCTACTTGAACAGGTTGTACTAAGTTACCGTCGGATGCAATCACCGTCATTTTTAGTCCAGGGATGCGAACATCAAAGAAAGTCATTGCCGAGCTATTAATAAAACGTAAACGGACTTTTTTGCCTGACTCCACCACGGCACGCCAATGTGCATTTGGTGCTAGTCCGTTCATTAAATAGGTGTAGGTAGCACCAGAAATATCTGATAAATCACGGTCTGTCATTTTCATATTGTTCCACATAGAACGATCTGACCAGGCTTTTGAAAAACCTTTTTCTTTTACTTCACTAAAAAAATCACCGACCGTTCTTTGGCTAAAGTTGTAATAGTCTCCCATTTTTTTGAGATTCGCATAAAGTTGTTCTGGAGCAGTATCTGACCAATCTGATAGTTGAATGACATGGTCATAATCGGCTTGAACATGCTTAGGTTCTTCTTTTTTAGGAAGAATGACAATTGCTCCGTATACACCTGTTTGCTCTTGGTATGCAGAGTGACTGTGATACCAATAGGTACCATTTTGGGTTAGGGTAAATTGATAGGTGTAGGTTTCACCGGGCTTAATTCCATCAAAACTAAAGCCGGGCACACCATCCATATTGGTTGGTAATATAATGCCGTGCCAGTGAATTGAGCTATCTACGGACAGTTCATTTTTAACGCGTAGCGTAACCGTGTCGCCTTCACGCCAAACCAGTGTAGGCGCTGGCAATGAACCATTCACTAGAGTAGCTATATTAGGTGTGCCGGTTACATTGACCATTTTTTCTGAAATGGTTAAATCGAACTCTGTACCTGACAAGACTGGTTGCTTTGGGTTATAAGTCGTTGCATCGTGAGAAAGTGTATCTTCGTATGCAAAAGCAGCGGGTATATGGGCTGCAACTGCGGCTGCAACCGTTGTTAAAGCAAATCCGCGTACAAACTGACGACGGTTCATTGTTGTTGGGTGTGTGTTTTTAGTAGAAGAGGTCATCTCTAACTCCTTAAAAAATAATCAATAAAGGGATTAAGTTTTAAGGCGAAAGCGTTAAATTACGGAACGGATTTCTTTTTTCTAAAAAGAATCAGACTCTGTCAGTATATATTTGAACGCATTTCGCCTGAGTTAGATGGCAGGAGGAGGTGTTTCTGGCTGAGAATTAGAGTATTGAACTGAAATTGCTAAAGTCGGCGTTAGATGTCCGACCAATAATATTCCTGATAGAATCATCTCTATTTGTGCATAAAATGGCGTTGCTGCATGAATAGAGATGCACATCAAATCGTGACAGTTTGAATTTTGATCACATTGATTGCAATCCATCATAGCGTGCATTTGAGAATTTGCGTTTGATTCACTTGAAAAAGGCATTGTTTGTACCTCGTTCATGTTCATCGAGTGGTGCATGATTTGCATTTGAGATTTTTCCGCTTGATTAAATTGAGACATATCCATCCCTGCCCACGCAGTTGTCGCGAAGCTTTGAAGAATGAAAATGACTAAAAACAATCGTTTTAACATCTGGGTATTCCTAACGGATGTATAGGGAAGTCTCATTATGCCTATTTAATTTTGAGACAAAATGCATGATTTCATTGTAAACCAATTATTTACTCGAATGCAATTGTTTGTTTTAGTTTTCAAAAAATGGAAGTTAATGAAAAAATGGGAAGAGGAACAAGCTGGATGTCATGTGACTCAAGTGATGGGTGAGTACAGAATTGAAAAACTAAAATAATTACGACGGGTTTGAAGTTGAGCCTCTAAAGCTTAGATTTAAATGATGTTAAAGCGTACTTTCGCACGCTTTTTAAACGTTGTAGTTACATGGGTTTATAAATATAAACCCATGACGTGACTAAATTTACTATACGGCTTGATTCTTACTATGCAATATTCGATAGAGCGCAGGTAGAACAAACAGCGTTAGTATTGTTGATGAAATTATTCCACCTATAACCACGGTTGCTAAAGGGCGTTGTACTTCTGAGCCTATCCCGGTATTTAATGCCATTGGGATAAAGCCAAGAGCAGCTACAAGTGCTGTAGTGATAACAGGGCGTAAACGGCCTAAGGCGCCATCAATGATAGCGTCTTCAAGTGCCACCCCTTTCCTTCTCAAGTCTTTAATAAATGAAATCATCACCAGACCATTCAATATTGCGATACCAGAAAGGGCAATGAATCCGACGGCGGCTGAGATTGAAAATGGAATGCCAGTAAGGTGTAGAGCCATAACACCTCCTGTTAACGCCAGAGGTACGCCAGTAAAGATTATCGCGGCATCTTTAATTGAGCTTAAAGCCCAAAGCAAAAGAGCCATAATCATTACTAAGGTAATAGGTACAACAATGGCTAGCCTTTCAGATGCCGATTGAAGCTTCTGATAAGTTCCACCGTATTCAACCCAATACCCTGAAGGTATATCAACAGATTGATTTATCGTTGCTTGAACATCTTGAACAAATGAACCTAAATCACGCCCTCGAACGTTTGCAGTAACAACAACGCTTCGTTTACCATCTTCTCTTTTTATTTGATTGTATCCCTCGACAAGTTCGATGCTAGCCAGTTCTTGTAGAGGAATAACATCTTTATTCAATAATTGGATTGGAAGATAGGAAAGTCCATCAACGTCTGTTCTTAGGTGTTCTGGTAATCGGACAACGATGTCGGAGTTACGATCACCTTCATAGAATTGACCAGCCTGTTGACCGCCAAGAGCTACGGCAAGTTGGTCTTGGAGGTGTTTCGTACTGATACCATATTGAGCCAGTTTTTCAATCTTAGGGTTGATGGTTAAAATCGGTAACCCTGTCGTTTTTTCGGATTGCAGATCGGCAATGCCAGAAACACCACTAATCGCCTTTTCAATCTCTTTACCTAGCTCGCCTAATTTGTCAAAATCATCACCAAATACTTTAATGGCGAGTTCTGACCTTACACCTGATAAGAGTTCATTAAAGCGCATTTGAATAGGTTGAAGAAATTCATAGCGGTTTCCTGGTATAGGTTCGACTAGCTCGGCAAGCTCATTGACAACTTGTTGTTTTTCTTTAGTCGGATCTGGCCATTCATCACGCGGCTTAAGGATAATAAAGTTGTCAGCAACACTTGGAGGAACGGCATCTGTTGCGACATCAGGCGTTCCTATTTTTGCAAAGATTCTTTCTACTTCAGGTAACTCTTTTACTTTTTCTTCAAGCACCTTTTGCATGTCTATGGACTGTGAAAGAGACGTTCCAGGAATACGTAGAGCATGCATAGCAATATCGCCTTCATCTAAATTAGGCACAAACTCACTTCCAAGCTTAGTGGCTTGGTAACCTGAAAATGAGACTAATCCAATTGCCACGGCTAGTACCAACCATCTTGCTTTAATCGCAAAATTTAATAAAGGCTCATAAGCTTTCATTGCTGAACTCATGATGATGTTATGTTTGATAACAACTGGTTTTTTAAAGAACAGTGCAACACAAGCGGGAACAAATGTAATGGAAAGAAGCATTGCTGATGCTAAAGCCATGACAACTGTAATCGCCATAGGGTGAAACATTTTGCCTTCAACGCCAGTTAATGCAAATATCGGGAAATAGACGGCGGTGATGATAAACACCCCAAAAAGAGCGGGTCTTATCACTTCTTGAGTAGCACTGAATACAATTTCTAAACGTTCTTTTAAGTCTAGGGTTTTCTTTTGTACGCTCGCCATACTTAAACGTCTTAAACAGTTTTCTACAATGATGATTGCACCATCGACAAGTAGACCAAAATCTAGGGCACCAAGACTCATTAGATTGGCGCTAACTTTTGTTTGTACCATTCCCGTAATGGTCATTAACATAGCAATAGGGATAACGGCTGCCGTAATGATGGCTGCACGAATGTTTCCAAGTAGTAAAAATAGAATGACGATGACTAAAATAGCCCCTTCAAACAGGTTTTTCTTTACTGTATCTAACGTTTTATTGACTAGATTAATGCGGTTGTAGGTTTCTGTTAAGGTGACGCCGTGAGGTAAAGTCGGCTTAATGACTTCAAGTTGTTTTGAAACGGCCTCTGCAACGGTAAGGCTATTTTCACCAATCAACATAAATACCGTACTCATTACGACTTCACGACCATTTTGAGTCGCCGCTCCCGTTCTAAGTTCTTTGCCTTCAGTCACATTCGCAACATGTTTGACTTGAATGTTTATCCCAGAATCATTACTTACAACAATATTGGATAGGCCTTCAAGACTGTTTTGTTGGCCTGGTACTCGCATTAACCATTGAGCACCATTTTTTTCAATAAAACCTACGCCACGATTTTCATTATTCATTTCAATGGCGTTAATGACTTGAGCCTGACTTAGGCCGTAGGCAAGTAATTTGTCTGGAATGATTTCAACAACGATTTCTTTTTTGTAACCTCCAATCGGGTTTACTTCAACGACACCAGGCACTTTAAGTAACTGTGGACGTACAATCCAGTCATGAACTGTACGTAAGTCCATAGGTGTAATCTCTGAGCCGTCGGCATTTTTCGCTCCAGGTTCAGCATCCACTGTAAACATGACAATTTCACCTAACCCAGTTGATATAGGGCCTAACTCAGGCACTAAATTGCTAGGTATCTTAGATTTTACGTTAGATAGTTTTTCGTTGATTAGCTGGCGCGCAAAGTATATGTCGGTACCATCCTCAAAAATAGCGGTAATTTGAGATAAGCCATAACGAGAAACCGATCTTGTTTTAATCATATTTGGTGTGCCAGAGAGCGCGGTTTCAATAGGGAATGAAATTCTTTGTTCAACTTCTAAAGGTGTATATCCAGGTGCTTCGGTATTGATGACAACTTGTACATTGGTTATATCGGGTACCGCATCAACAGGAAGTTTTGTGGCATTCCAAATTCCAAGTGCGATAAGCAGCAGTACAGCACCCAGAATCACCCCACTTCGTTTTATGGAAAATTGTAAAATAAAATTTAGCATGTCTTTTCCTTAATGGTCATGTGATGCGCCGGACTTTTCAATGTCGGCTTTAATAATGTAGCTGTTATCAGTGACATATTCGGTGCCTGATTTCAATCCTCCAAGCACTTCTATCCATTCACCTGATACACGTCCTAGTTCAAGCATGCGAACCTCATACTCATCACCAATTTTGGCGTAGACAACGGTAAAGTCTCTAAAGCTTTGCAGAGCCTTACGTTTTACTGCTAATGGTACGGTAAATTCGGATACTTCGATCTCGCCTTTGACAAACATTCCTGGTGAAAGGGAGCCTGATTGATTGTCAACTCGCACTCGAACAACGCTAGATTGGTTGTCCTGCATGTGTCGATCTATCTGAGTAACAGTACCTTTGAACCCTTCATTTATATCATTCATCGATAAATTGACGTTTAAACCTGCCTTGATTGCGGCCCTTTGAAAAGGGAAAACTAAAAGTTCAGCCGTGAGTTCGTCATGGTTTTCAATTTGAAGTAAGATCTTGCCTTGAGTGTGCTCGCCCAGACTAGCATTTCGCTGAATCACGTATCCATCCATTGGAGCAGTGATGTTATAAGGCTTCAGGCTTTCATCACTTTCAACAACAATTAAACGTTGGCCTTTTTTTACTTTTTGTCCCAGGTTAACAAATACATTTTTGATGATTCCATCAAAGCGGGCTGAGATATTAGCGGTTTTTTGAGGAAGAACGGCCAGTTTTCCATAGGATTTAATGGTTTGATTTAACAAGGCTTCAGTAGCTATCTCGGTTTTGATTTCCATCGCTTTAGCAATTTCAGGTTGAATCTTCACTCGGCCTTCAAAGTTGTCATAGCGCCACTCATAATCTTTACCCTGATGTTTGGCTTGAATAGTGACCACAAAAGAGTGGGGTTCATAGATTTCCATATCGCCACGCAAAAAATCATCTTGTGGCATAAAATTGATGTGGTCTTCAACGCCTCCAAGTCGGGTCAAAATAACTTTTAATGAGACTTTTTTGGGATCAATAGGTTGCCCATTGTGAGTAACCCAAGTTCTAAACTCAGGCGGAACACCTGTTTCAAAAATAGAAAGCTCTACAACAAAACCGTTATCTTTCAATAGGCGGCCACCATGGATACCTTTTTCAGGTTCGGCTTGTTCTAAGGACATTTGAGGGTTACTTTCAGCAATGGCACTATTGGATACACCTAATACCAGCAGGCCCGCAATTAACCCATTACGTAATTTATAAAAAATGTTGTTCATAACTATTTTCTCTCTTCAAATCTGGTTAATTGCATACCTGTTAACTTTTCAAGTTCGATCATTTTTAAATGCATCATCAAATTGGCGTCTATCAATTTAGCCTTGGCTTGTAATAAATCTCGCTGTACAGAAGTGAGTTCCATATAGCTGTATTTTCCTTGTAAGTAGACACGAGTCGCTTCATTTAGAGCCTTGTTTAAGCTTGGAATGATTTTTTCTTGAAGTGCTTCTTTGACATGTTGTGCATGTTTGAATTCTTGATAAAGAACAAATAGCTGAGTTCCAACATGTTTTTGCAATGCATTAAACTCTGATTGCTGTTGATTTTGTTCTGCCGTTAATGCGGCAATCAACCCTTGGTTTCTATTGGCTTGCATAATCGGAACCGTTACACCAGCTGTTAAGCCAAAATCTCCCGATGTTTCATAGCGTTTGAGGCCAGCCGACACTTTCCATAACGCTTTTGATTCCGCTTGAGCTAAATCTATTTTTGTTTGAGCGATGCCCTTTAAGACCATAAATCTTTTTAAAGCTGGGGTTGTCGTCAATTTCTGCTCTAGTTCGTTTAGGGTGATAAGGTTCGGCTCAGTCTGTAGTGAACCGTTTATTCTGAGCGATTGCTGGTTTTTCTCACCCCATTGAGCCACAAGCATTCTCATGGCAGACTTTATTTCATGAAGAATGTCTTCCTGTTGCAATAAAGCGGTTTCTAATTCCGCTTCGGCTCTTAATAAGTCTGTTTCGGATGTCTTGCCTGCTCGAACACGTTTCTTGATTTGCGTTTTTGTCTTATTTAATTGTTGAACAGACTGGTGAGCGATTTTTAACTTTTCTTGTAAGGCGAGAGTACTGAGAAAATATCGAGCAGTTTGTGCAGCCACGTCAATTTTATTTATCTGTTGCTCAATCTCAATGATCTCTTTTTTTGAACTTTCGACACTGACACGTTTACTTATAACATCGTTATCGAGCACCCAACTAATACTTAGGGAGGACTGTGCATTTGTAATGCCTTGCAAATCCCCTGTGCCTAGTACATCTTCCACAGAGAGCGAAACCTCTGTAGGCATTGAAACACCTGCTTGCGTTTCAAATCCTTTTTGAGCATCAAGTTGGTATTGATACTGATTTAACGCTGGGTGGTGAGCAATGCTTTTTTTGATGGCCGTCGTTAAATCGATAGATTCAACCGCATGAGTTTGAGAAAAACTTGTAAAGGATGTTAATGACAAAGAGAGTAGTGTTGCTACACCAAAAAGTCGATTAACAGTTGTTGTTTTTTTTGAAATATATAGGTTATGAAATAACATAGATACAATCCATTTAATGAGAGCTCTTTGTCAATAAAACAAAGAGTTCAAGTTTTAAAACCGTTCTTACAACAGAGTGTTACTTACCTGAATAATTAGCCGCGATGTAATGGCCATCCAAACTAAAGAATAAATATAAGCTTTGTTTTTTTGAGTCTTTTACCTTGTCGTTTTTAAAGGTAATAACCCACTCAGTGCCTTTTGAAAACTGCTTTTGAGTGGCGCTATGAGCTTTTACGTCTTTCCAAGTCACATCAATTACACCCTTAATCGCTAATTGATTTACTTTTTTCGATGCTCTATTAATCGCTTCTTCACTGGATACGGCTGCCTGTGAATGATTATGACCGCCATCTGGACCATGTGCATGTCCTCCACTAGCCATTGCAGGAGCGGTAATAAAGAGTGATAAAAACAGTGTTGTGATTAAATTTTTCATAAAATGATTCCTTTCTATTATTCAATTGTTTCGTGATGTTCTTGTTCATCGTGGGAGTGCGAACCATTACCGTGCGAATGATCAGAACAGGCTGACAGAGTCATAAAAATCAAGCTTGCTAAAAAAGTTAAAAATAATTTAGACATATTCAATTTCCTTTTATTCAATGCTGTCATGTTGGGTATTTTTAATGACTTGAGCGGCTCGCTCTTCATCCATCTTGATATGCTCATGAATGTGATTGTCTGAGCTAAAACCAAATTCATCAGGGTGTGAGGTGTGCGAATAACCGTGCATTTGCTGCATAAATAGAAACAGGCCGGCAAATATCAGTCCATAATTGGAGATAAGGCTAAAAGTTTTGAATGAAGCTGACTTGCGTAATAAAACCATGACAAATAGCATGGCGGTTAAGGCTAGGACTTGACCGACTTCAATACCAATATTAAAAGAGATGATATTCATGAGTAAGTCATCTTGATTTAAAGGTAACTGTTGAAGGCGTGTAGACAAGCCTAAGCCATGAATTAGGCCGAGCCCAGTAATCATTACCAGCAAGTTAGGTGCTTTGATATCTAAATACTTTTTAAAGCCATTTAGGTTTGCAAAGGCGATATAGCAAATACTCAAAGCGATGATGGCATCAATCAAAAAGTAATTAATTTGAATGCCATTAAACGTCGCATAAATAAGTGTGACGCTGTGTCCGAGCGTAAAGGCGGTGATGTATTTAACAATGTCTTTGAACTTTGTTAAAAGAAAGATAATACCGAAGATGAACAATAAATGATCATAGCCCGAGAGCATGTGAGTTGTACCAATCAATAGATAGCTTAGATTGCCTCCATCGATAATCGTTTGTTTTTCAGCTTCAGACATACCATGTCCAAAAGCTTGGCTGACGGCCAGCATGGTAAATGCCGCCAACAACCAACGTGACGTCTTAATAAAAGATAACATAATTTTTCTCAATAACAGTTTATTCAAGATGCTATACGATCTTGAAATTATTAAATTTGTTTAAATATGTGAGATGTTATGAGAAATAAGGAGGTGCGCGAGGATTGGCTGTTGATTGATCGAGAAGATGGTAAAAGAGGTTGTTTGTAAAGGGAGGTTCAATCCTGACGGTTTGCACATAGGTGTATTGTTGAGAACAATATTCAATAGCAATTAAATCAGGTGACTGGTTCTTGCCTGAAGGTACATTGCATTGGTTATCTAAGTCAACAGTGTTTGAAGCATCTGCTAGATGAGATGAATCTACTGTATCGGAATAGTGTGTTGTTAAATTATGTGCGTGACTTTCTGCTTTATGGTGATGAATTCCGTCATGATTATGATTTTCTGCTAAATGAACATGTGCAGAAGCCCATTGCATGCTGATAAAAGCAACAATAAGGATAAATAGCAGTGGATAGTGCAGCCGTAATTTGGTCACGTATGATTTCGTTAATTTTGTATTTAGTTCAAAAGTATACCAAAGTTGATAGATATGTACGAGATTCATATGGTATGTGTCATTGTTTCTAAGGGAGTCCTATAAAATGAATTAGATTTTAATTCTTAGTTTATTAAGTATTCATATCATTACAAAATAGAAAATAGTGGTCAGTATTTTTGAACACACCTTTATAGCCCTAAAGTAAATTAGGTATATTGATATCTACCATCGTCAATAACCTTTGTTTTTTAGTATCAAATTGAATATCTATTGAGCCTATAAAATATTTTGGATTTCTCATTCAGTTAAAAACTTGTATAATTGAAAAAATGAAAAACTATTTAATGATATTTATATTCCTATTTAGCTCACTGTCTTCACAGTGGGTAGGTGCGATATCGTCAAATAAAAGTGTAGCTGAATCAGGAATGGTTACGACAAAGTTTTCTTCTTCATCGTATGCACAGCTTCATCATGGTTCTAGCCATTCTATTGCTAACAATGCAAAGATATCACATGACTGCTGCCCTTCTATGCAAACAATAGAAAAGACGGTTGCCCAGTGTGCCCATTGCGGCGATAACTGCCAGTGTGCCAGTGGTCAAACGTGTCAGCATACTTCACCTGTTGTGAATCTAGAACAAGCATCTATTTCAGTAGGCCTGTTCATTTCGGCTTATATCGCTTCTTATTCACCTTTATTGGTGTCTATCGCCATCTCTCCAGAATATAAACCTCCCCAAGCTTAATCCCTATTTAAAATTTTCATGATGTTTGCTTAATGCGTTTAAGCAGCATAGTATCTGATTTCTAAAAAAGGGTTTAACCATGAGACGTTTTGTTTCTGTATTTTTTATCACGCTATTCTCATCAATGATGCTCAATTCTGCCTATGCAGAAGAGGAAATGCATCATGACTCGCACACACACGATGCTCATGATTCGAGTGAACTGCCTGAAATTGGTTCTTCAAGTGGTGCCGATCTCGTTAAGTACGTATGTCCAATGCATCCACAAATTGTGAGAGACCACGAAGGCATTTGCCCGCTCTGTGGTATGGATTTGGTCAAACAAATTTTTAAGCAGAATGTCTCTACCCCTAAAATATCAGTGTCGGGTGAGTCCGCGAATGGCCTGCAACAAGGTTTGGCAATTCGTACCTCAAAAGTGGAGCGCGTGACCCTTTGGAAGTACATCCCCACCTTTGGAAAAGTGGTCGCTGACGATGCAAATGTCATTCATATTCATCCACGTGCCTCGGGATGGATTAGTGATTTAAGCGTTCGAAGCAACGGTGAATCGGTGGAAAAAGGCCAGATGCTCTATCGTTTGTACTCGCCCGAAATTGTCTCTGCCCAGCAAGATTTACTGCTCGCTCGCCAAAACCAAAAACGTTTGGGCAATCAGGCCAATACCGTTCTAGAATCGGCCAAAACACGTCTAGAACTGTTGGGCGTTAGTAAAGACGATATCGCACGTATTATTCAAAAGCGTCGTGTGATTCATAAAATTCCAGTTTATGCTTCGCAAGCTGGTGTGGCGGGCAATTTGATTGTACAAGATGGCATGTATGTTGAGCCGCAAACCGAATTAATGAGTTTGACCGATTTAAGTCGAGTTTGGGTCGAAGCGGAAGTGTTGCCTTTACAGCAGAACTGGATTCGTGACGGCTTAACCGCCAGCCTTTCATCAGAGGCCTTTCCGAAGAGTGAGTGGGAGAGTTTTATTGAATATATCTACCCAGTCACTGATGTGAAAACCCAAGCCTTGAAAGTACGTTTACCAGTTGAAAACTCCGCTAATAAGCTCAAATCCAATATGTTTATGGATGTTGCTATTTACGGAGGTCCTAAACGTAATGTGTTAGCAATTCCTTTAGAGGCGGTGGTTGATGATGGCAAGACAAAAAGAGTGGTAAAGGCCTTGCAGAATGGCCAATTTGAAGTGTCAGAACTGACTACAGGCATGCAAAGTGAAGGCTTTGTTGAGGTCCTTTCTGGGTTATCTGAAGGCGAGACCATTGTCACTTCGGGTCAGTTTTTAATCGATTCAGAGAGTCAAATTCAGTCGAACTTACAACGGTTAATTTCTGGATCTACTTCATCTAACGATTCAAACGAGTAGGGGGGCTAGCATGATTAATAGACTCATCTCTTACTCTATCCAGAACCGAATTTTGGTGCTGTTACTCAGTCTGACCATCGCCGCATGGGGGTGGATGGCTTTAAATAAAACCGCACTTGACGCGATTCCAGATCTGTCTGATGTTCAGGTTATTATTAAAACCCCGTTTGCGGGTCAAACCCCACAGGTGGTAGAAGATCAAATTACCTATCCGGTTTCAAGTTTAATGATGTCGGTGCCCAAGGCTAAAGTCGTAAGGGGTTACTCATTCTTTGGGGACTCTTATGTCTATGTCTTGTTTGAAGATGGCACAGACCCTTACTGGGCAAGAAGCCGAGTTTTGGAGTATTTGAACCAAGTTAAAGGGCAATTACCGCCGTCAGCGCAACCCGTTTTAGGGCCGGATGCATCAGGGGTGGGGTGGATCTATCAATATGTTTTGGTGGATAGAAGCCTTAACACCGACCTTGCTCAGCTGCGCAGTTTGCAGGACTGGTTTTTAAAGTTTGAACTGCAATCCATTGCGGGCGTATCCGAAGTGGCCTCAGTTGGCGGCATGATTAAACAGTATCAGGTGGTGGTCAGTCCCAACAAACTGCGCGCCTATCAAATCCCCTTAAAACAAGTTCAAGAAGCCATTCGTAAAAGCACCGTTCAAATGGGTGCCTCGGTCATTGAACAGGGTGAAGCAGAATACATGGTCGCTGTGAAAGGCTATGTGGACAAAGTGAGCGATTTAGAGTCGATTCCATTAGGCATGACTTCGAGCAATGGTTCACCGCTTTTATTAAAAGACATCGCCCAAATTAAGTTAGGTACTGAGTCACGTCGTGGCATTGCCGATTTAGATGGCGAAGGCGAAGTGGTTGGCGGCATTGTAGTGATGCGTGCGGGTGAAAATGCATCGCAAGTCATTGCGGCGGTTAAAGATAAAATTTCAGAACTGAAAAAAAGCTTACCTGAAGGCGTTGAGTTGGTCGAGGTTTACGACCGCTCTGGATTGATTGACCGTGCAGTGGACACCTTAACCAATAAGCTTTTGTTAGAAATGTTAATTGTCGCGTTGGTATCTATCGTCTTTTTAATGCATTTGCGGTCTGCTTTAGTGGCCGTTATATCCTTGCCGTTAGGTATTTTAGGCGCGTTTATTATCATTGAAGCGATGGGCGTTTCTGCCAATATTATGAGTTTAGGCGGTATTGCCATTGCCATCGGGACAATGGTGGATGCCACCATTGTCATGATTGAAAACGCACACAAACACCTTGAAGCACATTACCAAAAAACGGGCGAGGTCGCCAAAGGCGGTAAACACTGGCAAATTGTTTTAGCGTCCGCAAAAGAGGTCGGTTTACCGCTGTTTTTATCGCTGTTGATTATCGCCTTAAGTTTTGTGCCTATTTTTGCTCTGCAAGAACAAGCGGGTCGATTGTTTACACCGCTGGCTTTAACTAAAACCTTGGCTATGGCAGTTGCGGCGGCATTGGCGATTACGCTCGTGCCGGTTTTAATCGGCTACTTTGTGCGCGGACGATTGCCTAAAGAGAGCAAAAACCCAATTAACCGCGTGTTAATTTATCTTTATCGACCTACCTTAAAGTCATTATTGGCTTGGCCAAAAACCGTTATTGTCGCCTCTCTGTTGGTATTGGCTTCGATAGTCTACCCTTGGCAACAACTAGGCTCGGAGTTTATGCCCGAACTTGAAGAGGGCGATTTACTCTACATGCCAACCACCTTACCAGGCCTGTCGATTGGTGAGGCACAAGCGTTATTGCAAAAAACCGATGCCATCATTAAGTCGTTTCCAGAGGTTAAAACGGTATTCGGTAAAATCGGCCGTGCCGATACCGCGACCGATCCTGCACCCTTAACGATGATTGAAACCACTATTCAGTTGCATGACAAATCGGAATGGCGAGCCGGCATGACTTTACCGAAGCTAATTGACGAGCTAAACAACAAGGTGAAATTTCCAGGATTAACCAATGCTTGGGTGCAACCCATTAAAACCCGAATCGATATGCTCTCCACCGGGATTAAAACCCCGATTGGGGTTAAAGTGTCGGGGGAGGACTTGGCTGAAATAGAGAGCATAGGTCAAGAAATTGAAGCTGCAATTAGTGAACTGCCCGGTACTTTATCGGCTTTTTCAGATCGCGCACAAGGCGGGCGCTATATTGATATTTTGCCAAATAGAACCAATATGGCTCGGTATGGTTTAAATATGGAAGGTTTGGCGGATATTCTCTCAACGGCAGTAGGAGGAAAGGCGTTACAAACCACCATTGAGGGTCGAGAACGCTATTCGATGAACCTTCGTTATCCGCAAGTTTGGCGAGATTCAGTACAAAAACTGCAACTGTTACCGATTGTTTCGCCAACAGGTCAACAACTGCAACTCGGTCAAGTCGCCGATGTGGTCATTCAATTAGGGCCGCCAATGATTAAGTCTGAAAACGCGCGCTTAAATGGCTGGACGTTTGTAGACATTGAAAGCGGTACCGATTTAGCCGGTTACGTTGAGCAAGCCAAGCAAGTTGTGGCCGACAAGGTTACCTTGCCCGCGGGTTACAGTATCGCCTGGACGGGGCAATATGAGTATCTGTTGAAAGCGCAAAAAACCCTTGAAACGATTGTGCCGTTTACCATTCTCATTATTTTTATGCTGCTCTACCTTATCTTTAAAAATGGCGTAGAAGCCTTAATGATTTTAATTGTGGTGCCGTTTGCTTTGCTTGGCTCTGTTTGGACAATTTGGTGGCTCGGTTACGACTATTCGGTTGCGGTAGCTGTGGGGATGATTGCCCTTGCGGGGGTGGCCGCTGAGTTTGGGGTGATTATGTTGTTATATCTCAAGCAGGCCATTGAAGGCGCTCAGCAAGCGCAACGTTTAAATAATACCGACGATTTGATTCAAGCCATTATGAAAGGTGCAGTACAGCGTATTCGTCCTAAAGCGATGACTGTGATTGTGATTGTGGCCGGCTTAATGCCCATTATGTATGGCAGTGGCACAGGCTCAGAAGTTATGCAACGGATTGCCGCACCGATGATTGGAGGCATGATTTCCGCCCCAATTGTCTCGATGATATTGATTCCCATACTGACCTTTCTTCTTTATAAAAAGCGTCTCTTTTCGAAAGAGGAAGGTCAATTCGTGTTAAAGGAAAAATCATGATGAACCGATTAATAGTCTTATTATTTTCAGGGGCAGCGTTTTTTAGCGCTGCATTGACGACGTTGCCTGTTTTTGCAAATCAGGCGGTTGAGCCGATTGTGTTTAAAGCTTCGCCATTAAAAGCACTTTTTAATCAGGCGCTGGCCAACAATCCTAGTCTGTTCTTGGCGCAAGCGATGGAGCAGACCGCTAGTAGCTATCAGCAAGAAACCCAAAGTTTGTTAGAGCCTAAAGTCGGCTTTCAGTCCGAGTTGAGTTATGCGTGGATGAAAAACAAGGATTTTGCGCGAACCAGTAACCAATTACAGGCCACTATTCCGCTTTATCAACCAGATAAATCAAATTTAATTGAGATGGCTGATCATGAATATAAAGCGTCGACCTATCAGCGAGAAGCGGAAGAGCAACGGCTATTTTTGAATATTGCTGAGCTATACTTTGACTATTGGCAAAAAGAAGCCGAATTTGAATTTTTGCAAAAGGAGAAGGCCTCCATTTATGAAATTCTGCAGCAACTTAATCGACGTTTTCAAATTGGTTATCAAGATCTGAACGACATAGTTGAAATTCAAGCGCGATTGGATACCAATCAGTCGGATTTAATTAATGCAAAATTAGCAATGGGGATTGCAAAGACCAATTTAGAGGAGTTGGTTGGCACGGCGATTACTTTAACCGACCAAGTTTTTCCAGAAAATTTGCCTGAGAGTTTATTAAATCAAACCCAGCTTACCGATGAGTCCGACTGGTTCCCCTTGGTAAATAGCCACCCAGAAATACAACTCATCAAAGCCCAGCAAACTGCCATTCGTGAATCGATTAGTTACGCAAAAAATCGGGACGGCCTTCAAATAGAAGCCTTTAGTGCTTTGGTATACAACGATAGTAATGGTAATTTTTACGATGATATGCAGGGCGTTCGAGCGGGAGTACGTTTAGAACTGCCTCTTTATACAGGTGGGGGAACAGACGCTGCAATTGCTAAAGCTAGGGGAATGCTGTCTCAAGCTAAAGCCAAGGAGCAACAAAAAATACTCATGTTAAGAACGCAAGCAAAGCAATCATTTATAAAATATCAAGCACTAAATGATGCATTACAATCGCTTAATGCATCTTTAAGTTCAACTCGTTTAGCAAAGGAAGCCACTGAAAATGGTCTAGTTACTGGTAGTCGTAACTTATTAGATTTATTAAATGCGCAAAGGCAAACGCATAAGATAGAAAGAGACATTCCAGTTGTAAAAGCACAAATCTGGAAGAGTTGGCATGAACTGCGTTGGGCTTTAGGTTTGTTATAGAAAAATGGGACGTTATCATTTAATTAATTACCTAACCGAAATAGAACAAAAAATTGACCAGGTCAACCTTCGAACAAACTGATGCCTTCAATTAGAAAAGAGGTTTATGTAAACGTATGGAAGATATTGTTTATAAATATATGCCGTTTAGGAAGCATTTCTTTGAATTTACTTGACCCGATTGGATGATTTACTTTATTATTTATGAGATGAGTGTGACCCACATGAAGATTCATGACACCCGATTACCTAATTCATTAGGTCGTGGCTAAGCCGGTAAAGATTATGGGATTTCTGTTAGTCTAGAAATAGCTATCAGACGAACCCGCTTAGAGTTTACTTACTCTTTGCGGGTTTAGTTTTTTATGGGCGACCTAAACTGTCTCTCGATATTGAATATGTGTTCTTAATTTTTAACTGACTTGACTAGCTCTCTTCAAGCAGTTCTTGAAGTTTGCTGTGATTTAAGTTGACGCCATTTACAGTAACTATCTAATATAGACAGCAATAGATAGACCTCAAGATTCTTTGATTTTGTTTGATTGATTCTCTGAATCCTGAGGGTTAGTCGACCATTTGTGTTATTAATTCGACTGCCTGTAACGGCTGTGTTTATTAGTTGCTCTTCGCTTAACTCTAGGCTTTGTGCCCAATCCTCTATAGTTACTTTTCCGGACTTAGGAGGGCTAAATTTAAAACTACACTGCAAATCTAATGCATTGCATAAAGTTAGTACTGGTTTTGCTTCTTTAAACTGATGAAAAATGACATCAAACTCCCGAATGCTTGATAGAGAATCTTTGGCACTTTCCATTTTCGTTGTCATGCGTTCTATAAATTGACTTACTTGGTCTCGAAAGTCAGAGTAATTTTCATCAATCCATAGCGAATCATCTAATAGAGCGGTTTGAAGTTCTTGTGGCAGGCCTGTAATTAAGTTCAGTAAATTTGAATTTCCTTGAGATGTGTTAATCTCTTTGAAACGATAAGCAGGATTCATCTCAAAATGCTTAGAGATAGCTGAGAGCTCTTCTTTATCCAACCTCAGTAGTTTGGCATAGACCGCTTGTTGTTCATTATCTCGTTGAGCATATAGTTGAAAGAAGCAAAACGGCTTTAGTTTATTCAACTCATTCAAAGGTGTTAGGCTCTTTTTTTCTAGTGAGCTAAGGGATGAATTTTTTACACTTTCGTCTGGCTCTGAAGAAAACTCCTTTGATCTGGTTTTGGTAGGCAGAATGTTTGACCAAGGATAGACTGATTCGAGAATAACTTGAATCATGTCTTCGTTTTTAGATTTTTCATAGAGTGAACTTTTTGATCGTACACTTAAATTGCTTGCCCATACAATTGTCATGATCTCTTTGGCTCGTCGTCTTAGTAACCCTGCCACACTGATGTCCATAAAGTGGATGTAATGTTTTAAGGTTGTTAGAAGGTTTGAGTGCCCCATTGCTTTATGCAAGTAATAAGGGGCTTTGTGATAGCTTTCAGGAGTATGTACTGCCTGTGCCCAACGTTCCTTTGCCGTTTGTAAAAAGAGTTGAGTGCGCGGGCTGTGTGAAAAAAATTGCGTTTCTAGTTCAAGATTAAATTGGGCATTGATAATTGAGAGCATATCCCATGAGGCTTTTGAATGTCTTAGGTTGTGAAATTTAAATTTTTCATCCTCCGTAATCCCATGAAGTACTTGGAGTAGGGGATTAACTATTTTAAATGACTCTTGAGGTTTGGTTTTTTTCCCGGCAAGGAGATGGGTCGGATTTTTTTCAAAACACTTAGTCAAGCTTTCCAGGTAAGTCTTAATAATATTGAGTTCAAATTTTGAGAGATGTTCTTCTAAATGAAATTGTCTCTGTGAGTTTTGTGTCTTCAATTGATGTCCTTCATGGGGACGAATCAATAAATCGGGTTGTTCAGAATCAAAGATATAGTCTTTGTGATGAAGATTGATTGCCTCTCCTCGTCTTAGATCTAGTCGAAATCCAAAAATTAATAGTACGGCACTTTGGAGGAACTTCATTTTAGGTTCAGCAACGTTTTGCTGAGAGTCTATATCAGCCTGTAAGAGCTTTCTTAGGGCATCGTCGTACTCTTCAAAACTCAATACATTGGCATCGATATTAAATCTAGGCTTCTTTGCTCCACCAAAAAGTTCTTCATAATCAGGAATGAGGACTTGCTGGTTTTTGGAGATGGAACGCTGGAACCAATCTTCAAAACGCTTAAGATAATAACGCACGCGGTCGACCTGAATATCTTCAAGCTCAAGAACTTCTATGTATAAGTTTTGTCTTTCTAATGGAGAGAGTGATCGGATGACCCTTTGACTTGCCGTTAAAATTAGAGGTAAACCCACTGCATCGATATTTTCTAGAGCGATAGAGGGGGATAAGTTTTTTTGACCGTAGCTGTAATCAATTAACTCTTTTGCATACAATGCCATTAACTGTTCATTAATCGTTATCGAATGGCCATTCATCAGATCGATAAGTTGAAGCTGTATTCCCTTTATGATTCTGTAGTTATCTTTTTTAGAGATGTGATGTACATTTAAAACTCGTCTTATGGCTACCCATACTGAAGAGCGTGGGCGTCGCGGGTTTCCTGGTAGGTTCTGTGGGCTAAGATTGTGGTCGTTGTTTAAATACTGTTGCTGTTGATTATCAATTTTAAACAAGCGTTCGAATGCTTGAGGTGTCAGTGAACTGTTATCTATTGAACCTTCAATGTATTCAACCAACATTCCACTTAGGTTCGAATCAAGATGTAAGTAAGCCAGTGCTGAGTGTTTCCAGCTTTTAAAGGTTTCAAGTTTCAAGGTATGTTGAGAATACCCCAGCTGCCGATAGAACCTTGAGTTAGGTAGTTCCGGTTTTAGGTTGGCTGGCTGGCCGTGTTTTTTACAAAGAGCCAAATACTGACGGTAATACAGTTCTGTTAGCGGAGATAGAAAAATATTACGCGGTGCTTTAGTTTTAGGATGTGTTAGCCGTAGAAGAATTTGTCCACCACATCGTTCTAGTTTTTCAGGAGTGTTAAGCTTTTCTATGGCTTCCCTAAATATTGTTTCATTCAGTACATAGCTGTCGATTAGCAGGCTAATACTTAAAATGTCTTCAATAAAGCCCATATCATTAAAGTGGGTTGGAAGGATTTTCTGAACGAGCCCAGAAACTTTCTCAACTCTTAAAGCTCTTTTCCATTCATTCTCATCGGCAAAAGGGTTTTCCTCTCTAAAAGGTACTACGACGGAGTTAATAAAGCAAAGCTTCCAAAGTCCTTGGTGGTTACCAAATTCAATTAATAAATTGAGTGTCGTAAAAAGTGTTTCGATTTGAGTAAAATTTAACTTAAAGTCCTCAAGTGCACTTTTTAATAAAGACTCCCCTAGAGCATCACTAAATTCAGTTTTCGTAGATTGTCTTGCTTTCTGAATCACTTTTTCTAATTGAGCTTTTTTTAGGTTTTTTGAGTCAATATCAGGAATGTATTTATCTAGTTTTATCGTTGCAAATATTTTTGTATTTTTTGCTTTGTTCTTAGTATATGTAGGACCTAGAGCTACAATTACCCAATCGTAAAACAAGTTGGCCAGTGCGGGTTTGTCAGTCTCTTTAGGTGGAGTCTTCCTTTTAAACAATTCTATGTTTTGATCAAGTCTCATCGTTAAAAACTGCCTTAAGGTTTTTAGTGAGGCGGGATTAATAAGCATGGCTTCATTCCAGTCGCCTCGCCAGAAGGTTTCAATAGCAGGTTTTTCAATTTTGAAATGCTGCCTTAAACTCTGGATAGAATCGCTTCCAGTTTTTAGAGCCTTATATTTTGATTGAAATGAGCTGTGTGCTCTAATCTGGAGTAATCTGAGAGACGGTGAACGATTTTTTTGATTCAATCGTGCTGTTCTTTCTAACGTTTTGAAGAGTTCCTTGCGTTGTTCAAGAGGAGAAGAGTGCTTGCGAGGTGAGTTAACTTTCATGCTTAGCCTTTTTTTCAAGAAGAGGCTTAAACCCTAGTTCCGTTAGAATGTTTGGAATGACTTGCTTCATAGTATTTAGATAACCTTTTTTATCAAATAGGCTCATTCGTCCCCAGGGTTGAGTTCCTGTATTCCAGTGTCCAAGATAGGCATCAATAAAATATCCAGGAACCGTCATATCAATCATTCGGCCACGCAAATAGTGCCGATTTGCATTTGTCTTATATTCTTCTAGCAATCTTAAATAACTTAGCTCTTTTTCCCCAAGCCTGAGTGATTTCTTATTTTCAGTTAATAGATAAACCAAATCGCTTTTTGCTACAGAGCGTGTATAGGGCCTAATGCTTAAATTATCTGCTTTGGGAGCGCAATAAATTAACTTGTTTTGTTGATAGATATCTTGGGATTCAGGAGTGATGAGGTTTCGTCTTTTAAATTCAGTCAGTACCTTAGCTCGTATCTGGTGAAATTGTGTTAGAAAGAGCCTTAACTCTTCTGGAACGAAAATTATGCGGGTATTGAATCCATTGAATGTGTTTTTGTCATTTACGATGTAAAGTCCTTCATGACTTACCATTTCAAGCTCTATGATGGGATCGGTAATATCGCGAATTGCTGCTGAAAATGCACAATATAAGTCAGTGTAGAGTACAGCTGCGTTGAAGCGAGCACAAAGTTCATCTAGTGAAAGGTTTTTCAATTTGATTGAATAGTGTAAAGGCTTGAATATTCTTTTAAGAAGATTGGGAATAACTTTAAAAACTTCGGCTTTTAAAAAGTATGGAGAGCCGATTCGTAGGGGGGGATTAAAAGGGGCGTTGTATTCTACAAAATTCAACTTAAAGGCTTCTATACAGTGTCTTTCGAAAATCTGTTGAGTTCTGAGAGCCGTTATTGAAGCGTAGTGCTTTTGAGTGTTTTGCAATCCATTTTGTAGACCTGTAAAGAGTGATATGGTCCATAAATCGCCATGGACTAGAAAACTGTATTTTCTTTGAATTGCTTCTTTTATGTGCTTGGTTATGAATGAATATTTGTGGTTTTTTAAGAATTTATCAAATTGTCTTTTTCCTCGTAGTTTTGTCTGACGACGATCAATATGATTCCTTTTGTAAGATTCCAATAAACATACGATAAGCTCCCAAATATCATTGGGTATGTCGAACTCAACCTCCTCAACTTTTGTGGTTTCAAATAATTTTGGATCTGCTAAATGAAGTCTGTTCTTATATTGTGGAAAGCTTAATTCGACTTTGTGGTGATCGTGTTGAAGTCGAATTGAATGTATATCCAGAATAGCAGATTCATCCAGTTCAATCTTTACGATTTCACGGCCAAAAAGTAATAAAAATAAGCCGTATAGATAAGTGTCTGCGAGTTTAAAAAAAGAGCTTTGAACGCCATGTTTCTTAATATCCTGGCAGATGAAACTGAACTCAAGGAATAACCGCGTTAACTCATTTTCTGGTATGCGGCGTTTTAGTTGCTGATTACCTAGTGCGATATGAGGCTCTATTTGTTTTCCGGATTGAATTGAGCTTAGAGGGTTTACCAATTCACAAGGTTTTACTTTAGGCCAAATAAGTTGCGTGGTCTGTGTCTCTTCATCTAAATCATCTGATCGGTTTTTTGAGTTAGGTTTGTGGAGGTTGGGGGTAAGTTCTTCTTTAGGTTCATGAAGTACTCTGTAGGCATCTTTTAGGTTAGTATCATCGTTTGTTTTTACTAAAATGTATTTGTAATGAAGTTTGATATCACTTGTAAGAACAAGCCCCATGCTTCTGCTATAAGCAGATCTTTCAGATGATTTTCTAAGAGGGTCAGAGGTCATTCCTTTTGGTTTTATGTAGAATCTTTTGAAGAAATCATTTAGTTTTGTTTTCGCCTTGATTAACCAGTTGTTTTCATCTCTAGTGATGGATTCTAAATCTAGTTTATCTTCAAGGTTGTGGGTGTTTTCCTGTCCCTCATCTTCATTGATGGCATGAACTATTTTTTTAGGGTCATCCATATTGAGATAGCCCTCAATCAACAGATGTTCATAGGCATCGTCTCGTATTATTTTGATTAACCCATACGAAAAGTCATATAGAGCCTGAGTGCTTAGAGTAGAAATGCTGTTTGCAATGAGCTTGAAACCTTGGGATTTGATGAAATTGTGTACTTGTGTAACTCGTTGCAGTGAGCCGTCAACGGTTATGGTTTTATCAATGTAGGGAAAGAAAAGACAAACGTAAATAGGGTAGCGTTTTTTGTACCCCCATAGAAGTGGATCATGTATGAAGTGCTGTAATTGCGTTTGTGATATTTTTACAACCTGATTTTCCTTTTTTACCAATTCGAAGAAGTAATCAAATTTAATCGAAGGATATTTATTAGGAGGGAATTTTATTAAGATTTTTTCAAGAGCCCATTTGGCATTTTCAATTAGGGTTTTGAGTTTTTCATAGGGCTGTATGCCATGGGTGATTTCATTGTCTAGATTTATGAAGTTACTAAGTATATCAACAATGAGATAACCATCATCTGGAGCCGTAAGAAACTCTTTGAGGTCTTCCATCGCTTTAGTTTTTTCAGGGTAGTCACTATTCAGCGAATGCCAAATATCTAAGTTGGACGGAGCCGGCCTTTTAAGCTGCTTTTCTTCCATTAATGCTTCCATAATGACAGCTCAAAATAGCTGGAGTTTTTAGAGCTTAAAGGTCAGCCCTTTGCTCTAAAATTCAACTTAGTTATTCCAAATAAAATCATGATAATGGACTTTAATGTATAGAATATTAAATTGTTTTTAGTTTGATATAGCTATGATTTTATAGGGTAATATAGGTTTATGCAAGAAGAAGCATGGCTAGGTTTTTGTAGGGAAATAGGTTTTCAATCTGCTCTACCGACTGAGCTATGTGGCCAAAATAGAATGGGCGTATTGTATAGATGGGCTTTGCTAGTGTCAAATTTTATTTGAAGAAATCTTTAAATTTCTTTGTAAAAGAGCTGGAATCAAATATATACATCGTTTGAATGTTTGGCATCATGACGAATAACAGATGCATGAAGGGATAAAGCTTTTGGTAAAAGTAAAAAATCCATGCAACTACCGTTATATTTGCGTTATGTGAGTCATGTTTTTAACGCCCGTAAATATCATCTACACGCACAATGTCATCTTCACCTGTGTATTCACCCACTTGGACTTCTACCATGACCAAATCGATTTTACCTTGGTTTTCTAAGCGATGAAGTTGTCCCATTTGAATATAGGTGGATTCATTTGGACGAACTAAAAAAGTTTCATTTTCAACGGTCACGGTAGCGGTGCCAGATACTACAATCCAATGTTCATTACGGTGAAAGTGTTTTTGTAATGATAGGCGTTCACCAGGTTTGACAACAATACGTTTTACTTTGTATTGTTCTGAAGCTTGCAATACCTCATAAGTTCCCCAAGGACGGTGAGCAAGTCGATGTATCTCGGCTAATTCAGGTGCTTGTTTTTTAATTTGTGCGACAACTTCTTTCACTTTTTGTGAACTGCCTTTTTTAGAGATTAAAAGGGCATCACTGGTGTCCACCACCAATAAATCATCGACATCAATTAAGGCAACTTGGCGTTCACCCGTTACAATTAAATTATGGTTGGCATTCACACAAATGGGTTTGGGTGAATCTTTTAATCTTGGCAAGATTGAGTTTACCAGGCCTGGTTGTTTAACTTCATCGTATAAGGCATCAAAACTGCCTAAATCAGACCAACCCATGTCGCAAGGCACTACTTTGACTTTGTTTGATTGTTCCATTACCGCATAATCAATGCTGTCTTCAGGAATGGCTTGCATGGCAGCAAGGTCAATATTAATTTCGTCACCATTGTTGTCTTGCGGCATGGCTTTTTTACAGGCCTGGTAGATTTCTGGAGCATGTTTTTCAAGTTCTGCTAAAAATACGCCTGCTTTAAAACAGAACATGCCAGAGTTCCAATAGTAGTTACCTTGTTCGATATAAGATTGGGCCACTTCAGCCGTTGGCTTTTCTTTAAATGACAAAACATCATTTCCATTAGATTCAATATAGCCAAACCCTGTTTCAGGGTAAGTCGGTTTTATGCCAAAGGTGACTAGATAATCTTGTTTGGCAATCGCTTTGGCTTCTTGAACGGCTTTTTCATAAGCGGCTTGGTCTTTTACTAAATGGTCTGAGGTGGTTACAAAAACGATTTCATCGGCATTTAAAGCCATGCAAGCTAAAGCAATCGCTGGAGCAGTGTTACGCCCAGCGGGTTCCAGTAAAAATTGATTAGAGTGGGAGTCTATTTGCTCTAACTGATCTACCGCCAAAAAATACTGGTCACGGTTAGAGACAATCATCGATTTTGAACATAAAGAGGCATTACGCAAAACAGTATCTTGAAACAGTGATTTACCTTCAAATAAGCGTACAAATTGTTTTGGTAACATGGTACGACTTAAAGGCCATAAGCGAGTGCCAGAGCCTCCGCATAGAATAATATTAATCACTTGTTGTTCCTTACTGTTTTGGTGGTAAATCAGGTATAGATTTTTTGGTTATTATGCCAAAATAGTCTATAAGTTTGTTTTCTTTTAAAGAAGTTGTATCTCTTAGGCTGACTTTATTGGTGGATAATGCGTTTGATGGTTTTTTGAATTGTTCAATTGGTCTAATGAATTGATTTAGAATAATTAGATGTTCAGTCTTGATGACGTGCTTTTAAAATGTCTATATTATGTAATTAAAGCCAATTAAATTATGGTGATAATGCCTTTTTAATGCTAAGGATAATGCATAATAAAGTAGAAATAATAAAATTACTTCGGAGTTCTTTTGGATACCTTAACTAGAAGCAGAATGATTAATGGATTATTGATTCTATTACTTATACTCGTTGCATGGCTGTCAGGTAAGTTGTTTTGGACTTTTACGGACAGCCCCAATCAAGTATTAGTTGTTCCCGCTCTTCAAGAGAGTTTGTCTGTTAATCAGCAAAAAGGGGGGATTGCGCCTGTTTATCTCTTTGGGCGAGTTGAATACGCGGCTGACGAACCGCCCATTATTTCACAAGAAAACGTCAAAAAAACCAGCTTAAATCTCAAGTTACTGGGTGTACTTGTTGCACCAGGATTTGGTGTGGCCATTATTGAAAACAGTGGTAAATCAGAGAGCTATAGTCTTGAAGAAACCATTCAAAATGGTGTGGTTCTAAAAGAGGTTTACCCTTCTTATGTTGTACTTAATCACAATGGGCTTTTAGAAAAGCTACAAATGGTTGAGGAAGAGGATGTCTTTACTCAAAGTACGGATGCTCCTGAGTTAAATCAAAGACAGCTTACCATTTTAAAACATGTTAAAGAAAATGCTTTGAAGAACCCAATTACCATTATGCGCTATGTTCGTTTTGAAATGGTGCAACAAAATGGCAAGGTGGATTCGGTAAAGGTCTGGCCTCAAAAAGAGAAGGAGATTTTTCTCTCTCTCGGCTTTAAAGCTGGCGATGAGTTGAAGTCTGTAAACGGTTATTCGGTGGCTGAGTTGACTAAATCACCTGCTTTATGGCAAGAGCTTTTGAAACAAACAAATTTAGATTTAACCGTGATAAGAGATGGCCAAACACAAAATTTGTTGGTGCAACTAGATTAAGTCAATAGTCATTGGTATCCCTGAGTAAACAAATTCTCTAGCTTGCATGAGGGAGCTTACCGTAATATTAGCTTTATTAATAAAGGCAATATTACGGTCAGTAAAAACCTGCCACCTTAGGGCAGAATCCAAGTCGCATTTTTAGTATCTACATGCCCTTCCACAATCGGTAACAAGTAACCCCCCTTGGTAAGGAACCGTTGGTTGGGTCCAAGAGTCGCTCTAGGATGGATTGGAACATACACCGCTAACCCTTGGGCATGATCGAGTGAATCAAGCATGTAATCCCGCAGTAAATAACGACGTATGTGATTGAGTGCATCATTAGTGGCCAAACTGGCAAAAAATGCCTCAGACTGAATTCGAGGGTAGTTAATTTCGATTCCTCGTGTTCGAGCCCAAGCGTTAAAACGCTCCATTGCGGAGTCAGGTTGACCTGGTAAATAGTAGGGGTGGGCTACAAATATATGTTTGGGGGTTGATAGAGGTAGATTATCAAGATTACGATTTAGTAGTGTTGATGAGAGGTAGATACGCTCAACTGGAAGTGGGTGCTTGAAATTTGCAAGTTGCTCACTATTTAGCCAAAGTATGGTTGCAACATCCGATTTTTCAGACAGAGCTTTAGTCAATTCGGCTATAGGAGGGGAGTCTGAGCAAGAAAAACGAAGGTTTTCTACACTAAATTTATTTTCCAATAACTCTGAACGTAGGTTGTTTGCTACTTGTTCAGACGCCTCTCTACAGTATATTTGGATAACTTTTGAAACAGGGTGTGTTGTGAGGTGGTTAGCGATTAGATTTGCTTCAAGGTCGAGACCCTGTGAAAAATGTAGCGTATAAAAGCCTGTCGAATCAGCGTCAGCTAAATCGGTGGACGGGAATAGACAAGGTATTTCATGCCGCTCGCAAAAGCGACCAATAGGCTTCCAGGAGCCTGCGCTTAATCCCCCCATCATGGCAAATACGGGATTACTTTTGTATTGGTTTTCGAGCTGTTTGTCCCAGCTTGAGCGTGGACCACTGAGATTCCAAATATCTAAAACCCAGTCGCGATATAACGTCGGTAGTTTGCTTGCTGGTGTCTTTCCTCGGTTCCAGCGCAAACTCTCGAGACGAGTTTGCCTATTTTTCTCATTAACATAGGTTTGTAGAACGGATAGAAATGCATCGCGTTTATGTTCGTCAATCTCGTCAGTGATTACCGTAGCTAATCGAATGACCTTGTCATTCACTCCTGGCGCTGGAGCGCTAGATAATTTCTTTAGGTAAGATGTCAGAGCTGTTATTTCGTTATCGGAAAATTGATATCGAGGCATCAGAGGATCAAGTTTGCGACCCGCAGGATTCACTCCTGTACGAAGTGCACGTGCAAGACTTTGTTGATTATAAGCTGGGCGTGGCGGAAGGGTGGAATCAGAGAAGAGAAAGGGACCTGCAATTGGCAGAACTTGGTAAGTACCCTCAGAAGTACCCATGCCACTACGACCATGGCAGTTATGACAACTGAATTGATTCCCTGATATGCTAACATCGCCAGTAACAATTGCCGTTATAGGTTCTCCCGAGGGGCGAATGCCTTGTCTATAAATTCTTTGTCCAGAATCTATTTTTTCTGCATCGGCCGCTGTGGTCAAAGAAGGTGCAAAAAAAACACTGCTTCCAAGAAGAACAGCCGAAATGAATACGCTGTAACTCAATGTTGAACTCAGAGAGCGATTCAATTTAGTAGCCTTGTGGTTACTTCCCGAGTCAAGTCTGTACTACTGGCAAGACCGTCTATGCGAATCCATTCAGTACTGTTAGGCTGTTTCAGCAGGGTTAATGGCCTATGATTCATTTTTGAACCACTGAGGGCATTAAAGCGGGTTAGAACTTGAGAAATATCTTTGCTGTCACCTGTGAGGAAAGTCCAATCAGAATCCGCTTCGAAGAGTTTAGCGTATTTGCTGAGAACGGGTGGTCTGTCATACTCTGGATCAATTGAAATAGAGATTAACTTCATATTTGATCCTGCTTTACCGAGCTGTTTTCGCATCTGTGCAAAGGTCGCAGTCATCACAGGGCATATTGTATTACATGTTGTAAAAATAAAGTTTAGGGCTATTGGTTGGTCAGAATTGAGCAAGCTCTTTAATGACACATTAGTACCAGTTTTATCGATTAACGTTACTTCAGGCACGTCATATTGCCGTGTTGTAACTGAGTATTTTGGATTTTCCATTGCTGCTCGGTGCATGGCATGTTCGTCCATTTCCATGTGATTGCCATGATTCATGTGGTTACTATGATCCATGTGTAGCTGATGGTGTGAATGTTCAGATTTCTCAGAATCTTCACTGCTCCATGCAGGATTATTGCTTGTAAATAGCAATATTAGACTTGCTCCTAGAATGCTACCCCAACGCGATGATACTAGGGTTTTACGGCTAGATTTTTGCTGTGAATATAGGTTACTCATGTTGTCATCCTCTATCTTTAATACTCAATTTTTCCATCACTAATACATCAAATAGATGGATAGCGATAACCTCTCGGTTGGAATCTTGTCAACACTATCGTGATAGCTTTATGGAATTCGATTTTTGCTATATTTTTTATTTTCCTTGTCTGGCAACAGCCATGCCTAGGGATGGCATTGTGAAACGATTGTTGTCAATCTTTGGGTTAATCTCTACACTTTCAATGGTGAGAAAATGTGATTTTTTATCACCTTCAGTCTGGGTTTCCTGTCGACTTGCAATCAATAATCCATTTGTATCTTGCCAGTCGTGGTAAAAGGTCTCAACTCGTAGCTTTCTTCCCGCCAGATTTCGTAAGGCTTCGACTTTAACTTCAAGAGCCGTTTCTTTGTCAAGATACACCCAGCGCACGTCACCACTAGGAAGGCTTACTTTGAGTTTAAAGGTTTCTCTACCAGCAACGGTTTCCAGGCCTAGAATCTCTATGGCATGTCCTCGTTCTTTGTATTTGTAGAGCAGGCCATATAGATCAGCGGAGTCTGCCGCCATGTGAAATTCATTTTCAGTCATCGGTTCAGGATGTCTACGACCAAGAAATGGCAACAGCTTCCAGCCTGTTTTACCGTCAATGGCCTGTATGGATGATTCCCCATCGAAGACGAATTCAAGTCGCATTTTGTTAGGACGTTTTTGTTCAAGTGTGTAGGGTAGATTCATTCCCTGGCCAACATCGATGCGTCCTTTGAGTTGAATTGAGGAGACTTCTTTCCACTTATCAGCGCCACCGCGAGCTTCAATATTACGATCAACAAGGTTGGTCACAGCGCGAGCGGCCTTTTGCTCAGGAGAGAAATAATAAACGGGTGAGAAATAAATTGCCGTCAACCCTAGAATGAGCACGATTGTAACTAAGCTTAGTTTTTTTGACATGGTCGTTCTCCTGAAGAATCTTATTGAACAATGAGCCGCTCAGCGAGGAAGTCGCCAATCTTGATGGTAACGTGTTCTCCTGGTTTGACTAACTTGCCAGGGTTGGCAAAGAACATCCAATAAGTGTGGTTGGCCAATGGAGGATTGGAATTTCGTAATGCGCCTGTCTTGGCTGGCGTAGGCACGATGAGTTTTGTACTACTCTCATTGTGGGTTAACTGTGGTTTGCTCTGTCGTTCAAATAGTGCTTTTGCTTTTTCTGGATCGAGTACTTTATATCGAAATTCAAGCATGTATCCTGCCGCAGAGGTACGTACATATAGAATTTCAACACCCCATTGACGTTTCATGTAAGTTTTTTCACGGGGATGGTGAGCGACTTCTTTTATATTGGAATTTTTGAGATTAGGGCTAGTTACATTTGAAAACGTTGCTGCCGAACTCCACTGAGAGAATCCCAATATCGTGATGAGTATGAGCCCGCCAATTATTGCTATTAACGACTTGGCATTTGCTGTAATTGTTATTTTCATTACTTGTTGCATACTGCTAGGCCCTTTATCTAATAATATCTTTTGAAGTGATTTTAAAGTAGTGAAGCTTGCGGATATTCCGCAAGCTGTATAGCGTTTTAATCCCTCATCGTTATAATCGACGCTCATCTGCACCACGGTCGAACCTTGCTCCCTGAGGTCTAACATCGTTGTCAATATCAAGTGCCGAACGAGGATTGGTTGCATTCAAGTTACGAATGGTTCTACCGTTATTTAACCCAGCTGAAGCCGCTCCTATGTGATAATTCCAAGGTCCAGTTTCAGCCGCCCAGGGTACGGCTGGCTCAGGGGTTAGCGGGCCAAAACGAATATCTAACATATTGCCGCCTTCACCAAAGGCTGGCGTTACCCGCATTGGTCCTGGAGTGCTCAGGCTCCGAGAACCGTTGCAGTACTCAGAGATGAAGTCTGGGTTTCCAGTAAGATTGGTTGAATGATAGCCTCCCGCAAGAGAGGTGAGTATTGAGTGTCTTGGATTGAGCTTGAGACTGCCTGACAAAGGTATTTGTGGTTCGCCTAGAACACCTAGATCCCAATAGTTTGCTCCAGCTGAACACTGCCCGGGGCTGGCTGGAGATAGAGCTGGCTGTAATGTTGAGCCGTCGAAAGAGAATGCTCGATTGTGCCAAATAATGTTGTTAAGCAACTGTAGTGGGTTCGAGAATCCATTTGGTTCATTTAGAGCTGAGGCCAAAGCGAGGCTGTAACGCTCTGCAGAAATACCAGCTGGTTGTGGTGTTGTGGTGTTACCAATAATAAGCCCACCCATGGTTGCAGTACTGTCATTATTAGCAATGGTATTGTTGTTGATAACAGCTCTTACAGTGTCCTGTAGAGAGATACCAGCACCAGAATAACCCGCTACATTATTAACAATCACGTTATTGATGAATCGCAATAACCACGGTTTTCTTGCTTTATTATTTCTTTGTTGGAACCCAATCTCGCTACCATTAACAAACTGGGTACGGATACCTCCACCGTGTCCACTACCAGCCTGGTTACCCTGAATAAGGTTAGCATTCACTTCTACTGAACCAGTTCCGAGAGTAAGAGCTGGTGGTTCAGGTTGCTCACCTCCTATAAAGATACCACCACCAGATGGGGTCGCAGTCGGATCGAAAGATTGGTTGAACATAATACGGTTATGATCAATCATTCCTGAATGGCTTTGACCCAGATGCGCAATACCAGCACCATTACCACTTGCATAGTTACCGCAGATGAAGTTATTTGACACTGTGTAATTAAAGGTACCTGTTGCGAGAGCAAGCCCACCACCGATACTTTGTTCGCCAATAGCACCATTGATTGTGATTGCGTTATTATGGATATTTAAGTTCTTATTGAACACAATGTAACCATTCGCGTTTGCTTGCTGATTCACGTCTGGTAAGAATGGATGGCCTACGCGGATACCTCCATGTAGGAATCCTGAATTGCCTGTGATGTTATTATTAGCTACCTCAAGATTATGTGCGTAACCGTTGATGAATATACCGCCCCCACTATTCGCACCAGTAATGGTAAAACCGTCAATGCGCGAAGGATGGCGAGCGAAGCGGTTTGGCCCATTGCGTTTTGCAAGTACTGTGATACCTGCGCCACGCTCTGTTGGTAGTCCCGCAATTTGTCCAGGTAGTAAATCAACTGTTCCGCTACTGATTAGGCCGTCAACTTTATCTATCCAGGCCTGTAGTTTTTCTGTAGGGCGCTGATTTGCATCGATAATGGTATTCGCGCCAGAACCCTGCAGACGAACTGGTTTCGACATAATGACTAGCTCGTTATAATTTCCCGATTCGACTAGAATCAGAGCACCATTGGCTGCACCATCAATTGCTACTTGTATCGATTCTCCCGCCGCAACACGGACAGGGGTCTCGTTACTAACTGTTAAAGTCACTGTGTTGACGGATGTTTTTCCACTGTCTCCACGTGTGACAACGAGTTCACCTGTCATTGCTGAAGCTGGCGCAACAACACGGATTTCATCAGGCGTCCAGGATTGTATCGATAGAGCCTGTTTGATACCGTTACTGTCAATCAATTCTACGGTGGCTGTATTTGAGCTGGCACCGAAGCTTAAGTCTCGGACGATGGTTGGTATATTGTAAGGTGCCGTTGCCAATGGTCCTTCATAGGATGGGTTTGGCACCTCTACTGCCGTTCCAGCGGAATGAATAACAATCGTTTCCCCAGGTGCCACAAGCGGTCCAAAAGTTCCCGCCGTAGCGTTATCAACCGAAGTGATTACTGGAGTGCCTTTGCTGGCTTTACAGTCAGCTGGGTTGAAACCTCCTGCAAATGCGGCTTGTGGCAACACAGGGGTGTCTAGATAGGTTGTTGTTCCAGGCATAAACTGCGCCGTATAACATGCAGTACCGTAGTTCTCCAGTTTGAAAGGGTCAGGCTGACCATCTCCTGCATCATTCATACAGGCAGACATCATTGCTGGTGAGTAACCACTTGGAATTGGAATGTTTGCAGTATAAGTTGAAGGTAAAACACCATTGAACCGACCGAAGGCATCACCGTAGGTACGGTATATCTCTCGTCCAGCCCAGTCACGCAATGAAATTGGCAAGTTAGCAGGCCCCCATTTCTCACCGAAGCCTGGCGAAGCAGGGTTACTCTCGTTAGAAATGTCGTCGAGTACTAATCCCGTGAACTGTGCCGCAACTGGAGTAGTGGTAAATAGATGGAAGTCTGCTGCAGCTTGTCCTTGATCGGCAAGTACAACTTGTTTACGATTACATAGCGGACGCAGAGCATTTGCAAAAGGCGCTGGTTCAGCCACGCTGGGGAATAGACTCATGGTGTCAGGTACCTCGCGTAAATCTCCCACACAAGATGGCTGCGCTATGCCTGGTTCGGGTGCTAACGCAGCGGCTACAGTGGCTGCATCAGGGAAGGTAAACACGCCAGGTCCTCCAGCAGGTGGTGATACTGATACGGTTGAGAAGATGTCACCAAAACCGACGTTAACGTCTTCTTCTTTGATTAGCTCGTAACCTTCTGGTGGCACGACCTCTACAACGTAGGTTCCTGCTGGTATATCGTTAAAGGCATAGCCGCCATCAAATACACCTGGTCTTGCCTGGTTCCAATTACGAAAACCATCGTAACACTTGTCAATATTGGCAAGGCCTAGCGTTTCAATCGCGAATGCCGAACTCGCATCTTCGCCAGGGCAACCTTCAGGCAGACTGGCATCCCAACTGTCTGTGGTGACTTCAGCAACTAAACTTAATGCTTTGTCTGTCAATAACTCAAGACGCACATTGTCAAAAAGAACCCATGCATTTGAAGAGGTGTTTGTTGCTAATAGGCGAATCACTAATGGTAGGCCTAGACTCGGATCATCAGCACTTGCCGTATAACTTACGGTAGATGTTAGGTATTCTTGGTCTGGGCTCAAGCTATCATTGTCTTGAGCAAGCAATACAAACGTTGTTCCTTGCATGACCCCAAGCTGTACCTGGTAGTCGGCAATTGAAATTCTGGTAGAGCGTTGGTCTCCTACTGCCACACTCAGGTTGTAAGTACCTGTTTTGAGTACGCTACCAAGTGTTTGTTCCAGTGTACCGTCACCTTGGAGCTGATAAATATTTGCACCCTCTGCAACATTGGCATTATTCGAGGGGTTAAAAATTCGACCAGATCCAGTTTTTACCCAGCCAGGTAAAGGATTGTCATTTAAAGATGCTCCATTCGCAAGAGCAAGTTCTTCAAAGCCTGCGTTGGCAATAGGAACATTGAAAGGAGCTGATCTGGCTACCTCACGGTATAGTCGAACTTTAACGCCAGGTATGCCTGGTTCCCAAGGATCTCCTACCGTTAGACGGGGATCATTTTCACCACGGGTTGACCCATAGAAGACAATGCCCGAGATACCTCCGTTTTCACCGACTTCATAGGGTTTTTTACCCCAGTTGAAAATGCTGGTTTGTCCTGGAAAGCCTTGGAAGGCTTGGGTTAGCACTGGTCCAGTTTCGGTGCGTGAAAGTTCTCCATTTGCTTGAACTTGCGGATTTAGCAGGCCTGCATAAGGGTTGCCAGGGAGGTTTACATCACCACCGCCATCAACCGTTGTTGTCATGCCTGTTGCTTTAAATCTGGTATAGTCAACCTCAAGAACTTGCCATGAGAAAAATGGAAACGTTTGGTCAAATGACACAAAACCTTCTAAATCTGTTGGGAATGATTGGTTGACCGTACCATCGCGCCAGCGAAGGTTGATGGCCTGTTCAGACAATGGTAGCTCTCCATTGTCGAGGATACCGTTTTCATTCATATCCATAAATACATTATGTTCTGTACGAGTGAACCAAGCATTTACTGCGATGGGGTCAGTAAGTTCAACATTGCTATCAATAACATCGACTAACTGGTAGGCAATGATTTGGTCTAGGTAATCGTCCCAAACGACAATTTGGTAATTCCCATTTGGGATACCATCGAGCATAAAAGTACCATCAGGTTCAGCATGAACTGTGCGGATATTGGCACCGTCACCTGCACTATCATTCAGCCCAACCCACGCCCTGGTATAGCTAAGAGCATCGTAAGATCCTGTTTCAAAAGAACCCAGGGCAGCTGGTGGTCGGGGGTCATGGAGTAGAGTAACTTGTCCGCTGATACTGTTGCTTCCAGCTACGGGTGGAGTTGTTGTTTGAGGGTCAACAAAGCCGATAAATGCATGTTGCATCTGCCCACCGAATTCAAGAAAAAACTCTGGTTCGTTCGCTTTTACCCAAGCATCTATAACTTTGGAACCTTCGATGGTCGAAGTCTGTACCCATTCAGCTCCACCAAGAGGTTTAACAGCAATAACCCCGTATTTACCAGGAGGTAGGTCTTTTATCAGAGCGCTACCATCTGGACAGGTGATAATCATGCCCGCAGTTGCTTGAGGAGCACAGGGTAACGAGTTTTTCAGTGGTGCGCCAAAGGCATCTTGACTCATGGTTCCGCCTGACATGCCATAACGTCCACCCGCATCCTCAAGCACGATTTGAAAACCTCCTAATCCAGGTTCATTAGCGTCGGGAGCACCATTGGTTGGGAAGTTGTCATTAAACACCAATACACTGATTTGAGCTGTTGGAATAGGTTGTTTGTTAACGTACACCGTGACAGCGTTTGAACCAGGTGGAATTTGTGCTCCACCAATTGAGTGTCCATCAGCATCGACACCATCGTCAGGTAAAACGGAAACGTAATAATGTTTTGATGGGTCAAGTGCTACCTGAGCAAATTCGTTCGCTCCGCTACCTTGAGCAACAATTGGCATATAACTTTTGTGAAAGTTTAGGGATTGCTGATTAATGAGCGTGTCTGGTGCATTCGGATCATGATGGAAAGTCGCATCTTCCTGTACTAGCCAGCGGTAATTGGATACGTCTGTTCCGTCAGGATCTTGAACTGTCAGTGCAATATTTGCAACAGGATTAAAGTTAAGGGTAACGGTTGTAGGTTGATTGCCTGCTGTGTTTGGATCGCTGTCACTTTGCAAAGAACCATCGAAAGCGAAGTAATTGAATGTGACTGGAGCACCTTGAGTGTCACCCGTGTAGCTAAATGAACCGTCTTCATTGAGGGTTAGTCCTGTTGGTGGAGTTCCTTCGATTACTGCAGTAAGAATGTCTCCATCAGGGTCAGCATCGTTACCGAGAACACCTGCTGAAGTTGATACTGTTATATCTGTTCCTGTGGTATTGGTATAAGGACCATCCACAGCAGCCATTGGAGCATCATTAACGAATGAAATATTCAGTGTGACTTGGGCTGGATAGCTATTTCCGTCACCCGTGCTTGCACTGTAAGTAAACCCATCCGTTCCTGAGTAGTTATCGTTTGGAGTGTAAGTAAAGGTGCCGTCACTATTTAAATTAATTGTGCCGTTTGAAGGGCTGCTCACTAGGGCAACGGTTGCATTAGTGAGCATAACATCGTTTGCTAGGACACTTACTGCATTAAGCGCTGTGTCTTCGGTAACATCGTAGACATCATCAACAGCATAAGTGGTAGCCGCAGGCGGTGGTGGCGTGCCCGTACCGACTTGTAGTTGAACCAGTATTCCGCCAGCTGGTAGAGCATCGGGATTGTCACTAGTCGTTCCGCTGTTTCCGCTAATACCACTGTTGCTAGGTGATGTACGGTCGAATAGTGAGAAGGTCACATCTTCGAAAGGCATGGAGACTAGTGTATCTAGAGTTTTTCCAGCAGGTAATAGGGCGTGACTCTGCAATTTTACTAGTCCTGGATAGGGGTTTCCATCTTCGGCAATCAACCCCATATCTGGTCCGATAATAGCAGGGGTATGCGAGCGTAGACCAGCATTAAGGAAACGAAATAGGACTTTGTCACCAGGATTACCAGCCGCTATAGCTGTCTCAGGAGACATCTCTCCATTGACAAGTCTATAGATTGGGTTGTAATCCACTGTGCAAGGGTAGCCAACGGTTCCGTTCGCTACGTATTCGGCTAAAGGAACACATTCAGTTCCAGGAGCCCCCAAAGCAGCGGCTAATGCAGCGTCGGCGCGCTGGTTCTGTAATGGGTCAATTTCACTTAAAAGTAGAATGGCATCTGTGTCATACGTTACATTCGGGTAAGCCGTACTCGCATTAGCATCGACAATAAGAGCACCATATAAACCCATTGGTATCTGAATAGATGGTTGAGTACCACTTTGGTAGAGATAAGTACCAGGGCGCAGGTTATTAAACGTGTAAGTTTGAATATCACCTCTGGATGCCGTTTCAGCTGTAAAAGACTGTACGCGGTTTCTTCCGAGTGAGTCCATAGACATTACTGGATTACCACCGCCTGCTTGTCCAGGAATGATGATAGAAGTTGGTGTTCGAAGAGCGTTTCTAAGGTGAATGGTTAAGTTTGGTCCTGTTGAAACGGTTGTAGGAACCGCTGTAATTTCTTTTACTCTAAAAGCTGTTCCAGAAGCCGTGTTTTTGATTGCCAGTTTTGTCCCACTCGGAGCACCTATAACTTGGTAAGTAACCCAACCATGATTTCCTCCTGCATTTTCGTGAGTCGTTGGTAATGAAGCGAGCGGCTCATGAATAGGTGTAGCTGTTACAGGATTTCCATCAAGTGTCACCTCTAAAGTACTGGGAACGCCTCCCGCACTCCAGAGAGAGAATTTTTGCGGGGTTATGGTGCTATCAAAATCAAATACTGCGGTTTGATTAGCACCTACATTTGCATTAGATACACCTATCCCTTGCCTTGTTCGATAAACACTTCCTGCAGGATTTCCGTTGCCTAGCAGGCCGCTAATTGTAACGCTTGGATTTCCTGGGTCGTTCAGTGTTGCTCCAGAGGCATTGGCTTGCACACCAAAGTTGATTGTGTAGGGGTTGAGCTGTGGCCCTGGGGCATTTTGTGAAGCCGCAGCTTGACCACAATTAACAAAGCCTTGTCTACACCACTGGTATCCCCACATAGGAACCGTTTTGTCTTCAGATAGAGTCTTTTCAAAAGGCTGAGCTTGCAGATAAACATCCTTTGCGGATGAGATGTTACTGAACCCTGTCGCCATTAGAACGACTGTAACAAGGGTTAACAATTTAGCTCTATGTATTAACTTGTAGCCGTTGCTGGCACTCAGTTCTACTGTAGAATTTTGTATTGATGTTTTTTGCATTGCCTGTTTCATTGCTCTGTCCTCTATATTGAGAGTTACCTGTTAGGGTAAGTAGTGCTCAGAATGTGCATTTTGAAGTTTGCTTTGATTGTGCAAACTTCTGAATTTCCAATTTCGGGCTTTTATTCAGTTATTGTCACGCTAGGTGCCTCTATGATTAGCATGGTCATCATTCCACCAGGGAAGACATCGTTATTCACCATCTCACGCTCAGTGTGTGAGTGCCACATATATGCATAGCCTGCACCAGGGTTAAGTCCACCTTCACCAGGCGGGAGGCTGCCCATTGCTCCTAGGAAAGGGCTTCCACTGTAGAATCCACCAAATGCCATTGAACTTAGACTCGGTAATTCAACTGGAATAGGCTTGCCATGGTCAGGTGCCCATTCGTTTGGTTCCATTGGATCTGATGGTGAGTGACCATACATATCCCAACCTAGATCTTTTCCTGTCCATTCAAAAATTGCATCGACAGTGCCGCCTGGGATGGCAGGAATGGTATAAAGTAATGGTCCTGCAAGTTGGCTGGCATCTGTTGCGCTTAACAGTAAACGACCATCACGCGCGAGCACACGAGAGTGATTGCCATGAGTATGAAATGGGTGCATATCACGCCCCGCCGCAACTAAACGTAATAGTAATTTTTCACCAGGGTGCATACGAGTCATCGCATTGTAGGGCTGGTTAGGAAGTAAATCCGTACCTGCTGCTGCCATGGTGTCAGGAGCTGCTCTCCCATTAAGAAGCCAGTATTCAGGATGAAACGGACCTGTTCCTACATCAATTGGACCAGGGCCTGAAGCTTGTTGTTGGGCTGCTTGATGAACTTCCATGTCGATTTCACTAAGAAGGTATAAATATTCACGGTCGTAGCAAGTTTCTGAGTGGTCGTAGGCTGAGGCTACAGTACATCCTGCGGCTGGCGCAGAGGGGCGAACGATTAAAGCGCCATATAATCCCATCTCAATTTGAAGGTCAGGCCTTGTTCCACTGTGATATTGATATGTACCAGGTGTATTGGCAACAAAGCTGTAGGTAACCGATCCCCCTGCGGGTGCTTCTTGGGTTAATTTTCCAGCAACACCAGAGCTGGTTGTAACTTGGTGGCCTGGAAATACTATCGAAGTGTTGCCAGCTGCGGCTGGTAAACTGTTATTAAGAGTCACTGTTACCGTTGTTCCCTGATCCACTATTAGCGTTGGTCCAGGAAGCTGCATGATACCGTTATTACTATAGCCCCAAGAATAAATGGAACCACCATCCGCTATTGATATATAGCCTTCGCTAGCCGTTAAGTTGAAGTTACTTCCCGTTTCACCAATGATCATGGCACGGACTGTGACAGGGGTTAACAAGAATATAAACACCGTCAGTACCGTAATGACTGAAAAGAAACTGGGTAACTTAGTATTGCTAATATTTGTTTTGAATATAGTCATTGCCGTTCTCCTAGTTAATCCGTATTTCAGTCATCATGCCACCGAAGTTTTCAGCATCATTGGCAAGTTGATCAAGGTTCTTGGTATAAAGGAAGTAGGTTCCAGTTGTTGTCGGAGCCGTGATAATGACATCTGCAGACTGGCCTCCACCGAGAGTTAATGAATTCGTTTGGTAATTCATGTTGTTTCCAGCATTGTCACGTAACATTCGTGCATCCAGCCCTACCACATCCATTGTCAGGCCGTTGGTACCGATTGTGTAAAATTGGGTTACGCTTAGATTCGATATCCTAAGCAGGATACGTTGTCCTGGTGATGCAGTAATCAAGCTGGATATTGGCTGAGAGATTTGGGTGTTTCCTAGAGGGTCTACAGTGTTGAGAGCTTCGGGATTTACTGTATCTGGATAACCACGACCATTTAATAAGAAGTAGCGATCCCGCATACCTGCAAAAGGAAGAGGTTGTACATTGAAGCTGGCATCATGGAAGTCAGGGTCAAATGAACCTATCTGGATTGGGAAGTCTACATCGTAACGTGTGGAGCCGTCACCATCATTATAGGCGTAAGTGGTGACTCCGCTGACATGACCATTTGGACAAGTACCACCAGGTATGGCGGGGTCGTTGATAGTGTCACAACGATTTTGACGTGGTCTGACGAATAGATTACCTAGCATCCCCATTTGCATGTGTTCGGCCGCTTCGACGTGGCAGTGATACATATAGGTACCAGCGTCCTTCGCTTGGTAGTAATAGGTTAAAGTGGCACCCATATTGATTGATATTGAAGCGTCAGGTACGCCATCAAAGACAGCTGAAGCTTCAGCGAATCCGTGCCAGTGGATAGTATGAGGGTCAAACAGGTCGGGACGCATTGTCATACCGACATTTGTTAAAGATAGAAAGAGCTCATCATCTTCATCAACCGCAATGGTCGGTGCTGGCGCATTCGCAGCCAGCATGCCTTTATCCATCACCCAGCCAGGGTATTCTCCACTGCTTGCAGTTGGTGCATCATCTACTCCAGGAAGGGGGAGGTCAGCAAAACTGAAGATATACATCGGTTTACCAGCACCAGTATTCTGATAGTTATCAGCCATGGTTACCATGCCGTCACCCGCCGCAAGGTGCATGCATTTTATGCCAGGGTTATTTGATCCAGGGTGAATGAGTGTTCCTGTTGCCTTGGGGCACTGTACATTGATGCTGCTTTCCTGCGCATTTACGTCAAGTGCCACGAATAGCAGTAAGAAGACGGCAGCACTCAGTTCAATGAACGTAGATTTCATCGATTGGTTTCGTTGAAGTGTCATTTCGATCTCCTCGGCTTGCAAATTTTTATTAAATCCCTTGCAACGAGGCTATCTTATTTAGGCGAAACTATATAAATCTATTCTATATAACGTAGCCCTGTGCTGGGAGTGAGTCTTTTTGGCTTTTTAGCATTCTTTTAATGTTCTTTAGTTATTGTTTTAAAAAGGCACGTAATTCAATCAGTGATAAGTCGATTGAAAAGTGAACGTTAATTGGTATATCAAATAATAATCATTAGCATAGTTGCTATTATTATCATTACTATCGTGATTTGTTTTTTAATGTGGTTAAGTGAATTATATTCATAAGTAGTTGATAAGAATAATCAAATTTATCTATAAAATTCATTGAATTAGTAAATAAAAGCATTCGCTTATGTTTTTTTACACATGAAAGTCATGTGTTTTAAAGATATGTTTTAAATTTATTAAGGTTGTTTAGAGGTGTTTTATTCTGTCTTTATGAGGTGTTGGCCGAAGAACCTATTTATTTTTAGGAGTGTGATTTTTAGGTTGTCACGTTTATGGGTTTAATCTTTATTTGGTAAAACGGTTTAAGATTTAAATAGGTAAAGGCTTTAACTTAAAAGTTTTGTGAAGGCCATCTATAAAAAAGTGAAAGTCTGTATTATTAATATGTAATTTTTGTTTCGAACGAGCTTTCTTAGTTAATTCAAAATAAGTAAAGATTATAATTACTGTCTTTTAAGATATTTTAGTTATATTATTAAAAGCGTTAATTTGATTGTTTTGCTTTCAATCAAATGATTTTGGATGTTATTGTTAGGGTAAATGTCCTGACTCAGTTGAATCTCAAATTTAGATTAAAATTAACCTTAGTCAAACTTTGAGTGTATCTAATACTGTTTTTTGGTTCGGGCATGCAAAAAGTGTCAAAGAATAACCTTTTATTACTCATAATTATGCTCAAAAAATTGATTCAAATGTAACCTATTGGGTGTTTTAGTTCTGCCTTGGGCGAGTGTTGCTGGGCTGATAGTGAACAATTAAAAGACTTTAATAAGCGACTTTGAAAAAGTAAGAAATAGCCAAACTCGAAACGTTTTGCTGCAATTGGATTAGAAGGATAGGGAAGGAATTATGAATAGCTTAACCCACTTTTTAAATAACGGATGTTTTGATAAAAGCCGTTTATTTAAAAACCCATTATTTAAAAATGGCGTTATAAAAAATGCCTTGACGATTGCAGTGTTCAGTTCAATGCTGGTAATGGGAGCTTTTCAGAATGCCTTAGCGGAAGGGAGTTTGAAGCAAAACTTTAAACAAGCAGATATTAAAACGGTTATTGAAGCGGTCGCCAAGATTACCGGTAAAAACTTTATTATTGACCCTCGTGTAAAAGGTAATGTGACATTTATTGCGCCTGAGGGAATGGAGCCAGATGAGCTCTATGACTCTTTACTTGCCGTGTTGAATGTATATGGTTATGTGGCTGTACCGAGTGATGGCGTGGTGAAAGTGGTGCCTGCAAACTTAGCACGCGACCAAATTCCATATCGCACCTGGACAGAATATGATGAAGAATGGGTTACCGAAGTAGTGACCATTCATAATGTGAACGCCAGTAAACTGGTTGCCGTTTTAAGACCATTAGTCGCTAAAGAAGGTCACTTAGTGGCGTTGTCAGAGAGCAATAAGTTAATTGTGTCTGATACGGTTTCTAATATTAAACGTATTAAGAGTATTTTGAAACGTGTTGATATCGATGTAAAAGGCGCATTTGAAGTGATTCAAGTTCAGCATACTTCAGCCGTTGAATTAGCCAAAACTTTAAAAAGTGTTATGCCTAAAAGCCAAGCAGGCGTAAACGCCACCATTGGTTTTGATGCACGTTCTAATCGCATTATTTTAAGTGGTGATGAATTAAAGCGCATGATGTTGCGGGCATTGATTGCAGAGTTAGATGTTGAAGTGGATGCTGGTGGTGGTGTTCAAGTTATCTATTTACGTTATGCTAAAGCAACCGATATTGCGCCAGTTTTGCAAAAGATTGCTGGTAACCAAGCGATTCAAACCATTGAAGAGTCAACCACAACAACGACGACTCCTCCAGACGCCCCAGCGGATGCCACGACAGGGATTCCTGAACAGGTGACAGGTTTAAATACTTCTATTTTGAATAAAAATGAGCTGAAAGAGAAAATTAGCATTGAGGCAGATGAGCGGATGAATGCACTAATTATTAGTGCACCAACGACTGTAGTGAATGGCTTGAAAACGGTTATTAAACAGTTAGATATTCGCCGTGCCCAAGTACTAATTGAAGCCATCTTTGTTGAAATAGCAGCGGATAAAGCGGCTGAATTAGGCGTTGAGTGGGGGTTGAGTGGTACAGGTGCTGCTGGCATAGTGAATTTTTCGGGTGCAATCCCATCTTTGATAGGTAATGCGGATAACCTTCTTGCTCAGTCACAAGTTATTGGTCGAGGTATTACTATAGGTGGCGGTGATGTTAACTCAGATGGAACTGGTTGGGGAGCTTTACTTCGTGCTTTAAATACTAACTCGTATTCCAATATCTTAGCAACACCCTCTATTTTGACACTGGATAATGAAGAGGCTGAGATTTTGGTTGGTAGAGAAGTACCATTTCAAACAGGTTCTTATGCCAGTACGACGACAACCGTGACCAATCCCTTTACTACCATTGAGCGTAAAAACGTGGGATTAAAACTTAAAGTCAAACCACAAATTAACGAAGGTAATGAAGTTTACCTGGAGATTGATCAGGAAGTTTCTGATGTGATTGATAAGGGGCAAGCGGTTGATATTCAAACCTCTAAACGCCAAATCAAAACTCGAGTGATTGTTGGTGATGGCAATATGGTCGTGCTCGGTGGTTTAATCAATGAAAAAGAAACACGTTCAAAATCTAAAGTACCAGGCCTGGGTGATTTACCAGGAATAGGCGGTTTATTTAGCTCTTCTTCTGACACTCGCGAAAAAGTGAATTTAATGGTGTTTTTACGTCCTGTCATTATTCGTAATAATGAAATGAGTGATTACTACAGTAATAAAAAATACCACCATGTTTATGAACAGCAAGATGAGATGCTGCATCAATCTGAGGGTCAATTATTAGAAGGGTTGCGTCCAAGATTGCCAACGATTGAGCAATGGAAAAAAAGTGAACCAGCGACGCCTTTTGATGGTGATGCAAAGCAATCTAAAGCCGTTACTCAGCCAGTCAAAAAAGAAGAATCATTGATTCATGAGATGAGTGATCAAGAGCTGTTAGGGTTTTAAGGCAATAGGATTTTGAATTATGAATGTTGCACTACCATTTAGTTTTGCTAATAAAAATAAAGTACTGCTTAACAATGTTGAAGCAGGCTTATTGCTTGAATATACCGAAGAGACGCCAGCAAGTGCTTTATTAGAGCTTCAAAGAAAATACGTAAATTGTGATGTTGTACTTAATAAGATTGATAAAGCTAACTTTGATATGCAGATTCAGTCAAGTTACTCTTCGCATGGACAGCAGTCTATGGAAGCCATTGAGGCGATTGAAACCGAAGATTTAGCTTCTGTATTTGCTGAAGTCGGAGAGCCTGAAGATTTATTAGACAGTGAAGATGAAGCACCAATCATCAAGTTACTGAATGCAATATTGGGTGAGGCCATTCGCTCTCGCGCTTCGGATATTCATATTGAACCCTTTGAAAACCAACTGCGTATTCGTTTCAGAATTGATGGCATTCTAAAAACGGTATTAACGCCTAAAATTGCTCTAGCCAATATGCTGGTTTCACGTATTAAAGTGATGGCGCGTTTAGATATTGCTGAAAAGCGTTTACCACAAGACGGACGTATCTCATTGAAGTTAGGTGGGCGAGCAGTCGATTTAAGGGTTTCAACCATCCCTTCTAACTATGGCGAACGTGTGGTTTTACGTTTGTTAGATAAGAGTGCGGGACGTTTAAACCTTAAAGAACTCAAATTACCAGAACAAGTCGAAAAAGGCATTCAAGAAGCTTTATCTAAATCGCATGGTATTTTCTTGGTAACAGGACCAACGGGTTCGGGTAAAACGACCACTTTGTATGCTGGCTTAAGTTTATTAAATGATGCTCAGCGCAATATTATGACGGTTGAAGACCCAATTGAATATAACATTGATGGTATTAACCAGACTCAAGTGAATACAAAAGCAGACATGACTTTTGCCAAAGGGTTGCGAGCGATTCTTCGACAAGACCCAGACGTGGTTATGGTAGGTGAAATTCGTGATGCAGAAACGGCCAATATTGCTGTTCAAGCCTCATTAACTGGGCACTTAGTTTTATCAACTTTACATACCAACTCGGCAGTAGGTGCGGTTACCCGCTTGAGAGATATGGGGGTTGAACCGTTCCTATTGTCCTCCAGTGTGGTTGGCGTATTGGCTCAGCGTTTAGTAAGAGAGCTCTGTGATTGTAAAACCCCGCACGAAGCAGATAAAGTAGAGTGCGAAATACTGGGTGTTGAACAAGCGACCATTTATCAGCCAAATGGTTGTGAACAGTGCCGTTATACAGGGTATAAAGGTCGAATGGGGCTTTATGAGTTGTTCTTAATGGATGAGAAGTTACGTTCTATGATTTACTCAAATATGACAGAAGATGAGATTGAAGCGGTTTTAAGAGGCCATTCAAAATCACTACGTGAAAATGGCTATCAAGCCGTGTTAAAAGGGCAAACAAATCTGGCTGAAGTGCAAAGAGTGACTCAGTCTTAATATGGTTGCGCAAGAGAGTCTTATGTTTCAACTAATTAATTTGGATACTCATTATGCCTGCCTTTGAGTACAAAGCTTTAAGTTCATCTGGTAAATTGAAAAAAGGCTTTTTGGAAGGCGATTCGGAAAAGCAGGTTCGTCAAATTTTACGAGATCAAGGCTTAATTCCCACTGAAATTGAACCTCTCAGTAAACATGAAAAACACGCTTTGGGAGCTAGACAGGCGTTATTTGTTCCTCAAATCAAAACGGCTGATCTCTCTCTATTTACACGTGAACTTTATACTTTGCTAGACGCAGGTACGCCCTTAAATGAGGCTTTAAAATCTATGGCTCAGCAAGCGGAATCAAAGCAGATGACACGTTTTGTGACCAGTTTGCATACTAAAGTCGCTGAAGGGCATGGTTTAGCGAGTGCTATGAATCAAGCGCCTTTTAAAGTACCAACTGATGTGATTGCCACCGTACAAGCAGGTGAAGAGAGTGGTTATCTGGATAAGGTACTTTCACGTTTAGCAGAGTCGGTAGAGCAACGTGATCAGTTAAATAAAAAAATGAAAACGGCGCTTATCTACCCAATTTTGATGGTTGTCGTGGCGGTAGTTATTGTATTCTTTTTGATGATGTATGTTGTGCCTAAGGTGGTTAAGGTATTTGACAATATGCAGCAAACCTTGCCCCCTTTAACGCAAGGTTTATTGAGTTTTAGTGATTTTATTCAGCACCAATGGGGTTGGTTATTCGCTTTTGCATTATTCGCGTGGGGATTTTTTGTTTGGTTAATGCGTCAAGAAAATGGTCGTTATAAAGTCCATCAACTTATGCTTAACACACCAGGAATACAACGTTTTTTAATTTATTCTTCAGCCGCTCGTTGGGCAAGAACGCTTGGGGTGTTACTTTCAAGTGGGGTTGCCATTCAGGATGCGCTTAAAATTTCTGCTGAAGTCGTGACTTTAGAGCCATTGAAAAAATTGGTTTTAAAGATGGTTTCTGATGTGCGTGAAGGTGAATCTGTCGCTTCTGCGATGCAAACAGCTGGCTTTTTTCCTCCCTTATTACTGAATTTAGTCAGAACGGGTGAAGGTAAAGGTCAGTTAGATACCATGTTATTGAAAGGTGCAAAACATTATGAATTTTCAGTTGAAACGGCAGCTAATACTTTAGTGAGCGTATTGGAACCTATTCTCATTATTATTATGGGGGCGGTGGTATTGACCGTTGTGCTGGCGATTATGATGCCAATTTTTGAAATGAACCAAATGGTTGGCAGTTAAAGGGGGGATGCATTCTTCTTTTAGCATCGGTTCGCACACTCTCATAAAAAATCTCAAGAGTTTTAAAAAAATTAAATTTTAATAAAGGTTAAGGTTATGAAGCGATTAATAAATCAACAGAAATTAAAACACCAAAAAGGTTTTACCTTGATTGAGTTGATGGTTGTTGTTGTGATTTTAGCGGTGTTAGCAGGCCTGGTTGTTCCAAATTTAATGGATAGACCAGATGAAGCTCGTATTGTAAAAGCGAAACAGGATATTTCTGCGGTTTCATCCGCCTTAAAACTGTATAAGTTAGATAACTTTGTTTATCCAACAACCGACCAAGGGTTAGAAGCTTTGGTTACAAAACCTGACAGTGAGCCTGTGCCAAAGAATTGGAAAAACCTATTAGATAATGTGCCTTTAGATCCTTGGGGTAATCCCTATTTGTATTTATCACCTGGCGAGCATGGAGCATTTGATTTGTTTACCTATGGCGCGGATGGCGTTGATGGCGGTGAAGGGGTAAATGCGACAATCGGTCAGTGGAACTTACAGTAACCCCCTTTCGATTAGCGGATAATTTGTATGCGTAAACAGGCGCGCCCAACTTTTCTAAGCAAACATAATTTGCAACAGGGTTTTACCTTGATTGAATTGATGGTTGTTGTGGTCATAATGAGTGTAGTCGTTTCAGTAGGTGTGCTCTCTTTAGGGCGGTTTAATCAAGATTTACTTGAAAACCAACAAGCCAAAATTGAGAGCTACTTTACACAAATTGCTGACCAATCTACCTTTAGCCAAACAATGTATTTAATTGTGCCAGATGATGAAGGCTTAACGCCATTTAAGTATGTTGACTATCAGTGGCAGTCGGTTGAGGATATGAGTGACTTGCCATGGCACAGTGGTTTTGTCGCAGAGTGGGAAGTGGACGAACATTTTGCAGAACAACAAAGTTTACCCAGGCCTGGTTGGGTGTTTTGGCCAAGTGGCGATGTTTTGGCAGGTAAAATTTTGCTAAAAAGTATCAACGATGGTGTGACGGATCCTTCTGATAATGAAGTGGCGCTGAGTTGGAATGAATCTTTAGAGTTTGCCAAGAGATGAAGATATGTTCAGGGGTATTGAATTGCATGAATACTGATAGTGAAGCAGGAAAACGCGTAGCGTTCGCTTCTGGCTTCACCCTGATTGAAGTGATGGTGGCTTTAGCGATTATTGCCATAGCACTTTCTGCAGTCAGTCGTAGTTTAGGTTTAACGGTGTCAAATCAAACGCATTTAGAGTCACGAGTATTGGCGACCTGGGTGGCGGAAAATTCGATTGTAGAACAGCAACTTTTTCCTGGCAAGCAAGCAGAGAAAAAACAGGTACAAAGTATGTTGAATCGCCAATGGGTCATTGAAACGACAAGTGAACCGACCTTCATTCCAGAAATCTATCGAATGTCGGTTGAGGTAAGAGAGGAAGGGTCGGAGCAACTCTCTGCCAATTTATTTAGTGTAGTTGGAGCCAATGAGTAATTTAACGCTCAAGTTGAAACAACAGCAAGGTTTTACCTTGATAGAGTTGTTGGTGGCTTTAGGGGTTTCTGCCGTGATAGCCGTTTTGGCTTATCAGTCCATTGACAGCATGGTGAATGTAAAGGCGAATGTTGAAGAACATGCCAGCCAAACAGAAATCCTACAGCGAGCGGTTTGGTGGATGGAGCAAGACTTTATTCAATTGACACCTCGCCCTATTCAGGATGAATTAGGCTCTGATTTGCCAGCGTTTCAGTATCGAGCGGATACAGGTATTGAACTGAGCAGAATTGCTCAGTTTCCAACGCCAAATTCGAATGGGGGTCTACAGCGAGTTGGTTATGTGTTGGATAATTCGGTGCTATACCGTTTAACTTGGCCTGTGATGGATCGTGCGCCTGACACTAAACCCAAAAAGGTCGTGTTATTAGAAGATGTCAGCAAACTGGATGTTGAGCTTTTAAACGCTTCAGATAAATGGGTAGACTCTTGGCCTGCGCCAACCCAAACTTTGGATGAGCTACCCAAGGCAACGAGAATTGTTATTGAGCATAAAACCCTGGGCACGCTTTCCCGTTTATATATGGGGGTAAGTTAGTGGTTTTGTATAGAAAAACGGTAGGCCTGTTTTATGAAAAGCAAAAAGGCTTTGCATTACTTACGGTAATGTTAGTGGTGGCTTTAGTGAGTATGGTCTCTAGTCAATTGCTCTATGATCAACAAGTTCATATACAGCGAAGCACCTATATGATTCACCAAGCGCATTCGATATCGGTGGCTTATGGATTTGAAGGCTGGGTCAAAAAAGGGTTAAAAGCAGATTTAAGAAATAATCCAACTGACCATTTGAATGAACAATGGGCACAACCCTTAATTCCAGTGGCATTTGCCGATGGTATGGTGAGTGGACGGTTGCTCGATTTGCATGCGCATTTAAATTTAAATAATGTGCTAGAACAAGATGCAAAGTTAAAAACGTTTTGGAAAAAAATGGTTGAGCGCTATCTTTCGCAAAGATTGCCTGAAGAGAATTTTCAGGGTTTTGCGGATGTGTTAACAGATTGGGTTGATGCTGATGATGACTCACAAGATTACGGTGCTGAAAGTGAGATATATTTATTGAATGAGCCCGCTTACCGAGCGGCAAACCAACCTATGGTTATGGTCAGTGAGCTGAAAAACCTACAGGGTATGGAAAAGATTAAGCCAATGAATTTACAAAAAATTGAGCAATATGTGACGGCACTGCCGAGTGTAACAACGATTAATGTGAATACGGCGGATATTCCCGTATTAACGGCAATGGCAGACTGGTTAACAGAAGATATTGCTAAACAGTGGGTGGTTCAAAGGAAGACTGAACCCGCTGAAGATACAGGTATGTTTATGGCCTTTTTAACGGATAAAACAGGGTTTATGCCCGATGAGATTGTAAAGGATATCCCTGTTCAGGTCATCGATGTAAAAAGTCAATTTTTTTTATTACAAGCACAAGTTGATTATGGTGATGTAAAGCAGGTGGTTTCATCCATTTTTAATCGAAAAAGTGAAAACGAAGTCACATTAGTGCAAAGGTGGTTAAGTGTTGGGTAGTAACCAAAATAAATCTGAAATACAGCAAACCGATGGTATTTTAGCCAACTCTTTGGTGGCAAGTATTTCACTTCAGGGTGAGTTGCAAATTCACAATGTTGAAGGCAAATTACTGAATGCAGAAGACGTTATTTCTAAATTGACAGCAAGTAGAAGATTGAATCGTGAGCTTGCCATTGTTTGGTTGCCAACACAAAAGTTGGTTATGACCGAAGCCATCGTACCTGGAAAGCGAAAGGCGCATTGGATGGCGGCTTTGCCTTATGCTCTGGAGGAAGGTTTGTCGGAACCTGTTGAGAGCTATCATTTTGTGCCTTATAACCGTACCAATGCGGGTTTAGTCTCTTTAGCGGCAGCGAACCATGAAGACATGAAAAATTGGAAGCGTATAATTGAATCGGCAGGTTTAGGGTACGCGCAGTTGGTTCCCGATTGTTTTAGATTGCAAAATAACAACGGTGAAGTAGCTGAAGGCTCTCATGTTTGGACTCTTTTTCAGCAAGGCAGTACTGTCTTGGTGAGAACCAGTGCTTATCAAGGGTTGGCGGGTAACTCCGATTGGTATCATGCCATAAAAGAGCAGGCTTTAAATCAGCGCTACATGAAGGACTTACAAGCCGTAACGGATATAAAAGAAGTTACAGTGAAGGCTTCTGATTTATTAAGCAGTCATTCGCAAAACTTGCCAAAGGTTTTATCTTTAAGCTTAAGTCAGTATGCCTATAAAACTCGTTCGGGTAATGAGAACAAATGGTATGAATGGCGTTGGGTTGCTGTTTTGATTTTTATTGTTGTGGGGTTGTATTTAACTAACCAAGTTATGCAGACGCAGCAGCTTAAAGATCAAGTTGACTATACTCAACAGAAAAATACCGAGCTTTTTAAAGTGATGTTTCCAGAAGCTAAACGAATTGTTAATATCAAATCACAGACATTGATGTATCTCAAGCGGCAAACAGAAGGAAGTGGCGAAGCACTCTATTTGATGCCTATTTTGCAACAGGTTGAACCTTGGTTTAGTCAAGCCAAAACGGTTAAAGTAGAACAGCTTCAATGGCACAGAGATAAAAAACAAAAACCATTGGAATTAACAGTGACGGCGACAAATACCAAGGAATTAGAAAATATTATTGAACTGTCTAACGCACAAAATAATCGTTCTGTGAAGTTGAGTCTTTCTTTAAAAAATGTCAATGCCGATGGCGCACAGGGAGTGATTTATGTGGACGCAAATTAACCAGGCCTGGTTGGATTTAGATGCACGAGAGCAAAACCTGGTTAAAGCGTTAGCTGTTTTTCTAGTTTTGGCCGCGTTATATGTCTTTATCTGGGCGCCAATTCAATCAAATAAACAGCAAGCACAGCAGCAGCTAGAGAGTGCTTTGCAAGAGTGGCAATGGTTGAATGAGCAAGTGCCAGCTGTAGAGGCTATGCGCTCTTCTGGCGGGGCTTCAAATTCTGTGCCAGTAACCTCCCAAAACCAATTGATGGCATTGCTGCAAAAAACCTTGCGTGAACAAAATCTGTTTAAAGATATTAAAACTTTGCAAGGTACGGCAAAGGGTGGAAAAGTTAGTTTTGAAAAGGTGGATGCAACAAGGTTATTTAAGTGGTTAAGTCTACTTGAACAGCAAGGCGTAACCACAAATAGCTTACAAGCCTCATGGCTTGAAACAGGCCTGGTAAAGGCTGAAATGCAATTTACTCTCCAATAGGAATATATCAATGCATTTTTTTGGGTTCAGTCGCAATAAAAAACAGTTTGCTGGTTTTGTTGCCTTGTTTGTTGTGGTGTTATTGCTGTCTATTTTGTCACAACTGCCTGCTAACTGGGTGTTGTCAAAACCTTTTATAAAACAAGCCATAGAACAAAAAATTAATCCATCTCAAAAGCTCAAAATTCTCGCTTCACGTGGAACGATTTGGCAAGGTGAAGTGGATCTGGCTATTGAGAAGCATGTAGCTAACAACGCAAAGTCTGCAAGCGCTATTTCAATCGGAAAAATCGCTTGGGATTTAAATCTTGCATCACTTTTGATTACCAAGTTATCTGCCGATATTGATTGGCAATTGGGTCAATCAACTTTGTCTGCTGAAGTATCTACGGGTATTTTTTCTTCAATGGAAACACGAAATCTGCATGTTTCTGACGTGAATGGTGTGATTAATCTTAAGGATTTAATGCCCAAATTAGCGTTTAAAAAAGTAGCCGAATCACCTATTACACAGAACTTAGCAGGCCTGGTTGGTATTAATCATGTTGAGGCTGAGTATTTGCTTCAAGCTAGGTGGTTTAGTGCTTTAGAATCGGATTTTCAAATTGACGAGTTATCGGTGATGAATAATGTATTTCCTACATTAAACCTTAAAGCCAATTTACAAGAAGAGCGAATCAAGGCGCGTTTAAATGGTCAGAAAACGGGCTGGCAATTAAATGGAACGGCCTCACTAAATAAAAGCTATGCTTATCATTTGGATTTGAATCTCAAGGCGACTTCTGAGAAAGAGTTACCTGATTGGGCGTTTTTATTGCAAAAAAAATCAGCGGTCAATTATGTGACCAAGCTACAAGGGCGGTTGTTTTAGTTGAGTTAAGACAATACTTGTATTTAGGCTAGTATCTCATTTAAGATGATTTTAGGTTTTAATTTTGATGCATTTTAAATAGAGATGTAATGCTGAATGAAAGAGATGCGATTTTGGTTGTTGGCGTTACTTTTGATGTTTACCACAAATGCAAATGCAGTGATTCTTTCAAGCGATGAAGCGCCACATTTTATTAGTATAGAAAGCTATCTCGCCCCATCGAAAGAGCTTTCACTTGCTGACGTTATCGAGATAAATGATTGGCAATCTCAGCCCAACCACTTTTCGTTTGGTTATTCTGGTGATACTCACTGGATTAAAATCGAACTTCAAAACATCTCTGATAAAACCCTTTCTCCTTTTCTTTGGATAACAGAGACCTTTCTGCATAAAGTGGTTTTTTATGAAAAAGTTAATAATCAGTGGCAATCCTTTACTAGAGGGTTGAATATTGATATTAATCATAAAGATGCATTAGATACCTATCCTCATTTTCAAGTACATTTAAAGCCGCAAGAAGCCAAAGTTATTTATGTTCAATTCAATGGTCAATTAGGTGTTTTTGGTGCTTTATTAGTGTCATCAGAAAAAGATTTTTATGATCAGGTTTTAAAAAAATCAATGATTTTTTCTTCATTGATTGTGGCACTTATTATGTTGTCCATTTTTTACCTGGTTTTACATGTGTACATTAAAGAGGCGAGTTTTATTTATTACAGCCTCTATAGTCTAAGTTACTCCATTTGGGTGGCCTTGTATAACGGCTTAATTCCGATGTTTTTCAATGAGTGGGTTAATAATGCACTGTATATATTTATGCCGATTGCATTTATTTTCTTAATCAAATTTTCACAATCTATCTTGGATACGCGTACACACAACTTACGTTGCCATATTTTTTTGAATGTATTGATTGCTCTGTATGTCGTCGCCATCGCCTTTATCCCATTTGATGTGCAAACAGGGTTTGTATTGCATAATGTGGCGGTCACCATAACGATGGTTCTTCTCATTATTTTATCGCTTAAATCTTTAGCACGAAAGGAGCGATTAATTAACTTATATGTGGTGGGGTTGTTTGCCTACTTCTCTGGCATGATAGTTTTGTCTATGCTCGCTTTGGGGTGGTTGCCTTACAACGTCTTAACACGTAATGCTCCTTTTCCTGGTTCTATTATTGAGTTTGCTTTTTTTGCTTATATCCTGGCGCTTAAAGTTTTTCAAATACAAGATGAAAAAGAGATTTCCAATCAATGCTTGGTTGAGATGCAAGCTCAAACCAATCTTCGTTTAGAAAGACAGGTTTCAGAGCGAACGTCACAGTTAGAGAAAATGCTGAAAAAACAGAATGGTTTGGTTAAACAGTACGCCAGCTTTATCTCTTTTATTACCCATGAATTAAGAAATCCATTGGGTATTATTAAAAGTCAGATTGCTTTATTAAGAAAAGAGTCGGAAAAAGGCATTAATAATTGTAGCAACCGTTTAAATACAATGAGCATGACAACCCAGCGTATGGAGATGTTATTTGATGATTGGTTGCTTTCGGATAAATTAGAAAATGATTTGTTCTCATTTGAAATTCAAACCTTTGAATTGTCTGATTGGATGGGAACTCTAGAGGAGATGATTAAACAAACCTACAGTACGCACCAATTTTATTTTGAAAAACAGTCTGTTATGATTCATGCAGATTCTGTTTTACTCAAACTGGCCTTTTATAACTTGATTGATAATGCGGTTAAATACTCCCCAGTAGGTTCGCTGATTAATATTAAGATTGTGGTAACAGAGAACAATATCTTTATCTATGTTGAAGATCATGGGGCGGGTGTCTCAGAAGAAGATGCGCAAAAAATCTTTGAGCGCTTTGTGCGAGGTAAAGGAGAAAGTCACATTCAAGGGACTGGTATAGGGCTATCACTCGTAAAGAACGTGATGGAGCTGCATGGCGGCGCTGCCTATATCGATCGTGAATACAAAAAAGGCAGCCGCTTTGTTTTACGCTTTAAGCGTGCCTAAGAAGTTTATAATTTAATCTTTTACTAAGGAGATAAATCATTAAATCATGGAAGGTGTAACTGTATTAGTCATTGAAGATGAGATCGATTTACGTGATGCCATTGTCTCCTTTTTAAATCTAGAAGACGCTTTTGCCGTGGGGGTGGGTAACCTCCAGGATGCCCAAAAGTGGTTAACTAAAAACTCACCCGATGTGGTCGTTTTGGATTTAAACCTAGACGGTGATGATGGCATGGAGTGGTTGAGGAGCAACCCTTTTTCTGATGATGTATCGGTCATTATCGCTTCTGCAAGAGGTGAGGTCATTGATCGTGTTCAGGGCTTTAAGTTAGGAATTGATTCATATCTGATTAAGCCAATCGCCTTGGAAGAACTGGTGGCGATTATTCTTAACCTTCAGCACAAAAAACAAACTCTACTACCTAGTATTGAGCAGGCGGAGTGGACTTTGAACACTCTTGATTGGAGCTTAAAAAATAAACACTTTTCAGAGCCAGTGAAGCTCACCAAGCTAGAAGAGATGGTGGTAAACCGTTTAGCGATTATGCCTGGGCAAGCGGTGAGTAAAAAAGAGCTGATTATTGCCTTGAATAAAAAAGAGGATTCTTACGATTTAAGAAGCCTAGAAGTTCTGATTAGACGTTTACGCCAAAAAATTGAACCTCTATCTGGAGACAGAACCAAGCCCATTAAAACGATTCATTCGATTGGTTATTCTTTTATAGAGCCAATTAAAATTATTTGATTACATTTCAAATCATCTATCTCTATTCATAAATTCTTTATTTGATTAAATCATAATTTAAACAATCGCTAGTCATGGGTTGTTTATTCACTTCTGAATGTCGGTTTGTGTCGTAATTTGTCGTAACTCGTCGTTAGTACTGTTTTTCAATAGGGGCCATACTTGGAGCCAATAAACGGTTTTGTGTGGTGTTTTGTATTGGGTTTTTAATCTACCAGGCCTGGTGGTTAAAACCATTCTTAGCGATTCTACTTCAGTTATCAAACAACAAAGACCGTGATTTAAAGTTTATTCACATATGAATGAGTTTAGTTAACGATTGGGAGAGCATCGTGAAGCATCAAGCAAATAATAAATCGCAACGTGGTTTTACCTTAGTTGAGATGTCGATTGTATTAGTTATTATCGGTTTAATTTTAGGTGCAGTGTCTATTGGTAAAGACCTGCAAAGAGATGCCGAATACAGCAAAATCAAACAAAAATTTGTGGATCAATGGGTGCAGTCCTACAACGCTTATTACAAGCGAGCGGGTGTAGTGGTGGGAGATAACCAATCCGAGCCAAGATTTATGGTAAATGGTGAAGATTATGCTGCGGGCGCTGGCGAACCTGTGTCTGGTGGAAATATGACGGCTGTCACGGAACCTAATGCAATTTGTCAGGGAAGTCTTGGGCCTAAAATGGATAGAGCCAATGCAGATGCTGATTTACATGCATTATTTGATCGCTTAGGTGTCAGAATGCCGCCAGGTCGTGCTGAAGGTTTGGAAGATCGTTATGTCTATTTAGATACCAATGGAAACCCACAAGAAATTCAAGTGTGTTTTCAGTGGAACCGTCCAGGGCGCGCAGAAGGTGCTGGTAATGTCATGGTTATTACTGGGTTAACCCCTGACTTGGCAAGGACTTTAGACCAAATGATTGATGGTAAGCCAGATGCAAGAGAGGGTTTGTTTAGACAGCAAGGTGTTGCCAATGGTACGGCTGGTACGGCAGGTGTTGAGTGGGATGGTAATAACTCTCAAGATGAGCAGGTTAGTGATAACGGTGATGCAACCAATACGGCTGACAACCAAGATGAAGACCAGGTTATCACCTTGGTTGCTATCTATAAAATGAATCAATAGGAGAACCATCATGTCTATGCAAAAAAAAGCTAAATTAAAAGGGTTTACGCTTGTTGAAATGGCTATCGTTTTGGCCATTATAGGTGTGATTTTGGGCGCTGTTTCTATTGGTAAAGATTTACAGCGAGATGCTGAGAACCAGAAAATTTATCAAAAATTTTTAGCTGCATGGAAGACATCCTACGATCAGTACTATAACCGTATTGGCGTGGTTGTTGGAGATAGCCAAGTTGCACCAACTTACATGGTAAACGGTTTTGAAGCCAATATTGGTGGGGGTGCAAATGGAGGTGCTTCTGGCAATGTAACTGGTGCTGTAGCGGGTGTTGCTGAGAACTTTACTAATACGGGTTTAAAAATTTGCCATGGACAAGGTTATGCGGCTAATACAGTCTCTACTGGAGATGCAGGGTTGGCCACACAAGATTTGCATGCGTTATTTGACCGTGCAGGTTTGAAAATGCCGCCTGGTCGTGCAGAGGGACAAGAAGATCGTTACTTATATTTAGATGCTAATGGTAACCCTGTTGAGTTGCAGGTTTGTTTTCAATGGAATCCAAATGGAACGAATAGCGGCGCGGGTAATGTGCTTGTGTTAAGAGGGCTTACGCCAGATTTAGCACGTACTCTGGATAGTATGATTGATGGAAAGCCTGACGCAATTGAAGGTCGATTTCGCCAGCAAGATGCCGCTTTAAACACAGGAGGCGCGAATACAAGTCAGCAACCTGGTGTTGAATGGCGTGCAAACAGCACCTACAAGGTGGGCGAGGAAGCCACGGCAACAGCAGATGGCGAAGGCGATAATCAAGATGAAAACCGAGTAGTGTTATTAACCGCGCACTGGCAGATGGATCAGTAGGTTAATAAGCAGATTTGTCAGCAGATCAATGAAAGAATAATTGGATATTAGGAGCGAGGTTTGTTATGTCACTACTCAGACTAGTAACGTTGGGATTGGGTGTTTTGGCTGCAGTATTTTTAGTGGTATCGGTCTCATATTCGGTGCAGCAGTGGCAAAAACTTCAAACCTCTCAGCAAGCGTATTTAGCGGCGGAGAGAAAGGTAAGAGTGATGTCTGAACTTGAGCAACAATTACCCGAGTTTCAAAAATACCAAAATACATTGCTTTCTATTCAATCTGGTGTAGCAAATAATGCACTCAACAAAGAAGATTGGAGCCGTAAAAGTGTCATTGTTAAAAATAGTATTATTTCAAGACAGGATGTTTCTGGGTTTTTGAAAGGAATTTCTAACAAAGAGACTCAATGGTTTAAGCCAAAGCAGTTTGCATTAAAAACGATGAGCGAAAAAGATGATCTTTTTCATTGGATTGAAAAAAGCTCCAATCAGCTTAATTTATTGCTTGAAGGTGAGTACATGATTCGGAGAGCGTTATGAGTGTCCCTTTAGGTTTTAAGCGAATATTGCATCTTGATAATCAGTATTGGTTATTAGAAGGTAAAAAAGCCATTTTAATGGATTCTTTAGAAGCGATTTCAGGTCCAAAAGTCATTTTATCTGATTTTAACCACGCTTTAACAGGCATAGAGACCGTTCATCAAGGTAGCTCTTATGCCTCTGCGATTATCGAAAAGAATCTCAGAAGTCGCGGTGATATGGAAGGTGCTAGTGAGGTGTTGGTTTTAAAAACTCAAAAAGCCGCCTCAGCCCAAAATGTTTTCTATGCCGCCTTGCCAATAAACGAATATGCCACCTATTTAGATACCATTAAAAAAGAGAGTGACCATTGTCTGTATATTCCTTTATGGAGTGCGATGTTAAATGTGGTTGATAAAGCCATTTCAACCGTGGTGGTTCAGCATGGTGGAGTGCTGGATGTGCTGGTCGTCGATTCTGGTTTTCCTTTGCATAGTATTCGAGTCTCTAGTGCTTCTTATGGCGGTCAAGATTGGGAGAGCGCCCTTAGCTATTTGGCAACAGAATTGAACCAGGTAGAGATAGATAACGCTTTGCAATTAGACAGTGTTAAGTGGTTCTTATGGTGTGCGGATAATGCATCAGATAACTTAGCAGAGCAGTTTGAAGCCCTTTCTGGGAGAGTGGTTTCTGTCGCTAATAAGGAGGTCATTTCGGTAAACAACAAAGATTGTTCAACCAATTTTGATGCGCTATTTCAAGCTCTTTCTACTTGTGATGCGATTAAGGCTGAAACCAGTAAACCGCTGTTTCAGTTTGAACGAGCCTTACCTTGGGTGGCGGGTTTGGTTCTGGCGATTAGTGCAGGTGCTTTTTTGGCGGGTCTAAATTGGCAAAAAACGGCTGAAGAGTATATAGCCTCTACAAATGAATTAATGGCATCTAGTCAGTATGAGGCAAAGCTGGCAAAGGCTAAGCAGCTCGTTGCTACAAACAATCAAACAGCCTCGATTCTCGAAACGGACAAAGTTGGTTTTATTGAAGAGCTCTATTCTATAACTGAATCAAATTCCATCCCGCAGATGGTTGCAGATTTGCAAGCCAGCGTGAACAAGTTTATTCATATTAATAATATACAGCTGCACAGTTCTGAAGAGAGTGATCGGTTTGGTATGGTGGTGCAAGGGTTTGTGGATCAAGACTTAGATTTTGCCTCTAAACAAGTTCGCCTATTCATCGACCGTTTAATTGAAAAAGGCTACCAAATTGAAGATAAAGGTTTTGTGGCTAAGAATGGTAATAATGGGTTCCAGTTAATACTCATTCCTGGAAATAAGGAATAGGTGTCAAAATGAAATATAGTGGTTTAGTTTTATTATTGATTATCGCTGTTGCGGTCTATTTGTCGTGGGATGAAGCGGCCAATAAACAGTATATTCCATCTAACTCAGACTCTTCCTTGAGTGAATTACAAGACTTAAAGTCTAAAACGTTGGTACAAAATTCTCAAAAAAGTCAGGCTTCAGTCGTAAGTCAACAAATTGAAGTTATTGCCGCTTATCAATCAGCCGCCAATATGAATACAAATTTAATCGCTTTGGCACCGATTGCTCCAGTAATAAAAAAAACAACGGTGACTTTACCTTCACAGCGTTATATTCCTTACACGCGTGTTGCCGCTAAGAGTTATAAAAACTATGCGATTTCAATGATTTTTATTGCTCCCAATAATCGTTATGCCGTGATTGATGATCATTTTTCAAGAGTGGGTGATGTCTTGCCAGACGGTGGAAAGGTTGTGGCCATTGAAGAAAATTATGTTGAAGTAAAGCGCGGCAAAAAAATAGAGGCGTTTAAGATTAATTCTTAATCCATTGTTTGAAACGATGACAGAAATGAGGTGTTTGACAATAGCCCATTCCAACATTGTTAATAGAAATCTAAGGCAGGTTAAATGAAAGTGAAGCAGGTTGTCTATGTTGTTTTAGGCTTTATTTTGGTTGTAGGGACAGCTTATTGGACAGTTAACTATTTAGTGCCTGCTAATCAATCTGAAATACCTGTTGAGAATTCTTCTATTGTAAATCCTGAATATTCAGATGCCCAGGATAATTACAGACTGAATTCAGAGGGTATAACCAGGCCTGGTAATATGAATGATCAGGTATCGAATCCCCCCGTGTTCAATGATGATGAATCTCAGTTAACTGAGGGAAAAGAGAATCAAGATAGCACGCAAGAGTTTAGTGACCTAAAGCCACAAGAAGATCTAGCCGTTCAGCCAGCAATGACCCGTGAAAAAAATGCAGTGGATTCCGTTTCAGCTGAAGAACAAAAGCGAGCTAAGTTAAATATTATTCGCGATGAGTTAAAAAAAATAGCCTCAGGCGACCCTCAGAGTGTCGACTTTAATAAGTTGGATGCTTTGCTGCTTGAGTTACAAGAAATGGGTGATGCAAATGGTGTTGTTGGAGGTGTAAGCATTCCTCAATTAAGAAAAATCATTGCTCAATCCAACAAAATCATTGAGACCTCGCAGAACAAAGGGTTATTGCCTGGTGAAGACAAAAACGAAAAATTAAAAGAAGAAGTGCAAACATTGCAAGACCTCCAGCAGGGGGTTGTACCGAATGAGTAGTCTTCTTAAAGAAATTGATTCTCACGTTAGAGGATTTTCTTTAATTGAACTTTCAGTGGCGTTGGTGATTATTGGGGTGATATCGGTGGCGACCTTACAAGTTTATAACTCGGCAAATACCTACAAAAATCAGGCAATGGCGAATAAAGGCCTGTTGCAAGCACAAGAAGCAGTGGTTTTTTTTGCACAAGCTAATTTCCGTCTTCCATGTCCAGACATAAATGGTGATGGTTATGAAGATTGTTCAGGTGGTTATAAGACAGGCCAGTTGCCTTTTTATACGATTGGACTTCCAGTCAGTAGTCAGGTTTCTGATGCCGATATTGGTTATCAAAACCTTATTTATGGGGTTTTTAGAGATTCCGTCAATGATGCCGAGCTAACCGTTTTAACAGAACGAACTGGAGACAGTTTAGGTGATGCTGATTATCAAAACATTGATGATTTAAAAAAAGCATTATCGAATGCTAGTTTGCTCGCCATCAGTGTTAATCAACCTTTTATAACAGGCAACAATGATACTTCTGGTAGTGAGGATTGCTTAACGAATAGGGTGGCTAATGGGGCTTTTTGGTTAGCTTCGTCCAGTGTTGAAGACGCTGATGGTGATGGCAATCCTTTTGATGGTGTGAATGCGTTTTTAAAGCATGATGGAAGCGGTTCTCTTTGTTTCGCAGCACCTTCGAGAAGACAAGATGCGAATTATGTAGATAGGGTTTCAGGTTTGGCCTTTAACGAATTAATAGGCTTACTTTAAACGGGTTTTTGAATGAATAATTATCAAAAGAATGGGTTATAAGATGCGTACTAAAAATCATACTTATGTTCAAATCGTGTCACTTGCTATGAGTGGTGCATTATTGGCGGGGTGTTCAACGGCTCACGTCTCCCAAAACAATATTGATAATATCAAGGAAGTCGATAATCAATCTCATGAATTGATGACGACGCGTATTAATCAAGAGTCCAAAAAGTTTATGGACGAAAGCCAAAGCCTTTATAAAAAAATTCAAAACATCCCCAAAGTAGAACCTGAAGTCGTTGCTGTAGAGCCTGAGTTCAACCCTTTAGATGCGGTGAAAATTAGTGTAAATGTCAACAATGGAGACGTACAGTCGGTATTGCATGCCATTTCTGATCAAGCAGGCATGAGCTTATTGATGGATCCTCAGTTGTCGGAGCTCAAGCGCAAAATCAGTATGCATCTAAAAAATGTACCAGCCAGCCTTGTCTTTAACCAGGTCATGGAGCTCTTAGACTTTGATGGTCAAGTGAAAGGTAATGTCTTGATTGTGAGACCTTATCGTGAAAAAGTGTATGAGCTGAACTTCTTACAGACTTCTACCAGTATTGACTACAGCATGGGTGGAGATGTCTTTGGTGCTAATACCAACTCGAATGGAAGTGGCGGTAGTAGTGGTGGTAATAAACCAATGACAGGTTCTTTAGCATTTAAAGGGACTGGCGCAACCCAAAGCAATCCATATAGTCAGTTAAGTGAAACTTTAGAAGACATTTTAGGTAGAAAAAAAGCCAATGAACAAGAGAGTGTGATTCCTGGTGTAACCAACCAAGCTCCAAATATGATGGGGCGTCTTCCTATGCCAATCAAAGAAACCCCAAAAGGGTTTCAACCTGTTTATTCTCTCAATGAGATGACAGGCACTTTATATCTAAAGGCCAAACCGTCACAAGTGGAGGCGGTTGATCAACTCATTTCACAATATAAATCGGTATTGTCAAGACAGGTACTGATTGAAGCGCAATTGCTTGATGTCCGTCTAGGAGATGGTAATCAGTATGGAGTTGATTGGAATAAACTTGGCCAAGATATTGCCTATAACTATGGTGCAGGTTCAGTTGATTTAGGCGGTGTGACCGATACGTTAAGCGGAACAGGAAATCAGATTCGCTCAATTACTATTCCTTCTAACTCTTATGGCGTAGATGGCGCTACCAACCTAAAACTGGTGCATTCAGCTAATACCTTCTCAGTAGCGATGCAAGCCTTACAGCAGTTTGGTAGCTTAAGAGTACTATCGAATCCAAGTATCCGCGCTAAAAATGCTCGTCCAGCCTTTATTAGTGTAGGACGTAATTCTCAGTATATTTCTGAAAGTACCTCCACTGTAAATAACGTGGGCGGTTCTTTAACCACAACCAGTGATGTATCAACCAGCTCGGTGTTTGATGGCATCATTTTAGGATTCGAACCCTTTATTGATTCTGATGGAAAAATCAGTCTAACCATTCACCCTATGCAGTCGAATGTGGATAAAGCAAGTATGGCATTAGTGGATGTAGGAAACGGTACCAAAATCACCTTACCCGTAATTGATTTTAAAGGCTTAACCACATCGCTTAGTCTTAAAGATGGCGACACGGTTATTTTAGGTGGCTTAATGGATGAAGTGGCAACAGATTCAGGTGAGGGGGTGCCAGGGTTGAATGAAATTCCTGGAATCGGCGCGCTATTTGGTGGTAACCGTCTGCATGATAAGGAGACTAGAGAGTTGGTTATGGTTTTACGTGTAACGATTCTCTAGAGGATTATGAGCTTAATTTATAACTCATTAAAGCAACATGAAAAAAAGAGTGATTCACCGCCAAAAATGAATCCAATTAGTCAAAGAATGCAAGCTTTAGAAGAGCCGTCTTTTTCTAAAACTTTTTTTTGGCTACTCGTTTCAGGTGCCGTTCTAGCGGTTATTCTCGGTTTGTTTATTTTGCAAAACTACTGGGGCTACCAAGCTAAAGACGAGTATGTGAATAGTGTTAACCATCTGGTATTGGCGAGCAAACCACAGGAAGGTGTTGTGGCAACAGAAGAACCGTTATCGGTTCAAACTGAGTCAGTCATGTTAACTGAGATTGAGGATGAGAACGCTATAAACGGTGTCGTTATTAATGATGCTACAGCTACAAATCTTGTGGCTACGGTAGATAAAAAATTAACGATACAAAAGCCAGATTTGGCTCCTGTACCAGAAGAACGCAATGAGCATAAAGCGAAGCCGCATACTGAGAAATGGCCTGTTTTAGAGAGTTTAAAACAACAAAACATCAAAGCTCAGGCGGAGGTGACTGAAGAAAATTCAATTACAACCTCCTTTGTTAAAAGTGATGAAACTGTACAAGCACATTTAATTGTAGAGGTGGATAGGACTCCTGAAACCAACCTAGATGCAGAAAAGAAAACGGTTCAATTAACGGTAATTCAGCCACTAGAGAAAAGCTCTGATGTTAAAAAAGTTCGTCAAGAGGTTTCTCAAAAAGAGGATCAAACAATAGAGAAAGAGTCTGCTATTGCCGTGAAACAAGCTCAAATAATTGAGGTAAAACCTCGTAGTGTAGTCGCGACTAAACTAGTCAAAACACCTAGACCCGTTGTAAATAAAACCACTGAAAGAACCGTTGGTTCTAAAAGTGTGGATGCTCCACTTCTAGCCAATAAAAATACCATTGAATATTTTATGGCTGTCAAAACCAAAGTGGCAGAGATTAAACAATCGATTCGTTTTAACAATGAGAAAGAGGTGCAAGCTAATTTAAATGAGCTTGGGCTGTTGTCAGGTAAAGAGAGCGTTATTTATCAAAGAATGGATGGTTATGCATCATTAAAAAATCAACGTTATCAAGAGGCTGCAAATAGTTACCAAAAATTGTTAAACCAAAAGCCTGAAGACATGGAGGCGAATATGAATCTAGTTATTGCATTAGCCGAATTAGGTGATCAGAAAACCGCTAAACAACAATTGAATCGGTTAGATTCCTTGTACCCCGAATCAAGCCAGTTAAAACACTATAAAAAAATGATTCACGCTAAATATGGATATTAGTTTAGCCATACCTAATGAAGGCATGTTTGATCGCATAGGTCTTACAGAATCTCCTTTTCCTGTAACACCTGATGCAAGTCATTACTTTTGTTCGCAAAGGCTAGAGTCACATGTTCTTGAACTGATGCACTGCATTCATATGCGTAAAGGTTTCTTACTGTTCACCGCAGACGTTGGCCTTGGTAAAAGCACATTAAGTCGTTATTTGATTAACAACTTGGAAGAGCAATATACCGATGTTTCCTTGGTGTTGAATACCTTTTTACAGGGCGTAGAACTATTAAAAGCCATTAATGATGATTTTGGCCTCAAAGTTGAAGGAGGGGTAAAAGCTCAGTTAGATGGGTTAAATCATTTTTTACTAGAGCAGTATCAGCAGCAACGAAATTGTTTAATTATTATTGATGACGCACAAAATTTAAGTACGGAAAGTTTGGAGATGATTCGTCTTATTTCAAACTTTGAAGTCAGTACAGATAAGCTAGTACAAATTTTATTGATTGCGCAACCAGAGATAATGTTGACGCTAAATTTACCGAAAATTAGGCAGCTAAAAAGTCGCATTGCGCTCCATATCGAGCTGGCTCCATTTACGGAACAGGAGGTGTTGGATTATGTCTATTTTCGGCTTGATAGTGCAGGTAACCACTATCACGTTCAATTAACAAAAAAAGCAGGACAGAAGCTCCATAAGTTGAGTAAAGGCTATCCAAGACGCATTAATTTAATTATGGATAGAGTCTTATATGCATTATTAGTGGATGCAACGACTGTCGTGAATGACAAGCTTATTGTCTTAGCCAATAACGATATTGAGCAAACAGAGTATATGCGTGGTGTACAACAGGCTCAGGCCAATACCCAGCGTTATCAAAGTTTGGTAGCAAGTTTTATTGGCTTATTAGCTGTTGGCCTAGCGGTTTGGCAATTTGCCCCCGATAGCTGGATAAATAAGTTGAATATACAGCAGATTGTTGCAGAGTCTCAAGCTAGTCTCGCATTAGAAGACACTGTGATGACCAAGGTAACGGTAAGTGAAAAGCGGGTTGATACGGTTGAGGAAAATCAAACGGATAAAGTGGTATTTAAAGAGTTACCAGGCCTGGTAAAAGAGGAAGTTTCAAAACCATTAGAGCTACCCAAAAATACCGAGTTAATGCATTTCTTAAAAGACTATGGTGTGAGAGATGATTCAAGAGAGCTGGATATCGCTCTTGAACAAGAAAATTGGCTTTTATTTCAAAAAAAAATAGCGGAGCAGGGCTGGCAGGTTTTAATGAATGATAAGCCTTTTATTGAACCTCCTAGAAGCGTATTGGAATTAGTGTTAAAAGACAAAAAACAGCGTTGGTTGATGCTTTGGAAGCCCAAGTTACGATTTGATAAATACCATTTTGGTCTGAAGTCTTCACAAGTGGCAATATTGCAGAAACTGCTTAAACAACAAGGTTTTTTTAAGGATATGGAAGATGCAACGGTTGGGTCAAAAACCATGTATGCCGTTGCCAATTTTCAACGTTCTCTCGGTATTGAGCCAACGGGTAAAGCTGACCCGTTAACATTGTATTTTTTAACTCAGGATAATCGTGCATTTGTTATGTAGATTGTTCTAAATAAAACAGAAAGCTGGTCACTATGTCAGAAGAGATAAATACACAAGTTGTTCGATTAGGCGAATCATTGCTCAATGCCGAGTTAATGAATCAAAATCAGATGGAGTTTGCATTACAAAAGCAAGCCGTTACTGGTGAACGTTTAGGTGAATTACTGGTAAGACTAGGCATTGTTTCTGAGTATGACTTAGCAAAACATTTAGCCACGCAAACGAGCATCGAATTTGTTGATGTTGACAGCCTTTCTAAGCCTAGTGCCGATATTCTTAGACTGTTCAACCAAGAGTATTGTTTAAATAGAGGGTTCTTACCCTTGTTTAGAGAAGGCAATGAGCTTGTCGTTGTCATTGGTAATGCGAATATCCATGATGTGAAACAGGCGGTGACTCAACGTGCAGGCATAAATTGTAAAATCAAGCAGGGGGAGTTCAGTAAAGTCCTGCAAGCGATTCGTCACAACTATTTCTTTATTGATAACCCTGTAGACAAGCTTTTCTTAAAAGAAGTTTCAAAGATTGATAAAGATAAAGATCAAGTTCTTTCTCCAGATAACTTGATTCACTATTTACTGCATCTAGCTGTGCTTCAGCGCGCTACTGATATTCATATTCAGCCTGAACCAAAAAGTATTCATATCTCATTTCGTGTTGACGGTGTGTTGCAGCCTGTTTTTGCCATTCCTACAACCTTAAAACGTTTAGTTGCTGCCATTAAACGGTATGCCGATATGGATATTTCTGACCAGTTACGACCTCAAGATGGCAGTTTCTCAACCAATATTCTTTCTATGCCTTTTGATGTACGTGTCTCATCGCTGATTTCTGAATATGGAGAAAACGTGGTGATGCGTCTATTACCAAGCGGAATGCATGTTAAAGGCTTAAATGAATTAGGTTTCTTTGAAGAGGATTTAGCTACTTTGAATAATATGTTTGTGCATCCGCATGGCATCTTATTAATGACGGGGCCAACAGGCTCAGGTAAAAGTACGACATTACATGCAGGCCTGCGTTCAAAAGGTATGGTTGGTAAAAACATTCTTACGGTTGAAGATCCTATTGAATATAAGCTACCAACCATCTGTCAAACTCAAGTTAACCGCAAAGCAGGCTATGATTTTTCACACGCCATACGCCAATTTTTAAGACATGACCCTGACGTGATGCTCGTGGGCGAGATTCGTGACGCTGAAACAGCACACGCAGCTATTACCGCAGCTGAAACGGGGCATTTAGTTCTATCCACATTGCACGTCAATAGTGTCTTAGGGGTGATTTCTCGTTTACAAGCGTTAGATGTTCCTGTGCAAATGATTGCCGATTCATTAGTTGGGGTTGTTAATCAGCGCCTGGCTCGTCAAATATGTTCACACTGTAAAACAGAATATCAACCGAGCGATGAAGAGTTGGTCTATTTTCCACAAGCGTCTAAAGAAATTACGCTCTATAGAGGTGAAGGCTGTTCACACTGTAAAGGCACAGGGTATTTTGGCCGTATTCCACTTTATGAAATTTTATATGTTGACGCTGAACTACAAGAGATGATTGCATCAAATGCCAGCCGTACTGAGTTAATGAGAAAGTTAGAGTCCTCTGATTTTAAAACCATTGAAACCATGGCGATTCAACAAGTGTTACTCGGCAATACCACTTTGGCGGAAGTTACCCGTCTATTAGGAAATAGCTTAGAGCGAGTTGCGCCATGAGATATTTTTACTTTCAAAGATTGTTAGATACAGGGCAGATTGCCTCTGGCGTTGAAAAGCTGGCTTTTGCCAATGAAACATCGGCACAGTTTTATTTAGAACAGCGCTGGGGTGATGCGGTTATTGTTAAATTAGTCATGCTGCCGACGTGGTTAAATTGGCCATACGACTTTATTATGCGCCTTTTCAGGCCACAATTAAAACGTGAAGAAGTGGCAGATTTTTTCAGAAATATCGCCGTCATGTTGAGAAGCGGTATTCCCATGTTTACCGCCATTGAAGATATGGCATCGGATGACTCATCAATACCTGTACAGCGTGTTTCAAAAGACATTTTAGAAAACTTAAAAACGGGAGCCTCGTTTAGTGAAGGGGTGGAGCGCCATTCGGATATTGTGCCGCAAACCGTCATTCATTTAATTCGTATTGGGGAGAGTTCTGGTAACTTAGACCGCACCCTAATGGATGCCGCTGAGCACCTTAAACGAGTAGATAAAATTGTTCGAGATAGCAAACGGGCAATGATTTACCCAGCATTTGTTTTCTTTACCATTTTAGCGGCCGCCGTATTTTGGATTAGCTATGTGATTCCAAATATCAGTGACCTGTTTAAGCAGATGCGAGTAGAGCTACCAGCCATAACAAAAATGGTTTTGGCTATTTCAGATAACATAGGTCAAAATTTGTTACTGTCGTTTATTATTTTAGTTCTGTTATTCGTTGCTTCAGTTTACGCCATCCGTAACAGTTATCGAGTGCGCTACCAGTTCCATCGATTATTGATGGCGTTACCCGTGAGTAGAGTACTGGTCAACTCGTCTGCTCTAGCTTTTATTACAGAGTATTTAAGCCTATTGATTTCCTCTGGTCTAAGTATGGTCGAAAGCCTAGATATCTTAGAGCGTTCTACTGAAAATGAAGTCTATCGAAAAAGTATTCAAAACATGCGTGATGGGGTTATTCGAGGTAACTCATTAAGTTCTGAAATGCGTCAGATAAAGATGTATCCAAGATTTGTGGTCAGAATGATTAGTGTAGGAGAAGAGACAGGACGTATTGATGAACAGTTGAGTTATCTAGCCGAAGAATATCGTCAACGCTTTGATCATATTGTGGCGTCCATCAGTGAAATTATTAAACCTGTGGTTATGCTGATTGCAGGTGGCCTATTCCTACTTCTTATCATCGCTCTGTTCTTACCGATTTATCAATTGGTTAGTCAGGTAAACGGCTAAGTTTGGTTGAGAGGGCGATGCGATGAAGCGATTAGCGAGCATAAAAGAGCAGACTGGTTTTGGGTTATTGCACGTTGCCATTTTATTAATGATTATTGGCGGCTTAGCCAGTTATATGCTCAAGCCGATCGCTCCTCAAGCACCTACCAAAAGCAATGAGATTGCACTCAAAAAAGCCGATAAATTATTAAACGACTTTATTGTTAAAAATGGTCGACTACCCTGCGTTGATGCCAATGGAGATGGTGTTGAAGACTGTAGTAGTTCCAATGTAAAAGGCGGTTTGCCTTACATCACTTTAGGAATGCCAGCCTCTGGATTTGTTGCTGGTGATTCACCAATAAAGTATGGAGTCTATAGAAAAGCCAACGATACAGCCCTTAAAAATGGTGGGCTAGATCGCTTAGAGACAAGCGATGTTAATGCGGTTTCTTTACTTAAAAATGATGCCGATTTGGCGAGTTTAAAAAATCGTTATCAGCCAACCATGGCTGGTGGCTATAGTTTTAATTTTTCGGGTGTCAATAACCTCAATACACTTGATTTTTGTCAAGGGCTGATTACGGCTGAGGCAGGCGCTTTAGACAGCTCAAAACTTTATGTACAAACCTCAACGGGCGTCAGAAAAAATGTGGCCTATGCACTCTCTATGGGAGGCGCTTATGATGGCAATAATGATGGATCGTTAGATGATGGATTAAATGCCTCTTCTGCCGCAGCTTTTAATAGCTCGGGTACTTTACTATCAAGTGATTATGATGATTATGTCATCAGCCGCTCTTTTTCTGAGCTTAAACAGACTATGCAGTGTGATGTGACTATGCAATCACTGAATATGATGGCTAATTCGGTATTAATGGAAAAAGAGGTTAAAGATCAAGCAGAAGATATGGCTGATGCCGCGCTTGAAGGGGCGATTATGGCGGGTGTTGGCTTGGCCGTTATTGCCTATGATGTTGTGTTAGCCTCAGTTGATTTAGCCAATGCCAGTGCCACACTTGGGGTAGCTTCTGGTCTTTTATCTGGTGCGATTGCATCCTGTGCAGTTCTTGTGGGTTGTGCATTTATCCCTGTTTACACTGCGAGTGTCGTGGCGGCCTCAATTGGGGTTGCATTAAGTGGTGTTGCTGTTGGTGCGGCTGTGGCTGCAGGTGTTGCACAAGCCATTGCGACTGGCTTGTATGTGGATATTGCCATTCGCTCGAATGCTTCAATCCCGCCTGATGTTGCGGCCACAACAACAGAGCCTGACTACACCACGATGATTGCTCAGTTAACATCTCAATACAATACCGCGGTTGCAGAGGCAACAGCCGCGAGAAACTACGCCAATCAAATGCAGACAACCGCTGATTCCGTGAAGGCAACTGCACTTCAACGGTTTTCCGACCTATATACTTATGCAAATAATTTAAGTAACCCAGTTGGTGGTCATCTACCCGATACCTATGCTTCTTGGAATGACTATAATGCAGCCAGAAATAACTTGTACAATCAATCTGAAGCCTACCAAGATGCGATTGATGATGAAAATAGCAAGCTGATTATCTATCGTGATAAAGCGCAAATAGCGGCTGGCTATAAAGAAGATTGTGATAATACAGCCTGTGTTTTTGATCCGCCACTTACCCAAGCGGATATCGATGCGCTTCCAGCGGGGGGCGATCCAAGTAATCTACCATCTTGCCCAGCTGGTGGTACGCCTGATTTAACTGCTCAATCTTGTATAGACTACGCGGTAGCCAAAACGGCGGAGGATAATGCTTATGCCGCTTATATCGCGGCTAAAACGGCTTCTGAAAGTGCTTATAATGCGACTTACCAGGCCGCAGAAAATCATCCTGTCTATATTCCACAACAAACAGAAACCACAACCGATTCTGAAGGCAATACAACGACCACGGTTACCCAAGCGGCAACTACCCGTACCTGTGCAAGTTACAATACAAATCCATTGCTACCCAATGTTTGTGGCTTGCCAAATAATTCTCGGTATGCAATGGGTGAGGTGGCCACCTACCATGCTTATGGGCTAACAACAGAGATTCCTATAGCGAATGTTAAAATTTATCTTTCCGATACCTTTCCAAACTCTTATCTGGATGCCATTTTGGTTAGGCAGCCAGACGCCGATTTAGCGAAGATTGATGCCGAAGCCAAAGAAGCGACTTTAGTTGATGTAAAAAACGGTTTAGACGGCATGATATGTAAGCAAGATGGTAAATATTGGGAAGAATCAACAGGGGTCTGTTCTGATAATCCTCCGCCTGGATATGGAACGGGATCCGTTGTTTCTAATGGAGGCGCTAATATCCTTCAAGAAGCCGATAAACAAGGAGTATTTAGATGAAGATACTTCAAAAAAACAGTGTGAATATTAAGCGAAATGAAGGGTTTAGTTTAATTGAGCTCGCCGTTGGTTTGGCGGTGTTGGGCATTATTTTTTTAGCGATCCCTTCCATTACGCCAACCATTCAAAAACTGTTTGTGGCGGAAAATGATGAACAAACTTTAAACAAGGCCAGCAGTGCGATAAAGGGGTTTTTAAAAGCCAATAGTCGTTTCCCTTGTCCTGATTCTAATGCAGACGGTTTTGAGAACTGTGCAGCGGGAATAGATTCTGGAGTCCTGCCTTATAAAACATTAAAGCTTTCAGCCCCTGTTAAAAACGGATTTGGCCAACCTATTGCATATAGCGTTTATCGTAAGAGCAGTGCCACTGTGAGTTTGGATGCGGATTTGGCGAGTCTAAAAAATCGTTTTACACCAATTTTGCCCAATGCTGAAGTAAGCACTCATTCAAATGGTTTGGATTTTTGTTGGGCGTTAAAAAATGCCATCGGTAGTGTCAATTCCAATAGTTATAGCTACGTTGGCAGTAGTGCGAATCCTTATAATCAAGCTTATGTTTTGGCTAGCCCAGGCGCTTCAAATGCCAATAATCTCGGTACGATTTTTGATGGTATTAATCAAGTCAACTCCAAGGGTTTTGAGCTGCCAAATAAAGTAATCGATAGCACTTATGATGATACAGTTAAAAGTGTGGGGTTTGCCGAGTTAGCGGGTGATTTACAGTGCTCTACTTTGATAGGGCGAGTGAATAGCGCAGCAAGAACAAGTTTTGCAATGTACGACGTGCAGAGATTGATGGATTACACGGTTGATTTTAGAGCCCTAGCTTTAGATGTGCATGAGGGGAATGTTGATCAAGCTGAGTTTGTAGATTTATTAGCCAAGTTGGATGCGGCTATTTATCTAGCACAAACGATTATTGCGATTGCTGAAGGTGCCGAGAGTTTTGGCGTGGCGGTTGCGGCCATCGCAATTCCTGCTGTCGCGGCAGGAGCGCTAACCGCCAAAGGATTGATTGATGCGGCGAATGGTTTGTCGGATGCCAAGGAGGCAAGGGATGTTGCGGCGGCTCAAAAAGTAGAGGCCGCTGCGCAAAAGGTGGATATTGATGCTTTATATACCGCTAAGCTAGCAGAAGCAAAAGCGATAGATGCCAAAGGGTGGTTTTAATGAATAAGCACTCTATGGATAAAAATCGATACGCTTTTAGGGGCTATAGCTTAATTGAGATGTCTGTTGCTTTAATGATTTTAGGTTTTGTGGTAACGGTGTTAACAAACTTATACCCTAAAGTGACGGAGAGCTCAGCCAAACAACAGTCTAAAATTCAAACAGAAAGACTGGAGCAGGCCATTTTAGGATTTGTTTTTGCCAAAGGTCGTTTACCTTGTCCAGCAAGCGATATGAACGGTGTTGAGAACTGTAGCTTGGTTAAAGGAGAGTTTCCCTATCAGTCCCTAGGTATGGCTTATCCAATAAGAAATCAGGCGGGTGTCGCTTTGCGTTACGCCGTGTTTGATAAAGCTTTAACAGGGGCGTCTGATATGGAGCTCACGACCTTAAAAGATCGCTATGAAGCTTATATTGCCACAGATGATAATTCGGTTAACCTGCGTCCAGTGGCGCAAAATAGCGTGTTAAATGTAGGTAGCCCAAATGGATTGGACCTGTGTCATGCAATCCAAAACGGTTCTAGTGCTTCAAACGATACCAATGTATTGCATACAGGAAGTGGTGCACAATTTGAACACATTGCTTATTTAATCCATGATCTTGGTCTCTCAGATGCAGATGGGCTGAATAATATTGAAGATGGCAGTAATACCTTAGTGGCAACGGATTTAGAGTTTAACTCGGCTCGTAATGGCGCTGAGGCCAGTAATGACGATTATGTTTATGTGAAGTCGTTTAACCAATTGTGGACGGATTTAGGCTGTGCTGGGGTAATTTCATCTGTGGGACATGCCCACCCAAATACGGCAAGCGCATCGGCCATTATGAATCAGGCTTTAGCTGACTATAAGGTTCAGGCTGAATTGGCAGCGGATGTCGCTTCAGCTGATATTGCCGCCGCTGCGGCTGCGGTTGCAAGTGGTGTTGGAGCGACAGCCGCAGCAGCGGCAACGATTCCGATTGCAACCTCTGAATCCATCAATACTGCAGGTGCGGCTGCACCAACCGCCGCTCTTTCAATAGCGGCTGTTGCTGCGGCCGCCGCTGGTGTGGTAACAGCGGGGATTACGACAGCGCTTGCGGCAACAAATAAAACTGGCGCAGATGCATTAGTGGTTGATGTCAGTGCCATGTTGACCGAGATTAATACCTTAAATGCCTCTATTTATAGCAATGTAGTGCAAGCTGACGCAAAAGGCGTTTATCAACAATAATGAAAAAAGAGAGAGCCTAATGAAACCTTATAAAAGTAGAAACGTTGCAAGCCAGGTAAAACAGTTAGGTTTTACATTGGTGGAGATGTCTGTGGTTCTGGTGGTGATTGGTCTGATTATTGGTGCCGTTTCGATTGGCTCAGATTTACAGCGTAATGCGGTTTATCAGCAAATTAGTTCTAATTTTATGCAGTCTTGGAGCCAAGCTTACCAAAACTATTTCAATAAAACAGGGATTGTGATTGGCGATTCGGCAAGCGCACCGACTTTAAAAGTGGATGGCGCTAATGCTACACCAGGTGAAATTTGTACCACAAACCTTCATGGGTTTATGGATGCGGCAGGTATTACTATGCCAGCAGGGCGTGCAGAAGGTCATGAAGATGCCTTTGTCTATTTAGATAGCAATGGCAATCCACAGGAGACCACGGTCTGTTTTCAAAATGTTGATTGGAGTTTACCAGGAGCGACATCAGGCTATGTGGTTAGAAAACGTAATGTAATGGTACTGAAATCACTGACACCTGATTTAGCGCGTTTTTTGGATTCACAGGTTGATGGTAAAGTGGATGCGAGGTTTGGATTGTTTAGGGAAGGTTCTTTAGCAAACAGTACCAGTTCGGCATCAACCAATTGGTCTATAGATAACCGAAGAGCTTACGGCGCAACAACAAATACCAATTTAGATGAATCACAAGTCGCGGTTGTAACGGCTTATTTTATGATGAATAACTAATTTACTTTGTATGAAATGCTCTAAAATTTGAGTGTTTATGCCGTTTCTCAACAAAGCTACCAGGCCTGGTAGCTTATAAAACTCCTCGTTTCTGAGTTACTTTCCTATCGGTAGAAACTTACCAATCCCTTCAAAAAAAGATGGTCTAAAGCACTCTGCTGGAATTTTATGTTTAATCTGTTCATGCAGTTCTGGAAGTTTTGACCAATGTACACCCTGCTTGAAATGATGTGCGGTGTGGTAGCCTAAATTGCCTGTTAAGGTATTGAACCATTTGTCGGTAATATTGTGTGAACTGGCAAATTGGTCATCACTCTCAAGTCCTGTATGGTGGCCATAGGTCGCCCATGAAGTGTAGGCTAAACTGGTTATCATTGGCAAAATAAAGAGAAAAAATGCATTCACTGGATTGTAAAAAGTCAAAACGGCCAAAAGTAAGGCGGTAATCAATCCGTAAATAACAAATTGGCGTTGTTGTTTTGGAAAATGCTTACCCACTTGAAAACCACGATAGTAGGCTGTAAGGGTGACCTTAATGGTATATTCAATTATTCCCATTTTAGAACCGTCTTGACGTTTCCAACGGCTTTCATCAATTTCTTGGTCCATAAAATTACGGTGGTGACCCAGGTTATGATGTAAAACCCAAAGGTTTGTGGTTACGCCTGTATGCAAAGCATAAAAAAACTCTAACGCTCGGTTAAGTATATGGCTTTTGAAAACATGACAGTGTTGGTGATGATGATTCCACGCAGAGATAACGCCTTTGGGTATAATCATTAGTAACCAAACGCCCATTAAAATCCAAATGTTTTCGAGTTGAAAGTAGAGAATAAAATCGATTAAAGAGACAAAAAGAATCAAAATAACGGGAAGGCGGTCAGCCTTTTGTTTGAACACAGAAATACCTGAATAAATAAATGAGGCGGTATTCTAACCGATTGCACTCTAACAGGTTAAAAAACCGACAATAAATAGGGGTATCGCCCTAAGTAAGAGTTACCAGGCCTGGTAACTCTAAAAATAATGAGGCTAAAATATCAAAAATGAATCGTCAACAATGATAAGAATCTGGTTAATTGTCTTTACCGCTTTAGCAAGTATGATTGCGCCATTCTCAATCGATACTTACCTGCCTTCTTTTCCAGCAATTGAAAGTTACTACGGCGTTTCACGTGAACTGTTAGCGTCTTCTATGGGGGCGTATTTAGGGGCTTTTGCGATTATCACGTTAATTTGGGGGCCATTGGCCGACCGTTTTGGTCGTAAATATGTCGCGATGGTCTCTTTGTTTGGTTTTGCTTTAGCTTCTGCAGGTTGTGCTTTAGCACCGACGTTTGATGGATTTATGATTTTTAGGGTATTGCAAGGGGTTTTAGCAGGTGGGGTGATTATCGGTTCACGAGCGATGGTGAGAGATGTTTTTCCTCCTAAAGAAGCCCAAAAAACCATGGCGATTGTGATGATGGTGTTTGCGATTGCCCCAGCGATTGCGCCAATTGTTGGGGGTTATCTACAAACCGTATTTGACTGGCAAAGCATTTTTTGGTTTTTAACTTTGTATGCCTTGATTACGCTGGTTATTTTGTTGATGTTTATTGAAGAAACTCAGAATAGAGAACATGTCCAATCCATCGCTCCTAAACATTTAGCTCGCTCTTACATTCATGCTTTAAGACACCCTATTTTTATTCGTTTAGTCTTGGCGCAAGCATTAATTTTTGGCGGCATGTTTGTTTATATTGCGGGTTCAGCCAGCTTGATGTTTGACCATTTAAATTTAGGGCCAGAAGACTTTTGGGTTCAGTTTGTACCCATGGTGGGCGGTATGATTTTAGGTTCGATGGCCGCACATAGAATGACCGATAACTATTCGCCGATTCATATGTCCAACGCCTCTTTTAGTGTAGTTGGCATCGCTGCTACGATGGCATTAATATCGGACTTTATCTTTGAACCATCGGTGATGAGCATTATTCCGTTTATTAGCTTATATGCCTTTGGCTTGTCTTTTGGCTTACCTGTATTGGCCACCATGGCATTAGATTGTTTACCAGAAAAGAGAGGCATGGCAGCCTCATTACAAAGTTTATTGCAAATGGGAACAGCGGCTTTAGTATCAATATTGGTGGTGCCATTTGTACATGACTCTTTATTACAAATGGCGAGTGCAACATTAGCGCTTTGGTTTATTGGGGTGGTGTTATGGCTGAGTGTTTATCGAGAAACTCAGTCCCTCGTAGAGCGTCGTTAATGATGGCTATTATTTGCCTGTGGTGAATAAACAAAAAGCCCGTTAAGCTTAACTTAACGAGCTTTTTAATCACTTCTGAAAAATCAGGAATGGTTTTATTTTAAGCTGTTGATAATCGCTGCTTCAACTTCAGCGATAGGCTGAGTGCCATCTACTTTGATGTACTTTAACGCTGGGTTTTTAGCGGCTACATCAGTGTAGTAATTGATTAGTGGTGCTGTTTGCGCATGATAGACATTTAAACGGTCTTTCACCACTTCTGGCTTGTCATCATCACGCTGAACAAGGTCCTCACCTGTTGCATCGTCTTTACCTTCGACCTTTGGTGGATTGTAAACAATATGGTAAGTACGACCAGAAGCCAAATGTGCGCGACGACCTGACATACGGTTTACAATCTCTTCATCAGGTACATCAATTTCAATTACAGCATCAATCTCAACACCCGCTTCAGCAACCGCATCGGCTTGAGGAACGGTGCGTGGAAAACCATCCAATAAGAATCCATTAGCACAATCAGGTTCTGCAATGCGCTCTTTAACCATACCTATGATGATTTCATCGGTGACTAACTGACCCGCATCAATTGCCGCTTTAGCTTGTTTACCAAGCTCAGTGCCCGCTTTAATTGCCGCACGAAGCATATCGCCCGTTGAGATTTGCGGAATATTGAACTGTTTGGTTAAGAACTGCGCTTGTGTACCTTTACCGGCACCAGGAGCACCTAATAGAATGAATTTCATTGAAAAATCCTAGAGTGATAAGTTTGAAAATAAAAGAATCCCAATATTATACGGTGTTTCGTAGTGGCATAAAAGGTTAACCAAGATTTAGCTCAACCAGGCCTGTAAGTTTTTTGGTAGAGTGTTGGCTAAGTGCGGCTTTGTTGTAAAAGTGATTGCATTATTTGAATGGCTTGCTGTTCATAAGCACCACCAAATAGATTGAAGTGGTTAATAACATGATAGAGGTTATAAAGCGGTTTGCGTTTTGGGTAATCGGTATCAAGCGGGAACACATCATTATAACCCGCATAAAATTGCTGGCTAAAGCCTCCAAATAGTTCAGTCATGGCAATATCGGTTTCTCGGTCACCGTAGTAGCAAGCAGGGTCAAAAACAACGGCTTCTGAGGTTTTTTTAGAGGCATCGTCCATTGCAAACCCACTATTACCACCCCATAAATCCCCATGCAGTAACGAGGCTTTTGGTGAATATTTTTTAAACCAAAAGGGCAGTGCTTCAATGAGTTGTTGGCCCAACTCAAACATAGCCGCATTAGCACCACGTAATTGCGCCAACTCCAGTTGCGGTTGCAGTCTTTGTTTGCCATAAAAATCAACCCAGTTAAAATGCCACTGGTTTTTTTGAATGGTGTGGCCAATATAGTTGTCTTCAAACCAACCAAAAGGTTGCGAGGCATTATGAATTTGATGGTGCATTAAAGCTAAATCACGACCACGCTGAAAATCATCACCTTTGGTGGTTAATGCAAGGTGTTCCATCAGTAACCAGGCGCTGTTTTCGCTAACACCAAACCCAAAGAGCTTTGGGCAACGAATACTATTGGATTGACTAATGGCGTTGAGATTATGTGCTTCGGTTTCAAATAGAGCGAGTAGAGAAGGCTGGTTAAGTTTTAAGAATAGATTACCCAGATTCGTATGGAGGTGGTAGGCCTGGTGAATATCGCCACCCGCAACCGAGTGTGCCGTATTGATATGAATGGGCTTGCCAAGCTGATCCGTTAATTGTTTTGAAAAAGCTTGCCAGTCCATAATGATTTCCTCTTAAATATTGTAAATCATCGCTGTAACCATTGTTGTTTACAGGGTTCTAATCAAATAAATCTTCGGTAATCGCTTCAATCTGTTTTTGCGAAACGGATGGTATTTCAGGCGCATTCTCTTCCCTAAAGATTTCCATTAATGCACCAGGCGTGTTTTGCGGTACAGCTTGCCCTGTTTCTCGATCAATCGGCACATTAACAATGCCATCAGGCTGGGTAAACGGTACATTTGGATAAGCTTGTAAAGCTAACTGCATATAATCCATCCAAATCGGTAAGGAGGCACGGCCACCCACCTCGCTACGCCCTAAGGTTGTTGGGCTATCAAATCCAACCCAAACGGTGGTCACAATATTAGAATTAAAGCCAGAGAACCAAGCATCTTTCTGCTCATTAGTGGTTCCCGTTTTACCAGCAATATCTTCACGGTTAAGCGCCTTGGCTTTTTTACCTGAACCGATGCGAATCACGTCTTGCATAATGGTATTCATAATGTAGACATTGCGCTCTTCAATAATACGCGGTGCATTACGTTCGTCACCAGGGATACACTGATTATTGGTACAGGCAATTTTCGGTTCGGTTTTATACAAAATATCGCCATTAAAATCACGCACTTCGTCAATAATATAAGGCTCTATTAAGAAGCCTGTGTTTGAGAAGGCGGCATAAGCACGAGCCATTTCCCAAGGGGTGAACTGCACACTGCCTAAAGAGAGTGATAAGTCTCGGTGTTTATTAATTTCTTCTTCAGGAAAGCCAAAACGCTGAATATAGTCAGAGGCTTCATTGATACCAAGCTGCATGAGTAGGCGAACCGATACTAAATTTCTTGAGAAGGCGAGGGCGTTACGTAAACGAGTCGGCCCATAAAAACGGCCAGAGTAGTTTTCAGGACGCCATACATCTTCAAGGTTTTTATCATGAAACACTACGGGAGCATCGTTAATAGTTGTAGCCGCAGTCATGCCGCTATTTAAACCAGCTGAATACAAGAAAGGTTTGATATTAGAACCTACTTGACGACGACCATGTGTTGCGCGGTTAAATTTGCTTCTAAAGAAGTCATACCCCCCCACTAAGGCTAAGATACGGCCATCATGCGAATCTAATGACACCAGTGAAGATTCTGTGGCAGGGTCTTGCGCTAATTGCCATAGATTATCTAGTAGCTCGAGATAGATAACATCCCCAACCTTTAATACATCTTGAGGTTTTTTAGGGGCTTTGCCTTTGTAGTTTACGGTTTTAAATTCAGCCGCCCATTCCATTGTGTTAAATGGAATGCTGATTGTCTCACCGCTTTCCATCAGCACTTCTGTGTCTGATTTATTGAATGCGGTCACAATACCTACTTTAAGCTCACCATAGTTAGAGGTCTCTTTTAAGGCGGTTAATAACGTTTTTTCATCTTCAAAAGTGGTGATGTCTAAATTGGTGATTGCGCCACGATAACCGTGACGACGCTCATAACGTTGTAATCCACTGCGTACAGCGTGATTAGCCTGTGCTTGTAGTTGACTGTCAATGGTTGTGACAATGGTTAGACCATTTTGTAAGGCCTCTAAACCAAATTTTTCGAGCGCAAATGCACGTGCCATTTCCGCCACATAGTCGGCTTCGACATCAATAATGGCCGCGTGTTTATCTGCATGAACTTCAACTTCTTGTGCCGCAATCATCTCCTCTTCGGTGATGAAATTTAGCTCATTCATTCGGCGTAATACATAATTACGACGTAGTTTAGCGCGACTAGGGTTAGCGATTGGATTGTAAGCCGAAGGTGCTTTGGGCAAACCTGCAATCATGGCATATTCATCCAAGGTAAGCTCAGCGATCGGGCGACCATAATAGGTTTGCGCAGCTGCGGCTACACCATAAGAGCGATAACCTAAAAATATTTTATTGAGATAAAGGGCTAGAATCTCTTCTTTACTTAAATCGTTTTCGATTTTGTAAGAGAGAATGATTTCATTTAATTTTCGTAAATAGGTTTTTTCTTTGGTTAAAAAGAAGTTACGTGCCACCTGCATGGTGATGGTTGAACCGCCAGATTTTTTATCACCCGTGGTAATTAGCTCATAAACAGCTCGGCCTAGACCACGATAATCCACCCCACCGTGTTCAAAAAAACGTTCATCTTCTGATGAGATAATCGCTTGAGTCATGCGTTCAGGAATTTCAGAATATTCTAATGGCAGACGTTTTTTTGTGCCGATTTCACTGATTAATTTATCGTCTCTAGTGACGATTCTTAAAGGGACTTGATAACTAACTTCTTTTAGTTCAGCAGTATCGGGAAGCGTGGGATAAATGGTTAAGTAATAATAGGTTGCTGCAATGGCAGGTAAGAGCAATCCAAAAATTACAAAGTTAACAGCAATAAACCAAAGAAACAGTTTTCGTTTTGTTTTTTTAGGTTTAGGAGCAGGGTCTTGAGGGGCGCTCGGCTTAGCCATCTCGTTGTTAATTTCAATCGTCGGGTTGTTTACTTCACTCATGAACTGACTCTACTTGTATCCGTTTTGTAATTAAGGATGAAACCAATAAATATGGCATTTTGACTTTTCTATCTAGCACTTAAATGGAGTCAAAACTGTTGGTTATTATAGCTTTTTTGCGTAATAAGTTGATAGGTCAATTCGGCTTTAATGTCAATGTTTAGTTAGTTTGCGCTCGCACAGCGCACAAATACACATGGCTAAAACGCAAAAAACCCAGCCTGAGCTGGGTTTTTGAAGTGAAAACTAATAAATGAATTAGTTTACTTGCTGTAACGACCTGATTTGATGTCGCCCCACATTAGGTATAGGTTACCAACAACGATAAATGTTGCCGCTAAAGCAACACCTGCAAGACCAATTGCAACCTGTACTGTTTGCGGTAGGATATCAGCCCAAATGCCTAGTAGAACTGCAAGTGGAATGACCACTGATACAACGATAACAAGTAACATTTTTACAAAGTTATTCATGATTTTATGCCTCAACAAAAGTTTTTTTATTTTTTATATTTTATATCACCTCGAACTATACTGATATTGACTAGGAATTTCAATTAAATTCCATGAACAAGCTTGATTTATATCAAGTTTGTAGTCACCATTAAGAGCAAGAATTTTTTATGCAAATTACCGAGTTGTTTATAAGGTTACTCAATATTCTGAACCTGTTCACGCATTTGTTCAATGAATACCTTTAATTCAACACTGGCTTGTGAAATGCTCGTATCGATAGCCTTTGAGCCAAGAGTGTTGGCTTCTCGGTTGAGTTCCTGCATTAAAAAGTCGAGCCTTCTTCCTATTGGTGTAATTGACTCGCAGTGTTTATTGGGGTTTTGTACTGGTTTGGTGAGAATAAGTTCAACTTCGGTCAAGTGGATTTTAATGCGGTCAATCTCTTCGCTGATATCCATTTTTTGAGCCAATATAGCCACTTCTTGATGAAAGCGATTGTTATCCATCTCTTCCGTTAAATCGGCAATGCGTTGTTTGAGTTTATTGGTGTGTTTTTCAAGTATTGTGGGTAACTTGGGTTCTAGCTGAGTGATTTGCTGTGAGATTTTTTGACAACGTTCGATAATCATTGCCGCCAAGCTTTGCCCTTCACGCAAACGGTGATTACTAAAGAGGTTTAATGCGTTTTCTAAGCCTGTAAGAAGAGTGCTTTCCCACTCGTCTTGTGTGCCATTCTTGTTATTTTCTTGTAATACCCCTGGCCATTTTAGAATATCCAGCGGGTTAATGTGTGTGGCTTCTATTAGAGATTGTTGCACCTCATTCACTGCTTGTGTCAGCGAGGTTAAAACGTTTTGGTTAAGGTGAATTTGTTGTTGGGTTTGTGCAGGTTCAAATTGTAAACTAATCTCTAGTTTACCACGTGAAATTTGCTGTTTAACCAGGTTTCTAATCGCCATTTCAAGGTGTCTAAAGGGCTCTGGAAGGCGAAGGCTTATTTCTAAATAACGCTGGTTAACAGAACGAATCTCCCAGCTAAATTGTCCAAGTTCAGTATTTTCTTGAGTACGGGAAAAGGCCGTCATACTGTTGGCAGAGTACTGTATATTTTGGTTTTGTGGGGCATTCATAGCCAATCCTTTTATCGAATGTGTTGCTTTCAACAGTGTCTATTGAAAGCTTCATTTATAATAGTGGTAATTTAACAAGCTTCTGAATAAAAGGGAATGAGATGACACAAACCGTTGTATTGGCGACAGGTAATGCGGGTAAGTTGCGAGAGATGTCTGATATTTTGCAACCTTATGGATGGCAAGTGAAACCACAGTCAGAGTTTTTTTCAAGCGAGGCAGAAGAGACAGGACTAACGTTTATTGAAAATGCCATCTTAAAAGCACGTTACGCTTCTCAACAAACGGGGTTGCCTGCAATAGCTGACGATTCTGGCATTGAAGTTTCTGCGTTAAAAGGTCGTCCTGGCATCTATTCGGCACGTTATTCGCAGGATCTTCATGGTGAAAACACTAATGATGAAACCAATCTTCAAAAGTTATTGGAAGAGTTGGCAGGCCTGCCTTCTGAACAAAGACAAGCCAGTTATTACTGTGCGATGGTCTATGTTGAGCATGAAAATGATCCTACCCCCATTATTGGTTTAGGCCGTTGGTATGGTGAAATCTTGACTGAAAAGCGAGGTGATGGTGGATTTGGTTATGACCCGATTTTTTGGGTTGAAGAGTTTGCTAAAACAGCGGCAGAGTTGCCTAAGGCACAAAAAAACCAAGTGAGCCACAGAGCGCAAGCATTGAATGGTTTGGTTATGCAGTTAAGACGCGGTGCTTGATAATTGTGAATGTTGAATTTTGGGTGATTACGTTAGACCTATTGGGTTTTTCAATTTACCAGGCCTGGTAAATGTTTAATTACCCAGGCCTGGTATATTTGTTTTTAAACCCAAACTTCTTCAGCGTATTCCACAATATGCACGGTTTTATTTAACTTGTCTTCAATCGCTTTTTTAAAGACTTCTTGTTTGTCGCGCTCTCCGTGAACCAAAAACACTTTATCAAGCGTTTCAAATGCGCCCATCCATTTAAGCATGTCTTTTTGATCTGCATGAGCTGAGAAACCATTAATCATCAGTCGATTGGCGCGTACTTTAATTTTTTCACCATACACACGAATAAATTCAGCGCCATCCACTAAGTTCCTACCCAGCGTACCTTCAACTTGGTAACCTACAAAAATCAAAGTATTTCTTTCGTTCCATAAACGGTGTTTAAAATGATGAAGAATACGGCCACCATTACACATGCCGCTTCCAGCAATGATAATGGCACCCGATTCAACTTCATTAATTTGCATGGAATCTGCTCCGCTAATGGTGTATTCCAAATACGGAAAATCAAACACAGAACCGTCTTTATTAAACAGCTCTTGTGCCGTTTTGTTTAGGTGGTTGTGATTTTGGTTGTAAATTGCGGTCGCCTTGATGGCCATTGGCGAATCTACAAATACTTTACATTCTGGTAGTTCATCGTTGTAGTACATCTGTTTCAGTAAAATCAAAATTTCCTGAGTACGCTCAATGGCAAAGGAAGGAATAATGACATTACCTTGGTTTTTTATCGTTTGAACTACAGCGGTTTTAAATTCATCCACACTCGCTTCTAAAGAGCGATGGTTTCGGTCACCATAGGTAGATTCTATATAGAGTGCGTTTGCGTTTGGAACGGTTTCAGGTGCAGTCATAACTGTGTCAATGCAGCCACCCAAATCGCCAGAAAATACCACGGTTTTATTTTGTCCATCATCGCTAAAGTCAAGTTGAATGGTGGAAGAGCCTAATATATGCCCTGCATTTCTAAAGGTGGCATTTACACCTTTATCGATTTGTATGGTCTCGTTATAGTTGGCATATTGAATATTCATATCAAATACCGCTTTGGCATCGTCAATGGTATAAATAGGTTCAGGCACTTCACCTTCATCACCACGACGTTTGGCCTTTTTTAGTGACGTTTTGTAATCTTCTTGTGCTATTTTGGCACTGTCTAATAACACCACTTCAGCTAAGTCCATAGTGGCTCTGGTGGCAATAATACGTCCGTTAAAACCTTCTTTAACTAGCTTAGGTATACGCCCAACGTGATCTAAATGGGCATGAGTAATCAGTAGAATATCAACATCTTGAGGGTTAAAACCAAAAGGGTCTGCTGAATCATGGTCGGTATGGCCTTGAAACATGCCACAATCGATTAGTATTTTAGGGCCAGATTTAAGCTGTAAAAAATGGCATGAACCCGTAACGGTTTCTGCCGCACCAAATGATTGAATGGGAACCATAATGCAATCCTTTATTTATAGGGTAAGTTTGCAGATTATCACAAGCTTGATTCTAAGCACATAATTAAAATCAATATCTTGTGCTTTTTACCAGGCCTGCCAAAATAACTATTATTGATTGGCTAAGGTAACGGTAACGCCTTTATTCGAAACTAAATAATCACGTCCTAAACCGCTATTAGCCATAGTGCCTTTAATATTATGTTGTCCGCGAACCACCGTTCCCACAGGGATAACTTGACCTTGTTTTATGCAATGGATTGGTTGTAATTTAAATTCATAACGCAATCTTTGATGATTTAAATACGCTGTGCCCTGGGCTTTACAGCCTTTGGCTTCACCTGTCGTAATGATAAGTTCAACTGGGGACGGGTTGTCCTGAGTGGGTTGGCCTTGAATAGGGGTTATTAAAATTGCGTGGGTAATTGGTTCAGCGGCTGAGCTGTTATGAGTAAACGAGAGCAGTGTCATGCAAGAGATTACTAGGGTTATAGTGTGTTTATGTAACATGTGTATCCCCTCTAATGTGGAATATCAGTATCTCTTAATGTTGAGTTAATTTTCAATAAAAACAGGTATTTAAAATTGTTGGGCATGCTCAAGATAGAGTTATGAAAGAGGCGCATAGGGTTAATTTTACCCTCGAAAAATATGAGAAAACGTTAGAATAAACGCAAAATATAGGCCTTCTGATACAGCTGACAGGCCTGGTAACATCAATTTTAGAGAGAACTGTGTGAATTTTACTCAACCGCTTCCGCTTAGTTTGTATGTGCATTACCCTTGGTGTGTTCAAAAATGCCCATATTGTGATTTTAATTCACACACGCTTAAACAAGAGGTCGATGAAGCCGCTTATATTAAGGCGTTAATTGTGCAGCTAGAGCGTTTATTGCCGCAAATTTGGGGCAGACCGATTGTCTCTATCTTTTTTGGTGGCGGTACGCCGAGCCTAATTTCCGAAGAGGGTTTGAACCGTTTTTTATCTCAAGCTAGAGCCTTATTAGGGTTTTCACCCGAAATAGAAATCACTCTTGAGGCGAACCCAGGTACGGTGGATTTTGAAAAATTTGCAGGTTTTTATGAGGCGGGAATTAATCGTCTGTCGATGGGGATTCAGAGTTTTGAAAATGAAAAGTTACAGGCGTTAGGCCGAATTCACTCTTCGGACGAAGCGCATAAAGCGATTTTAGCGGCCAAATCAGCAGGTTTTAAGAACTTTAATTTAGACTTAATGTTTGCCTTGCCCAACCAAACCTTAGAACAGGCCATTGCCGATGTGGAGCAAGCAATAAGTTATCAACCTCCACACTTATCACATTATCAATTGACCTTAGAGCCAAATACCCCTTTTTATAAAAATCCGCCTATTCTTCCCAATGATGACCAGGCCTGGGAGTTTCAACAAGCTTGTCAGCAAGTGATTGCCAATGCAGGTTATGAACATTATGAAGTGTCGGCTTACGCGCAAAAGAATCGCCAATGTAAACATAACCTAAATTATTGGCAGTTTGGCGATTACATTGGTTTAGGTGCGGGTGCACATGGCAAAATTACCATGGCGCCAGAAGGGCGTATTTTGAGAACCCAAATGCCCGCTTCTCCTGGTGGGTATGTTGAGGCGATGAAATCACCTAATGCAGGCCGTACACACTGGTTGGAAGAAGCCGATGCGATTTTTGAATTTATGTTGAACGCTTTGCGTTTACAGCAGGGCTTTGATTTGAATTTATTTACCTTGCGAACAGGGTTACCACAAAATCGGATTAATGAAATTTTAGAAGACCTTCAAGCCCAAGCGTTGATTGGCATTAATCAAGACAATTGGCTAATGTTAACTGACAAAGGTCAACAGTATCTTAATAATGTGGTGAGTGCTTTTTTGAATGAGTAAATCGTATAATGTTTTTGCCAACAAAAACCCATTTTGAACCTAAGGGCTAAACCTGTGACTAAAACGACCATTAAGTGGACCAAACGTGCCATTTTAATTCTTGCCATAATCCCCATACTGCTTTTTTTAGCGTTTGCAGGCGCGGTGAGTTTAATTGACTTCAATCAATACAAACCTCAAATAGAACAAGAAGTTGCCCAACTGACTCAGCGAGATTTTAAGATTGAAGGAGAGGTTAAGGTTTCCATTTTACCGTTTATGTTTCATATGGGGGATATGCGCTTAAAGAACCAACCTGGTTTTGAGACAGAAAATTTGATGACAATGAAAGAAGCGCAAATTGAACTTTCATTAAGGGCGCTTTTTTTAGAGAAAAAACTTAAGGTGATTAGCTTAGAGTTGATTGAGCCGCATGTTCACTTTATTAAACAGGCCGATAAAAACAACTGGTCGGATATTAAGTTTTTAGCGGGGCTATTCTCAGCAAACCAATTGGCAGAAATCGTTTCTCAAGAGAGACAAACTGCAAGGCTGAACACGGCTCACTATGATGTGTCGGTTAATGATTTGGCCAAAAAAGTGGTAAGTTCTACACACGCTAAAAGTCTTAATCTTGGTCAGGTTAACGACAGCTGGCAGTTAGAAAGCCTGGCTATAAAAAATGCCCAAATTGATTACAGCGATAGAGAACAAAACTTTAGTGTTAGTCTCAAAAAAGCCAATCTATTAACCTTTGATATAGAGCCGAATAAGCCATTTCAAGTGAACAGTGATTTTGTGTATGAACACAGTCAGTCTCCGCGTGTATTTGATTTTGAAATTAATGCACAGATGTTATTGGCTAAGCAGTTCAGTCAGTTGCACCTAGCAAATTGGCATGGTGTGTTTCGTTTGCAGCTACCCAAAGAGCAAAACCGACCTGACATTCGTTTAACGACCAGTGGTGAAAACCTGATGGTCGACTTCTCCCAACAACAGATCTATGTAAAAAAAGCGGTGTTAGAAGGTCTAAACTCACAAGTCGAGACGAGTTTTGATGGTTCTTTTGGTGCAAATCCAGTTTTTGAAGGTGAATTTGACGCGAAAGAAATCAATATAAAATCCTGGGTTGAACATTTAGGTTTTCCTGCACCAGAGATGGCCGATCAAAAGGCCTTGAGCCAAGCCAGTGGAACATTTCATTGGCGCTGGGATGGTAAAAAACTCTCTATAGAACAAGTAAAGGTTAAGGTAGATGAGTCAGACATTACGGGTTATTTAAGCATCCCTTTTGGCTCTATGGACTCAGTCAATGCCACTACGGTATTTGATTTAACGGTTAAAGATTTCTCTCTCGAAGATTATTTAATTAAAACGGCTTCCAATATTCCAACAGCGTCACAAGTTACCAGGCCTGGTGGTTTGAAAAAAGGTATTTATCCTATTCCGATTAGTTTTTTACAAACAACGTCTCTTCAAGGAAAGTTAACACTGGTTGACTTTCGCGCTTTAGATAGACAGGCTCAACGTATTGACCTTGAGTTGAACAGTCGCAATGGAAAATTAGAACTTGCTCCTTTTGATATTGCGTTTTTACAGGGTATTGTTGAATCTAAACTCTTGGCGGATTTATCGAAACCACAGCCTGAATATTTCTGGAAAGGTCGTACGAAATCTTTATCGTTGAGTGAAGTCTCTGTGAAGGGGCAGCAACCTGTTACAGGAACGCTGGATAGTCATTTTGCCTTAAAGACAGAAGGGGTAAACCCGATTGACTGGGCGAAAAATTTGCAAGGTAATATCAATGCGAATATTGAGCAGGCAAGAGTATATGGCCTGGATTTAAATCAGCTGTTACAAGGTCAGGTAGCGTTGAATGCTCAGCAGCCCTTGTTTACTGAATTTAACAGTTTGCAAGTGAATGGCCAGTTTACCGATGGCGTGTTTACCCCCAAACGTTTTTTAGCCACAGCAGAGCGTTTTAAAGGCACAGGGAATGGTGAATTAAGTTTAGTGAATCAACAAGTGAAAGGGGATTTACATTTACAGATAGACAAACCCTCTGAAGCATTGTCTGAGCTTAAAGGGTTAGTGATTCCATTGACTTATCAGGGCGATATGATGAACCCAAGTTGGTCGGTTAATTTGGCCGAATTAAACCCCAAAATTATTGATTCTTCGCCCGTACTGAGTGCTTTGCAAACGCTTATTAACTAGTGATAAGTTTAGCGCTTAGCGTTATTTAGCCGTTATACACGTTCAAAAATCAAATCCCAAACGCCATGCCCTAAACTGTGGCCACGCGCCTCAAACTTAGTTAAAGGGCGGTACTCTGGTCTCGGTGTGTATTGGCCTTCACCACTGATATTGCGGTAGTTTTCAGCCGCATTCATCACTTCCATCATGTGCAAGGCATAATCTTCCCAGTCGGTAGCCATATGAAATTGCCCACCTGGTTTTAAGTGTGAAGCGATGGTTTGCGCAAAAGCAGGTTGCACAATACGGCGCTTGTTATGGCGTTTTTTATGCCAAGGGTCAGGGAAGAACAGATAAACACCCGCTAAAGAATTTTTAGGAATGCATTTTTCTAACACTTCAATGGCATCGTGGTTATAGACACGAATATTGGTTAAACCTTTCTCCTCTACCAGCTTTAATAAAGCACCGATACCAGGCCTGTGAACTTCAATCCCAATATAGTTTTGCTGTGGATTGGCCTCAGCCATCTCAGCCAAACTTTTTCCCATACCAAAACCAATTTCAACAATGGTGGGCGCATCACGACCAAACAGTTCGGTTAAATCTAATAATTCATCACTGACGGTTAAACCAAACTTAGGCCATTGCGTATCAATCGCATTTTGTTGTGCCGCGGACAAACGCCCTTGGCGTAATACAAAGCTTTTAATACGGTGAGTGATGGTAGGACGATTATCGTCTTGAGTAGGGTTGGATTTGTTTTCTTCAGTCATAATTTTCTAGGGTGCAAAGGTCTAAGAATAGGTTGAGTTAATTTTGATTGCGTATAGTATAACGTAAATCAAAAAATACAATTCTTTAAGCGTGTTTTGCCGCGTTTATTTCTGTTTAGTGAACTCATGACAATACATAATAAAAACAACTTTTCTGCTCGACTACTCGCTTGGTTTGACCAATACGGACGCCACGACCTGCCTTGGCAACAAGAGATTAATCCATACCGTGTTTGGGTCTCTGAAATTATGTTGCAGCAAACTCAAGTTAAAACCGTGATTCCTTATTACCAAAAGTTTATGAGCCATTTCCCAACGGTTAAAGATTTAGTCAATGCATCTCAAGAGCAGGTTTTATCACATTGGGCAGGCCTGGGTTATTATGCTCGTGGGCGTAATTTACATAAAAGCGCGCAAATTATCGTCAATGAATATGGCGGTGAATTTCCCCAGAATTTTGATGAAATTGTCGCTCTACCTGGCATTGGTCGTTCAACAGCGGGGGCGATTTTATCCATTGCTTTGCAACAAAAATATGCCATTTTAGATGGCAATGTAAAGCGAGTTTTAAGCCGTTATTATGCCATTGAAGGTTGGCCTGGTGAAAAGGTCATAGAAAATGACCTATGGCTTAAAGCCAGTGAATTAACACCGCCAGAGCGTTTTGCAGACTACACTCAAGCCATTATGGATTTAGGGGCTACGCTCTGTACACGCAGTAAACCAAATTGCCAGGCCTGTCCTCAACAGCCGTACTGCCAAGCTTATCAGCAAGATAGAGTGTTGGATTTTCCTTATAAAAAGCCCAAAAAGGAAAAACCAATCAAGCAGGCCTGGTTATTGATTCAGGCCAATGAAAATGGCGATGTCTTTCTAAAAAAACGACCTCAAAAAGGGATTTGGGGCGGCTTATGGAGTTTACCCGAATTTGAAAGTCGTACCTTGTGTGAGCAATATGCAGAAAGCCAAGGAAGTCATGCAGATACTTTGATAGAATGGGATACTTTCAGACATACTTTTTCTCACTATCATTTAGATATTCATCCTGTTTATTTAGATATGAGTGGGGAGTTTAAAAAGCAGGTCGCTGAGCTTAACGCTGAATACCGTTTGCAAGCAGAACCAAAAGCTCAAATAGAGCATTTTGGTGAATGGTATTCATTAGAGGCGCTAATGCAAAGCAAGGTGGGTTTACCTGCACCAGTCACTAAGTTAATAACGCTTCTAGACAAACGTAAGAGTGATGGCTTAAGTTGAGTTAATTTATAAAAAAAATATAAAATTATAAAAATTATTAAAAACAAAAATAACAGATAAAACAATCTAGATGGGTTACGGAGTAGATTATGAGCAGAACAGTAAATTGCGTAAAAATGGGTGAAGAGTTAGAAGGGTTAGATTTTTTACCGTTTCCAGGTGAGTTAGGTCAAAAAGTCTACGATAATGTTTCTAAAGAAGCTTGGAAACAGTGGTTAGGCCAACAAACGATTTTAATTAATGAGTATCGTTTATCGAGCCTAGACCCTAAAGCACGTACTTTTTTATTGGAAGAGATGCAAAAGTTCTTATTTGATGATCAGGACATTGATATGCCTGAAGAGTTTAAGTCTGTTTAATCACCTGGATGAGGTGTTTTTAAGGTAAGAAAAGAGTGAGTCAATTAATTGATATTTATGTAGGTCGTCAGCCTATTTTTAATAGAAACTTAGAAGTCATTGCTTATGAGTTGCTGTTTCGTAGTGGTTCGCAAAACAATCATGCGATGATTTTAGGCGGGGATACCGCTTCTGCTCAAGTGATGATGAATGTCTTTGGCGAGATGGGTTTAGAGGAAGTTTTAGGCCAACATAAAGGGTTTATTAATTTCACTGAGGGTCTATTATTAAGAGAGTACCAACCCTTTTTTCCAAAAAAGAAAGTGGTCATTGAAGTCTTAGAAGATATCAGCGTTTCTCCTCAATTAATTTCTTCGCTTACCAAACTAAAAGAGCTTGGTTTTAAGATTGCGCTGGATGATTATATTTTTAATCCCGAGTTACAGCCGCTAGAACGGTTTGCCGACATCATTAAGGTTGAAATCACTCAAGTAGGGCCTAAAAAATTAGCCGAACACACTGCCAGATTGAAGGCACAGGGAATTTTATTATTGGCCGAGAAGGTTGAGACCCGTGAACAATATGAGTTTTGTGTCAAATTAGGCTTTGACTATTTTCAAGGTTATTTCTTTGCCAAACCTAAAATTATTCAAGGTAAACGCCTACCTAATAATAAACTTACCATTCTAGAATTACTCTCTAAAGTGTATGACCCTGATGTCGATATGCATTGCTTGTCGGATATTATCAGTAAAGATGTTTCTTTAAGCCAAAAACTACTTAAATTTGTGGCAGAAACCAATCATACAGGCATACAGATCGCCTCCATTCACGATGCGGTGTTACGTTTTGGTTTGAACCGCTTAAAGAGCTGGGCAAGCATGTTAGTGCTTTCGGGTGTTGATGATAAGCCTGTTGAACTGTTTACGACCGCCTTAACCCGCGCTAAATTTTGTGAGTTAGTGGGTGGTAAAATCGGTAAAGCATCTATTGATAGTTATTTTACGGTTGGCCTGTTTTCATGTTTGGATGCGGTGATGGACGCTGAGCTTTCTAGCCTGATAAAAAAATTAGGACTCGAACCAATGGTAGAAGCCGCTTTGTTAGAAGAGCAGGGCGATTTGGGGCATGTATTAACGATGGTGAAAGGGTTGGAGCAAGGAAAAACAGACTTTATTGTGCCTGACTCCATAACCGCAACAGAAGCTTCTAATTTGTACCTTAAAGCAATGCAGTTTGCTGAGAATGTTGACTTAGGTTAGTTAAGTTTATTATTTTTAAGTCATAAAAAAGCCCTCACTTCAAAGTGAGGGCTTTTTGCTTTATAACCTATGACTCTCTATAAAGAGTGTCTAACGATTATTTATGATATTCAGGACTGTAATCTACAACGGCATTGATAAACGCATCAACCGTCTCTGGGTCAATTCCAGGGTGAATACCATGGCCAAGGTTAAAGATATGACCTTCGCCTTTACCATAGCTCTCTAATACGCTTTTTACTTCTTGACGAACACGTTCAGGAGAGGCATAAAGAACCGTTGGATCCATATTCCCTTGAAGGGCTACACGGTCACCTACTTGGGCACGCGCGTCAGCCATGTCCATTGTCCAGTCAATACCTAAACAGTCTGCGCCTGCATCCGCCATGGCGTGTAACCACTGACCACCACCTTTGGTGTAAAGAATACATGGGACTTTACGGCCATCTTTCTCTTTGATTAAGCCATCAACAATTTTAGCCATATAGTCTAGTGAGAAAGCTTTGTAATCACGTGGCGTTAATAAGCCACCCCAAGTATCAAAGATTTGTACCGCTTGTGCGCCAGCTTCAATCTGAGCGTTTAAATAAGCGGTTACGGAGTCTGCTAAAACGTCTAAGATTTGGTGCATCATTTTTGGTTGTTCAAACATCATGCCTTTGACTTTACCAAACTGCTTGCTTGAACCACCTTCAACCATATAGGTTGCTAAAGTCCATGGACTACCAGAAAAACCAATTAAGGGTACACGGCCATTTAACTCTTTACGAATGGTACTGACCGCATTCATTACATAACCTAAGTCAGAACCCATATCTGGAACAAATAGGCGGTCAACATCGGCTTGTGTTTTGATGGGTTTATCAAAGATAGGACCTTCACCTTCAGCAAAACGTAGTTCAAGTCCCATAGCATCAGGAATCGTTAAGATATCTGAAAATAGAATAGCCGCATCAAGCGGATAGCGGTCTAAAGGCTGAATGGTCACTTCGCACGCTAATTCTGCGTTTTTACAAAGATCCATAAATGAGCCCGCTTTAGCACGAGTTGCACGGTATTCTGGCAGATAACGACCCGCTTGACGCATCATCCAAACAGGCGTGCGGTCAACTGGTTCTTTAAGAAGTGCACGTAAAAAACGATCGTTTTGTAACTCTGCCATAACAAGGCCCTTTCTGTTAACGCTTAAAAAATAGGGGGTTATTTTAGCGTAAAGTGACCTTAAAGCAAGAATTTACACAAAGTGTTACTTGGCGAGCAAGCTATTTGCTTGAATCAAACAGCTTGTTAAGAACAAATAATCTACCAGGCCTGGTAACTTAAATTAGGGTGCACCAATTGGACTAAAGTTGGCGATGGCGTAGGGTTCTTTAATAATCATATACATAGCGCCTTTATAGAGGTAAGCGTAGCCACGTACTTCAATGGTTTTACCTTTCAAGGCTTCTAATTGGTCGTAAACAAATTTATCCCAATACTTCTTTTGAACACGGATACCCGTAGTATCCATATTAATAATATAGTTGGTTGAAGACTTATCTACTTTAACGACTTTACCTTTAATGATTCTAAAACCTTCATCGTCCGACGTGAGCGTGGTGCTTTCAGCCAACGGAAAATGTCTATCTGGGTTTTTGGCTAAAAAATCCCAAAGTTGATAACCGCCATTACGGGCTTTTTGTTCGGCTTTATAGTAACAGTCGGCATGTTTGAGGTTGTTGTACATTGAACGGTTTAGAGCAAAACCACTCTCAAGCATTTTTTGTTGAACACTGGTGCCATCTTTAAAAAATAGGTGGGCAAGTTGGCGGTTACGATTGTCTAAACGTGTGCTATCAAATTCAACGCCCACTTCTAAATCATTATTAGCCAGCAATTTATTTAAAAAGGTTTGCGACTCTTTGGCTAGAGGTTCGCCAGGTGTATGCCATTTTTGTTTTTTTTCTAATTGTGGCGCATAAATACCTGCGAGCTTGACTCTTTGTTTGTTAATGACAATGGTGTCGCCCGTAATCGCGTATTCAGCTTTAGTCCAAAGTAGCTTTTTGGTGTCGATGGCACAGCTTTTTTCATCAGCAGCTAAAACATTTAGTGAGAGAAAAAGTGTGGTTAAGATAACAAGCGGGGAATTTAGTATTTTCATGGCTTTGATTGTAATGATTTTAGTGAGAAATACAAAGCAATTGATAAGCCAAAGCTTGATGGTTGTGTGTTTACTGAATATTTACCTAAGCGCATTGTATGATTGATAAAATGAAAGTTTTAACCACGAAGACACGAAAGCACGAAGAGACTCTAAAATCTAACATCTGTTTTATTTGAATGAATAACCAATCTCAATGTAATTGGTTATAGGTTCTAAAGCTTTATAAATAAGTGATTAAGACATGGGTCAATGTAAGGATTGTGTTCATATAGATATAGTGGTTTCTATTTATTTTTATATCTTCGTGTCTTAGTGACTTCGTGGTTGATTTTTTACAATGCTGAATAATCAATACACAAAATATGGATACCCATTCATTAAAATTCAGCTATAAAAAAAGCGCTAGAGGCTTTTGGCCAATAGCGCTTTTTTGTGTAATCAAAAAGATTTGATTAACGACGAGCGTATTTCTGCTTGAATTTCTCAACACGACCTTCAGTATCTACAAGAGTCTGCTTACCAGTGTAGAAAGGGTGAGATGCGCTAGAAACTTCAACACGTACTAGCGGGTAGTCTTTACCGTCTAGAGTAATAGTGTCGCCAGAAGTCTTTTCAATTGTTGAACGAGTAATGAAAGTTTCGCCAGTTGAGATATCCTGGAAAACTACTTCTTTGTACTCTGGATGAATGTCTGCTTTCATGATGACGGTCCAATTAATTAGTTAATTCTTTAAAAAATGAGCATTATATTCTTAAAAATAAGAATTGCAACAAACTTTTTACAGTTGGTTGCAAATTTTTACCAATGAATACAGTGTTTTAGTTGCGTAACAATTATTTACAGCAACTCTCTCTTAGTGGCTTTTTAGCCTTTCATGGCATCAAATAATGCCTGGTTTGTTTTTGATACTTTCATTTGATCAATCAATGTTTCTATCGCTTCAACTTCATTCATTGATTGTAAGAAACGACGAAGAATCCAAATATTTTGTAACTCTTCAGGAGTGGTCAGTAACTCTTCTTTACGAGTCCCCGACTTCGTCAGGTTGATCGCTGGGAAAGTACGTTTTTCTGCAATATTGCGAGAAAGGTGTAGTTCCATGTTACCTGTACCTTTGAACTCTTCAAAGATAACCTCGTCCATTTTAGAACCAGTATCCACAAGAGCCGTGGCAATAATGGTTAAAGAGCCTCCTTCTTCAATATTACGTGCCGCACCAAAGAAACGTTTTGGACGGTGTAAAGCATTCGCATCCACACCACCCGTTAAAATCTTACCTGATGCAGGCACAACCGTATTGTAAGCACGTGCTAAACGAGTAATAGAGTCTAATAAGATAATAACGTCTGTTTTATGTTCAGTTAAACGTTTGGCTTTTTCGATCACCATTTCTGCCACTTGAACGTGTCGAGAAGCGGGTTCGTCAAAAGTAGAGGAGATAACTTCACCTTTAACCGTACGTTGCATCTCGGTCACTTCTTCTGGACGCTCGTCAATCAGCAGTACAATTAAGTAAGCATCAGGATAGTTTTCGGCAATCGATTGCGCCATTTGCTGAAGAATAACCGTTTTACCCGATTTAGGCGGTGCAACGATGAGACCACGCTGACCTTTACCAAATGGTGCGGCAATATCAATAATACGTGGGGTAATATCTTCGGTACTACCATTACCAATTTCCATTTTTAAACGCTCTTGAGCGTGTAAAGGGGTTAAGTTCTCAAAGGCAATTTTCTTACGAGCGACATCAGGGTCTTCAAAGTTGATTTTTTCAACTTTTAACAACGCAAAATAACGCTCACCCTCTTTAGGCGGGCGAATTTTACCTTGAATGGTATCCCCTTTACGTAATCCAAAACGGCGGATTTGACTAGGTGAAACATAAAGATCATCAGGGCCAGCTAAGTAGGAGCCGTCACCAGAACGTAAGAAACCAAAACCATCAGGCAAGATTTCTAATACACCTTCACCAAAGATATCTTCACCCTTTTTTGAGTGACCTTTTAAAATGGCAAAAATGATGTCTTGTTTGCGTAAACGCGCTAGGTTGTCTAAACCCATGCTAGCAGCAAGGTCTAAAAGTTTAGCGGCAGATTGTTTTTTTAAATCGAGTAAATGCATAGTTTAATTTTTTATTTGATGGTTTCTTGAAGAGTTGAAATGAATATTAAATTCGTTCAATGATTGAGTTTTTTTGAGTTTCTTACTGAAGTTCTAATGACTAAAAAGAGAGGATTTTGCTCCCCAACAAGTTAACGTTGGGGAGGAAGATATTATAGGTTTCCGTCTAAGAAAGCCGTTAACTGTGATTTAGATAATGCGCCTACTTGAGTTGCATCTACTTCACCGTTTTTAAATAACATTAATGTTGGGATACCACGTACACCATATTTAGGTGGGGTAGCAGGGTTTTCGTCAATGTTTAATTTAGCTACTTTAACTTTGCCTTCATACTCAGAACAAATATCGTCTAAGATTGGGGCAATCATTTTACAAGGGCCACACCATTCTGCCCAAAAATCCACTAATACTGGAATGTCTGATTGTAAAACTTCTGCGTCAAAGTTTGAATCGCTTGTTGAGATCATGTTTTCTCCTAACTCTTATTATCATACAGATACACATATCACGCATACTCAGTTTTTAGAGTAGGTCGTGTAATTTAAAACGTGTAGGAGCTGTATGGATTTTTTCTGTTTGATGTGATGTCGAACTTGTTGATACCAACTGAAATTCGTTTTGAATAAAATTCAATGTTCTTTGATATTGAGCAAACATTACAGGAAGATTTTTTAAATATCAAGTCTTAATATTAAAAAAACATTAGAAAAAAGTGATGTTTTTTTCGGTGTTAGCTATGAACTCCTTAATCTACCAGGCCTGGTAACTAAGTATGACGATTTTGCTTTATCATTTAAGTTTTATCAATTTCGCCAAATTTAAGGCAATTTATCGTACGATATGAAGCATTATTTTTTATGGCTAAGTGCTAATTTTAAACTCAATTTAGCGTTTATTACCACTTATAACATTATTTAAAGCACTTAATTGGTTATTGTTATAAACAACCAGGCCTGGTCAGTTTGCTTTAAATAACGCACACGGAATTTTTGATGGATATCTCTTTTATATTAAATGATTTGAATGATGCGCAGCGTGAAGCGGTCACGGCTGATGAAACTCACGCTTTGATTTTAGCGGGCGCAGGCAGTGGTAAAACCCGTGTGTTGGTACACCGTATTGCTTGGCTAACGCAGGTTATGGGGCACTCTCCTTATAATGTATTGGCGGTTACCTTTACCAATAAAGCGTCTAATGAGATGCGTGGCCGTATAGAAAAACTCATTGGTCAGCAAGCCAGTGGACTCACTATGGGTACGTTTCACGGGATTGCTTATCGTATTTTGCGCCAACATCACCAAGAAGCAGGCCTGCCAAAAGATTTCCAGATTTTAGATTCAGATGACCAAAAACGAGTGATTAAACGCCTATTAAAAGCGATGGAGTTAGATGAGGCTCAGTGGCCACATAAACAGATTCAAGCCTTTATTAATGGCGAAAAAGAAGAGGGCAGACGCCCACATCACATTGATATTGGTCACAACCCGTTTGTTGGCAAAATGGTTCAGGTCTATAAAGCTTATGAAGAGCAGTGCCAACGATCAGGCCTGGTAGATTTTGCCGAACTGCTGTTAAGAGCACATGAATTATGGTTAAAACAACCATTAGTGCTGGCACATTATCAAGCGCGTTTTAAACACATTTTGGTGGACGAATTTCAAGATACCAACAGTTTGCAGTACGCTTGGTTAAGAGTGTTGGCAGGTGGTTCTGGTAAGTTATTTGTGGTGGGCGATGATGACCAATCTATTTACGGTTGGCGTGGTGCTAAGGTCGAAAATATTCGCCAGTTTGATGAAGATTTTGCCAATGTCAAAATGGTGCGTTTAGAACAGAACTATCGCTCAACCGAAACGATTTTGACTGCCGCCAACGGCTTAATTGCCAATAACACCTCACGCATGGGTAAAGAGCTTTGGTCGGCAGGCGAAAAGGGTGACCCGATTAAAGTCTATGAAGCCATGAATGAAATGGACGAGGCACGTTATGTCTGTAACCAAATTGAACAGTGGTGTGAAAACGGTGGTGCACGTAATGAAGCGGCGATTTTATATCGCTCAAACGCCCAGTCACGAATTTTAGAGCAAGCCTTAATGCAAGCACAAATTCCGTATCGAGTTTATGGCGGTTTACGTTTTTATGATCGCGCCGAGATTAAAGATGTTTTAAGTTATTTGCGTTTACTGGTTAACCGAGCAGACGATGCCGCCTTTGAGCGCGCTTACAATCATCCGCCAAGAGGCATCGGTCAAAAAACCGCCGATACCATTCGAGAAGTCGCCAAGCATAACCAAATTCCACTTTGGGATGCCGCCAAACAACTTGCTGAAAATGGCTTAACGCCAAAGGCCAAATCTTCGGTAGCAGGGTTTTTGGAGTTAATTGAGACTTTGGATGAACTCACGCAAGCGCTGAATCTTGAAGACCAAATGCTCAAAGTCGTGTCGCAATCGGGGTTGCAAGCGCACTTTGAAAAAGACCGTTCAGAACAAGGTCAAGGCCGTTTAGAAAACATTGACGAATTAATCAACGCCGCTAGCCAATTTAAACAAGCCAATGCCCAGCAAAATGCCCAAGGTGTAGAAACCGAACAACAAGCGTTTATGGCTTCTGCCACAGTTGAAGGCGTTGATGAAGACGGCAATACCATTATGCTCACGCCAACCTTTGATAACCCGTTATCGGAATTCTTGGCACAAGCGGCTTTAGAAGCGGGGGAACGTCAGGCCGATGAGTGGGAATCTTCTGTTCAATTAATGACCTTGCATGCCGCCAAAGGGTTGGAGTTTCCATTGGTGTTTATGATTGGGGTCGAAGAAGGTTTATTCCCATCACAACAATCGCATGAAGACGCTTCACGTTTAGAAGAAGAGCGTCGTCTCGCTTACGTTGGCGTGACTCGTGCCGAAAAGCAATTGATGATTACCTACGCTACACGCCGTCGTTTGCATGGTAAAGAGCTCTTTCCTGTGCCATCACGTTTTATTAAAGAGATTCCGCAAGATTGTATTGAGGCGGTTCGCATGTCGGGTTCGGTGGCGCCAGCGTTTGGTGGTTATGCACAACAACCTACTTTTGGTTTAAACAGTACGGTCAATGAAACGGGATTTAGTGTGGGGGAGCGTGTCTTTCATCAAAAGTTTGGTGATGGTGTTGTAACGGGTACCGAAGGCAGTGGCGACCATGCGCGTATTCAAATCAACTTTACTCATGCAGGGTCAAAATGGTTAGTGACCGCTTATGCTAATTTAGAGAAAAAGGGGTAGTTTGTGTCTGAATCGGTAAACCAACCCTGTTTTTTTAGCGTTAAAGACTTTAAGGCTAAAGGGATGCCAGAGGCGATTAATTTAGAGCTAAAGCCTAATGATATTTGTATGGTTTCGGGTGTTTCTGGAAGCGGTAAATCCCAGTTTTTTAAAGCATTGGCCGATTTAATTGAGCATCAAGGTACGGCTCAATTGCAACAACAGTCGCTTGATAAAATTTGCCCTGAAAATTGGCGGGCGCAGGTCATGTATTTTTCGGCCGAGAGTGCTTGGTGGGAAGATGAGATTGAGCGGCATTTTGAAAGCGTCCCAAAAGCAGAGGAGCTAGAAAAAATTGGTTTAGATAGCGCGCAATTAAAATCCAATCCCGATGCACTCTCATCTGGTGAAAAACAGCGTTTTGCCCTATTACGTGGTTTGCAATATCAGCCCAAAGTATTGCTGTTGGATGAAATTACCGCCAACCTCGACCCAAAAAGTGAACAGCTTGTTGAAGCAATGGTTTTAGATTATGTTCAACAGCAAAATGCCGCCGCAATGTGGATTAGCCACGACCCAGAGCAAACCGAGCGTATGGCAACGAAAACACTGGTGTTTTCTAAAAACCAAATAGAGAGGCAGAGCGCATGATATTAATTAGTTATTGGGATTTAGCCAGCCTCTCTGTACTGGTCTTACTCTTGGGCATTTTTCTGTGGTTAAGCGGTTTTAATAAAGTAAAAGAGCTGTGGATTGCCACCGCCAGAATGGTGGTGCAACTCCTTTTTATGGGCGTATGGCTCAGCTATGTGTTTTATGCCGATAACCCACTGTGGATTGTTTTAGTGGGAATCATTATGCTCACCGCGGCGGGCTATGAAATCACTAAACGTCAGCAGTATCGCTTTAAAAAACTAAACGGGCTCTTGGTTGGTTTTTTAGCACTTTCCATGACGTCATTGGTGCTGTTGATTGGTGTGTTAACCATTATTATTCAACCAAGTCCGTGGTACGAACCACAATATGCGATTCCGCTTTTAGGCATGTTATTAGGTAATAGTATGACCGCAATTGGTTTAGGGTTAGATACCTTAACCCGCAATGCGGTGCAATCCAAAGCCAAAATCGAAGCGCAATTAGCCTTGGGCAAAACCGCCAAGCAGTCCATGAGTTTTATTCGCCAACAGAGTTTACATTCGGCGATGATTCCAGTGATTAATATGTTGGTAGCCGCAGGAATCATCTCTCTACCAGGGATGATGACAGGGCAGATTTTAGCAGGTGCAGACCCTATGGAAGCTGTGAAATACCAAATTATGATTATGCTTTTAATCGCCACTTCAACAGGTTTTGGTACGTTAATTGCCGTCAATATGGCATGCCGAAAATTGTTTGATTCACGCCAGCGTCTTAATCTTGAAATCTTGCAAAAGCAAAAATAATTTAAAATAAATAAATCTTCAATAAATCGCTAATAAATTGATTTAAATGAAGAATATCCGCTGATATAAAATCAAAGTAACGTTTTATTTATGATAAATTGAAAGCGTAATTTATCCCTTTCAATTAGGAGAAGTAACATGCCAGCAAGATTAAAAGACCTCGTTTCTGCCGCTAAAGCCAATATTAAAGAAGTCACCACCTCAGAAGCCAAAGACCTATTTAAATGTGGTGGCTACAAACCGCTTGATGTACGTGAACCAGCCGAATACCTAGATGGCACTATTCCTATGGCGCTACATGTACCACGCGGCATGCTAGAGCCGATGTGTGATAAATGTTACGAAGGCCACAGCGGTGAGCTAGCCGATTTAAACCAAGGCTGGGTGGTATTCTGTTTATCGGGCGGGCGAGGCGCGTTAGCGGTAGATACCATGGTAAAAATGGGCTACACCAATGTGGTGAACTTAGCGGGTGGTTTTAATGCCTGGAAAGAGTGTAATGGCGATATCACCATTCCACCTGTCGATAACGGATTAATCCGCCTAGACCACCCATGGAACCCAGGATTTCAAGAAGGCAATGTCTGTTAATTGTGAGCGAAGGGACGGTACCCTTTAGTCAGTACCAGGCCTGGTAAATTTGAATTTTGATAATTCAAAAACACCTATCATTGCGAGAAAGCAAGATATTAAAAACACCTGTCATTGCGAGTCACGCAGTGACGTGGCAATCCATGACAATCCATGGCGAATATTGCATTGGCCTTGGGAGATTGCCACGCCTTCGGCTCGCAATGTCTACTCATAAACACCCACCGTCATTCCCGTGCTTGACTCGGGAATCTCCAAAAGGGGGTATAAGAATTATTAGGTCGAGCTGGATAATGACGTGTTGGGGTTGTTTATTGAATTAGAGGATACCAGGCCTGGTAAATCTGAATTTTGATAATTAAAAACACCTGTCATTGCGAGTCACGCAGTGACGTGGCAATCCATGACAATCCATGGCGAATATTGTATTGGCCTTGGGAGATTGCCACGCCTTCGGCTCGCAATGACGATTCATAAACACCCACCGTCATTCCCGTGCTTGACACGAGAATTTCCAAAAGGGGGTATAAGAATTATCAGGTCGAGCCAGATAATGACGTGTTGGGGGTGTTTATTGAATTAGAGGATACCAGGCCTGGTAAATCTGAATTTTGATAATTAAAAACACCTGTCATTGCGAGTCACGCAGTGACGTGGCAATCCATGACAATCCATGGCGAATATTGCATTGGCCTTGTTAGATTGCCACGCCTTCGGCTCGCAATGACGATTCATAAACACCCACCGTCATTCCCGTGCTTGACACGGGAATCTCCAAAATGGGCTATAAGAATTATCAGGTCGAGCCCGATAATGACGTGTTGTGGGGCAGTGCTTACAAAAGAGATGCGGCCTGTGAATAACCAGGCCTGGTAGGTTTGTATTTTGTGGTGTTTGTTTAATCAGTTTAATTTACGTTGTAATTGAAACGCACTGACAGAGTTTTGCAGTTGTGTGGATGAATCTAATAGGGATTCAGCCGTGGCAGTGGTTTCTTTGACGAGTGCGGCATTTTGTTGGGTATTGTTATCAATGGTGGTTATTGCGTCATTGATTTCACTCACTCCTTGAGATTGTTCTTGCGAGGCGGTTGAGACCTCTCTTACAATTTCAAGCATTTTTTGGGTTTCACTGGTCACTTGAACGAGTGAATTACCTACTTTATCGACTTGATTAACCCCTATATTGATTGCATTAGAGGTTTGTTCAATTAAGCTGCTAATGTCCTTGGCTGCATCGGCAGATTTACCTGCAAGCGTTCGTACTTCGCCAGCAACTACGGCAAAACCTCGACCGTGTTCACCTGCTCTGGCCGCTTCTACCGCGGCATTTAAAGCGAGTAGGTTGGTCTGAAAGGCAATTGAGTCAATTAAGCTTGTAATCTCTCTAATTTTATTTGATGCTTCTTGGATATTGTTCATGGAGCTTTTGGTATCGCCCATAACCTTATTGGCATCGTGTAGCATATTGCTTTGAGTCTCTGCAATTGAGCTTGCCATTTTGGTGTTATCTAAATTGTTATGAATTTGTGCGTTGGTTTGTTCCATGGCCGCAGAGGTTTTTTCTAAGGTAGCGGCTTGTTCTTGAGTACGGTTGTTGAGGTTGTGAGCACCTTCGGCCACGCTTGAAACGCCCTCTTTAACTTGGTGTGCAATCTCGGTGACTTGAGAAAGCGTGTCAGTTAGGCTGGTAATACTTTGGTTGATTGCTTGTTTGGCTTGCTCAATGGTGTATTCGTATTCGTGAGTAATTGGCTGAGTTAAATCACCTTGTGCAATACGTTGTGCGGCTTGAACGATATCTGCAAAGCCTGTTTCAATCTGCTCTAACGTTGCGTTTAGGTTTTCTTGCAGTTTAGCCACGTCTCCTTTGGCAATGTTTAGAATACGTTCATCAAATTTACCTCTAGCGGCAAAATCCATGACTTGGTTTATCTCTGAAAAAGCGTTAGACATGGTCTGCATAGAGGCTAAGCAGTCATCCACCACCTTGGCATAAGCGCCATGTAGATTGTTTTGGTGTGGTTTATTGAATTCGCCGTCACGCAAGTCTTGCATCACATCTTCAATTTTTTCAAAGGTCTCTTTTAATGAGATACTTGTATCATTAATACGTCCTTGCAAAATTCCGTAGTCAGACTGGAAGGGGTATTCAATGGTGTAGTCGAGTCGTCCTGCTAGAATCTCTTCCATAGCGGCAGAAATTTCGGCAATGGCTACCTGAGAAAGCATCGACTGGCGATTGTAAGCCTTAGCCATTTGGGCGATTTCATCATTACCATAACTGTGAACACGTGCAAATAGATCTGAATTTTTAACCGATTTTTCCATAGTATCTTGGGTTTTACGAATCGGTTTAATAATCATGTTCCAAAGCAGGGCTAAAATAATCAGAATCATAGAAATGAGTGAGAATAAAACCTGATAAAAAGCGGACTCAGCCACATCGTATTGTTTCATTAAAATGGCATGAAACTTGGCGATGTCTTCGGTAATGATGTGGTAACCCATGAGTGCATTTGCGCTATCAAAAATAGGTTTTGCAAAGTGAAAGTGGTCATGGGTAACTAAATAACCTTGTTTAAAAAGGCTGTTAATATCCACTTGTTGAAGGGCATTAATCTGTTTGCCAGAAACTTCCATAGAGAAGTGTTTATCGTTACCTACAACCCAGTTTTTGTCGGCAGAAACCGCAATGTTATTGGCGTTTTTTTGACGGTATTTGTCCCCAGCTAAAGCGTATTCTTTTGAAATGGCAACCAGATAGGCTCGCTCACTTTTATTCAAATCACGGCGTATTGAACCCACTCCTTGAATGAATTCAACCCCGCCTTCAAAGCGACCCTCTTTAAAAATGGGAATAATGGATTTGATATTAAAACCTAATGAACTCACCGCTAATGCCACTTGTGGTTTTTGTTCTTTTGCCAGTGTTTTTAAGTAGCCACGGTTAGACAAGTCATCAATTTTTTGTTGGTTTAGAGGTTTCCAAGACTTATAGAATGAGATGCCATTTTCATCGGTGAAATGCAGTTTTACATTGTTCAATGAACTCATTGACTTGTATTCGGGGCTAATGCCCATTAAGGCTTTATTTAGAGTTGCTTGATCCATGCTAGCGGTGGCTTGTTGAATCTCTTTTGAATGGGTAATCCCTATGGCATTGGTTAAGCCAATTTGCTCTTTTTTATCCATTTGACTGTCAACTAAGTCAGCAATGCTTTTGGCATAGTTTTCAGCCGCGTGCGTTTCGATTGCACTTTTACTTGATTCCATATAAACAAATGAGAGGCCTAAAATGAATAACGAAACAATGGAAATAATTGCAATGATTTTTTGATTTAAGGAGGCTTTATGAAAACCGATGGCCGCATTAACAGCATGACTGGTTTTATTGACCCATTCGCCATTAAAGTACACCAGTTTTTTATCTCTAATTTTTTGATACAAAGCCTCCGCACTTTGAATTTTTAGCGGGTCAGTGATAATACGTTTTACTGAGGTGTAACCAAGGTACTGGCCATCGTCATGGATAGGCTGAATTCGCATGTCTGTCCAATAGAGCTCGCCATTTTTTTTGGTTTCACAGACAGGGAAATTGATAGGTCGGTTTTTATGACACTGTTCGGCAATGGTCTCTTGTATCCCTTGCGGTAAATTGGGTGCTCTAAGAATGACAGTGGGCTGTCCTACCAACTCTTCTGAACGGTAACCCGCCCAAGATAGGTATTCTTGGTTGATATACTGAATAATGCCCTCGGCATCAACTCGAGCAATAAGACGAATAGATTCTTGCATAATACATTCCTAACAAACGATTGAGTTTAAGTTGAATGCATTCTAAGCAATATGTATGCAATTTAGTGTTATTAATTCCACTTAGTGTTATTTTTTTTATTTTGTATCAAGAAAGTACCGTTTTAGAGCAGATTAAATTGTGTGGCAAGTCTAAGGCATTCAAGCACGATAATGATGATTCATAAACTCCCAACGTCATTCCCGTGCTTGACGCGGGAATCTGCAAAAGGCTTTTAGAAGATTTTTAGGGACGATACCCTTTAAACCCTTTAATGTTAGGCTTTAATTGGGTTGAGATAGCGTTCACGTTTTTTGGGTTTGAGCTTATCTAATTCAACTAAAATCAGGGCATCAACGCAATCGTTAAAATCAGGGTCTGTGCTGAAGTCAATAAAACGGCATCCTTTATCATCAGCCACTTCAGCATATTGTTTAAATAGGGTGGGGACTTTTACACCTTCTAAATCCAGTAAAGCATTTAGTTTTTTATAGCTCTCTTTGTAGTCGCCGTTAAAAATCTCTTGGGCAATTTGTTGATTGTTTTTACTTAACTTAACGGAGCGGATGCCTTGGGCTAAATCTTGGTTAGAGCCTAATTGTTGCTGATAAAAACCAATAATCAATTCTTTAGCATTCAAAGGGTAAGCATCACTTAATGAAACTGGGCCAAACAGGTATTTAATGTGCGGATGTTGGGCAACATAAGCACCAATGCCATACCATAAATAATCTAAACTGCGTTTGCCCCAATATTTGGGTTGCACAAAACTGCGGCCTAGTTCAAGAGCGTTAGGCAGGTAGTTTTCAATCTGAGGTTTTAGGTTAAAAAGTGTGCTGGTGTATAAGCCTTTTAAACCGTGTTGTTCAACAATCTGTTTGCATTCACCAATGCGGTAAGCTCCTACAATTTCTAACTCTTCATCATCCCATAAAACTAAGTGACGGTAACGTACATCGTACTGGTCTAAATCAATTGCGCCGCCAGTGCCTTCTTCCACGGTTCTAAAGGTGAGCTCTCGTAGGCGACCAATTTCATGCATAACGGGGGAATCATCTTCAAAGTCATAAAGATAGATTTTTTTGCCATCTTGCGTTTGCCCCAGTAGAGGGGATTTTTTAAGCGCCTTTTTAAGGGCTTGTTTATCGCCAGGATGGGCAATGGTTTCTATGGTTTTAAAGGGGGTGGATTTGCCTTTTTTGAGCTGTTTACTCTCTTGGTCAAGTTGGTAGAGATGTTTACGAAACTGATTAGCCAACTGTTTAGTGGGTAATTCACTGTTTTCTATGGATTTCCATGGAATTTGTTTACCCACAAAAAACTGAATTTCTTGATGTTTTTTATTAAACATCTCCTTGACTAACATCATGGTTCCAAGCGGTTTGTATAGTGCCGATAGAGCATAAAACAGAGAGGAATTTCTAGCATCAATGTAAATCGGTTGAATGGGTGCTTTGGCCTTTTGAGCGAGTTTTAAGAAGCCGCCTTTCCATTTGCCATCACGCACACCATTAGGACGAATGCGGGAGACTTCACCTGCGGGAAAAATAATGACCGCTTGTTCTTTTTCTAAGGCATTGAGCATCTCTGTGAATTGTTTTTTGTGAGCGCTCTTTGCGCTTAGGTTATCTATGCCTAAAAACAGCGATTTGAGTGGTTCTATATGATTAAGTACATCGCTGGCCACAATTTGCACATCTGGGCGAATGCTTCGTACCATTTTTAATAAAGCTAAACCATCCAAAGAGCCAATGGGATGATTGGCTACCATCACAATACGTCCATCGGAAGGGATCCGGTTGGTGGCTTTTGAGCTGATTTTGTAACTGAAGTTAAAGTAATCTAACACCGCATCTAAAAACGCAAAGCCCTTTAAGTGCTGGTGTGTTTCTATAAATTGATTAATTTCAGCTTCATGGGTTAGCGCTTTAATTAAACTAATGACGAGTTTGCCTGTTTTTTTGGTGTGCAGCTCTGGAAACTTCTCAATAATTGCGGCTTCAATGTTTAGCATGTTTGGTGCAGATCTCAATAATGGAAAATGTCATTGAGTATTATTACTGGCAAAAAGGCTAGAGAGGTGACGAAAAGATGACAGCTTGATGATAGTTTTTTAAAGGCTAGCTTTCTGTTATTGAACTGCATTGAGTTACCAGGCCTGGTAAGTTTATGACTATTTAGCTAAGGTTTAAGCCTTATTCAAAAAGTGAAGTGTTTGAAGAGATAAAAAGTTTTTATTGATAATAAAAAGAATGTGCTTAAAGGCGCTATGTCAGAGTTGTTAACTATTTTTGTTAGGGTATGATGTCAAACTTATATTGCACAATAAGTTTGTAACTATGACATCCGTACCTTCGGCTCAGTTTTTTAAACATTTTCTACGTTATTTCCTTCCATCAATGGGGCTGGTTTTGGTTTTGGCCTATGTGGGTATGCAGCAAGCGCAAAAAGAACCGTTAAGCTCATTAAACGCTAAGGCCAATGAAAAGGTCTTGATGGCTACGACTGCGGCAATCGAAAACTTAGACCTAATTGTGCGAGATATTTTTTATATCACAAACAGTGAACTATTGAGTGAAGTATTAAATTCAGATGTCTCACTAGATAAATTGGCCAGAGATTGGCAAGCATTGATGGCCAACTCACCGATTTATGACCAACTGCGTTGGATTGATGCTAAGGGCCATGAAAGGCTTCGCATTGATCGTTCTGAAGCTTTTCCAGTCCGCATTCCTGAAGATGAACTGCAGAATAAAAGTAACCGCTATTACTTTTCTAATGCCATGAAATTAAAGGAGAACCAGTTTTATCTCTCTCCATTTGACTTGAATGTTGAATACGGCATTATTGATGAACCTCGTAAGCCGATGATTCGATTGGCTAAACCTGTCTTTGACCAACAGGGCGTAAAAAGAGGGGTGATTGTCTTAAACTATCTTGGCAATGATATGTTGCAACATCTTAAAAAGCTAAAGGATAAAAACAGCCAAAAAATTTGGTTAACCAATGCTCAAGGTTATTGGTTGTTAGGCTGTACTCCTCAAAATGAGTGGGGGTTTATGTACGATAAGCCCGAACTCACCGTTAAACACCGCTATCCCGATGCATGGCAAAAAATTATCAGCCAAGAAAAAGGCTCTTTTAGCGATGAAAGCGGACTTTGGCACTTTGATACCATTCGACCCCTTCAACAAGTGGAATACCTAAATTTGGCCGACCAGGAGCAAATTGTGGTTGATGATGTTAACTCAAAGAAAGTGGTATTAAATTCTCATAGTTATAACCCGTATTTTTGGAAGGTTGTGTATTTTTCACCCATGCAAGAGATCATGGCATTGAAACGTTCGGTTCTTATGCCCTTTTACGTAGGGTTGTCTGTTATTTTGATTTTGGTTCTCATAGGTTCAATCTTTTTAGCGCGCTCTCGCTTGGCAAAAGAAGCTGCTTTACGAGCGCTTAAAGCGAGCAATAAAAAATTAGATAAAACCAGTAAACAGTTGACTTTGGATATTGTCGCTAAAGAGAGGGCGAAAAAAGAACTAGAAGAGAGTGTAGAGCGTTACTCAAGTGTGTTAAACGCCTCAATGGATGGGTTTGTGTTAATGAATCAACAAGGCTTTGTTCTAGAGTGTAATTTGGCTCTCTATGAGATTTTGCACATAGAAAACAAAAATATTGATGGCGTGTTTTTAGGCACTCTTTTTGATAAAGAACAAGAGCAAAAAATAACTCAGTATATTAGTGATATCTTTGAAAGAGGTTATTGTAAAGTTGAGCTTGCACGCCTAGTGGATAATGCTAAATTTCACATTGAAATTAGTTTGATGCCTGTGTGTGCCACCCAGCAGATTTGTGCTTTTATACGAGATGTGACTTCGCAAAAAGAGAATGAATTTCAATTGGAAATGGCCGCATCCGTTTTCACTCATGCCAATGAAGGTATTATCTTAACCGACGCAAATTTTCTGATTGTGGATATCAATGATGAATTTGAATTCATTACTGGAAATCAACGTGAAGACGTGATTGGCAAGATACCCAGTATGATGAATTCAAATATGCAGTCTAGCGAATATTATGCGGATATAAAACACGCCTTATTGAGAAAAGGACACTGGTACGGTGAAGTATGGAGTCGTCGCAAAACGGGCGAACCTATCTTGGTATTTTTAAATATTACAAAAGTTAAAAACCCTCATGGCGGTGCTTGCCATTATGTTTGGATGTTTAATGATATTACTTTAGAAAAACAGTATCAAAAACGTTTACAAAACTCCGCACATTACGACATGTTAACCAATTTACCCAATCGATTTTTGCTTAATGACCGCATTCAGCAAGCGATAAAGGAAGCTAAACGAAACCAAAAAAGTTTGGCGATTGTGTTTATTGATTTAGATGGCTTTAAAACAATTAATGATACGTTTGGTCACGACGCTGGCGATCAGCTACTCGTCAATGCTTCTACCGAGATGAAAGCCGCTTTAAGAGCAACCGATACCATTGCTCGTATAGGCGGGGATGAGTTTGTCGCAGTTATTGGAGGGTTGCATGATTCTGATGAAGCCTTGCCAATTATCGAAAAGTTGCTGGCGGCCATTTCAATTCCCGTTAAAAAAGGTAATCAATCGCTTCAAGTTAGCGGGAGTTTAGGGGTGACCTTTTTTCCTCAAGAAACCAGTTTAGATGGCGAGCAGTTAATTAGACAAGCCGATCAGGCGATGTATCAAGCCAAGCAGTCGGGTAAAAATGGTTATCATGTTTTTGATACTGAAAGAGATGCCTATAACCGAGATTTGATTAGAAGCCTAAATAGTGTTGAACAAGGTTTGTTAAATAATGAGTTTGTTTTGCATTATCAGCCCAAAGTCTCATTACGCAATGATGAAGTTGTGGGGGTCGAGGCGTTAATTCGCTGGCAACACCCAGAAAAAGGCTTGCTCTATCCAGCTGAATTTTTACCGAGTGTCGAGAATACTCCGCTTTCAATCAAAATGAGTGAGTGGGTCATAAATCAAGCTTTACAGCAAATTGACACTTGGCTTAAGCAGGGCATTAAGCTCTCTGTTAGTGTTAATGTTGGAGTAATGGAGTTACAAAAAGGCGATTTTGTAGAGTGGATATCTGAATTGCTGAATCAGCACCCAAGTGTGCCGCGCAGTATGCTTGAGTTTGAAGTCTTGGAAACCTCTGCCCTTGAAGATGTGGTGTCGGTTAAAGCGTTGATTGAAGAGTGTAAAAAATGTGGAATTGCCTTTGCTTTAGATGACTTTGGTACAGGCTTTGCCTCTTTATCCTACTTAAAACGTTTACCCATTAAAACGATTAAGATTGACCAGTCGTTTATTCGAAATATGTTTGAAGACCCTGAAGATATTACCCTTTTAGAAGGGCTTATTGGCTTAACAAAATCGCTTAACCGAAAAGTGATTGCAGAAGGTATTGAGTCAGAAAAACATGGCAGTATGTTAATTGAGTTGGGTTGTAATTATGGCCAAGGGTATTTTATTGCAAAACCTATGGAACCGAAATTTATTGCAAAATGGTTAGCAAGCTGGCACAGACCTGAGAGTTGGATCACGCAAGTGAGTTTTGCTGAAAAGGCGCGGGCTTAATATTTGGGGTTTTATGAAACACGCTTTACTTTTTTTTCTAATGTGGTTGTTAACACCGACTGTCTGCGCTCAAATAAAGGTGGTTGAGATTGAGGATGTTTCAATCAATATTGAGGTGGTTCAGCCCCAGGTGGCAAACGATGAGAACAGACCAAAAGCACGACTACTTTGGCTGCCTTCTGAGTATGGAGTTTTAGCTCAAGAAAAAACCGTTGCCAAACAGCTTGCCAAACACGGAATTGAATCTTGGTTTGTGGATTTTTACGAGGCGATGTTTTTATCACCGACGCCGAGCGCTGTGGATAAAATTAATCCAGTTTGGACGGCACACATCATTGCCTTAGCCTCTCAAAATGGCGACCATTCAAATGAATCCATCCCTTTATGGGTTATAGCGCCAAATAAAGCCGCACAAACGGCGGTGCGTGGTTTGCAGCCCATTTTGAGTCGGTCAATAAACCAGATTGGCTTGATTTTAATTAATCCTAACCTCTATCTCGAAACACCTTTACCAGGCCAGGTAGCTCATTACTGGCCAGAAACCGCTAATATCAATATACCCACAACCATAATTCAAGCAGAACTTTCGCCCTGGAAACTTAGGGTAAGCGAATTGGCGGAGCAGTTAGCTGGCGCAGGTAGTGATGTGTTTACTCAGCTTATTCCCAAGGTGAGAGACCGTTTTTACTTTAGACCTGATGCCTTAGCAATAGAACAAGAAAAGCGTTCTAAGTTGGCGGCTCAGTTATTACAAACTATGCGTTTACAGATACCTTATTTGGGTATTGAAAGAACGATTAAACCGCTCGCTAAAGAAACGGTTAAGCCGATAAAATCGAGCCGAAATATTCACTTGTCGGATTACCAAGGCAAACAAAATTTGGGCTTGTCGTTAACGGATATTGAGCAAAAACCATTTAATATCGTTAACTATCAAGGCAGAGTGGTTTTAGTAAACTTTTGGGCTAGTTGGTGCCCGCCTTGTGTGCATGAAATGCCTTCTATGGCGCGTTTAAAAAATTATTATAGTAATCAAGATTTTGAAATTTTAGCGGTTAATTTAGGTGAAGAGTCTGCCGAGATTAAAAGCTTTTTAAAAGAGCACCCCGTTAATTTTTCAGTGCTGTTAGACCCAGAGTCTAAAGCGGTCAAAGAGTGGCAAGTATTTGCCTACCCAAGCAGTTATTTGATAGATAAAAAAGGCCAAATTCGTTTTGCTTTATTTGGCGCAACCGAGTGGGATAGTGCAGAACATATTCAGGTGATTGATTCTCTTTTAAAAGAAACCTATCAAGCGCCTTAAACCTTTTGAGTTACCAGGCCTGGTTGTTTTAAAGGGTAAGCGTATTTGATGATTGATAACAATAAAAAAATTAACCACGAAGACACGAAAGCACGAAGAATTCTAAAATCTAACACCAGTTTTATTTGAGAAAATAACCGTACAAATTGCCATTTGTTACTTGAAACTGCGCGTTATAACACCGTATAAATAAAGTATTTATGTTGAATGAGTTAAAACACATGAACGGTGTTATTTCTAATCTCTATTACTCCTTTTTAAACCTTCGTGTCTTCGTGGTTGATTCTGACTAATCAATCACAAAATTTGGATAGCTCTTTTAAATAAAGAGGGCGAATGGGTGTTATTGATTAAGCCAATCTGGAACTTGATCGGCTGGCATTGGTTTGGCAATACCATAACCCTGGCCAATAAAGCAACCTAGCTCAATCAGTCGACTACTGTGTAGGTCGCTTTCAACCCCCTCGGCAATGGTTTCCATACCAAAGGCTTGGGCAAGCCCAACTACAGCGGTAAGAATGGCCAAATCGGCTTCGTCCTCGAGCATGTCACGTACAAATGATTGGTCAATTTTTAGATAGCTAGCAGGTAAGTTTTTTAAATATTCCAATGAGGAATAACCTGTACCAAAATCATCAATTGAGACCTTAATGCCCAGAGCTTCACTGGTATGCATTAAGGCAGAAGCGTGTTTCATATCTTCTAATGCGCTGGTTTCTAATACCTCTATTTCAATGAGTCTAGTCGGTACTTCGGGGTACTTTTGTAGCATTTCTTCTAAAAACTCAATCAGTTTATAGTTTTGTAATATTTGAGCCCCTAAATTAACGCTAATTGGATATTCAATGCCTTGCTTAACCCAAAAGTGAGCTTGTTTGAATGCTTGTTCAATAACCCATTTATCCAGGTCAATGGAGGTTTTGCTTTTTTCAATGGCTGGCAAAAATTCAATCGGTGGTAGCAGTCCCTTTTTTGGATGTTGCCAACGTACCAAGGCTTCAAAACCAACCGTTTTATTGGAGCGCATATCCACTTTAGGTTGATAGTAGAGCACTAATTCATCTTTTTGAATGGCTTCATTGATGGCCATAATTTTTTGATGGCGCTCTCGTGCGATTTGGTCTTTTTCATTATCAAAGATGTGATAACCATTTTTACCTGCGAGTTTAGCCTGATACATGGCATTATCAGCCTGACGAATCAACTGGTCAGAATCAATAGGGAATGTTTGTGGATAGTAAGAGATACCTATACTGCACGAGATGGTGAAGTGATGATCTTTTATCTGAATGGGTTGGCGTGTGATTTCTAAAAAACGGTCATAGAAAGAAAGAGACTCTTCTATGGTCTCAACTTGATCTAACAGTATAATGAATTCATCGCCACCAATGCGTGCAATAGTATCATTTTCACGGGCTTGTTGGCTGTATCGGCCACTAATAATTTTCAGTACTTGATCGCCCACTTCATGGCCAAAGGTGTCGTTAATTTGCTTAAAGCCATCTAAATCTAAAAAGGCTAAAGAGATGATTTTTTTATCTCGATCTGAACGTGCGATTGAGCGGTTAAGACGGTCACTTAGCAGAACACGGTTGGGCAATCCTGTTAACGGATCATAATGCGCCATTTTTTTGAGTTTAAGTTCATTGCCTTTTTGGAGTGAGATATCTGAAAAAAGGGCCAGATAATTTTCGACCTCATTATTGGCGTCTTTGATAGTGCTAATCCTAATGTATTCAGGGTAGGTTTCACCACTTTTCTTACGGTTCCATATCTCGCCTTCCCACTTTCCTGACGTTTGGATAGATTCCCACATCTCACGGTAGAAATCGGTATGGTGAATGCCTGAATTTAGGACGTTGGGGCTTTTTCCTAAGACCTCTTTTTTGCTGTATCCTGTGATTTCGGTAAAGGCGTCATTTACATCAATAATAAGGCCTTGCTTATTGGTAACCACAATCCCTTCATTGGCATTTTTATAAACATTTGCAGCCAGCGTCAGTTTACTTTCAGTACGTTTTTGATCTGAAATATTTTGAATTGTGCCAAACATTTCGCAAGGTAAACCATTATCGTCAAATGTTAAGGTCGCTTTAGAGTGTACCCACAGCATTTCATTGGTGGTTTGATTGATGATTCGGTACTGTTTGTCAAACTCTGTTATTTTGGCGGCCACTTTTTGCGTGAAGTAGTTATGTACTTCTTGGCGGTCTTCTGTACAGATGATTTGCATCCAGTCTTCGATCTCTTTTGGATAATTGTCATCTATGCCAAATATTTTGTTAATTTCGGTTGAACATGACCACTGATTGGCTTTTAAATCGATCGTGTAATAGCCAATTTTAGCGAGTTTTTGTGCTTGTTTAAGCATAAACTCACTCTGTTCTAGCTGTTGCTGAACTCGGGTACGTTCAGTAATATCAATGGCAGAGCTTAAAGAACCAATCACTTCATCTTTGTCATTTCTAAGCAGAGTACTGCTCCAAGTAAACATCTTAACTTCGTTATTGGCCGTGATTAATGTGTGATCTATAGGTTTACTCAAATCAATTTTTTCAGCAATAAATTCGGAATGGATCTGTTTAAATTTAGCGTGAATTTCTTTTGGTAAAAAGGGTTGTTTAAACCAAGACTGGCCTAATATAGAGGCTTCTGTAACGCCCAAAACCTCACAACCTTTTTTGTTGAGCATGGTATTTTTATCGAGAGCCAACATAATGGTTGAAGTGGTGTTTAGATAGGTTGAGGTTAATTTGATTTGTTGATTTAGCTTGTCTTGAATAGCAACAATATCCGTTAGGTCTACATGCGTGCCAATTAAGTGCGGTATGGTGCTACCGTTTTTAGGGATGTCTACTTTTTGAGCTCTTGAAAGTATTGGAACATAGTGCCCCTGTTTATGTTTCATTCTAAAGCGTGTTTCAAAACCGTTATCGGTGTTGTCTAAAAACGTTTGCACACACTGTTTTGCATCATCAATGTCGTCAGGATGAAGCAGGTTTTCCCAAGATGAAAAGGCATTTTCTATTTCGTTTTCTTTATAACCTAGAATAGACTTCCACCGGGGAGAGTAAAAGGCCTCGTTGGTGTCTAAATTCCAATCCCAAACACCATCTTGACTACCCTCTAGCGCATAATGTAAACGCTCTTTAATACTTAAATTTTCAGCGGTAAGTGAATTTTTTTCATCAATATAGTCGGTTAGGTCGGTGTGAAAACCAAGCATTCTGTGAGGTTTGCCCTGTTCATTTTTAAGGGCAAAACAGCGACATTGAACATGGATAATCGAGCCATCTTTGTGTAGATAGCGAATAGTGCGGTTTAATGGATATTCAGTGCTACAAGCTTGTTCGGTTAAGCATTTTTGGGTAAGGGGTAAATCTTCTGGATGAATGACGCTTTCCCACGCCTCTTGGGTGTGCGCTTTTTCTGCTGGCTTATACCCAAGCGTGAGCCAAAACTTTTCACTCATCCAGCGGTTGTTGGGGTTTTCTAAATCCCAAAACCACATGCCATCAAAAACCGTACCTTCTAGAAGGTGAAAAAGCGTTGTATTGGATTTTAATAACGCATTTAATTCGGATTCAAGTTTGTTTGTTTGTGGCATGTAATAGTAGGCTTTTATACGGGTTTATGAGAGTTTGATTCTACTAGGAGTTATTCAATAACAAAAGGCTAAATTTAATAATAACCCTATAATATTAAAGGATAAGAGCTTATTTAAACGATGAGGGAGCTTGGGATGGCCTAACCCCTTGATTAATTGAGAGGTTAGGATGGGTTGAGAGTTGGGCGGTTTTTATGCTCGAGATAAAAATTTGCCTGTTAAGGTGCTGACCTTAACCACTTCATTTGGTTCAATAAATTCAGGTACTTGTATTTCATAGCCTGTTGAAAGCACGGCGGGTTTAGTGCGGCCTGCCCCCGTTGCTTTGGTTCCTGGGTTGGTTTCAACCACTTCTAAATCCACATTGGTGGGCATCTCTATCGCAAGAATTTGCTCTTCATATAATAAAGCCGTTATGCCAGTTAATCCTTCAGTGATGTACTTTTTTTCATCTTCTAGTTCATTTGCAGCGAGTAGATACTGTGTATAGTCTTCATTGTTCATAAAGACATAGTTATCACCATCAATATAAGAGTACATAACCGAAACTTTGGTGGTTTCAACTTCTTTAATCATGTCTTCACCTTTGAAGGTTTCATCGACTTTTTGACCTGTTTTAAGATTGTTAAAACGCACTTTATACATGGTTGACGCACCACGAGAAGAGGGGTTTCTAACGTCGTAAGTTTTTACAATGTGCGGTACACCATTGATTTCAACAACACTGCCTTTTTTAAGTTCATTGATTCTAGGCATGGGGGTTTCCTTTAAGAAGTTTGAGCGGATTATAATGGCGCTATTTTCAGGAGTTTTGATGACGAATGCAAGCAGTGTTTGAGAGCAGGTGGGAGTTCTAGTCACTGAGCGATTGTTGAGCGGTTTGATAGCCGAGTTCAATCATCTCATTCACTTTGGTGAACTCCAGCATACCACAGGCATCACGCGGTATTTCTAAGACGATATCTGGTGGATAGGCGGCTAATTTTTGGCGTGCAATGGTGCTTTGCATACTATCGAATGCTTTGTTGCTGATGTCGTACATATCCCAGTTAAATGACGCAAGATTCGATTTTTTATCGGGCCTAAATCGTTTAATGAGTGAATTAAATAATTCAGAGGCATTATTAAGCCAAGAGTCATCTTGAGAGGTATTTGGTTTTTCAACCGTTTTGGGTTGATTGGTTTTGGGTTTTCCGCCAAGGTTGACCGCAATGGTTAAATCATTGGTTTGGCTAAAGGTGGGGGCGATGGGAATTGGGTTGAGTACCCCACCATCAATAAGTGTCAGCCCATGACGGTGAAAAGGGGTAAAAATCATTGGTAGGGCGATAGAGGCACGAACTGCTTCTAATAATGGCCCTTTTTGAATCCAAACTTCTTTTTCATTTTCTATATCGGTGGCAACCGCTGTAAAGGGAATGGTTAAGTCCTCAATGTTTGGATGACCAATGAGCTCTTCCAGTTGATTAAAGAGTTTATCGCCTTTAATTAAGCCACTGCTATCCCACGCAATGTCGGCAAGCCCAAGAATGTCGGTATGGCCTAACTTTTTAAACCAGGTTTCAAATTCATCAAGTTTGCCAACGGCGTATACGCCACCAATTAAGGCGCCCATTGAACTACCCGAGATAAAGTTGATTTGGTAGTTATGTTCTTCTAGCCAGCGAATCACGCCAATGTGTGCCAAACCACGCGCACCACCACTGCCTAAAATGAGAGAGACGGTTTTGGTTGTTTGGGTGAATTGTTTAGGTTTAGACATCTATATAACCTTTGGATGTTTTATAACCAGGCCTTTATACTTCTATACGGGATGTGGTTATTTTAGGTATCCATATTTTGTGATTGATTAGTCAGAAACAACCACGAAGACACAGAGACACGAAGGTTTAAAAAGGAGTAATAGCGATTAGAAATAACAACCAATGGCAATTAGTACGGTTATTTACTCAAATAAAACGGGTTTAGATTTTAGAGTTCTTCGTGCTTTCGTGTCTTCGTGGTTAATTTTTTAGTTTTTATCAATCATAAATTCCGCTTACTCGTTATTTTAAAGCTTCGGATACAATCGCTTTAGCTTCTTCTAAAATAGCATTTAGGTGTTCTTGGCCTTTGAAACTTTCAGCATAAATTTTATAAATATCTTCTGTACCCGATGGACGAGCGGCAAACCAACCGTTTTCGGTGGTGATTTTTAAGCCACCAATCGCTGCGCCATTGCCAGGTGCGTGGGTGAGTTTGGTGGTAATGGTTTCGCCTGCTAAGGTATCGGCTTTAACCATCTCTGGTGAAAGATTGCTTAAAATCGCTTTCTCTTCACGGTTGGCTGGTGCATCGATTCGGCTGTAAATGGGGTTGCCAAATTTTTCAGTGAGTTCTTGATAAAGTTCGCCAGGGTCTTTACCTGTTACCGCAGTGATTTCTGCCGCTAATAAGTTCAGGATAATGCCGTCTTTATCGGTACTCCAAGGCGAACCATCAAAGCATAAAAAAGACGCACCTGCGGACTCTTCACCACCAAAACCAAAGTCACCTGTTTGTAAACCATCCACAAACCATTTAAAACCCACTGGCACTTCACTTAAATTCAGGTTCATGGCGTTGGCGACTCGGTCAATCATCGAGCTGGATACCAAGGTTTTACCGACCGCAGCATTTTTTGGCCAGTTTGGACGGTGGCTAAATAGGTATTGAATGACTACCGCTAAATAGTGGTTTGGGTTCATTAGCCCTACTGATTTGGTGACAATGCCGTGGCGGTCAACGTCTGGGTCATTACCAAAGGCTAAATCGTAGTTGTCTTTTAAATCAATAAGCCCTGCCATGGCGTAGGGTGATGAGCAGTCCATACGAATTTTGCCATCTTTGTCGACATGCATAAATGAAAAAGTGGCATCGACTTGTGGGTTAACAATCTCTAAATCTAAACCGTAATGGTCAGCAATCGGTTGCCAAAAATCAACGGCTGCACCGCCCATTGGATCAATCGCTAATTTTAAGCCCGCGTCTTTAATGGCTTGCATGTTAACGACTTTATCTAGGTTTTCTACATAAGGCGTAATTAAGTCAGTCGGTGTCACAAATTCTGAAGCCATGGCTTCTTTAAGTGGCATACGTTTGACCTCGTTCATGCCACCAATAATCATCGCATTGGCTCGGTCTTGAATCCAGGTGGTTACATCAGTATCCGCTGGGCCGCCTGTTGGCGGATTGTATTTAAAACCACCATCTTGTGGAGGGTTATGCGAAGGGGTAATTATCACGCCGTCTGCCAGGCCTCCTTGACGGCCTTGGTTGTAACTTAAAATGGCATTAGAAATCACTGGCGTTGGAGTATAACGACCATTTGATTGAATAATCACATTGACATTATTTGCGGCAAAAACCTCAATCGCGGTAGCATGAGCCGCTTCAGATAATGCGTGCGTGTCCATACCAATAAACATTGGGCCTATAAAACCTTCTAAGCGGCGGTATTCAACAATCGCTTGGCAAATGGCGGCAATATGATTCTCATTGAAGGTGGTTTTACTGGAACAACCGCGGTGCCCTGATGTGCCAAAACTAACCGCTTGGTCAGGATTACTTGCATCGGGAGTAAGGTTGTAATAGTCCGCCATCAATAAAGGGATGTTTTCCAAAAGAGTGTATGGGGCTTTTTTGCCTGCGTATGGAGAGTTGGCCATAATGTTACTCGCTTTAATGAGGTTGTCAGTTGTAAAGTGTTTCTGTTTAAACACAGTAACGATTCAGTTTAACGATGTAAAGTAGAGATTTATATTACGTTTTTTTGATAAGGGTTTGTAGCTGATTTTAGACTGAATCTGATTGCAAAATAAGTTACCAGGCCTGGTAACTTATAACGGCTTAATTTGTTTCAAATTTATCTGTTTTGTTAATCATTCAATATTAAAATCCTTTATAATCCGAGTCCACTTTCTCTATTTTATTTGCCAGTTTATTGATGATAATTTCACCAGCAGACAATTTGATTGCTCAGCACAGCAAAGAGCACCATTCCAGTACGAATAAGTTAAGTCGTTGGATTGCTGCGCTTATTTTGCTGTTTGTGTTTACGCAAGCAGCAGGGTTGATACATGCTGAGATTCATCCGTTTCATGAACATGAAGCCAGTTGTGATGTATTTGATAACCTTGCTCAGCCAATAAACCATGATTCAAATGTCTCTTTTGAATTTGTAAAAGTGCCTTTTGTTATTCCAACAGGTTTGGCATTGCGTTCCGTCTTTGACGCGCAATACATTCCTCACTTCATGGGGCGTGCACCGCCTGTTCTTAATTGATTTTGCTTTAGTTTATCAAGGGGTTAATACCTCAAATATTTTGCGATTGTTATTTAGCTAAATGCACTCGCCTGCAAAACCATTAGGAAACATTATGAAACTCAATAAAATCACGCTGGCTGTTTATTGCGCCAGTGGAATCGTTTGTCTGTCTGCGCCATTAACAGCTATGGCACAAGCAACACAAGAAAACAGCAATACCTTATTACCTGCTATTACTGTCTCAGCATCGCCGATTCATGACCATGAAGCGTTTGAAGTGCCGTCGCAAATCGATAGTATTACTGATGAACAAAAAATGGCACAAGAGAGCGGCTCACTTGGCAAAATGTTAGAGAGCATCCCAGGGGTAAACAATCAATCGGCGGGTGCGCAATCAGGTAAGCCTGTGATTCGTGGTCTAACGGGTAACCGCGTTAAACTGCTCTCTAATGGCCAAGCGACTGACTATCAGGCTTATGGCACACGTCATAACCCAAATACTGAGCCTTATTTAGCTGAGCGTGTGGAAGTTATACGAGGGCCACAAAGTGTATTGTATGGCTCAGAAGCAATGGGCGGTGTGGTCAATGTGTTGCAAGCTGAGTTGCCTTATGGTCAAGAGATGAAAGGTCAAGTGGCAACCGAATATAACAGCAACAACCAAGAAAAAATGTTGGGTGCAAAAATCGGTGCAGGTTCTGAGAAGTTTGCAATCAATGCAGGTGTGGCAATTCGTGAAGGCGATAACTTTACTGTGCCAAATACCTCGTCATCAGAAGGGGCGACACCAAGTAGCGCAATAGGTGATAAACCCTTGTTTGTTGGCGAAGTACCAAATACAAATTTTAAAAACCGAACTGGAAACATCGCACTTGGTTATCAAGATGACTGGGGTAAAGTTGAGTTGCGTCATACACAATGGACAGCGTATCAAAACTTTTTAGGTATTGAGGCAGCAAATGCGGTGTCTGAATATGAAGCTTTGGCCACAGGGCAACGTTTACAAAATGATGAGACACAGTTAAGTGCCGAGTTTTATACCGATAATGACTGGGTCATTAAACCAAGCTGGACACACACGCGTAACGCCCGTGAAGCCTCACATGATTTACCGTTTGAAACCATGTCGGCGGATAAAGGAACTGAAGAATATTTAGACCTTTTGGTTAAACGTGATGACTTTAAACTAGCTTTGGAACACCCTAAAGTGGGGGATTTTGAAGGTGAAATCGGGTTTGAAGTGACTGAAAAGCAACAAACCTTACGTTCAGGGCATTTAACGCCTTCAGCCGATGAAAGCAAACGTGCTATTTATGTGTTTGAAGAAGCGGATTATGATAAGTGGTTGGTACAGTTTGGCGCGCGATACGATACCGTATCAATTAAAGCCCCTTTAGGTGAAGAGAACGAACATTTTGTAGGTGATATTTTTGATGCCACCAATAATAAACGTGATTTTGACGTGGTTACAGGCTCATTAGGGGCGACTTACCGCGTTGATTCTCAATGGAGTATTGCAGGGAATATTGCTAGAGGATTTAGAGCGCCAAGTATTTTTGAACTCTATGCTGGTGGCGAACATGGCGGTGTTCAAGCTTATCAAATCGGTAATCCTGATTTAGAAGCAGAAACGGCAATTAACACCGACTTATCGCTTCGTTGGCAGTCACCTAAATCTCAGGTTGTAGCAACGGTTTATCAAAACTGGATTGATAATTATATCTATCTAGCTAACACTGGATTGTATCGAGCAAAAGAAGGCGCGCCGAACGAAGGTCAAGTTGTTGCTTCCACGGCACCAGGAGCCATTCCTGAAATGAAGGCGGAACAAACCGATGCCACTATTTACGGCTTTGAATTCAGTGCCAAACATCAATTTAACCAGGCCTGGTCAACCGACCTAGCCTTGGAATTAATTGCGGGTATGGACACTAAAAACAGCCAGGATTTACCGCTAATGCCAGCCAATAACGCCAAATTAAATGTGCATTATCATCCACAAGATTTTGCGGGTTTATCTCAGCAAAAAGTGAGTGTTGGTGTTAAGCTCGTGGACGCTAAAAACTCGGCGGGTGCTTATGAACCATTCTCTCAATTTGATAATTTGCCCATTGGCACGGCTTCAACGGATGCTTATGCTTTATGGAATGTAAATTATCAAACAGCTGTTAAGTTAGATAAACAAACGTTACATTTAAGTGCCGCAGTGGAGAATTTGTTTGATACCCCGTATGTGGATTTTTTAAATACATACAAAGGCTATACGCTTAACTTGGGTAGAAATATTCAACTTAAAGCACGTTTGGATTTTTAATATTTTGTAAATTTAAATCTAAAAAACTTACAGGCCTGGTGATTTGCATAAATCCCAGGCCTTTTTTATGTGCTTGAGATGCTTATTTGGAAAGCTGCGAATGTTTTACCAGGCCTGGTAAGCTCTGTGGCCATATATACTTTTGTGAGCATAGGGTAGAATAGCCTCAATTTTTGATTAAATAACGACTTTAGTGGGTTTTAAAATGCAGTGAAAAAGTCGCAGATTGCCCTTGAAAAAGGGCGAGTAAGTCCTTATTTACAAGGCAATTAAAGAATTTAAGAGATTAAACACATTATGAGCAAAGATTATTATGCGATTTTGGGCGTTTCTCGCAGTGCGAGTGATGCTGAAATTAAGAAAGCCTATCGAAAAATGGCGGCAAAATATCACCCAGATAAACCGACAGGGGATGAAGCTAAATTTAAAGAATTAAGTGAAGCTTATGAAACTTTGAGCGATGCTGAAAAGCGCTCAATGTACGACCAGTTTGGCTCGGATTATCAACAGCGTGGTGCAGGCGGTTTTGGCGGCGGGCACGGTGGCTTTGGTGGTGCCGATTTTGGCGATATCTTTGGTGATATGTTTGGCGGCGGTGGCGGCTTTGGTGGTGGTCATGGCGGTTTTCAGCAACAAGCTCGTCCTAGGGCAGGTGAAGATCAGTCTGTTAATGTTATGGTGTCGCTGGTTGAAGCCGTAGAAGGTACAGAAAGAACCATTAACGTACAAACAGGTAACCCTCAGTCGAGTAGCTATTCTTATGATACGACACCGATTAAAGTCCGTATTCCAGCAGGGGTAACGCAAGACCAAAAAATTCGTGTGAAAGGCAAAGGTTTTTCTGGATTCAATGGCGGGCCAAATGGTGATGTGATTATCCAAATTAAATTGGAAAAACATCCTCACTATAAAGTAGAGGGTAAAGATATCTATTTGGATTTACCTATCACGCCTTGGGAAGCCGCTTTGGGTGCAAAAGTAGATATACCAACCTTAAAAGGTAAGGTAAGAATGGCGATTGCCGCTGGAACGCAGTCGGGCACTAAGCTACGCATTAAAGACCGTGGATTAGGAGCCACCCCTGGTAATCAGTATGTGATTGTGCAAATCCATACGCCACCTGCGGCAACCGATGAAGATAAAGCGTTGTATGAAAAAATGGCTGGGCAAATGCCATTTAATCCAAGGGCAGACTATTAAGTTTTCATTCAGCAAAAGGATTAAGGTCCAGCAACAGGATTAAATTTTAGAGCCAGTGGGAGACTACTGGCTTTTTTGTTGGTAAGAGAGAATTAAATTTTGTATTTCATCAATTTTAAAGGGTTTACTTAAAAAGCCATTCATACCACTATCAAACGCCAGTTGCTTATCTTCATTGGAGGTGTTTGCAGTTAAGGCAATAATCGGTGTATTTAACTTTAAGCCTCGAATGGTTCGTGTCGCTTCAAAACCGTCCATCTCGGGCATTTGACAATCCATTAAAATCAAATCATAAGCGGGTAAAGCGTTTATTTGTTTCTGCTTGACTAAGGCCACTGCTTCAAAACCGTCTTCGGCTAAATCCACTTTATGTCCGAGTTTTTCTAAAATCTTTTGGCCTATTTGGCGATTCACTTGGTTGTCATCGACTAATAAAATCGTGCTGCTTTGTGCTTTTAAATCTGCAATATTTGGTTTGATAGATAGCTTATTTTGCGAGTCGGTAGGCTGATTGGATAGGCAAACCCAAAATTTTGAGCCAATGTTTGGGGTGCTCTCAACCCCGACCTGACCACCCATAAGCTGTGCGAGTTTCATGGATATGACCAAGCCAAGCCCCGTTCCACCAAATTGACGAGTCGTTGAGGCATCTACCTGAGAAAAGTCGATAAAGAGTTTGGCTAAGCCCTCTTCAGAAATGCCGATTCCTGTGTCAATAATGCTGAGCTGGATTTGCTCATCAATTGCTTCGATTTTAAGCAGTATTTTGCCTTGTTCAGTAAATTTAACGGCATTGCTTAAGTAGTTGTTTAACACCTGCGTAATTCGGAAAGAGTCGCCTATTTGCCAATGTGAGATTGTCTCATCCCACTCAAAACATAAATCAATATTTTTCTCGGCACACTTTTCCTGAAAAGGTAGGAGTGAATTTTGACAGGCCTGGTATAAATCAAAAGGGATATTTTCAATATCCATTTGCCCAGCTTCGATTTTAGAAAAATCCAAAATATCGTTAATGATATGCAATAGAACATTGGCCGAATGGTCGGCAATGCCCAGTAGTCTTTGGCACTCATTAGAGACAACTTCCGATTCCAGTAAATTTAACGCGCCGATAATACCGTTAATCGGCGTACGAATTTCATGGCTCATCGTGGCGACAAATTCAGATTTGGCTTTACTTAAGGCCAGAGCGCGATTTTTCTCTTTTTCAGCCTCTGCGGTACGCTGTTCGACTTGAAGCTCCAAATCTGAAGCCAGCTGGGTCAGGGCTTGGTTGCTTTCGTAAAGCTCTAGTGATTTTTGTTCTAAAATTTGTTCCGCTTGTTTACGAGCTTGGCGCTCACGGAAAAAACGTTTTTCAAAAGGGTTGTTGGTCATTTTTGTGGCCGAAAGCGGTTAAGATTTAGTTAAGGTAAAAACGACTTTAGTTAAGCTTTCTGAAGATTGGTCATTCATTTGAATCTCAATCTCTTCGTCAAAATAGGTGGAGGAACCTTTAATCAAACCATAAGCCAGAGCAGAAAATGGGCGTTTTGAACTATAGATTAATGTCATGCGTTTTTCCGATTCTATTTGGGAATCAAAGGTCGGTAGCTCTGCCTCAGGGTAAAGCTTTTTCACTTCAACATGCACTTTGTTTTCAATGGTGTGTAAAAAATCAAAGCAGTTATCGACTGTTTCAAAAAACATGGGATAACCTTCAGAAAACCGTACCAGAAGATGTTCGCCAAATATCTTCACTAAGTCTTCAACTGAAATACCTGTCTCAGCACTTAAATGAGTGACTAATTCAAGTAATTCTTGGTGGTCATAGGTTCCCACGGAGGTATAGGCACCACCTGAAGGTAGGTTGGATTTTTCAATGATCTCATCGGCCATTTCAAAGCCAAATTTATCTTCAACAAGCTCTATAAACTCGGCAAATACAATTCCTTTCATGCTGGAAGCGCCTTTTGATGTGTGGGTTGAATAAGTGCTTTAGTTTTATCTAAGCCCTGATTAAAGTCAACCTAAGCTTTAATTCAAATTTTATTTCTGATGAGTTAATAACGTTTTTTGTGAAGCTATTTCAAATCCAGATACCGCCGATTCAAGCTCTTTGGCTTCATTGTTTACCCCTTGCGCGTTGGCCGATAAGGTTTCAACCAGGTGTGCATTGTGTTGTGTGGACTGATCCATTTCGCTAATGGCTAGGTTTACCTGACTAATGCCGTTAGCTTGCTCACTGCTGGCAGAGCTGATCTCTGCAACAATATCATTGACCTCTTGAATCGCTTGGTTAATGTTGTCTAAAGAGGCACTGGATTGGTTGACCAGTTCCGTTCCATTTTTAATTTGACTGACCGCATTACTGATTAATACTTTAATTTCGTTAGCGGCTTCTGCTGAACGTCCTGCTAAGCTTCTAACTTCACCCGCTACCACGGCAAACCCACGGCCAGCTTCTCCAGCACGCGCAGCTTCTACTGCGGCATTTAAGGCCAATAAATTGGTTTGAAAGGCAACGCTATCTATCATGGTGATGATGTCGTTAATTTTATTACTGGCCGCTTCAATATCTTGCATAGATTGAATGGTTTTTTGCATGATTTGAACACCTTCTTGTGTGGTGTTTCGTGCATTCAAAGCTAATCGGTTGGCACGTTGGGCGCTGTCCGAATTGCCTTGAACGGATGAGGTCATCTCCTCCATAGAAGCGGCGGTTTCTTCAAGCGCGGCGGCCTGTTGTTGAGTTCGGCCATTTAAATCCGTACTGCCTGCTGAGATTTGATTGGCTCCACGTGAAACCGTTATTGAGGCATCGCGTACCGACTGCACCATTTGCCCTAAATGGGATATAGAACTGTTTAAGGCATCTTGTAGTTCTTTTAACTCACCCTCATGAGTACCTTGAATGGTTTGGGTGAGATCTCCTGTAGCCATCGCTTTTGCTGAGTTGGTTATTTCATCAATGGCAGATTGAATCTCTTCTAAAGAGGCGTTAACAGAGTGTTTAAGTTTGACCATATCGCCTTTTAATTCACCCGTAACACGATGTGAGAACACGCCTTTTGCGGCATATTCCATGGCATCGGTAATGGTGTGAATGGCTTGATCCATTTGCGACAGAGCATTATCGACTAACTCTTTTAGTTCACCCTTAACACTTTCATCTAAACGTACCGAGAAGTCGCCATTAGCAATACCTTGCATAACGGTTGAAAGGGCGTTCATGGTGTTTTCAACACTGCCAGCAGAAGCATTAACAGAGTCTTTTAGTTTTTCTAAGTCTCCATGTAGTGGAGATTCGACTCGTTGACTAAAGTGGCCTTCACTTATCGATTGCATGACTTGTTGTATTTCTGTGAATGACTTATCAAGATTGCCCATCAACTGGTTGATTGCTTGACCTGCTTGTGAGATTTCATCATTCCCTGAAGCGGGATGGCGAAGGGTGAAATTTGACGATTTTTCAATATTATCAATCGTTTCAACCAGTTTATGAATCGGATTAGAGATGCTTCGTGCAATCACAAAGGCAACCAGTACAATGACTAAGATGGCAATGAAGATTGTAAGCAAAGCGGTACTGAGAAGCGCATCTGAGCTTGCAAGCGCCTCTTGTTCATCTAGTTCTGCAACGAGCGCCCATTTTGTACCTAAGGCATCAATGGGGGTATAGGCACTCATAACTTGGGTGCTGTTAAAACTGGGTGTTAAATCAACGCCAGTTTTTCCTTGCAGTGCTTGGTTAACCGAAGAGTAATTTGCCTGCCCCGTTTTGGGGTTGGCAAATGAGTTGAGTACAGTATGATTTTTATCCTTAGCTGAATCGGTACGCATCAAAAAATCGGTACCTACTAGAAAAGTATCTCCAGAAGCCCCCATACCTGAGTTATCAGTCATAATGGCATTGAGCTGTTCTGTGTCTAACTGTACCACCAAAATACCTAACGTTTTACCTTGGTAAACAACAGGTGCCGCCATAAAAGACTGCGGTAAATTGCCCGCAGGGGCGTATCGACTAAAGTCAGTAAAAGCAGTTTGGTTGGCTGTTAGATTTTTGGCGTTTTGGTACACCGCATTTAAGCCCGAATTTTTTAAAGGGTTTGTGGCAATATTTACCCCAAAATCACTGCCTTTATTCACGCTATATAGAACACGGTCGGTTTTTTGATCGATTAGGTAAAGTTCATTAAAGTTGGCATTACGGATGAACTTATGAATGACGGGTTGCATTGAGGCGTGTATGGCGTGATAGGCTGATTTGCTTGCCCCTTTATTGAGTTTCCAACGCTCGCTACTTGAGTTGGGGTTATTGACTAAATAGTCATTTTGCATCATTAAGGCGATACCATCTAGCTGAGAGGCATAATCAGGGTTAAGGTCTAATGTTTGGTATTTCTTTTGTAGAGCCTCTTTTAGCGCTGTTAAATCGGCATTGTCTGCAAGTGCCTGATACCCCTGTACCTGAGTGGGAAGGTAGAACATCGCTTGTAGAATAACTTGTGTATCGGCAAGAGTCGTTACCTGGCTGGAAACCGTATCAAAATAACGTTGAATAGAGGCTTTTTTACTGTCTCTAATCGATTCTAGCTGTTGAGTCGCGAGGTTTTTTAAACCGTGGTCGGCATTTTGAATTGAGATGGCGGCAAAAATGAATAGCGGTGCCAAACCAATAAATAAAAAGCTAGTGACCAGTTTTGGGGTAAGTTTCATATTGCCTCCAAACAACATGTAAGGAAATTGTATTAGGTGATTTCTGCATGAGAAGAGGCTTATGTGTACACCTCATTGGTACAAAAATCACCTTAAATTTATGAGGTTAAGTTTATCAGCAAGAGCCATACCTGCAATACGTTAAGGGACTGGTTTTTATAAAAAAACCTATTTTGTATTATGTTTTTGCTTAAAATGTCCTTACAAAATAGTAAGGAGCCTATTTAAAAAATGAAACGTAGAGACTTTATTGGCGCCATTACAGGTGCAACTGCAGCAACCGCTTTAACAGCTTGTGGTACAGACGAGAGCCCAACACAAACAGCTACGGCCGCACCGCAAAAAACCTATCAGTGGAAAATGGTGACTACCTGGCCAAAAAACTTTCCAGGCCTGGGTACTGGGGCAAATAATATTGCCAAATTAATTACCGAGATGTCGGGTGGTCGTATTGATGTTAAGGTTTATGGTGCAGGTGAGTTAGTTGGCGCTTTTGAAGTGTTTGATGCGGTCTCACGAGGCAATGCTCAATTAGGTCATGCTGGAGCTTATTACTGGAAAGGAAAGATTCCATCTGCCGCATTCTTTTCATCGGTACCTTTTGGTTTAACGGCGCAAGAGATGAATGCTTGGATGTACTATGGTGGAGGCTTGAAGCTTTGGGAAGAAGCTTATAAACCATTTGGTTTAATTCCTAACCCAGGTGGCAACTCAGGTACTCAAATGGGTGGGTGGTTTAACAAAGAGATCAACTCAGTGGCTGATTTAAAAGGGCTTAAAATGCGTATTCCTGGCCTAGGCGGTGAAGTGTTAAAGCGTGCTGGCGGTATTCCCGTGACTATGCCAGGTGGTGAGCTTTTCCCTGCGATGCAGTCAGGTGCATTGGATGCCACCGAGTGGGTTGGCCCTTATAATGATTTAGCGTTTGGCTTTTATAAGGCCGCTAAATATTACTATACGCCAGGTTGGCATGAGCCAGGAACCACAATGGAATGTATGATTAATGAAGCGGCATTTAATGAACTGCCTGCCGATTTACAAAGCATTGTACGTAATGCAATCAAGGCCGCTAATGCTGATATGTTGGCTGAATATACTGCACGTAATCAGCAAGCGTTACATACCTTAATTACCGAACACAATGTTCAGCTTAAAGACTTTCCTGACGATGTATTAAAAGAGTTAAAAAGCATCTCTGAACAAGTGGTTGAAGAGGAAGCCGCTAAAGACCCATTATCTAAAAAAGTTTGGGCTTCGCAAAAACGCTTTAAAGAGCAAGTTATGCAGTGGACGAATGTTTCTGAACAAACTTATTTAAGAGCGCGTTCACTATAATCTTTACTGTTGATTGCGTTTAATATGAAACTAAGCCCAATCTACCAGGCCTGGTGGATTGGGCTTTTTTGTTCTTAAACTTTGTACTTAAGCAGGGTGTAATTCCTACTGTTTTTGATTGTTTTTATTTCCATGCAAAGCGCTATACTGAACTTGAGAGGATGGCAAAATTCCACTCTACTCTAAATGTTAGATTTAGATAACAGGAGATTGGCTTATCATTATGTTTTTAAAGAATATATTTAAAGAATCTTTTTGGTTAAAGCTTGTTGTTTCGTGGGTTGATGAAGAGGATTCACACATTTTTTCTCGTGCGTTATTTGCCCATGCTATTTTGTTGGTAATGGGGCTGTTAATGGCTTTTTTTACGCTTTATCACTTTCTTTATACAGGTAATTATAAGGTAGGGTTCTTTGATTTAGTTGCTTTGTTGTTTGTGATATTTTTGTACTTTCAACTTAGAACTAACAAGTCAATCAAATTGGTTGGGCACTTTTTGGCAATAGGCACCTCTATTATTTATTTGATGTTTATTCTGATTACCCAGAATAAAGATATGAGTTTAATTTGGGTTGTATTTTTGCCGTTCTTCATCATTTTATTAAATGGTTGGAAAGTCGGCGGGCTTTATGTGTTTGCTTTCTATATTGTGGTGTTTCCACTGGCCTATTTCAATATAGGTGTTTGGGATGATGGCCTTTGGAACTATGTTAATTTTTACCGTTTTGTGGCAACCTTGTTATTAGCTATGAGTATGGCTGTATTGATTGATTTAACTCAAGTTTATTCATATAAACGTGAGTTAAAAATGCATGAAAAAGAGCTCCTGTATCTTGATGAGTTAAAAATAATGTCAAGAACCGATGGGTTAACGGGCTTGTATAATCGTCATTACTTCAATCAGATTTTTGCTCAAAAAATAAAAGAGCTAGAAAGTGCTCAGCATTCGTTGATGTTTTTTATAGTTGATATTGATAACTTTAAAGCTTATAACGACTTTTATGGCCACCAGGCAGGTGATGAGGTTATTCAGCAGATAGGTGCTGCTATACAGAAATTTATTCATCGTGAAAACGATTTGGTTTTTAGGCTTGGGGGAGAAGAGTTTGCAGGTTTATTAGAAGCGCGAGACCCAAAACAAATGGCCTGTTGGTTGACTCAGTTGTCTGGTGTTATTGAGTCATTAAAGCTAAAACATGCGCCAGGATTGGATTTACCTTGGGTCACTATTTCAGGGGGAATAAGTTCAATGTCACCAGGCAGTCGCACTACAATAAATGCGCTGTATAGAAATGCGGATAAAGCCCTCTATCAAGCGAAACATTTAGGTAGAAATCAATTTGTGATTGATGGTGTTGAAACGAAAAACTGTCTTGCTGGTTATGATGAGCAGCTGGGGTAGTTATAATCTGTTTTACATTGAAATTTGCCTAACTTGTGTAAAGCGCGGTTTAAGTGGACTCATTCCAAATAGTATCCTAACCAAGTCATTACTCAAAACACCAACAGAAACAAGAGGATGCCCATGAAAATTGTTGCTTATAGTGCTAAACCTTACGATAAACAGGTGTTGTGTCGAGTATTTCATCATCAATGGGACACTCTATATTTGGAAGTGCCATTAGACTTGGATACGATTGCTTACGCTAATGGTGCCGAGGTGGTGTCGGCGTTTGTAAATGATAGGCTTGATGCTAAGGTTTTGACTTTGCTTGCTGAAGGTGGCACAAAATTGATTGCCTTACGTTGTGCGGGTTTTAATAATGTTGACTTAGAAGCGGCTAAAAAACTCGGCCTTAAAGTGGTACGAGTGCCTGCTTATTCGCCTTATGCGGTGGCCGAGCATACCATTGCATTAATGCTTGGGTTAAACCGCAAGTTGTATCGAGCTTATAACCGAGTGAGAGAGGGTAACTTCTCTTTAAATGGTATGTTGGGTTTTGATATGCATGGCAAAACGGTGGGCATTATTGGTGCGGGTCGAATCGGTCGTTTAGTGGGCAAAATGCTTAAATCATTTGGTTGCGAGGTGTTGATTTATGACCCTTATACTTGTGAGGCGTGTCATGACCTGGGCATAAAACAAGTTGAACTGAGTGAGATTTTTGCAGAGTCAGATATCATCTCATTACACTGCCCATTAAATAAAGAAACCAATCATCTCATTAATGCTAAAAGTATCTCACAAATGAAAAATGGGGTTATGCTCATCAATACAGGACGTGGGGCTTTAATGGATACCACCGCTTTGATTGAAGGCTTAAAAAACAAAAAAATTGGCTATTTAGGCATGGATGTTTATGAGAAAGAAGGCGCCCTGTTTTTTGAAGACCACTCTTGTGAGATTATTCAAGATGACGCTTTTGAACGCCTGCTTACCTTTCACAATGTTTTGATTACGGGTCATCAAGCCTACTTTACCCAAGAGGCATTAACCCACATAGCTGAAACCACTACGGCAAATATACATGAATATTTGGCAAACCCTGAAAGCTGTTTAGAAAATGAGGTGACTTGTGAATAAACTCTATTCGCTCTCTCTAAAGTTACCACACCCCGCAGGGGGGTATAAAGGCCTGGTATTGAGTGTGACGCTAGTTAGTCTTTTGTCTGGCTGTGCGACGATTAAGCTAGGCCAGTCTTACGATAGTCCCATAAAAGAGCAGTTGGTTGAAGAGGGCAAAACCGAAGATAAGGTGTTGATTATTAATATCAACGGTCTATTGAGTGACCGTCCAAAAACAGGCCTATTGTCTAAAGCTCCGAGTGTTTTAGACTCGGTGATGATGCAGCTTAAAAAAGCCGAAAAAGACGATAAGATAAAAGCAGTGTTACTCAAAGTGAATAGCCCTGGTGGGGGTGTGACCGTTAGCGATATTTTGTACCATGAGTTATTTGCGTTTAAAGAGCGCACCAAGAAAAAGCTCTATGTACAAATGATGGATGTTGCTGCCTCTGGCGGGGTTTATATTGCCATGGCGGGGGACCATATTCAGGCACACCCTTCAACCATTACGGGTTCGGTTGGGGTGATTTCAATGAGTGCCGATTTATCTGGCACTATGGAAAAAATTGGTGCGAGGGTGAATGTTTATAAAACGGGTGAAAATAAGGATATGGGTTCACCATTTAGGCAGGCGAGCGACTCGGATAAAAAGGCCTTTCAAAGTTTAGTCGATGAGATGGCTATGCGTTTTTATGAGATGGTAAAAACCACTCGTAATCTGAATGATGAACAGATGGCTGTATTGAAAACGGCGCGAGTTTTTACAGGTAAAACTGCCATTCAAGCAGGCCTGGTAGATTCATTGGGTTATGTAACGGATGCAACTAAAAAGGCTTGTGAGTTGGCAGAGGCCAAACAGTGTAAAGTGGTCACTTATCGTTTTAACGAAAATGCCAATGCCACCCCTTATTCACCTACTATGCAGTTTAATGAAAGCGGTCAAACGGTTAAGTTGATCGATATCCCCATGTTAGAACAGATGCAATTGAAGTCGGGCATCTACTATTTATATTTACAGTAATTGCTTAGAATCATTTTCTAACTATTTACAACTTGCCTGTTCTGATTTGTTAAACATCGCCTGGCGATCTTTCTGTTTATAATCCGCATCCACATACTGTTCGGGTTGCGGTTTTAAAAAGTAGATAAAATCGTCATTTGCATTTTTTTCTGATTTTTTAAAACCTTTTATCTCATCTAAACTTTCTACCCTTATTGGGGTAATCACTTGTATATTCAATTTTGGGTTTAAGCGTTTTAATGCGGCCACTGTGCCTAAATGGTTTTCACTATGAAAAGCGCCATTGACATGAATCACTTGATGTTGAGGGTGATTTAACCAGGCCTGGTAGATTGATTCCGCCATAGTATTGTCTCGGGTGATTTGCGCTAAATAACTGTTGTTTTTGCGTTCATCAGGCAAGTGGCGCATCTCTTCTAAAAAGCCATTAAACTTGGCTTTATAGCCTGGTATTTCTGCAAAAGGATTTTGGGCTATATTGGCTTTTTCTTGGGGGTTTAGTTTGCTCAGGTAGCTTTCACCTTTACGGCCAATACAGCGCACAATATCTGCTGAGGCGTTAGCCGCGATTACGGGCAAAAAATGCTGTTTGGCAAACTCCACAAGCGGGCGATAACTGGCCACATAGTTATTCCAGGCGGGTGTCTCTTTTACCAATTGAACTTCACCAATTTCACTGTCTAAATATTGATTAAGCATGGTTTGTTGGTCGCGGTTAAACATTTCCATACTTAATAGAATGTTTGGGTTTTGCTTAAACAAGCCTGCCAACAGTTGCATTTCCAATAAATGCGAAGCGTGGTTACCGTGAAATTCACCCACAAAGACAATATCTGCGGACTGTAGTTGCACAATAAGCTGTTTTAGAGATAGGTTTTGCAGTGATGAGTTTACCAGTTGATAATCATAAGCGGTCATTAACGAAACGTTTTGTTGGTCTGCTTTAGGCTTGACAGGCGTCTGTGATAGACAGCCTGACAATAATAATGATGCAATCAATAAGCTACTTATTTGTAATGAAAATTGAGTTTTATACATAGTTATCCACAGGCTGAAAATTTAAGTTAATAAACTTAGGTATCCATATTTTGTGATTGATTATTCAGTATTGTAAAAAAACGACCACGAAGACACGGAGGCACGAAGATTAAAAAAATGAGTAAAAACGATGAGACAAGCATAGTCCATATATTTTAATTATTCGTCCAAATATATAAGTGTTATATTTTAGAATTCTTCGTGCTTTCGTGTCTTTGTGGTTAAAACTTTTGTGCCTCTTTGGGCATGGAAATTCTCGCTACTCCTGATTCAATGGCGGCTTGGCTAATAGCCTGCGGTATGACATTAATTAGCCTTGGGTCATTGGGTTTTGGCAAAATATACTCTTTGCCATAACTTAACTCGGTAAGCCCATAGCTATGCAATACCGTTTTAGGTACAGAGCCGTGCGCTAACTTTCGTAGCGCTTCAACAGCGGCAATTTGCATTGGCATATTAATTTCAGAAGCACGTACATCTAAAGCTCCTCTAAATATATATGGAAACCCTAATACATTGTTTACCTGATTGGGGTAATCACTTCGCCCTGTTGCGATGATTAGGTCATTACGAGTTTTATGCGCAAGGACTGGATTAATCTCAGGGTCAGGATTCGCCATAGCAAATACAATCGGATTAGCCGCCATACTTTGCAACATCTCCACCGTTAAAATATCTTTGCCTGACACGCCAAAAAAGACATCAGCATTTTCCATCGCATCCGCTAAAGTGGTTTTGTTAGTGTCTTGAGCAAAAGCCTCTTTATAACGGTTTAAATCTGTACGGTGTGTGGTCACAATACCTTTGCTATCCACCAGGGTAATATTGGATTTTTGTGCCCCCATTGCCATGAGTAAATTCATACAGGCAATACCTGCGGCACCCGCGCCAACACAAACAATACGCGCCAGTTCAAGTGTTTTGTGTTGCAGTTCTAAGGCATTTACCAGGCCTGCTGAAGCAACAATAGCTGTACCGTGTTGGTCATCGTGAAATACGGGAATATCCAACTTGGCTTTAAGGGCTTGCTCAACTTCAAAACACTGCGGTGCGGCAATGTCCTCTAAATTAATGCCACCAAAGGTAGGGGCGATATTGGCAATGGTTTGAATCAGTTCTTGGGTATCGGTGCAATCGACCTCAATGTCAAAGACATCAATATTGGCAAAACGTTTAAATAACATGCCTTTGCCTTCCATTACAGGTTTGCTGGCTAGAGCACCTGTGTTGCCTAAACCTAACACCGCAGTACCATTAGAGATGACACCCACCAAATTACCTTTGCCTGTATAGCGATAGGCATCATCTGGCTTTTTTTCAATCTCTCTAACGGGTTCAGCCACACCAGGGCTGTATGCCAAGCTTAAATCACGCTGGGTTTCACACGCTTTGGTTAAGCTTATTTCCAGTTTTCCTGGTTTTGGCAGTTCGTGATAGTGCAAGGCATCGGTTCGTAAATCGCTCATACAATCCTCATGGTTAGTTAGGCTAGTCGTTAAATTGTAAAACAAATAATAAGATAAACGAAATCAGCCTTTTTAGAGAGGACTTAATCAGGGTATTTTTCATTTAATGATTGATTAACCAGTCGATTATTTTAATATGTTCAATAAAACAAGATTTTAGAAATGATAATGAAAGGGATCGTATGGAAGGCTATTATTTTCAGCTAGCTTTAACCGTAGCATTGGTTTCAGGCTACTTTTTTAGCAAGTGGACTCTGGTCAAGATATTCATTAAATTGGGGGCGGCCAAACAAGTCCCTGAGGTGCGTATTAAGAATGTCACCAACTACTTTATTTTAATTCTCTTTCTAATACTGTTTTTGAGTTTAATGATGGTTTGGGGAGTCGACTATGAAGGGATGTTGGTTTTTCTCTCCTCTGTTCTCGCAGTTATTGGGGTCGCGTTGGTTGCTCAGTGGTCTATTTTGAGTAATATTACCGCAGGAGTCATCGTGTTCTTTTCATTTCCTGCTCGTATTGGTGATACCGTAGAGGTTGTTGATGGTGCGCATCGTATAAAAGGCACAATCACAGAGATTAACCTGTTTCAGGTATTATTGATTGATGAAGATAATCAAGAAATCGCTTACCCCAATAACCTCATTCTTCAACGACCTGTGATTAAGGTAGTCAATAGTCTCAAAGAAGAGCGAGATAACTCAACCTCTGCTTGGGTAAAAAGAGCCGAGTCTCGAGCAAAATAGCTTTGTTTTTAGCCATATTCATTTTACGTACAGTTGTTTGCACAAGTGGTTAATTGTGTCTATCTTTTTGTTTTTTAAAGTTTCTATTTATCTCTGCCCTAGAATATTTGAATGGTTAATTGAAGAGGTCTCTATAAAATAATGTAATCAAGGACGATAACGGTTATTAATGGGGTCAATTCAAATGCAATCGGAACAAAAAGAGGATTTTTTTGTTGGTCGGCAACCAATCTTAGATGTTGATAATAATATTTATGGTTATGAGCTGTTGTTCCGAGGTGGGTTGAACCCTAATCAGGCTCATTTTGATTCACCTAGTCAAGCCACCGCAACGGTTATTTGTAATGCCATGATGTATATGGGATTAAATCAGTTAGTTGGTAATGCTAAAGCCTTTATTAACTTTCCTGAAGAATACTTCTTTGAAATGCGTGATCCGTGCTTTCATCACTCTCAAGCGGTTATTGAAATTCTAGAAACGGTTGAGCCAACGGATGAGGTGGTTGAAAGTGTTCGTTACTTAAAAGAACAGGGCTATATGATTGCCTTGGATGACTTTATTTTTAGTAAAAAGTTTATTCCATTTATCAAAATGGCGGATATCGTTAAGTTTGATGTATTGGATATTCAGCCTGAAAAAATTAAACCTCTTTTTCAAAAAATTAAACAGCTAAAAGAGGTAACGATTCTGGCTGAACGGGTTGAAACCAGAGAGATGTTTGAGCTTTGCAAAGAGGCGGGTGCAAACCTGTTTCAGGGCTATTATTTTGCCAAACCTGAAGTGCTCTCAGGTAAAAGGTTGAGTGTAGCCAAACTGAACCTTCTTGAATTGCTGGAAAAGGTGGTCGATGAATCTCTACACTTGGATGATCTAGAGAAAATCATTGAAAAAGACATTGGTTTGAGTATTAAGATTATGAAATTGGCCAAGCAATATCGAACAGAAACCATGCCAGATTTTGCCTCACTTAAAGAGGTGTTGATATTGTTTGGTTTAAAGCGTGTGCAATCTTGGGCAACTATGATCTCGATGACCGCTTTAGAAGATGTTTTACCAGAAGTATTTAATTTAGCGCGCTTGCGAGCTAATTTTATGCGTAATGTGGCACAAAAAGAACGACTTCCTGCGGTAGACAGTTATTACTTAGCGGGTCTATTTTCAATGATGGATGTGATTGTGGGTCAAAGTTTAGAAGAGGCTTTAGAGCAGATTCCTCTTAATGACAATATTAAAAAAGGTTTGCTAAAAGGCGAGGGGGAATATGGTCGTTTACTGCAAGCCGCGAAAAGCTTTGAAATGAATCATGCTGACCAACATCAGGAGTATGCGCTGATTTACTTTGAGGCCCTTAAAGAAGTCAACGCTTTGACTAATATCTAGTTGCAATACCTATCTACTATCTCGGTAAAGAACCATTATTAATATCTATACAACTCCCATTGATATATTCAGGTGAATCAGTCGCTAACCAATACATGGTATTGGCCACTTCTTGAGCGGTGGCAAAACGCCCTGCAATGGTGTTTTTTAGAAAAGCTTGTTGTCTGTGTTCAGGTATATTATTTAGCATCTCCGTTTCTACTGGGCTAGGTGCAACAGCATTCACAATAATCTCGCCTTGAAAATATTTAGCCAAACTTTTAGTGGCATTAATTAATCCTGCTTTACTAATGCCATACCAAATATCGGGATGGCCAATTTGACCAGCAATTGAGGCGTTATTGACAATTCTGGGTGTATAGTTCGAAGTGTTTTTCAGTTTCTCAGTGAGCAGCTCGGTGAGTTTTACGGGCGACATAATGTTTAATTGCAAAGAGTAATCACGCGCATCGTCTGGGTAGCTATCCAGGGTAATGGGTTGTAATAGACCTGCATTATTAATTAATACATCCAGTTGCTCAATCGAATCTACCAGGCCTGGTAAGTTGTCTAAATCGGTTAAATCAAACTCTGTGCAAGTCACTTGTGGATGATTTTGGTAATCAAAATCTTCTTGATTACTAAAGTCTCGAGCAATAATTTGCACGGTGTCACCTGCTTCTACAAATTTTTGGGTTAAGGCGAGGCCAATGCCTTTATTTCCGCCTGTAATCACAACATGTCTCATAGATACTTTCTTTATATTTAATGGGTTTATTGTAGGGTTTTATTCAATGGGTTCTGCCCAGCTAATAATCACTTGCTGTTTACCCCAGTCTTTGGCTTTTTGAACATCTTTACCCATATAAATATCGATTTTCTTTTCCCAACGTTTATTCATTTTATCCAACACAATATATTCGCCAGGAAGTCCAGAGATTGTCACTTTGCTCCCATTTGTTAAACCCATTTTGAGTAAATCCCTAGATACCGCAATGGACTTCATTCCAGGTTCTAAAACATTGTTCCAAGCGGCTAAAAAAGGTGTTTTATCGGTTTGAGAAGCGTGAGAAGTGTAGGCAGTAGCAGTCACTTCTGTTTCGATGCGTTTAGCTTGTTCTGCTTCACAACCCAGCAGCGCTAGGCTCATTGTAGCCATTAAAAAAGCATTTGATAAAGTTCTCATCTTAAACCTCGCAAACGTTATTAGATTGATTGTAATGGCTTTCCACTGTTATGGGAAAGCTTTTATTGTTGACGAATAGGCTGACAAAAGCGTTTATTTGTTTCGTTTTCCTTTCAAAGTTTCATTTTGTCGGCAACCTGATTAATAAAGTCTTGAATATAGGCTTGATGATGACAATTTTGAATAGAAGCGGCATACAAAGTTGACCAAAGCCCATCTTTACCAAGGCTAAGTGAGGGTAAATGTGCAAACTCTTGCTGGCTGGTAATGAGCCATTTAGGCAGAACGCAAATGCCACGCCCTGATTCCACCAGTTGCAACATCATTAAAGTTAATTCTGAATAGCGAATTGATTTCGGATTAACCTGATTAGGCAAGAGAAATCGTTTAAATATGTCTAACTTTGTTTCGGGTACAGGATAGGTAATTAACGTCTCATTGTAAAAGTCTTGCGGTTCCAACCACTGTTTTTTTGATAAAGGGTGATTGACAGGCAAAACAGCCATTAATTCATAGCTAAATAAAGAATCAAATTTCACTAAATTGAGTTGCTCTGGGTCAGAGGTAATCACTAGATCGAGTTTATTTTCAGTGAGCTTTTTGAGCGGTTGGTCTCCTGATGAATTCAGTATGTCTAAGTCAATATTGGGCCATTTATTTTGATAGTTTCTGACCATAGGCAATAGCCACTCAAAGCAAGTATGGCAGTCTACGCCAATATATAAGCGACCTTGTTCACCCTGAGATAACGCGAGTAAGGTTTGTTGGGTCTGTTGTAGTTTAGGTAAGACTTCTTGTGCGGTTTTCAGTAAAGTTTGCCCCGCCAAAGTAAATTGAATGGGATTTGTTTTGCGTTCAAATAACTTTAAATCTAAGGTTTGTTCTAACTGTTTTATTTGGTGTGAGAGGGCGGATTGTGTCATACATAAACGTTCAGCCGATAGGTTAACCGAATGAGTTTCAGCCAAACTCGCAATGGTTATTAAATGCTTTGTTTCAATCATGTGTATTTTCCAATATGAATTAAATTCATTTAAAAATGAATTTAATTCGTTTGTTTTCATTTGGTATGAATTCTATCATTCTTTGTGTCAAACACAGAACTAAACAAAAATAAAAGGAATGGAGATGAAATCACATAACTTAGGTTATCCACGTATTGGTGATAAGCGCCAACTTAAATTTGCTATTGAACAATATTGGAAGGGCGAGAAATCCCTTAATGAACTTGAAGCTGTTGGCGCAGAGATTCGTTATCAAAACTATCGTACTCAAATTGAAGCGGGAATTGATTTTTTGCCCGTTAACGATTTTGCCTATTATGATCATGTGCTTAATATGAGTTGTTTATTGGGGGTGATTCCAGAAAGGTTTAAGCAAGATTCTTTTGATGTAGAAGTCGCCTTTAGAATGGCGCGTGGTCGTGCGCCATCAGACGATGTTTCAGCTTGTTGTGCTGGTCATGCTGATGTTAATTCTCAAGCATCTAAAGCAGATTATGCTGGTGCAATGAAAAAATGGTTTGATACCAACTATCATTACATTGTCCCTGAGTTGGAAGAAAATACCCATTTTGAATTAACAGATACGCGTTTGTTTGATGAAGTAGATGAAGCCTTAGTGATTGCTCAAGATGGCAATAATGTCAAAGTAAAACCTGTTTTATTAGGGCCTGTAAGTTTCTTGTATTTAGCAGAAAATAAATCGGCTTCTATACCCAAGTTGAGCCGTTTAGAAGCATTGCTAGCGGTTTACAAACAAATTTTGACTAAACTTGCAGACAAAGGGATTGAATGGGTGCAAATTGATGAGCCAATTTTGGGTCTTGAATTAGCCAATGAGTGGCAAGAAGCGTTTAAAAAAGCCTATCAAACACTCAAAAGCAATGACATTAAGATTTTACTGGCAAGCTATTTTGAAACCTTAGGTGAACACTTAGCTTGGTTGCCAGAACTGCCTATTGATGGGCTGCATTACGATGGGCTGTATGGTAAAAACCAATTAAAGGAAATTATTGAATCTCTGTCAGCAGATAAGGTTCTATCACTCGGTTTAATTGATGGTCGTAATGTATGGAAAGCCAATTTACAGCAAGCGATTGAAACAGCGCAAGCCGCTAACACCAAGTTTAAAGACAATCTATGGATTGCACCGAGTTGTTCATTGTTACACGTACCTGTGGATTTAGATTCAGAGAAAACTTTATCAAATGAGTTGCTTCAATACTTGGCGTTTGCCAAACAAAAGTTATCAGAAGTTTCATTATTAAAACGTGCACTCATGGGTGCAGATGTTTCGTTAGAATTAGCAGAAAATACCAAAGCGATACAAGCACGTTCTGAGTCTAAGATTGTTAATAATGCAGAAGTACAACAACGTGTAAATAATATTGACCAAGTGGCATTAAATCGCCAGTCAACTTACCCAAATAGAGCCATTTTGCAAAAGGCAAAATTTAATTTACCTTTGTTTCCAACCACAACAATTGGCTCTTTCCCACAAACCCAACAGATTAGACAAGACCGACGTGATTTTAAAGCTGGTTCCATCAATGAATCAGAGTACATTACCAAAATGCAGCAAGAGATTGATGAGGTGATTGCGCGCCAAGAAAAAATGGATATTGATGTATTAGTACATGGTGAACCAGAGCGTAATGATATGGTGGAATACTTTGGCGAACAGCTTGATGGCTATGCTTTTACCCAGTTTGGTTGGGTGCAATCTTACGGTTCGCGCTGTGTAAAACCGCCTATTATTTATGGTGATGTATCCCGCCCAAAAGCGATGACGGTATTTTGGTCTGAATATGCTCAAAGCAAAACCAAAAAGCCAATGAAAGGCATGTTAACAGGGGCGGTCACCATGCTTAAATGGTCGTTTGTGCGCAATGACCAACCGCTAGAAACAACCTGTAACCAAATAGCCTTGGCATTACGAGATGAAGTTTTAGACCTTGAAAAAGCGGGTATTGAAATCATTCAGATTGATGAAGCCGCTTTACGAGAAGGGCTACCACTTAAAAAATCGGCTTGGGCGGACTATCTTCGCTGGGCTGTAAACTCATTTAAACTGACGACATCGGGTGTACAAGACAGTACACAGATTCATACTCATATGTGTTATTCAGAGTTTAACGATATTATTGAAGCGGTTGCCAAAATGGATGCCGATGTGATTACCATTGAAACCTCAAAATCGCAGATGAAATTATTGGATGCGTTTGTAGATTTTGACTATCCAAATGAAATTGGACCTGGGGTGTATGACATCCATTCGCCTAATGTGCCAACCGTTGAACAAATGGTTAAATTAATAGAAAAAGCCTCGAAAACACTACCTGTAGAAAACTTATGGGTTAATCCTGATTGCGGTTTAAAAACTCGTGGTTGGAAAGAAACTGAACCAGCACTCAGCAATATGGTGACGGCGGCTAAAATTTTAAGAGAGCGATTTAATTTAAAACAGACGGCATAAAAAGTCATAAATAGCGTATCTATATCGGAAACTGCATCGTATTAGCAATGCATTCAGTTTTTGATAAAATTGCCTACAAAAAGCCCAAAGAGATGAATCTTGTGGGCTTTTTTATTGCCTATGCCCCGTCCTAAAATAGAGTCATAAAAAAGAGTTAGCAACAGATGAATCTTCTTAACTTCACTAAAAATATTACTAAATTAACGCTCTAATCGGTAGATGAGGTCAACCGAGTTTTCATCGTCACTGGTATTGCTTTTAAGTAGCCATTTATCGGCAATTTTATAGAAGAACTGGATGGCATTGTTTTGTTGCCCCGTTAAGTCTCGTGCGTAACGCACATAGAGTTTGTCGGTTAATGATCGACCTACTAATAAGTTACTGACCTTCTGATTTTTCACATCAAAATACACATCTTCTATTCCTAAAGTGCGCGTTAAGGTATTTAGCACGGGGGTGTTGTTTTGAATCCCCAGCTTGTAAAAAGCACTCAGTACTTGTGACTCGTAGTTGGGTTCATCGGTAGAGTCTCCAGCACGTCCAAAAATCATTAGGTTAATAATGCGGCCTTGAGATAACGCAGGGTCTGAATAAAAGACAAACTGCGGTTGGGTGGCATTGCCTGTAATATTGAGGCGCGCTGTGGTTTGGTCAACCACTCTAAAGAGGTTTACATTCAGGTCTGGGTTGCCAATAACACCGTTAAAACGGAAGTTAGATTCTGAGATTTCAACTCGGTTACGGGCATCAAGTTTAATAAAACCTTCTGTGAATTTAACTTCGCCAAACGCTTGCATATCAGGGCTGTCGCCTTGTTTGATGAGTTGTAGTTGACCGCCTAAGAAAACCTGAGCATCGCGAACATTTACTTTTACCTGTTCACCAAAGCCAATTTTGACATCATAACTCAGTGCGCTAACCGCTTCAGCTCGTGGTAAGACATTGCCTTGTTGGTCGATAATCTTTTCATCATCGCTGGTTTGAGTACGTTCGTGCAAAGGCATGGCTTCTAAATCAAGCCGACTATTGTGCAGTTGCGCCAAACCTTGAATATGGGTTGCTCCTTCAAGCAGTGTGATATTTATATCGGCAGAGGTATTGAAATGCGCAAATTCTGTTTTAAGTAATTCGATGGAGTCGGTTTGTAAACTGGCTAAAATTTTGGGTTGGGATTTAAAATCAGTCAGGGTGAGCAAGAGGTCAGCTTGGCGATCTCCTGGCTGTTTTAAAGTTCCATTGGCATCAACTTTATCTTGGGTCACATCGGCCTTGAGTTGAAGCTCTTGGTCGTTCAGGCCGAGTAAGGGTAAATTCAGTTTTAGTTCTAAGTTAGCTTGTGTTGAATGTTTAATGGCATTGAGATTGCCTGATAACTGGCTCTCTAATAGAAGGGCTGTTTTTTGCAGTTCAATCAGTTCTAAGGCGCGTTTATTGAGTTTCCAATCATTCAAATTAAGAGTGATTTTTCCATTGATTTTGGCATTTGACCAGGCCTGGTTAAGTGCTTTTGTACTGTTAATATCAGCCTGTAATCGGCCTGTTTCATTTAATTGTGCTTGGCTAATTAAGCTGGCTTTTTGCGGGCTAAATTGTAAATCGGTCTGCCACTCTTTTAAGCGCAGAGGTATTTCAAACCCTTGTTCTGTAATGGTGGCATCGAGTTGAGGAACAGTTAATTTTTGCGTTAAGTTAAATGCTTTGTTCCACTGAGCATGACCTTCACCATTGAGTACGCCAGTAAGTGAAATCGAAGGACTTATCCACGGCTTTAACCACTCTAAAACGGGTAATGACCGCATTGACCAATTTGCGTTATGGGCTTTAGCGTTTAAACAAAGTTTGGCTTGTTTGTCTTGAATAGAGTGCAAACAAAGGCCTGGAATGGTCACTTTATTGGGTGACTGCCAATCGATATTGGCACGGCTTTCAAGCGCCCAGTTGCCTGTAACGGGTTGCGTAATATCCACACGATTTAATTGTATGGTTTGTTGTGTGAAGGAGGGTTTGTTTTCATCAAATTGTGCATGAATGCTGATATCTGGATGAACGAACTCGATGTCTGTATTTAAGCCATTGCTCTTTTTAGATGGTTGCTGACGAGTAATCTGTAATTGTGTAAAAAAAGTTTGGCTCTGGTGAATATTAGAGCGTTTTGCCAGTTGATTGGCTTTAAAGCTAAACGTACTCCATTCGGGTTGATGAAGCGGAATATCGCCCTGTAGGGTTAAACTTTTGAGTGTATAAAAGTCTTGTGTGGCCGTTTTATTTTCGGTTTTAGGTATTTGGTAGTGGAGTTGAGAAGCGGTCAGGTTGATGGTTGACCAGGCCTGGTTAAAGCCTGAAAAATCTTTTTTAACTTGGCCATTTGCATTGACATTGAGCGCTATTTTTCCGCTAACAGGCGAATAAAGCTGTTCAAGCTGATTGAGTTTTGCGGTTAATTTTAAGGCAAACTTATCTGACCATTGTCCACTTAAATCTAAATGGTTATTGCCTAAACTCATGTGCGCTTTATCAATGTTTATGGTTGATAAATCTGGCTTTAAAACAAGTTTGGCTTGAAGTTTACCCGTGTGATTAGCGTAGTTTAGCTTTGAGCTGAGTAGGTTTACCGCATAGTCTTGTTTTGCATTCAGCTGAGTATTTAAGCGGCCATTGGCGATTAAGGTTTCTGGCAGGCCTGTTAACTTAAACTGCTTAATATCAAGCTGGCTTTGACGTTGTGTAAAGTCGGTTAGTTGCCAAGTCAATTGGCTGTCTATTTGGTAATTTTGAGCGGGATTTATCCACTGTAAATTTAACGCCTGAGTGGCTATATCCATATTAGCGGTGGTGTTTGCTAAATTAACCTTTGCGTTAGCTTGTAGAGCACCCATGCCCTCAAATTGGCTGTGTAATTTAAACGCTAATAGGTCTGAATTTGTTTGCTGTAAAGCAGGGTAATCAACCTCAAATTCAAAAGTAGCTTTGGGTCTATTGGCTAAAGCCAGTTCAAGTTTACCTTGGCTGCTGATTTGTGCAGAATCGAGTTGATACTGGAGAGTGCTATTGCCTTGAAGGTTTTCAATCTGCCATTGTTCATGTAAATTTGCACTGAAGGCTTGCCATTGAGAATCGACACGAATCGAAGCACCATCCATATTAAGGGTGTGATGCGACTTACTCTTATAAGGTTGAGTGGTTTCTAACTGAATCTGGAGTTGGTTTATTCCACCTTTGATATTGGCAGAGAGGGCAATTTCATTTTTTTGATTAGGGAATTCCGTACCCAATAATTTAAGACCAAGATGCGCTTCAAAGCTTTCGGTATCTTGAATGGTGGCACTTGAGGTCGTTTGTAATTGATAGGTTTGGTAATTGGCAGAGAAGCGCTCTAAGCGTAAGTTTAAATCTTGCCAGTGAACGGCACTGTTTATTTTTGCGACTTCAATCGCGGGTTGTGAATCGACTTGAAGGCTGGATTGAGTGAGTTGCAAATCATCAATGTGTATGTCCGTCGCAAATTGGCTATTGAGTTGAGTGATGATTTCAAACGGTGCGGTTGCAATCGATGAGTTGTGAGCGGCCTCATTGGTTTTTAAGGTGATTTTTGTTTGGTTGATATGCAGTTTATCAAACTGAAGCTGATTGATTAGCAGAGCGCTCAGTTGCCAGCGCCACTCTAGCTGTTGAATTTCTAGATTAAACTCAGGGCTTTGATAATGCACATTGTGCAACTGCAAACCCTCAATAAGGCGGCCTTCGGCAGATTCAATTTTAAGTTGACCATCGGTTAATTGTTCTAAATAAGGCAGAGCGTATTGACTGGCTTTAGGGTGCCACAGTATTAAGCTCACAACGAGCGTAAAAGTGAGCATAAAGAACAGGGTTGAACTTAATAAAATCAGGCTAAACCAATCGATAAAATTACGTTTTTTTGGTTGTGTGGCTGGTTTTTCTGTGGGTTTTGTACTCATAAATCAAACCCTAGAGAGAAGTGTATACGCCAGGGTTGTTCACCCTCTTCAGAAACGGGCCAAGCAATATCGAGTTTAGCCATGCCAACAGGCGTATAACCACGCAGACCAAACCCCGCACCCACTTTAAGGTCGGTAGAGTCATCAAAGTCAAACAGTTGCCCCGCATCGGCAAATAGGCCTAAACCAAAGTATTCGGTTAAACGGTAATCGGTTTCAAGTGAACCTAAAATTAAATTTCTTGCACCCACAGTAGCGCCATCTTCATTTATTAAACCGACCGATTCGAATTCATAACCTCGTAAGGTTTCCCCACCAAGCAGGTAGCGATAAGAGGCGGGAATCACTTGGTTTTTGTCAGAAGCGGTGACAATGGTTTTGGCATTAGCGTGTAAACGCCAAAATTCTTGTATTGAAAAAATAGCTTGTGAACTGAGTTCAAGTTGGGCAAATTGAGATTCGGACACTAAGCCGTCCATACTCGCACGTAAGGTGGCACTGTGGCGATAGCCTGATGTAGGGTAGGATTCATTATTAACCCAACGCGTTGTGGCATTAATCCCCACTAGCAGAGTATTAATCTCTTCAGAAGGTTCATATTTATAGCGAAAGGATTCTGTTTCTAATGAGACAAAGGGTTTAATCAACCAAAGTGGGGTGATTTGATAGTTATAATCTCCAGAGATTGAGGTTAATGATTTTTCTAAGGTGTCGGATTGGGTGGCCTCATAACCTACACCAGCATTCCAATATTGCACAGCGGGACGTTCCCCTGGAATGTGGTAATTAAAATTAAAGTTCTGTGCACGTTCACCAAATAAACTGTCTACTTGGTAGCTGTGTCCATATTGATTCACCAATCGGTTTTCAAAGCCAAATAGCACACGTGCGCCTGTATCGGTTCCATAGCCAATCCCCATGTCGTAGTGGTGTTTTAAGCTCTCTTCAAGCTCTACATTAATTGGGATTTTGCGGTCTACTTGTTCACTGTATTGTGGAATGACACGAATCAATCCAAAAAAACGGCTATCAATCAAACTTTTTTGTAAGGCGGTAATGCCTGCATACTGATAGGTGTCACCCTCTTTAAATTCGGCATAGCGAGATAAAAAACCACTATTAATGGTTTTATTGCCTTGAAAGCTTACCTTGCCAAATTGATAAGATTGTTTGGTATCAAGGTGAATATGCACGTCTACAGCATGTAAGTGTGGATAGACTTTAAATTCACGCTGGGTAAATTCAGCATCCATATGCCCTTCATTAATGGCCAAATTTTTGAGTGCATTGATCGTGTCTGAATAATCCTCATGGCGAAACTGCGTTTTGGGGCGTAAAGTCAGTTTAAATTTTTTGTACTGTTTCCAGCTCGCTAAATTTTTACCCTCTCCGTTTATGACAATATCCACTTTGCGAGTTTTAACGGGTTTGCCTAAATCAATCTGAAAAGAGGCTAGAGTCTGCTTACCATTGCGTTGTAATGAATGGGTTATTTTAGGTTCGTAATAACCCAATGCCCGCAATACATCTAAAATCTCTTGTTCAGCGCGCTTAAATAAAAAGTCGGTTTGCGCTGGAAACTCATCCCTTTCAAGGTGAGTTAAGGCAATCTCATTTTGTAGTTGCTTGCTTAATTCAGGCTTGGCATTGCCTTTTAATGTTATTTTGACTTCAAGTTTTGGAAAGCTTTTTTTAGCGGTGCTATTTTGGGTGGTTTCAGCTGTTGTTGGCGCAATAGGCTGGGTTAATCCAACGCTAGGGATTAAAAACGCGACACTACATAAAACTCGAATCAGCATGAATAATAAGCCAAATTAGTTGTTTAAAAAGTGATGATGTAATTGCGCAGTAAAAGCAGGGTGAGTCACGGTTTGATAAAGTAGCACGGGTAAACTTCCTAGTAGGTTGAATGCAAATAAGTTTATGACGCTTATCAGTAGCATTCTAGCAAAACTAAGAGATATCAGTCATGCATACTTTTAAATAAGTGTGGTGCTTGAACTTACCAGGCCTGGTTGTGAATGTTTAATCACGTGAGTGGTTTTCGCACCAGTTTTGTAATTACGGTTTTGGGTTGAGAGTCGTTAGTTTGGCTCTCTGTTTGCATAATAAATCGGCAACGCTCGCCTGTTGGTGTGATAACGGTTAGATCGTCAACTTCAGCGGTAGAGGCCATTTTATGGCGTGCATAGTGAGAACCGTATTGACGTGGTGGAAGCGTTTCATTGATGAATTTTTCAATGTTTGCAGAGCCTTGAATATCACCAAAATCAGAAGCAGTTGACCACACCGCTTGTGGATGAAATAGCTTCGCAGCACTGCTACTATCTCGTCTATCCACGCAGTCAAGAAACTGCATTAACAGTAAACGTTTAGAGTTACGAGCAGCATAATGAGTATGTAGTAAGTGATGAGCTTTGGCTGAATTGGGTTGCTCTAATTCTGTTGCATAGAGTTTTTGAATGTCTTGGTTTTCGTAGGAGCGTCTACGAGGGGTATTTTGGTCGATGTTATAAATCGCCTGCATACGTTTTTCAAGAATAAGTGGGTCCATAGACTTGGGTTCTCCACCTCCGCCTAGGCAACCCCCTACACAGGCCATGACTTCAATCGCTACATAGTCATCCCGCCAGTTTTCAGTTTCAAGCATCTGCTGTGCGGTGGCAATGCCATTACAAATGGCGACCTTGCCTACGCCTGGAATCTCGGCTTCTTTAACCGCCAGGTTTACGCCACGCATTTGATGCCAATCCAAAGGCATAGAATCTTCTTGGCCAATCAAGTGGGCGGCTGTTCGTACCACGGCTTCCATCACTCCGCCTGACGCCCCAAAAATCTGGGCGGCTCCTGTACTTTCACCTAGTGGATTGTCAAATTCCGCATCTTCAGACAAAGCACCAAATGCAATGCCACGAGCCTTAATCATTCTTGCCAGTTCACGGGTGGTTAATACATGGTCAATATCACCAGCAACACCAGGGCGTTGCGATTCATCTTTTTTGGCGGTACAAGGCATGACACTCACCACATAGGGTTCTACTTGACCGTTTGCAAACTCACCGCCTAATGAACGAGCAAAAGCGCCGCGTTTGGTTAAGGCGCCATGCATTTGTTGTGGAGATTTGGTGGTACTCAAATGAGGTAATAAGTCAGGACGATTGATTTCTAGCCAGTTCACCCAGCCAGGGCAGCAGGAGGTGAATAGGGGGAGCTGTTGTTGGTTCTTAAATCGTGTTAAAAACTCATTAGCCTCTTCCATAATGGTTAAGTCAGCCGCAAAATTGGTGTCGAATACATAGTCAAAACCAAGCTCTCTTAACGCATTAATCATGCGGCCTGTGCTCACCGTACCAGGCTTCATGCCAAACTCTTCACTAATGGCTACGCGGGTTGCAGGGGCGACTTGTACCGCTGAGACTCGCCTGTGGGCATCCAGCGTATGCAGTACATCATGCCAGTGCGGGGTTTCTATTAAAGCCCCCGTTGGGCAAACTAAAGTACATTGCCCGCAGGAGATACAGTTGGTTTCAGAAAGGGGTTTATCAAATACGGTAACGGGTAAACGTCCAAATCCATGTTCCGCAAAGCCAATCACATGCTGTTGTTGCCCCGCATCACCGCAGGCTTCAACACATAAACCACACTCCACACATTTGGATAAATCGCGCCAAATGCTGGGGGAGGTATGGTCCATGAGTTTGTGTTCTGGGTGTTCCTCACAACCTCTTGGCTCTTTAGGCCAAAGGTCTTCCAATTGATATTCGCTTACCAGATTTTGAAACTGGCAAGAGCCGTTTACTTCACAGCGCATACAGTCATTGGGATGACGAGCCAATAACCACTGCATATCCATTTTGCGAAATTCAATCAGTTCTGGCGTGTCAGTTTCAACAATGTCACCATCCATGGCAGGCGTTTTACAAGCCGCTTTGGGACGAGCTTTACTACTGATATTCACTAAACATAAGCGACATACGGCATGAGAGGGAATGCGTGGGTAGTAACACAATGTAGGAATATGCACGCCAGCTTCTCTGGCCGCATCCAATATGGTTGTGCCTTTTTCGACTTCTACCGTGCGTTCATTAATAGTCACTTTAATCATAGTTTTCTCCCAGTAATGATTCAAGCCGATTGGCTTGTTTATACCAGGTACGGGGCGGTATAGACTGGTATAGGGCTGAATTGAGTATTACATATTAATGGTGAATTAGAAAGTAGAAGCTTTATCATTACAGGTCAATCAAAGAGGGCTGATTAATTGACCAGGCCTGGTAAATTGCTATTCGTTCTTGCCAGCTCACTATCAATGCCAGCAGTGAAAAAGAAGATAAATGTGGTGTTAGTAATAGAGGCGGGTGTTCTAGTTTATTGATGTACGTAATAATACTTGTTATTATGTCGGATAATCGTTGGCATTTAAGGTAGGAGGTGGTATGCAGCAAAAAGAAGTAATTTCAATAATAGAAGGTTTAGCAAATGGCGTTAATCCGATTACGGGTGAAATTTTACCCAGCACTTCACCTTACAATCACCCTGATGTGATTAGAGCGCTGTTTCACGCAATTAACCTTATTCCTAAAGTTAGAAAGCCTAAACAAACGCTAGCGCAGAAACAGCAGGCTAATATTGAAAAAGGGTTACCTCAAAATTATGGTTTACCTTGGAATCAAACAGATATTGATTCTGTTATTCAACAGTTTAACGAAAACATAGCGATTCACCTTATAGCTGATCAGTTTTGCCGTAAACCACGTTCAATTATTGGCTTATTAAATAAGCAGGGTGTTATAACCGATGAACAAGCTTCACTGATGTCGCAGAGTTATAAATAGCCGTTATATACAGTTAATATTTAAGGTGTTGCAATAATAGCGACAACGTCAGCAAAGAAAACAAGGTGGATATTAGTACGGTCTGGGCGGTGATTAAGGCGTCTCGTTTATAAAACTCCGCCAACATATAAGGGCCTGTGCCCGTGGGTAGGGCGGCCAAAAACACCGCCATCATTGCTAACTCAGTTTGCATCTTAAATACACCAAACGCCAACCAAGCGACCAATAACGGTTGCAATATTAATTTAACGATTGTTAGGCTGAGAGCTGTTTTGCGAGCCTCGGCTAAATTTACATTTGGTTGAGCCGACCCATGAGCCAAAAATAGTCCTAAACTGATCAACGCCGCAGGGCTTGCAGCATCAGCTAAAAGGCCTAAAAAGGTCGCCACGGCTTCGGGCAGTGTGTAGGGAGTGGCCGAAAACAGCGCACCCGCTAGTGGTGCGACCACCAACGGGTTTTTAAACACCGCTTTAAACACGTTCAAAGCACGTAAGTGCCAGGCTAGAGAGGCGTGTAACGCACTTTCTATTAACACAATCCCAAAACCGAATAGCAAAGAGGCCACGATAATGCTCGCTAAAGCGGTAGGCACTTCGCTGGCCGTGCCAAACACCAGAAACATCAGCGGAAAACCGATATACCCGGTATTGGCATAAGAAGCCGCCATGCTATCAATGCTGGCCTCAGCTAAGTCTTTTCCGTTATGTAAACGCCAAAACAAAACCAGCAAAAACACAGCAAACGAACCAATGATATACACCGCAATAAAGTCCGCTTGAAATAGGTTTTGCCAATCGCTTTTGGCGGTAATTTCAAACAACAGTGCAGGCAGAGCCAACCAAATCACAAAACGACTCAATTCCGTGGCCGATGCAGGACCTAAAATTTTAGTTTTATAACTAATATAGCCCGTTGCGATTAAAGCGAATACGGGAAATAGGATTGAGAAAGTCGCGAGCATAAATAGAGGTAACCAAGGTAAAGGCATTAAAAACGTATTGTACGGAAGCCAGTGTTTTTTGCAGATGAAAATTTACCCTTTGCTCACAATGTAGAAATGGCCACAGGACATGACAGACTGGGTAAATTTGGTTTTAAGGTTTGATTAGTCTTAGCTATTGAGAAGCCTTTTTAATATTTATAGGTCTTCAATTTTATGATTCTGGCTTCCCGTCACTTTTTCTCGTCTCTTCAGCCGAGTTCTTCGTTTGCAGTTCGGCAAAAAGTAACCAAATACGCGCCCTGAAAGAAGTGCTCTTGGGGCAAACCCCGCTGAAGTAGTCGATTTTACTAAGTTTGTCTGCTGAAGTTTGTGAACTCGCTTCGCTCAAACGAAGAACTTGGCTGCAGCGAAGCGGAGAGACAAGAAACAGATGAAACGTTTAAACGCCACCTACGCATGTGCGCCCAACGGAAGTGCCCTTGGGGTAAAATTACGATTTCTTACAGAGGGGAGGTTTTTTCTACGTTAATTCCGTATTCCATTTTTAGTAATTTTGAGCTGTGACTTTTCAGTTTTACCAGGCCTGGCATGTCCTGTGGCCATACATACATTGTGAGCATAGGGTAAATTTTGATTTTGTTCTGTAAAGCCAACCACAAACGCCAAGATTCCCCTTGGAATAAATTGTGCAGAGTTCTTAACGAAACGAAGAACTCGGCTGAAGAGCCGAGAAGTGAACGGTTAAAAAACGCTGCTGTTTCTTGTCTCTCCGCTTCGCTTCAGCCGAGTTCTATGTTTGGGCGAGCAATAAGGTAAGGGGAGGCCTAAATGACAATTTCAAAGGTATATAAATATTAAAAAGGCTTCTCAATTATATAAAGATAAAAAGGGTAGCATCGACTGATTCACAATGATTTTCAATTGTTTCAGTTCAAAATTTTGACAAATCTTGAAGTGTCTTGGCAGAAGCGAGTTCTTTAATCAAATCTTTGATTTCTTCTGCAAAGTTAGCCTCGACAGCAACTTCACCAATAACTCGAATAAGGTCATGATAAAAGTCTTTATCTCCAGTTAATTTATACCAAAACTCTTCACCAATTATTACAGGGAAATAATACTGACTTTCAATTCTTTTATAATGACCATTTAGCCCATTTGGTTCTCCATAAATAACACCAACAATCATATCTTCGTGGGGTATTCTCAGTCCATTTACACGACCAAGATTTATTACATTTTTAAAGTGCCCTGCAATAGTTTCAACATCATCTTTGTTGATTGTATTTGGTCCTGATTTTAACTGGCAATATTTTCTATTCCCATCTAATTGGTCTATAAACTCAATATCAATCCCTGAAGTTGTGCTTGCGAAGGAAGAAAGAACTTCATTTGTGAATTTCTGAATATTAGTTCCAAAAGAAGTTGTAATCGAGGTTCCAAGTACTCTAGGATAGATTAATGCTTTTGCGATATTTTCTGGTTCAGAGTTGCCAGATAAGAAGTTTGATAAATAAACGGCCAAAAAAGGATTTATATCAAAACTTGAAATATTGCCTAATTTCTTAGCATTTTTGATGTGGTTTAGAGCGATGCTATCTTTAAACCAAGTTTGAGCTTTAATCAAAATTAATTCTTTTTCATTTTTATCCACGTAAAACTATCCTTATGATAAAATTAGTAACCATGTCCAATCTTGGGTAACATTGTTTATGAAAAGCTATTACTCACTTTCAGAAACCGCAGAACTGCTTTCAGTCTCAAAAAAGACATTACGTCGTTGGGATGAAAATGGCAAATTAAAATCAATTAGATTACCTAATAAATATAGAATTTATACACCAGAATCTTTAAAAGAACTTACTATGGGTAAAAGCATTTTTGAAATTGACGTCATTGACGAAAACCACTATACACCAATCAAACCTTATCATGTTCTCGAGCTTTTTGCAGGAGCAGGAGGTTTAGCATTAGGTTTAGAGAAGTCTGGCTTGCATTGTACAATGCTTAATGAAATAGATAAGTGGGCATGCCAAACTCTTAGGGAAAACCGTCCGAATTGGAATGTAGTTGAAGGGGATGTTTCACAAGTCTCTTTTAAAGAATACAAAGGTAAAGTAGATATTGTCACTGGGGGGTTTCCTTGTCAATCTTTCAGTTATGCAGGTAAAAAATTAGGTTTAGAAGATGCACGTGGAACACTTTTTTATGAATTTGCTCGTGCGGTTAAGGAAGTTGAGCCTTTAATTTGCGTTGGTGAAAATGTTAAAGGCTTAACAAGTCATGATGGTGGAAAAACTTTAGAATCAATGATTCAAATATTAGATGAACTTGGCTACGATGTTTTAGAGCCCAAAGTTTTAAAAGCAGCTTATTTCAATGTGCCACAAAAAAGAGAGCGTCTGTTTTTAGTTGGTGTAAAAAAAGGTTGTATTATACCATTTCAATATCCTCTGCCAAATCCTGAAATGCTACCTTTAAAACTGGCTTTAAAAGCAGGCGAACTCTACCCTACAGATGTACCAAAATCTCCTGGGCAATCTTACCCTGGCCGTAAAAAAGAAATAATGGATATGATTCCTCCAGGTGGGTATTGGAGAGATTTGCCCGAAGACATACAAAAAGAGTATATGCTTAAAAGCTATTATTTGGGTGGTGGTAAAACAGGTATGGCAAGAAGGATTTCATGGGATGAGCCTTGCCTCACTTTAACAACATCACCAGCGCAAAAACAAACAGAACGATGTCACCCAGATGAAACTAGACCTTTTACAGTCAGAGAGTATGCCCGTATCCAAACTTTTCCTGATGATTGGAAGTTTATGGGTAGTATCAATCAGCAATATAAACAAATAGGTAATGCCGTTCCTGTCAATTTAAGTTATGCGCTTGGTAAGGAATTAGTAAGAGCTCTAAATAATTACTTCATAAGGGAAGAAATTAAAGAAAGATTTCAAAATTCAGCTTAGATAAATGCAGCAACTTTGCTATGAGTATAATTGACCTAAGCCATCAATAATATAAAAAAACCCGCTAAGGAAATCCTTGCGGGTTTTTTGTAATTTACCAGGCCAGGTGGGTTTGAAAAGATTTAAACTTCTAAGTAATCCAAAATCCCTTCTGCGGCTGAACGACCTTCGGCAATGGCTTCTACCACTAAGCTTGAACCACGCACCATATCGCCACCTGCGAAGATTTTTGGGTTAGTGGTTTGGAAAGGGTATAGAGACTTGTCAGACGCCACTACACCATCCCAGCTATTGACTTCAATACCGTAATCCTTGAACCAAGCTGGTGGATTAGGTTGGAAACCGAATGCTACAATGACTGCATCACATGGAATGATGGTTTCAGAACCTTCAACCATCTCTGCACGACGACGACCGTTTTCATCTGGTTCACCCATGCGAGTTTCGATTACCTTGATACCTTCAACTTTACCATCACCAACCACTTCAACAGGTGCTAAGTTGAATTTGAATTGAACACCTTCTTCTTTGGCGTTTTGTACTTCGGCACGTGAACCTGGCATGTTTTCTTCGTCACGACGGTATACACAATAAACATCGTCTGCACCTTGGCGGATAGAAGTACGTGTACAGTCCATAGTGGTGTCACCACCACCTAGCACTACGACTTTTTTACCGGCCATGCTGACGAATGGTTCTGGCGATTGTTCCATACCTAATTCGTTTTTAACGTTACCGATTAGGAAGTCTAATGCTTTGTAAACACCTGGTAGATCTTCACCAGGGAAACGACCTGCCATTGGCTTGTAGGTTCCCATCCCTAAGAAGACGGCATCATAGTCATCTAGTAATGATTGGAAAGAGATATCTTTACCAATCTCAGTGTTGCAATGGAATTCGATCCCCATGCCTTCTAAGATTTCACGACGACGTACTACGATGTCTTTGTCTAGCTTGAACTGAGGAATACCAAAAGTCAGTAGGCCACCAATTTCGGGTTGCTTTTCAAAGACGACAGGCTTAACACCGTTACGGATTAAGATATCTGCGGCAGCGATCCCAGCAGGGCCTGCGCCAACAATCGCGACTTTTTTATCGGTCATTTGAACGTCAGATAAATCTGGAGTCCATCCTGCTGCAAAGGCGGTATCAGTAATAAACTTTTCGATTTGACCGATTGTTACCGCACCAAAGTTGGTGTCTTCTAGCGTGCAGGCCTGTTCACATAGTCTGTCTTGTGGACAGATACGGCCACACATCTCAGGAAGTGAGTTTGATTTATGAGAAATCTCAACGGCTTCCATAATATTGCCTTCCGAAACCAGCTTTAACCAGTTTGGAATGTAGTTGTGTACAGGGCACGCAAATTCACAATATGGGTTACCACAGTGCAAACAACGGTCTGCCTGTGCCATAGCGTCTTCCATTTTGAACGCAGAGTAGATTTCTGAGAACTCTTTGTTACGAGTGTTTGCCGCTTTCTTTTCAGGAAGCTGGCGGTTTAATTCTAAAAATTGTCTAACATTTGGCATTTTTAAATTCCTTCCAGTTTCTCTTAGTCTGCAGCTTTAACAAATAAATCGAATAGCTTATCGATGCCAATCGCACGTGATTTCACTAACCAGAATTGACCAATGAATGCACTGAAGTTGTTTAATACTTCTTGACCCCATGGGCTATTGGTTTTAGAAACATACTCAGTGATTAACTCTTTTAGGTAAACACGGTAGGCTTCTGTGTTTTCGGTATCGATACGAATCGCTTCAACCATCTCAGGGTTTAGACAATCTGGAAGGTTGCGGTTTTCATCTAGGATAAACGCCATACCACCTGACATACCTGCACCAAAGTTCACACCAACTTCACCTAAACTGACAACCGTACCGCCAGTCATGTATTCACAACCGTGATCACCTAAACCTTCAACGACAGCAATTGCTCCGGAGTTACGAACACCAAAACGCTCCCCACCTGTACCGTTGGCAAATAATTTACCGCCAGTAGCACCGTATAAACAAGTGTTACCCACAATAGGCGTGTTTTTAGCGTTAAAAGTACTGCCTGCTGGTGGACGAATAACTATCTCACCACCTGCCATACCTTTACCAACGTAATCGTTAGCATCACCGTCTAGGTGAAGGTTCAATCCGTCTACGTTAAACACACCAAAAGACTGGCCAGCAATCCCCGTTAGTTTTAGGGTGATTGGCGTGTCTTTCATGCCATTATTGCCATAACGTTCTGCGATTTCACCCGCAACACGTGCACCGATAGAACGACCTGTGTTAACCAGGTTAAATTCGAAAGTTCCACCTGTTTTCGCTTCAATCGTTGGAAGGGTGGCTTTAACCATCTCTTCTGCAATATCACCTGCATCCCAAGGATTATTGCGTTTAACTTGAACCGTATGTGGTTTATCAGCGGGTACACCACCATCTGTAATAAACGCTGATAGGTCGATGTTCTTCTGTTTTTCGGTTAGTGGGTTATCAATCATCTTCAGTAGATCAACACGGCCAACGAGTTCTTGTAATGAACGCACACCCAGTTTAGCCATCCACTCACGGGTCTCCTCAGCTACAAACTTGAAGTAGTTCATAACCATTTCAGGCATACCGATGTAGTGTTCTCTACGTAGTCGTTCGTCTTGAGTTGCAACGCCTACGGCACAAGTATTTAAGTGACAGATACGTAAGTATTTACACCCTAATGCAACCATTGGCACGGTACCGAAACCAAATGATTCTGCACCTAAGATAGCTGCTTTAATAACATCTAAACCAGTTTTTAGACCACCGTCGGCCTGAACGATAACTTGACCACGTAAGTCGTTAGCACGAAGTACTTGATGCGTTTCAGCCAGACCCATTTCAAACGGGTTACCTGCATATTTAACCGAAGTCATTGGTGAGGCGCCTGTACCACCATCATAACCAGAGATGGTGATAAGGTCAGCGTAAGCTTTAGCTACACCGGCAGCAATGGTTCCAACACCTGGTTCTGCAACCAGTTTTACTGAAACTAAAGCGTTAGGGTTAATCTGTTTTAGATCGTAGATTAGCTGAGCTAAATCTTCAATTGAATAAATATCGTGGTGCGGAGGAGGTGAAATCAAAGTTACACCAGGCACAGAGTGACGTAATTTAGCAATCGTCATATCCACTTTGTGGCCTGGAAGCTGTCCACCTTCACCTGGTTTAGCACCCTGAGCAACCTTAATCTGTAATACTTCGGCATTACGTAGGTAGTGTGCGGTTACACCAAAACGTCCAGAAGCAATTTGCTTAATCTTAGACATTCTTTCGGTACCGTAACGCGCTGGATCTTCCGCACCTTCACCAGAGTTTGAACGTGCGCCAAGACGATTCATTGCTGTGGCTAGGGCTTCATGTGCTTCTGGAGATAAAGCCCCAAGCGAGATACCTGCAGAGTCAAAACGCTTGTAGATGGATTCTACTGGTTCAACTTCACTTAACTCAACGCCTTCAATACCATCTTTAAAGGTGAATAAATCACGAATGGTCATGGCAGGACGGTTGTTGACCAAGTCACGGAATTCGTTGTATTTGTTTTGGTCATCTTTTTGTACCGCTTCACGGATGCTGTTAACCACTTCTGGGTTAAACGCGTGGTATTCACCACCGTGAACGTACTTGAATAAACCACCTTGCTGTAATGGTTTACGAGGGTTAAATGCTTCCCAAGCAAGACGACGCTGGTCTAATTCAATGTGCTCATACTTAGTACCTTGAATACGTGTAGGCGTACCTTTGAAACAAAGCTCTACGATATCTGAGCTTAAACCAACCGCTTCAAATAACTGTGAACCACGGTAAGAGGTAATGGTTGAGATACCCATTTTAGAAAGGATTTTGAATAATCCTTTATTGATTGCCTTTCGGTAGTTACCAATGTACTTGCTGATTGAAATATCTTTGCTAAGCTCGTTAGTACGGCGCATGTCTTCGATTGATTCATATGCTAAGTATGGGAACACTGCGGTTGCACCGTAACCAAATAGCACCGCAAAGTGATGAGGGTCACGAGCGGTCGCTGTTTCAACCACAATGTTAGCTTCAGTACGAAGTTCGTTTGTTATTAAGTGATGGTGCACCGCACCAGTCGCCATAGCAGCAGGAATGGTGGTTTGACCATTTTCGATATCTAAATCGCTTAATACTAGAATCGTTTTGCCCGCTTTCACTTCCGATTCTGCTTGAGCACATACAGCTTTGATGGCGGCTTCTAAATTCATTTCTTCATGGTTATAGTGCAATGAAATTTTGCAGTTTTCGTAACCATCTACTTCAACAGAAAGCAGTTGTTCCATCATTGATGGACTTAATACTGGAGATTGAACTTCTAAACGTTTAGCGTGGTCAGGCCCTTCAGTAAACATGTTTAGCTCTTTACCAAAACAGGTATTTAGAGACATAACAATGTTTTCACGTAATGGGTCGATTGGCGGGTTAGTCACCTGCGCAAACATCTGACGGAAGTAGTCAAAGATTGAGCGCGCTTTGTGAGAGAAAACAGGTAAAGGAGCGTCATCACCCATAGAAACTGTAGCTTCTTGACCATCTTCAGCTAAAACGCGGATTACCGCATCACGCTCTTCAAAAGTCACTTGATAGTACTTTTGATAGATGTCCGCTGTTTTGCTATCCCAGTTAAGGGTTTTTTGTTCTTGCTCAAGCTTCTCTTCGATGTGCATATAACCTTCATCCATCCACTGACGGTAAGGTTTAGCATTTTTTAATTGGTCATCGATGTTTTCAGGCTTAATTAAAGTACCGTTTTCTAAATCAACGGCAATTACCTGGCCTGGTTTTAGACGGCCTTTTTCAACAACATCTTCAGGCGCATAGTTATACACACCAATTTCAGAAGCAAAAGTAATGTGACGATCTTTAGTAATCACATAACGTGTAGGGCGTAAGCCGTTACGGTCAACACCACAGATTGCATATTTACCTGTGTTAAGAACCATACCTGCAGGGCCATCCCATGGCTCCATATGCATAGAGTTGTACTCTAGGAAGGCTTTTTTATCCGCATCCATTGATGGAATGTTCTGCCAAGCAGGTGGTACTAAAAGACGCAAAGCCTGGAAGATGTGCATATCGCCCATCATTAGGATTTCCATCATGTTGTCTAAAGAGTTTGAGTCAGAGCCAGACTGAGCGACTAATGGCTTTAATTCACCTAGGTCAGGAAGAAGAGGCGTTTCAAATTTCTTCTGACGAGCTAATGCCCAGTTACGGTTACCACGAATGGTATTTAATTCACCATTGTGCGCTAAGAAACGGAACGGCTGAGCCAAACGCCATTGTGGTGTGGTGTTGGTTGAAAAACGCTGGTGGTAAGAGATAGACGAAGACGCAAACTCATCATTTTTAAGGTCAAGATAGAACTCTGGAAGTTCTTTAGGCATGACTAGACCTTTATAGGCCAATAACTGAGAGTTTAAAGAGGCGACATAGAAAGTGCCGTCAGTTGGCTCGATTTCCATCTCTGTTTTACGACGCGCTGTAAACAATAAACGGTTAAATTGAGCTTCGTCCATGTCCGATGGAGCATTAACAAAGATTTGTTCAATAACAGGTTCCATTCCTGCTGCTTGAGCGCCTAACACTTCTGAACGAACAGGAACTTTACGCCAGCCAGCTACTGTTAACCCTTTATTCGTTAAGGTTTTTTCTAGGAATGAACGTGCTGTTTGGGCTTTATCCGCATCTTGGTTTAAGAAAACCATACCAGCGGCATAAATGTCCGCTAACTCAATACCTTGCTCTTTAGCAACAGAGGCTAAGAAGGCTGTAGGTTTTTTGATTAATAAACCACAACCATCACCTGTACAACAGTCGGCCGCAACCCCACCACGGTGCGTCATGTTTGCAAGTGATTCAATAGACGTTTTTACTAGCCAATGACTTGGTTTGTCATCCATATTGGCAATCAAGCCAAAACCACAGTTCTCCTTTTCAAACTCCGGAGAATATAGGCCTGTTAGGTTAAGACCGTTTGGGGATTGTAATGGGTTCATATTCAGTTTCCTGTCTGTCAAATTTTGCACAAATAACCCTAGGTTAAGCTAGGTTAACCTATTGATGTACAAGGGATTTGTCTCGTTTCAGCGCGTATAAATAATAAAAATAAGAGCGGAATTATACTTTATTAGGGCAATTAGAATCAAATTTTACCATTGTTTGAGTTGCTATAAAGGCGATTTATCTGCTTGTAAACGCTTATTTTTAGCCTTTGATGGCCTTGCTTGGATTAGCTGCTGCGAAAGGTCGCCAATATAGGGTTGTGATCGGATATGTTTTTTACGTTTAAAGCCATTGAGTGCTCAAGCTCTACACCGCGATAAAATATGAAGTCAATAGGATGTCTCAGCATTGTTTTTACGGGCTTGTTGTCTAAAAACTCAACCTTCTTGAGCTTTAATTTTTGTGTGGTCAAATTTAGGTTGTTGGTTCTTTTTGCATTCCACGTATTGAAGTCGCCGCTCAGAATAATTGGTCCATCAATGTGTTCAAGATGTTGCCATAGTTTATTTAACTCTTGGTAAAAAACGCTATTGGTCACAAAATTGATGGCATGAATATTGACATGAGTTAGGACTTGTTGGTTGTTCATTAGGTGTTCGGTAATTAAAGCGGTTTTGTGGGTTGTCCAGCCAAGCTCTTTGCTCTGGGTTAAACACTGTCTAATCGGTGTTATTGTGGCGTTAGAAGCAGTTAAAACCCCAAAATGGTTTTTTTTGGTTTGAATATTGGGCGCCATAATAAAAGGCATGTTAAAAAAGGTATTTTGTGATGGAAATGTTTTGGCTTCTTGAAAAGATAAAATATCTGGTTGAATAGATGGGTCTAGGGTTTTTAAAAGTTCATTGAATGAGCGGTGAATATAGTGAGCAAAGTCAGTTTTTTGTAAATTCCAGGTTAATAGGGTGAAAGACTTGGGGAGCTGTTTTGGTGTAAAAGTATCACCGTTTGGAGGCGATATGGGGGTATATTTTGGTTTATACATGACTATATTCTGCTTGGTTAAAGGTTACAGTATTGGTGCAAAAATTCGGGTGAGGTTTTCTAAAAGTCGACGTCTTCTTTTTTGGCTTGAGTGATAAACGGTTGCGGATGTTTGAATCTTATTGAGCCAGTTTTTCATCTGCTGAATAACGGTTTTAGAATAGATAAAGTTGACCACTTCATGGTTTATGAACATGGAGCGGTAATCTAAGTTGGCTGAGCCAATAATGGCGCATTCATCATCAATTAAAATTAACTTTGCGTGAAGCATGGTTGAACCGTCAAGAAAGACTTTTCCGCCATTTTCATTCAATTCGCGCATGTAGGAACTACGCCCTAAGTCAAAAATAATGTGATCTGACTTGTATGGGGTTGTTAAGGTTACCTTTACTCCGCGTTTAATGGCGATTAGAAGGGCGTTCATTAACGAGCTGTCTGGAATGAAGTAGGGGCTAACAATCTCAATACGCTCTTTGGCGGCAAAGAGGCTGTGCAGTAGGCATTCAAATAGGACATCTGTTTCAATGTCTGGGCCAGATGGAATAACCTGTATAGAATCTCCTCCTTTTCTAGCTGTTTGTTCTAAGGGTTGAATGTTTTGTAAGTGCCTTATGTTTTGATTTGTCGTATATTTCCAGTCTTCATTAAAAATATTTTGATAGTGCAGGACGGCAGGTCCTTCAATCTTTTGTAAAAGATCTTTCCAGTATGTGTGAGGGGTGTTTTTAGAGCCTAGATAATCACTTGATAAGTTCATGCCACCAGTAAATAGGGTTTTTTCATCAAATAGATAAATTTTTCGGTGGTTTCTTAGGTTGAGCTGACTGTTAAATGGGGATTTGAGTAAAGGTTGAAAAAATGCATATTGCCCTCCCGCATCAACGAGTGGTTTTAATTTTTTTTGCTTTCTATAAAGTTCAAAAGAGCCAATGGCATCCATTAATAAACAAACTTCTACACCTTGTTTAGCTTTATTAATCAGTGCCTGTAAAATAGCGTTACCAGTTTGGTCTAGTTCAAAAATATAAGTTTGTAGGTAGATGCTTGATTGTGTTGATTCTAGCGTTAGCATAAATCTTTCAAACGCTTCGGTGGCGTTTTCAAAGGTTTCAATGTGGTTGTTTTGTGATGAGCTTGGTAAATGATTGGCAACTAGAATGTTGTTGATACTTGCGCCCAAATCGCTTTGTGGGGGCTCTTTAAAAGAGGGTTGTATGGATAAAATGGGTTTTTTACGTTTAGTAAAAAATTTACGAGAGCCCAAAACAATATAAAGTAAAAGGCCAATAAAGGGCAGTAAAAGAAGGGTTAGTAGCCAAGCCATTAGGTTTTGAGGTGAGCGTCTTTGATAGAGAATGTGTAAGACAGCAGTAATAACCAAAATAGTGTATGCAAAATACAACCAAAACGCTGGTTGGTTAATGGCGTTTACTATTTCCATAAACAATTCCCACAAAGCAACAAAAGGTATAAATTAGCATATGATGAAAGGCGTAAATAGTCTAGAGTTAAAAGGCAGGGTTTTATGGAGTTGTATAAACAACCAGGCCTGGTAAGTTAAAAACTCACCAGGCCTGGTTAATTAAAGCTAATGCGTTATTTGATGAGAATTACTTCTTACGAAGTGAAATTCCCGTCATCTCTTCAGGTTGTTTTATTTCCATTAAGTCTAATAAAGTTGGCATAACGTCAGGTAGTGAACCACCTTCAATAAGCTCAAGTTTTTTAGGACCAAAATAGACGAGCGGTACAGGACAAGTTGTGTGCGATGTGAGTGGTTTGCCTGTTTCAGGGTCAACTAGCATCTCCATATTACCGTGGTCAGCCGTTACTATCACTTGGCCTCCCGCTTTTTCAATAGAGTCTAGGATTTTCCCTAAAGCTTCATCAACCGCTTCCACCGCTTTAATACAAGCATCAAAGTTGCCTGTGTGACCGACCATGTCTGGGTTGGCGATGTTGCAGATGAAGGTGTCGTATTTATCGGATTCGATTGCTTCAACCAATTTATCAGTCAGTTCGCCTACACTCATTTCGGGTTGTAGGTCATAGGTACGCACTTGAGGTGAAGGAACTAAGATTCGGTCTTCACCTAAATAAGGCGCTTCAACCCCACCGTTTAAGAAGAAGGTAACGTGTGCATACTTTTCAGTTTCAGCAATGCGTAATTGGCGAAGCTTGTATTTAGCAATGACTTCACCGAATGTATTTTTGAGTTTGGTTGGGCGGAAAGCGATAGTCGCACCAAAGTTTTCAAAGTTTTTATTGTATTCTGTCAGTGTTACAAAGGCCGATAAGATCGGTGTTTTACAACGATGGAACTCACCGAAATCAGGCATGATAAAGGCACTGGTGACTTGGCGTGCACGGTCGGAGCGATAGTTCATAAAGATAATTGAGTCACCATCTTTGACCTTACTTTTTTTGCCTTTCTTATTTAGAATGGCGGTGGCTTGTACAAACTCATCTGTTTCACCACGTTCGTAGGCAAGCTCAACGGCTTCGCGAGCACTTTCCGCTTTAAATTTGGCGTCACCACAACAGATTAAGTCGTAAGCCTCTTGAATGCGTTCCCAGCGATTGTCGCGGTCTAAAGCGTAAAAACGACCGATAACCGAAGCAATCGTACAGTTCCCACCAATTTCTTTTATGTGAGCTTCAATCTCGTTAATGTACTCTAGAGCACTTTGTGGTGCTGTATCACGACCGTCTGTAAAGATATGTAAGAAAGCTTTAGCTCCTCGGTCAACCGCCAATGAAAGCGCGGCTTTAATATGGCTGATATGTGAGTGAACACCACCATCAGAAAGTAGGCCTAAAATATGCACCGAACGATCACGTTCAGTCGCTTTGTCAATCGCGCTTAATAATGCGTTGTTATTGAAAAAACGACCATCATCAATGTCTTTTTGAATACGCGTTAATTCTTGATAAACCACGCGGCCAGCCCCTAGGTTCATGTGGCCAACTTCTGAATTACCCATTTGACCATGTGGTAGACCTACGTCTAAACCAGATGTACTGATTAAAGTATTTGGGTTGTTGGCAACCAATTTATCCCAATTTGGCGTATTGGCCTGAGCGATTGCATTATGCTCTCTTTCTTCTCTGTGCCCCCAGCCATCAAGGATGATTAGGCCAGTTGGACGTTGTGCAATTTTAATCTTTGGTTTGAGTTCTTGAGACATTCGATGTTTCTACCATATAAATTATTTAGTCAATTCGGTTTATTGTATCGACTTTCACTGTTAAAATCATTAGGTTTGAAAATATACCTATCAAGGAAATGTAAATGTTTAATGAATTCTTTCAAGAACAGTGGCCTTTATTTATTGCTGTTTTTGTTATCACACTCATGCTCGTCTATAGTTATGTAGGGGATAAGATTGCTGGATATAAAGCGGTTAATACCGATGAGGCGACTCGTCTTTATAATGATGATGCTTTTGTTTTAGATGTTAGAACCGCTAATGAATATAAAGAAGGCTATATTGGCAATGCGACCAATATTTCATCAACTGAGATAGGTTCAAAAATGGGGCATTTACCTGCAGATAAAGAAGCACCCATTTTGGTATATTGCTTAACAGGTGCACGTTCAGCAAGAGCCGCAGGAGCTATCGCTAAAGCGGGTTATACCAATGTAAATAATTTATCGGGTGGTATTAATGCTTGGAAAGCCGCTGGTTTACCTGTTGGACGTGAAAAGTCTAAAAAAAACAAAAAAAAGTAAATCTAACAAAACAGTCAACGACTTCTACCCAAGTTGTGTCTGATTTGCCAAAAGAGGATAGAAAGATGTCAGAAGTTGTTATTTATTGTACTGCTACTTGTCCGTTTTGCATGATGGCAAAACGTTTATTTGACGATAAAGGTGTTGAGTATCAATCTATTGATATTGGCAATGATGCGCAAAAATGGGCGGATTTGGAAGCAAAAACGGGTAGAAATACGGTTCCGCAAGTGTTTATTGGTGAACATCATATAGGCGGTTTTGATGACCTATCTGCGGCCGATAAACGTGGTGAAATTGATCCACTGTTACAAGCCTAAACAAACATAAAAAGATTTAAGGATAAAAAATGTCAGAAGCACCTCAGCAAAATTTCGTTATTCAAAAGATTTACACAAAAGACATCTCTTTTGAATCACCAAATACTCCAGAGCTATTTACTACGGATTTTCAACCCGCTTTAGGTATGGATTTAAATGTTGAAAGTAAATTATTGGAAGGTGATATTTACCATGTTGTGGTGAGAGTGACTGCAACAACTAAAGTGGAAGAAAAAACAGCCTTTCTTTGCGAAGTAGAGCAGGCAGGTATTTTTACGCTTTCTGGTTTTAATGATGCTGAACTTTCGTATATGTTAGGTGTTCAATGTCCTACCGCATTATTTCCTTATGCACGTGAAACCGTTTCGGACTTGGTGGCTCGTGGTGGTTTTCCACAGTTGCTACTTGAGCCAGTGAACTTTGAAATGATGTATCACGAACACATGCAGCAGCGCCAGGCTGAATCTGAAACAACCGAGCAGTAAAGATAATTTTTTGTGAGTTCGCAACGCAAAATTGCCGTTTTAGGCGCTGGAGCTTGGGGAACTGCCTTAGCCATTCATTTAGCTAAGGTTGGTCACGCTGTTAATCTGTGGACTCACCGAGCTGAGCAAGCTCGGCAGCTTGTTGAGGCCAAGGAAAACTCTCGTTATTTACCTGGCGTTGAGCTCCCTGAAAATTTAGCACCTGTCGGGAGTTTGTCTGAAGCGATTGCTGATGTTGAAGCGGTTCTATTTGTTGTTCCAAGCAATGCGTTTAGGGAGACATTAGTTTCGGTAAAAAAACTTGTTGCTGGTTCAACAATTCATTTTGCTTGGGCAACTAAGGGGTTTGAACCTAACAGTCAAAAACTATTGCATGAAGTCGCTTTTGAAGTATTAGGTGAATCTTCTCGCGTTGCAGTTTTATCTGGGCCAACCTTTGCTAATGAAGTCGCTAAAGGTTTGCCTACCGCGATGGTAAGTGCATCAAATCAGGAGTGTGAGGCGCAGTATTGGGCAGACTTATTTCATAATGATGCTTTTCGAATGTACACCCAGTCAGACATGGTTGGTGTTGAGGTCGGTGGAGCTTATAAAAATATTATGGCCATCGCAACGGGTGTAAGTGATGGTTTGCATATGGGGGCTAATGCACGTGCGGCTTTGGTTTCGCGCGGCATGGTTGAGATGATGCGAATGAGTCAGGCTTTAGGCGGGCAACCTGAAACCATGATGGGGTTAGCAGGCCTGGGAGATTTGGTGTTAACTTGTACCGATGACTTATCTAGAAATAGACGTTTTGGGTTTGGTTTAGCCAGTGGTAATCATACTTCTGAGGAAGTTATGAGTGAGATTGGTCAAGTGGTTGAAGGTGTTAAAGCGGTTAAGACAGTGAAGTTATTGGCTGATAGATTGAATCTTGATTTACCAATAATGGAGCAAGTGTATTTGCTCGTCAGCGAAGCGATTTCACCTAAACAAGCGGTTCATGCTCTGATGACACGTTCAGGAAAATCTGAGTAAGTAAGGTTTTTACTTACCAGGTCTGGATTGTTTAGGCGTTAACCAGGCCTGGTAGGTTTATTTATAAGTTCATGTTGAAATCAAGTTGACGCCAGGCTTCATAAGCCATGGCAGATACAGCGTTTGCCAGATTTAAGCTTCTACCTCCAGGCATCATAGGAATGGTTAATCTCTGTTCTTCTGGCAGGCTGGCAATCACTTCTGCAGGTAGTCCGCGAGTTTCAGGTCCAAACATAAAAGCATCGCCATTTTCGAATTTTGGCTCGGTATAATAGCGCGTAGTTTTGGTGGTTAATGCGAAAACTCGATTTGGCTTAACTTTTTCTAAGCACGCTTCAAGGTTTTGATGTTCGTAAACATTGGCGAGTTCGGCGTAGTCTAGTCCTGCTCTGCGCACCTTTTTTTCACTTAAATCAAAAGCGATTGGGTGAATCAAATGCAGGTGTGCGCCCATATTGGCACTAAGGCGGATTAAAGCCCCTGTGTTTTGCGGGATTTCAGGTTCGTAAAGAATAATATGTAACATATAGGAAAATTTCTGTGGTTGATTTATCAGTTGATATTTGTGGTATTCATTTTAATTCTCCAGTAGCTATGGCTTCGGGGAACGCTGGTTATGGCATAGAATACCAGGCTGTTTCAGGGTTTTCCAATAGAGATGTAGGTGCGGTGTTTTTAAAAGGCACGACATTAGAACCAAAACTTGGAAATAAACCTGAGCGTGTAATGGAATCGCCAAGTGGTTTATTAAACTCAATCGGTTTGCAAAACCCAGGTGCTCATGCGGTAATTAATGACTATTTGCCTAAATTAGATTTAACCGAATCACGCTTTATTATTAATGTATCTGGCTCAAGTATTGAAGAGTACGCTGAAGTAGTGCGATTATTTAATGATACAGATTTGCCTGCGATAGAAGTCAATATCTCTTGCCCGAATGTAAAAAAAGGTGGAGCTGCATTTGGTAATGATCCTGATATGGCCGCAAGAGTGGTTGAGGCTTGTAGAGCAAATACCACCAAGCCATTAATTGTTAAATTATCACCCAATCAAACCGATATTGCCGAGGGTGCAAGACGAGTTATTGAGGCCGGTGCTGATGCACTTTCTGCTATTAATACCTTAATGGGAATGCAGATAGATGCCAAAACACGAAAACCAACTTTGGGAAATAACCAAGGTGGCCTTTCTGGCCCCGCGATTAAACCCGTGGCTTTATTGAAAGTGCACCAAGTTTATCAAGTCGCCAAGCTGCACAATATTCCTATTATTGGATTAGGTGGTATCGCCAGCGCTGAGGATGCAATTGAGTTTTTCTTGGCGGGAGCATCAATGGTTGCCATTGGTACAGCCATCGCCAAAGATCCTTTATTGGTTAAAAAGGTTAATAAAGGGATTGCTCAATATATGAAAGACAATGGTTATACCTCTGTCTCACAAATGACAGGGCAGTTAGAATTAAATACTGACACCGTGTTGTGTTAATTGAATTTGAACAGGCCTGGTAGTTTTAAAAGAATTTTAGATTTAAATAAGAAAATAATATGAAAACAGTACAAGAACAATTAGCCATTATTAAACGTGGTGCAGAAGAGATTCTGGTTGAAAAAGAATTAATTGAAAAATTAGAGAGTGGCAAGCCTCTTCGCGTTAAGGCAGGATTTGATCCTACGGCGGCGGATTTGCATTTAGGTCACACGGTTTTGATTAATAAATTGAAGCAGTTTCAGGACTTAGGTCATGAGGTGCTTTTCTTGATTGGTGACTTTACCGCGATGATAGGTGATCCAACGGGTAAAAGTGTCACGCGTCCAGCGTTAACGGCTGAAGAAGTTGCTCAAAATGCCGAGACCTATAAAGAACAGGTTTTTAAAATTCTTGATCCAGCGAAAACGAAAGTTGTCTTTAACTCTGAGTGGATGTCTAAGATGTCTGCAGCTGATATGATTCAGTTGGCAGGCAAAATGACGGTGGCCAGAATGCTAGAGCGAAATGACTTTGGTGATCGTTATGCTGCCAACACACCTATTGCCATTCATGAATTCTTATACCCTTTAGTACAAGGTTATGATTCAGTTGCTTTAGAAGCTGATATCGAATTAGGTGGTACAGATCAAAAGTTCAACCTATTAATGGGGCGTACTTTACAAGGTCATTATGGCAAGCCACAGCAGTGCACATTAACAATGCCGATTCTTGAAGGTTTGGATGGTGTACAAAAGATGTCTAAGTCTTTAAATAACTACATAGGTATTAAAGATGCACCAAACGATATGTTTGGTAAAGTGATGTCTGTGTCTGATGATTTAATGTGGCGTTATTATGAATTATTGAGCTTTGAATCAATCGAAACCATTGAAGGTTTAAAGCAAGCGATAGCGGATGGTGAAAACCCAAGGAATGTAAAAGTAAAACTCGCATTGGAATTGATTGCACGATTCCATTCAGAAGAAGCTGCTCAAGCTGCGTTGCAAGATTTTGAAACCAAGTTCTCTAAGAACGCCATTCCTGATGATATTGAAGAGATCACTATTGAAGGTGAAATGCCATTAGCGAACTTATTAAAAGAAGCAGGCCTGGTGGGTTCGACATCTGACGGTCATCGAATGACAAAACAAGGTGCTGTTAAAATTAATGGTGAAAAAGTAGATGATAGTCGTCAACTAATGCCAGTAGGCACCACTGCCGTTTATCAAGTAGGTAAACGTAAGTTTGCCAAAATCACGATTAATTAAATGTTTTAGTTTTTAAATACATCATATATATGTAATAAGGCATATTGTTAAGTCATAGATTAAGTTAAATCATTTATTAAATAAAAAAGGCGATGTCAAAAGGCATCGCCTTTTGTTTTTTATAAGTCACCTGTTGGAAGAATTCTTTTGATACTGTGAATAACCACACGTTTTGAGTTAGAAAAAATAGGGTAAGAAGCCAAAATGTGAATAACTCTGTGGATAACTCGTGGGTAAGATGGGGTTAAGTGGTGGTATTGGAATAAATGTAAAAAAAGTGTCAAAAAGGTGAAAAAAGGGGTTGCGTTGTTTTGTGAAATGACTAGAATACGCACCTGTTCCAACGGAGACACACAACGAACTGGTTAGACGCTAAGTCAACAGGGAGTTGAAAGTGGTTGAGAACCCCGCTTAACGATTGAGTATTTGATATGAGATTGTTAAGTTGATTGAAAAAGTGGTTGAAAATAATTTGAAATAAATTGTTGACAACGAATTGGAAATCAACTTATAATAAGCGGCTTACCGAGAAGGAAAAGCAAGTGAATTTGATTCGCTTCTTAACTTTCTCGAAGAGACCTAAGTTCTTTAAAAATCAGGTAATTCAGAGATAATTTATGTGGAAACTCCTTAAGTGAGTAACCAAATAAAAAATCTCGATTTTTGACAAATTATGTATTTGGTAATAAATAATTTATTATTTATTTATCATGTTCACTTTGTCAATTCCGAGTGTTTATTTCCAGAGATGGAATTGAAATATATCAGCAAGATTAAACTGAAGAGTTTGATCCTGGCTCAGAATGAACGCTGGCGGTAGGCTTAACACATGCAAGTCGGACGGAAACGATGAAAAAACTTGTTTTTTCAGGCGTCGAGTGGCGGACGGGTGAGTAACGCGTGGGAATCTACCCTATAGTTGGGGACAACGTATGGAAACGTACGCTAATACCGAATATGCTCTACGGAGTAAAGGTGCCCTCTCCTTGGAAGGTATCGCTATAGGATGAGCCCGCGTGAGATTAGCTAGTTGGTGGGGTAATGGCTCACCAAGGCAACGATCTCTAGCTGGTTTGAGAGGATGATCAGCCACACTGGGACTGAGACACGGCCCAGACTCCTACGGGAGGCAGCAGTGGGGAATATTGCACAATGAGCGAAAGCTTGATGCAGCCATACCGCGTGTGTGAAGAAGGCCCGAGGGTTGTAAAGCACTTTCAATTGTGAGGAAGGTTCAGTAGTTAATACCTGCTGTTCTTGACGTTAACTTTAGAAGAAGCACCGGCTAACTCTGTGCCAGCAGCCGCGGTAATACAGAGGGTGCAAGCGTTATTCGGAATTACTGGGCGTAAAGCGCGCGTAGGCGGATTATTAAGTCAGTTGTGAAAGCCCTGGGCTCAACCTGGGAACTGCATCTGATACTGGTAGTCTAGAGTTTAAGAGAGGGAAGTGGAATTCCAGGTGTAGCAGTGAAATGCGTAGATATCTGGAGGAACATCAGTGGCGAAGGCGACTTCCTGGCTTAAAACTGACGCTGAGGTGCGAAAGCGTGGGTAGCGAACGGGATTAGATACCCCGGTAGTCCACGCCGTAAACGATGTCAACTAGTTGTTGGTCTTATTAAAAAGATTAGTAACGAAGCTAACGCGATAAGTTGACCGCCTGGGGAGTACGGTCGCAAGATTAAAACTCAAAGGAATTGACGGGGGCCCGCACAAGCGGTGGAGCATGTGGTTTAATTCGATGCAACGCGAAGAACCTTACCATCCCTTGACATACCAAGAAGTTACTAGAGATAGTTTCGTGCCTTCGGGAACTTGGATACAGGTGCTGCATGGCTGTCGTCAGCTCGTGTCGTGAGATGTTGGGTTAAGTCCCGCAACGAGCGCAACCCTTATCATTAGTTGCTACCATTTAGTTGAGAACTCTAATGAGACTGCCGGTGATAAACCGGAGGAAGGCGGGGACGACGTCAAGTCATCATGGCCCTTATGGGATGGGCTACACACGTGCTACAATGGGGGGTACAAAGAGCAGCCAACTGGCAACAGTGCGCGAATCTCAAAAAACCCTTCGTAGTCCGGATTGGAGTCTGCAACTCGACTCCATGAAGTCGGAATCGCTAGTAATCGCGAATCAGAATGTCGCGGTGAATACGTTCCCGGGCCTTGTACACACCGCCCGTCACACCATGGGAGTGGATTGCAAAAGAAGTAGGTAGCTTAACCTTCGGGAGGGCGCTTACCACTTTGTGGTTCATGACTGGGGTGAAGTCGTAACAAGGTAGCCCTAGCGGAAGCTGGGGCTGGATCACCTCCTTTAAGATAAAGATGGTTACGAGCTTAAGTGAGTTTTCACATAAATTGTCTCTGAATTACATGAAGCATTAACTGGGGCTATAGCTCAGCTGGGAGAGCGCCTGCCTTGCACGCAGGAGGTCTGCGGTTCGATCCCGCATAGCTCCACCAAATTCTACTTATTTAGATATTGTCTAAATATAAATTAGATTTGGGTCTGTAGCTCAGTTGGTTAGAGCGCACCCCTGATAAGGGTGAGGTCGGTGGTTCAAATCCACCCAGACCCACCAATTTTTATCCAATACTGCGTTATGCAATTGTTCGTGTATCTAGAATACACTTCACAATTACACGCCTTGTCTTGAATAAAAATAGTTGATGCTAAAAAACGCGTTTCACTCTGAATACGTTTTAAAGTTAAAAACTTTAGAATTTATTTACAGTGGAAAACACTGCAAGTTCTTTAAAAATTTGGAATAGATCTCTCGATTGAGATTTTAAATACAAGCTCTACTTATTGAGTAATCAATAGGCATTGTAGTTGGTTTAAGACTCAATCAATGAGAAGCCCACCTCTCAGCCGACAATTTGAGAGGTGGGTGTGGCAAGTATCCCTTCCAGGTGCTTGTCACGCAAACTGGATAATTTTTAAGCTTAGGCTTAAGAGTTATCAAGTATAGGTAAAATATATAATTGAGAATACTCAAGCGTATATCATGACAGCGAAAAACTTTTAGTTACGTACACTCATCAGACCTTATAAACAGAAACAAGTTCATTCAATGGTATAGCTACCAGAACTTGCGGAGTTAACAAAAGGCATAAGGTTATTTTTGAGTTGTATAGTTAAGTGACTAAGCGTACACGGTGGATGCCTAGGCAGAAGAAGGCGATGAAGGACGTAGTAACTTGCGATAAGCCACGGGGAGTCAGTAAACATGCATTGATCCGTGGATTTCCGAATGGGAAAACCCATCCATTTATGGATATCCTGCTTGCAGGAGGCTAACCCGGGGAACTGAAACATCTAAGTACCCGGAGGAAAAGAAATCAACCGAGATTCCCTAAGTAGCGGCGAGCGAACGGGGACCAGCCCTTAAGCATTTATAAGATTAGTAGAATAGTCTGGAAAGTCTAACGATACAAGGTGATAGTCCTGTATACGAAAATCTTTTAAGTGTGAAATCGAGTAGGACGGGACACGAGAAATCCTGTTTGAACATGGGGGGACCACCCTTCAAGGCTAAATACTCTCTTCTGACCGATAGTGAACCAGTACCGTGAGGGAAAGGCGAAAAGAACCCCTGAAGGGGAGTGAAATAGAACCTGAAACCGTGTACGTACAAGCAGTAGGAGCAGACTTGTTCTGTGACTGCGTACCTTTTGTATAATGGGTCAGCGACTTACATTATGTAGCGAGATTAACCGAATAGGGGAGTCGTAGGGAAACCGAGTCTTAAATGGGCGTTTAGTTGCATGGTGTAGACCCGAAACCGGGCGATCTATCCATGGCCAGGTTGAAGGTGCCGTAACAGGTACTGGAGGACCGAACCCACGTATGTTGAAAAATGCGGGGATGAGCTGTGGATCGGAGTGAAAGGCTAATCAAGCCCGGAGATAGCTGGTTCTCCTCGAAAACTATTTAGGTAGTGCCTCATGTCTTACTGTTGGGGGTAGAGCACTGTTATGGTCTAGCGGTCCGTCAAGGATTAGCAGCCCATTGCAAACTCCGAATACCAACAAGTACAATCATGGGAGACAGACTGCGGGTGCTAACGTCCGTAGTCAAGAGGGAAACAACCCAGACCGCCATCTAAGGTCCCTAAATATTACTAAGTGGGAAAGGATGTGGGAAGGCTCAGACAGTCAGGAGGTTGGCTTAGAAGCAGCCACCCTTTAAAGAAAGCGTAATAGCTCACTGATCGAGTCGGCCTGCGCCGAAGATTTAACGGGGCTAAGTAATATACCGAAGATGCGGATGCCATTTATGGCATGGTAGAGGAGCGTTCTGTAAGCCTGCGAAGGGGCATTGTAAAGTGTCCTGGAGGTATCAGAAGTGCGAATGCTGACATGAGTAGCGATAAAGGGAGTGAAAAGCTCCCTCGCCGAAAGACCAAGGTTTCCTACGCAACGTTAATCGACGTAGGGTTAGTCGACCCCTAAGACGAGGCCGAGAGGCGTAGTCGATGGGAAGCAGGTTAATATTCCTGCACTTTTTATTACTGCGATGGAGGGACGGAGTAGGCTAGATCAGCTTGGCGATGGTTGTCCAAGTTTAAGGATGTAGGCATGTATCTTAGGTAAATCCGGGATACTTTATGCTGAGACCTGATGACGAGTCCTCTTTTGGACGAAGTGATTGATGCCATGCTTCCAAGAAAAGCTTCTAAGCTTCAGGTAATAAAGAATCGTACCCCAAACCAACACAGGTGGTCAGGATGAGAATTCTAAGGCGCTTGAGAGAACTCGGGTGAAGGAACTAGGCAAAATGGTACCGTAACTTCGGGAGAAGGTACGCCCCCTTAGGTGAAAGACTTGCTCTGTAAGCTTTCGGGGGTTGCAATAAAATGGTGGCTGCAACTGTTTACTAAAAACATAGCACTGTGCAAAATCGAAAGATGACGTATACGGTGTGACGCCTGCCCGGTGCCGGAAGGTTAATTGATGGGGTTAGCTTAGGCGAAGCTCTTGATCGAAGCCCCGGTAAACGGCGGCCGTAACTATAACGGTCCTAAGGTAGCGAAATTCCTTGTCGGGTAAGTTCCGACCTGCACGAATGGCGTAATGATGGCCACACTGTCTCCACCCGAGACTCAGCGAAATTGAAATCGCAGTTAAGATGCTGCGTACCCGCGGCTAGACGGAAAGACCCCGTGAACCTTTACTACAGCTTTGCACTGGACTTTGATACTATCTGTGTAGGATAGGTGGGAGGCTTTGAAGCAGTAACGCCAGTTATTGTGGAGCCAATCTTGAAATACCACCCTGATATTATTGAGGTTCTAACCTAGGCCAGTGAATCCTGGTCAGGGACAGTGTATGGTGGGTAGTTTGACTGGGGCGGTCTCCTCCTAAAGAGTAACGGAGGAGCGCGAAGGTACCCTCAGCACGGTCGGACATCGTGCAATGAGCGCAAGAGTAAAAGGGTGCTTGACTGCGAGACTGACACGTCGAGCAGGTGCGAAAGCAGGTTCTAGTGATCCGGTGGTTCTGTGTGGAAGGGCCATCGCTCAACGGATAAAAGGTACTCCGGGGATAACAGGCTGATACCGCCCAAGAGTTCATATCGACGGCGGTGTTTGGCACCTCGATGTCGGCTCATCACATCCTGGGGCTGAAGTCGGTCCCAAGGGTATGGCTGTTCGCCATTTAAAGTGGTACGCGAGCTGGGTTTAGAACGTCGTGAGACAGTTCGGTCCCTATCTGCCGTGGGCGTTGGAAATTTGAGGGAGGCTGCTCCTAGTACGAGAGGACCGGAGTGGACGAACCGCTGGTGTTCGGGTTGTTATGCCAATAGCATTGCCCGGTAGCTACGTTCGGAAAGGATAACCGCTGAAAGCATCTAAGCGGGAAACCTGTCCCAAGATTAGATTTCCCTAGACTTTAAGTCTTCTGAAGGGCCGTTAGAGACTATGACGTTGATAGGCAAGGTGTGGAAGTGCAGTAATGTATGAAGCTAACTTGTACTAATTACCCGTGAGGCTTAACTATACAACTCAAAAGTAACTTTTGTTAAAGTGAAGTAGAGTAACGTAACTAAGAGTTTAAGAGTGGTTATGGTATACCTTGAGTGTTCGAGATTATAGAAAAACCAAATTTATAAAATCTCAAAGAGATCTATTTCAAAGAATTTTACGTGGTTGATACTAATCAGCCCGTAACACCAAATTGCTTGGTGACAATAGCAAGATGGAACCACCTGATCCCTTTCCGAACTCAGAAGTGAAACGTCTTAGCGCCGATGGTAGTGTGGGAGGTCCCATGTGAGAGTAGGTCATTGCCAAGCTTATATCCTAAAACCCGTTATATCTTCGATATAGCGGGTTTTTTTTTGCCCAAATTTTTAACAGACAGCTTGTGCTTTGTTGTTGGTAAATACCGAGTCTATTTTTATATGTTTTTATTTTTTTTCGTAAAGTAATACTAGGTATTTAGAGTGAATATAGTGCTGTTTTTTAAGGGCTATCGTGTATCATATTGGCTACTTTGCAGTATGTAAATACTGTTTCTATTTAACGTTATATCTGATTTTAAGATCTTTTGGTTAGTTAATTTTATGAATAAGCTCTTCTTGGACATTGGTAATAGTTTTATAAAATGGGCAACTGTTATTAACGATTCATACGTACTTCACGAAGCTATCTCTTTTGATGAAATTGAAAAGAGAGGTTTGGCATTTTTTGAAATTGACGGTATTCCAGATGTGGTTTATTTTTCTGCAGTTGGGGATGCTCATCGCATTGAATTACTTAAAAGATCGATTCAAACGGCTTGGCAGATTTTTCCAATACAACTATCTTCACAAAAAGAGTGCTGTGATTTAACCTCTGGTTATGATGATTTTAGTCAACTCGGTGATGACCGTTGGTTTGCCATGCTCGGAGCAGTTGGTATTTACCGTGATCCCGTTATTGTTGCTGATGCTGGAACAGCTTTGACTATCGATGCTATTATGAATGGTAAGCATTTAGGTGGGTTTATTGTTCCTGGTTTGCATACAATGCGAAGCTCCTTGGCACTCAATACAAATGATTTACCACTCTTTGAGGATGCTAAAGAATTAGGTAATGATTACCGAACACAGATTTTAGCTACTAATACGGCTGATGGTATATTGGGTGGTACTCTTTATATGACAGCTTCATTTATTAATCAGGTCGTGCTAGACCTTAATAGCCAGCTACAAACCCGTTTTAAACTCATTATAACAGGTGGTGAATCTCTGAAGATTTCCAGCTTAATTGACTATGATTTTGACTATATACCTGACCTGGTTCTACAAGGAATGGTTAATGTTGAAGAAAGTGTAAAAAAATAGAAAATAATTGAAAAAAGATATTGACGAAATTTTAAATGCCCTTATAATACGCAGCAACTTCAGCCGACATAGCACAATTGGTAGTGCAACTGATTTGTAATCAGTAGGTTTCAAGTTCAAGTCTTGATGTCGGCACCATATTTTAAAGCCCGTAATTTATAGTGAATTACGGGCTTTTTTGTTATATAAACTCGAATTGTACTGTGCTTTAACGAACTGTTATAATGCAGGATATTTGATATTGAAATTGGTAAGCCGAATGGAACAACAGTCTAGTTACACAAAAGAAGAACTTTTATCGAGTGGTCGTGGAGAACTCTTTGGCCCTGGTAATGCCCAATTACCTCTTCCTCCGATGTTAATGATGGATCGTATTACTCATATCTCTGAAGAAGGCGGTGCTTACGGAAAAGGTCAGATTAGAGCAGAACTAGATATTACTGAGGATCTATGGTTTTTTGAATGCCATTTCAATGAAGACCCTGTTATGCCTGGGTGTTTAGGTTTAGATGCCATGTGGCAATTAATTGGTTTTTTCCTTGGTTGGACTGGTGGGCCTGGTCGTGGAAGAGCATTGGGTTCGGGTGAAGTCAAATTCTATGGCCAAGTTTTACCTACAGCAAAAAAAGTAGAATATGTCATTGATATGAAACGAGTCATCAAACGTAAACTTTATATGGGTTTAGGTGATGCTAAAATGTTTGTTGATGGACGCGAAATTTATAGTGCATCTGACCTTAAGGTTGGCCTATTCACAAATACGGATAGTTTTTAATTATGAAAAGAGTTGTTATTACAGGTTTAGGTATTGTTTCTAGTTTAGGTAACAATGCTGAAGAAGTTTCAGATTCACTTTATGAAGGTAAGTCTGGAATAGTGTTTGCCCCTGAATATGCTGAAAATGGTATGCGTTCGCAAGTGCACGGTGCCATTAAGAATTTAGAATTTAAAGACCATATAGATCGTAAGCAGTTACGTTTTATGGGTGACGCAGCTGCGTATTCATATATTGCTATGCAACAAGCTGTAACAGATTCTGGCTTAACAGAAGATCAAATTTCTAACCCTAGAACAGGCCTTATTGCTGGTTCAGGTGGTGGTTCAAACTCTAACTCTACTCAGGCGGTTGAAATCGCGCGTGAGAAGGGAGTAAAACGCGTTGGTCCATACATGGTGACCCGTACTATGGGTTCAACAGTATCGGCCTGTTTAGCAACACCTTTTAAAATTAAAGGTATCAACTATTCAATCAGTTCAGCTTGTTCAACTTCTGCACACTGTATTGGTACAGCTGTTGAGCAAATCCAACTTGGTAAACAAGACGTAGTCTTTGCAGGTGGTGGTGAAGAGCTACACTGGACAATGTCCGTTATGTTTGATGCAATGGGTGCGCTCTCTTCTAAATACAATGATTCTCCAGAAAAAGCATCTCGTGCCTATGATGCAGACCGTGATGGTTTTGTAATTGCGGGCGGCGGCGGAATGGTTGTTGTTGAGGAATTAGAACATGCTTTAGCTCGTGGAGCTAAAATTTACGCTGAAATTACTGGTTATGGTGCGAACTCTGATGGCTACGATATGGTAGCTCCATCTGGAGAGGGTGCAGTACGTTGTATGCAGATGGCATTAGCAACTGTTGATGGTGATGTTGATTACATTAACCCTCATGGAACATCTACTCCAGTAGGTGATACAAAAGAAGCCGCGGCAATTCGTGAAGTATTTGGCGCTAAAGTGCCTAAAATCAGTTCAACTAAATCCATGTCTGGTCACTCTTTGGGTGCAGCTGGTGTTCATGAGTTTATTTATAGCTTATTAATGTTAGAAAAAGATTTTATCTGTCCTTCAATCAATATTGAAAACTTAGATCCAGAGTGTGAAGGTATGCCTATCGTTACAGAGCGTATTGATAATGCAGGGTTGAACCGTATTATGAGTAACAGTTTTGGATTTGGTGGTACAAACGCTTCAGTGGTATTTGAACGTTATAAAGCCTAATTAACACGATTTAGAATAACCAGGCCTGGTAAATACCCTTTGTATTTACTCATTTAGAGCACGAGTTATTTTAAACACGGGTTATTTTAAAAATATATAAAAAACCGAGTTGGATTTTTCTTTCTCGGTTTTTTTTATATTTAAAATATTAAGCCTATCATTTTCTATAATCAGGGCTTCTCTGATTAACATCTACGGTCTTGCTTTTTATACATTCTTGCTCGGTCAGAAACTTTTTTTGCGACTTTAAGCAACCAATCCTTTTTTAAATAGGTGCGTCTTGAGTAGCCACCTTGTCCTTCGTGGTAAGCAAGGTACAGCTTGTAAGTGTCTTTACGCGAAATCTTCAGGCGTTTATAAGATTGGTAGTTATACCATCCAATAAAATCCATTGAATCTTCAATATCTGAACGTGAAGCTCCCCAATTACCTGTCGCTTTCATATAGTCATGCCAGGTACCGTCCTTTGCTTGAGAGTAACCATATGCAGAAGATTTTCTAGGTAATGGAATCATGCCTAATGCATATTCTCTTTTAGGTTGAGCATTGGGTTTAAAACGCGACTCTTGATGGACCATTGCCATCAGCACATGTGGCGGAGTTCCCCATTTTCTATAGGATTTCTCAGCAGCCTCTTGCCAGTCATCGTCATGGTCATAGATCGAGCAGACATTGTTAAATGTTTTTTTAGGTGGCGGAGTACTACTGCAACCCGTTAATGTAGCAATAATTAAACTGAGTACAATCAGGGTTAAGCGTTTAAGGCTTGTCATTTTTTATTCCATAGTAAAACTGTTTACGGTAAATTACATTTTGGTTTTCGTCTAAAACCTCTAAATACCACTTGCCTTGCCAAGCGCTACTGAGTTTTTTTGAAGACCATGTTCTAAATTTATCACTTTGAATATTTAATTCAACCGTTGCCATGACTTGATTATCCGTTCGCCAACGGTGAAAGATTGTTTTACCCTTTGCTTCAGTAACCTCTGTAAAGAAATAAACGGTACGGATATATTTAGGAACTACTTCACTCAGAGGGTTAACAGGGGTTCTATTTTCGATAGACTCACTCAGTTGAGAAAAAGTTATCTTTATTTTACTGTCAATAATTGGTTCAAGAGGGATGGCCTCAAGAGTCGTAAAGTTTTGCTTAGTTTGAGCTAGGTCTTGACGCTGTTCATTAGAGAGAAGGCTAAGTTGAGGTAACGTTTTATGAACGGCTTTAGTCTCGCTAGGTAACTCTGTGGGTGAGTTTTGCTGCACTGTTAAGGTATGTGTACCTTCAATAATGGCCTGTTGCTGAGCTTTTTCTGCTTCAATATTGTAAATCATGAGTTTGGCGGTACCAATGCCACCTAAAACCATAAAGACAAACCATATAAAGCGTTTACGCCACTCGGGTTTATTCGCCTGTGCATTGGCTAAACTGACATCTTCAAGTGCCTGTTCCCAACCTTGTTGAAAATAGTCACGCATGCCCATGTCTCGGCGAATGCTGCTAGGCATACTTGTGACCCTTTTGCCCTCAATCGCCATTCGATAGCCTATCTTAAAGGCATATTGAAAATCGATATTATCGGTGTCGGGCATTTGCATAAATTAACTCAAAAGAATCAGTTACTTTGTGACTGGTCAAATAGGGCTTCAGTAAAACTTTTGCTGTCAAATGCGCGTAAATCATCGATTGATTCACCCACACCAATAAAGCGAATTGGGATTTGACGTTGTTCAGCTAGGGCAAAAACAATTCCCCCTTTTGCAGTACCATCGAGCTTGGTTAAGGTAATGCCTGAAACATCCACCGCTTCTTGGAATTGCTGTGCTTGGTTAAGAGCGTTTTGCCCAGTACCCGCATCAATCACCAACATAACCTCGTGAGGTGCGGTTTCATCAACTTTGGCGATAACACGTTTTACCTTTTTTAACTCTTCCATTAAGTTGGATTGCGTGTGCAGGCGTCCAGCAGTATCCGCAATTAATACATCAATATTCTTTGCTTTAGCAGATTGAATGGCATCAAAAATAACCGCCGCCGAGTCGGCACCTGTTTTTTGAGCCATGACTGGGACATTGTTGCGCTCTCCCCACGTTTGTAACTGTTCTACCGCTGCAGCTCGGAAGGTATCGCCAGCGGCTAACATCACGGATTTTCCTTCAAGCTGATATTTTTTAGCTAACTTACCAATGGTTGTGGTTTTTCCTACACCGTTAATACCGACCATTAAAATAACAAAAGGCCCAGATTGTTTGGCTAAGTGCGTATCAATGTCTAAAGGTTGAGACATTGGGTCTATAATCTCTTGCAATTGTATTTTGAGCGCATTAATAAGTGCTTCGGGATCTTTAAGCTCTTTGCGAGATACTTGTTCTGTTAGGTTTTTAATGATTCTATCGGTCGCATCAATCCCTACATCCGCAGTCAGTAGAATCATTTCTAAATCATCTAGCAGATCTTCATCAATCTCTTTGCGGCCTAATACCAGGCCTGCCAAACTCTCGGTAAAACTTTGGCGAGTTTTGCTTAAACCATTTTTAAGACGAGTGAAGAATCCCATTTTTTTCTGTTCGGGTTCTTTCGCAATATCTATATCCGTTGATTCTTCTGTCGTTGGTTTTGCTTTGGTTTCATCAACGGGTTTTTCAACGGTCATCTCTTCGAAATCAGCCGCTTGCTCTGCAATAGGCGCTGTTTCAGTTCTAGCCGTTTCTGCTTGCGAAGCAGTGGAACTTTGTTCAGTGCTTTCTTGTGGCTGTTCAGTCTCTTTTACAGGCTGTTCTTCTTGTTGGAGTTTATCAAGATTTTGACTGGCTTCTTCAGCGTTAATGTCTGAAGCTTCTTCATTTTTTTTGTTGCGGCGCAAAAAGCTAAACATGCGTATTTCCTAAAACCAAATAGCGGTATTTGGTATTCATTATTTGTCTGTTTTATAAGGGCTAACAGAGGTAAATCCAAGTTATATTCATACTTGGATAAAAAACTATCGTTATTATAAATGAATTCATAAACAGTTTGGCTTAACCAGGGCGTTAATGTTAATTGGTTTGCCACAAAAATAATCAACCAGGCCTGGTAAGCTTAAATAGTTTTTGTAGAATAGCTAATTCAAAATTCAAATCAGACAATCTAAAGGAAACTTCAATATGGCAACCACAAGCTTAGCAAGTAAATTAGCAACGGTAATGTTGTTTGCTGCCGTAAGTTTACCCAGCGCAGCAAAAGTAACCGAATTTACCCTAGATAACCACATGAAAGTGGTGGTAAAAGAGGATCATCGTGCACCTGTTGTGGTTCATCAGGTTTGGTATCGTGTGGGTTCTCATTTTGAGCATAGCGGTAAAACGGGTATCTCACACATGCTTGAACACATGATGTTTAAGGGTACAGAGAAGCTCAAGCCTGGCGAGTTTTCTAAAATCGTTTCTAAGATGGGGGGGCAAGAAAACGCCTTTACCTCTACCGATTACACCGCTTATTATCAGGTGATTGGTAAACAACATCTTGCTGAGGTGATGCGTTTAGAAGCCGACCGTATGCGTAATATTGTTTTGACCGATGAAGAGTTTATCAAAGAACGAGATGTGGTCACTGAAGAGCGTAGATGGCGTACAGAGGATAAGCCATCAGGTAAGTTGTATGAGCAATTTAAAGCCATGGCCTTTATGAACAGTCCAGCACATCACCCCGTTATTGGTTGGATGCCAGATATTCGCAGTTGGACAGCAGAAGATGCACGTAGTTGGTATCAGCGTTGGTATGCTCCTAATAATGCCACATTGGTTGTGGTGGGCGATGTAAACCCGCAAGAGGTGTATGAGCTTGCCCAAAAACATTATGGCAAAAATAAACCTGAAAAGATTGAACCGCCCAAACCTCAGGTTGAGCTTGAACAAGAAGGCCCCAGACGTTTAACCCTAAAAGGCGCGACGAAAGCACCGAGTATATTAATGGGTTTTCATGCGCCAACTTTGGTGACGGCAAAGACAGAGGCTGAAAAGCAAGAGGTATTTGCTTTGGAGGTGTTGAGCTCTATTTTAGATGGTGATGATTCGTCACGATTAACCAAAGAGCTTATTCGTAAACAGCAATTAGTTGCTAGTGCTGGAGCGGGTTATGACGGTACAGACCGATTGACCACCTTGTTTATGTTTAGTGCAACCCCATCAGAAGGGGTTACACCAGAAAAAGCCGAAAAGGGCATTTGGCAAGAGATTAAAAAACTGCAAACTGAACTCATCACAAACGCTGAACTTGAAAGAGTGTTAGCACAATCAGAAGCACAATATATCTATCATCAGGACTCGATTCAGTCTCAAGCAAATGTATTAGGTTCATTAATCAGCGTGGGCTTGCCTGCGGATACTTTGGATAACTGGGTAGAGTCTTTGCGTAAAGTCACTCCACAACAAGTTCAAGCGGTTGCCAAAAAATATCTGCAAGAAGATAAAGTAACCGTTGCGACTTTATTGCCAAATGGTCAAGAAGAGAAGAAAATGCGTGGCGCAGTTGGGCATGCAGGAGATATTCACTAATGAACATATTGAAATTACATTCTAGTTATTCGGTTTCTCAATTAAGCTTACAGGCCTGGTTGTTTGTAACCTTTTTTATCATGAGTTTTTCAGCATTGGCCAATGTCAAAATTGAGAGTTGGTATACCGAAAATGGCGCCAAAGTTATGTACGTTGAAGCCAAACAACTGCCCATGCTTGATATTGAAATGACCTTTGATGCAGGGTCAGCACGTGATGGTAAAGTATGGGGATTAGCCTCAATGACTTCAGGTTTGTTGGGTACTACAACATCTAAGCTAAATGAAGAGCAAGTATCAGAAACCTTTAACGCCATTGGTGCGCAAATTGGTTCGGGTGTGACCAAGAACAGTGCCTCTATCTCATTGCGTACCTTAACGCGACCACAAATTATGCAAACTGCGTTAACCACCTTTGAAAGTTTGGTGAGTGACACACAGTTTAGCCAGGATATTTTTGACCGTGAAATACAGCGTTTAAAAGTAGGCTTAAAACAAAAAGCCTTTAAACCGCAAGTCATTTCAAATGATAAGTTATGGGAAACCTTATACGCCAACCATCCATATGGACATCCAACATCTGGAACGCTTGATTCGGTTGAACAGATTGATATCGCTAAAATTAAAGCCTTTTATAAACAGTTTTATGTGGCTTCTAATGCGGTTGTTTCCATTGTCGGAAATGTGGATAAAGCAAAGGCTAAGGCCATCGCTAATCAGCTCACGGCAAACTTACCTAAAGGCACTAAACCACCAGGCCTGGTAACGCCAAAATTAGAGCATCAGCAGGAAACCATTAAAATCGATTTTGACTCTACTCAAACCTATTATTCACTTGCACAACTTGGTATTGAACGCGGTAACCCTGATTATGTACCGTTGTTTGTGGGCAATCACCTATTTGGCGGTGCAGGATTCGGTTCTTTATTAATGGAAGAGGTGCGAGAAAAACGCGGTTTGGTCTATAGTGTATACAGCTACTTTGCGCCACAAAAAGTCACAGGGCCTTTTTTAATCGGTTTATCTACCAAAAACGCCTCGGCTTTAGAAGCCGATAAGGTGGTGAGAGAAACGTTGGATGCTTTCTTAAAAGATTTTTCAGAAGAGAAGCTACAAGCGATTAAAGATAATTTAATTGGTGGTTGGCCACTTAGAATGGATAACAATGGCAAAATTCTAGGTTATATCTCAATGATTGGTTTTTACGATTTACCTTTAGACTATTTGGATACTTTTCCAAAATTAATCAAGCAAGTAACAAAACAGGATGTTTTGCAGGCCTGGCAAAAGCATATTAAGCCAGATCATATGCTTGAAATTATGGTGGGAAAACCGCGCTAAACCATTTATTGAGTGAGCTTAGTTTCATAGCAAACGGCGTACAAGTTAGCCTTTAAATACTCTTTAATTGGCTAACGGCACGCCGTTTTCTATTTTACGTCAATCAGTTTAGATTGATTAATCGCCTTAATTCCCTCTTTTTCGCTCACTTGCTCTAAAAGGGAAGTGGGTTTCCAAATGCTGATATTAACAGTTTGCTTAACGTAATAATTCTGTCCAGCTTCGGTGTCGATCCACATATTATTTTTATTGGCTGTCAATGAGCTTATAACATGTCGGCCTGGCTCTACAGTCCAAACATAAAAACTATTTGCGGTAACTTCTCCAGCGATTTTTTTATCTAGAGCAATGGGAACCCCCGTTATCGAGCTAAAAGGTTCGGTTTGATATACATAGATTTTTGATTTTGTAGCGTTAGGTTTAAAATTCTTAGCTAGGCTATCCGCATCATCTGAAGCAATCGGAACAGTATTACAAGCGGTGAGAAATATAACAGATAATATAAGTGGTAGAATAAGATACGTTTTCATAGAAGACCTCCGTTTGAATAAATCCTATTAAATGCGTTTTTAACTTTAAGGTAAAGAAATAATGGCTCAGATTGGACAAATAAACCAATTAAAAATAGTAAAAGAAGTTGAATTTGGGCTCTATTTAGATGGTGGCGATTTAGGCGAGATTTTACTGCCTGCGCGGTATGTTCCAGCTAAAGCCCAGGTTGGTCAAATGATTGATGCGTTTATTCATTTAGACTCACAAGATCGTTTAGTGGCGACTACTGACAAACCATTAGCTCAAATTGGTGAAGTGGCTTATTTAAAGGTTAGTGATGTAAACCGCACAGGTGCTTTTCTTGATTGGGGAATGCCAAAAGATTTATTAGTGCCTTATGCCGAACAGCGTGTACCAATGGAAAAAGGGCGCTTTTACTGTGTTTATCTCTATATAGACAAAAGTGGACGCATTGCCGCTTCTAGTAAATTGAGCCTTCATCTTAAAGAGACCAATGACAACTTTAAAAGCGGTCAGCCCGTTAAACTCATGGTGGTGAGTCGTAGTAATATGGGCTATACCGCATTAATTGATGGTACTCATTTAGGTTTAATTCATAACTCAGATATTTTACAGCCTTTAAGAATGGGGCAAAAAATGCAAGGTTATATTAAAGGGATTCGCCCAGACCATCGAATCAATCTAACCCTACAAAAGCGAGGGCAAGAGGCGCAAGATGAACTTGGTTTAATGATTCTTGCTGTTTTAGAAGCCAATGATGGCGTTTCAGAGTTAACCGACAAAAGTACACCACAACAAATTTTTGACCGTTATCGAGTGAGTAAAGCCAGTTATAAAAAAGCGTTAGGTCGTTTGTTATCCGCTAAAAAGATTACGATTACACCTGAAAAAATCACTCTAAATCATTAAAAAATAAATCTAATGTCTCACAATAGTCGTAAACCACGCCCCAAAACCAATAAAGTTGCCAGGCCTGGTAACTTAAAACAATCATCCGCAGGTGAAGTAAGAATTATTGGCGGTAATTTCAGAGGTCGAAAACTGCCCGTGCTTAATGCCGAAGGGCTTCGCCCCACTTCAGATCGAGTCAAAGAGACGCTGTTTAATTGGTTACAGTTTGAGATTGCTGGTGCAAGCTGTTTGGATGTGTTTGCGGGTTCAGGCGCTTTGTCTTTTGAAGCCATTTCACGTGGAGCAAAACAGGCCACATTGTTAGAGCTCAATAAACAAAATGCCAAGCAATTGCAACAGAATCTTAAAGCCCTAGCTGTTTCAAATGCGGTTGTTGAACAGATCGATAGTTTGCAGTGGTTAAATAAGCCCTGTGAACAAGCCTATGATTTGGTTTTTTTAGACCCTCCTTTTCATAAAGAATTAATGCAAACAGCGGTCGATTTATTGTTTGAAAATGGCTATTTGAGTGACCAGGCCTGGCTATATCTAGAACAGGAAAAGCAGTTGGATTGGCCAATTTTGCCCGAAGGTTGGGTTAATTATCGTGAAAAAAACACTTCCCAAGTTAAATTTGGTTTATTTAAAAAAGACGTTAAATAAGACTCTAAATTAAAGTTTAGATAAAAGATTAGGCAGCGTTTTTAAGTGAGCTTTATATAAGAGCCCAGGCCAACGTAATTATTTACCAGCGAAGAGCTGGTTTTTTTATGCTTTGGCTTCACGTAGAATAGAGCCAACTTTATTCAACTTAACTTAAAGGACATCTATGTCGATTACGGCAGTGTACCCAGGTACTTTTGATCCGATTACCTCAGGGCATTTTGATTTGATTGAACGCGCAGCTCGATTTTATGATCGTTTAGTGATTGCCGTAGCGGATAATCGAAACAAACAATCACTTTTTACCTTGAGCGAGCGAGTGGCATTAGCTAAAGAAGTGACGGCAAACTTACCCAATGTAGAAGTGGTTGGTTTTAGTGGACTACTGGTTGATTTTGTTAAAGAGATTGATGGCAATGTTTTGCTACGTGGATTGCGAGCGGTTTCAGATTTTGAATATGAGTTTCAATTGGCGTCAATGAATCGAAAGCTTGCCCCAGAAGTCGAAACTATGTTTATGACACCAGCGGAACAATACGCCTTTATTTCGTCAAGTTTGGTGCGAGAAATTTCGGCATTAGGTGGTGATGTTTCAGAATTTGTACACCCTGTTGTTGGCAAGGCTCTAAAAGAGAAACAAGGTCTATAGTTCAAACTTACCAGGCCTGGTAAGTTTGAAAAGACAGTGTTTGGCTAGCGACGATTAATGGTTTCTAAAGTGTAAGGTATTTGAATTTGTGAACCATCTGCTTGATGAATCATTAATGTGATTTGCCATAACATCTTTTGGCTCGTACAAAACGCCAGCATGGATGTGCCTATGTATCGATTAGGGTCTGCAGGTGTGAGGGTTACGCGGTTGTACCCCATATACATATTAATGCCCGATATATCTAATTCTATGTTCTGAACATCCAAATTCTCTATGTCTACCTCAATGCCTAGCGGTCGCGCAATGGGGATTGGGTGGGGGCTGATTTTAAGGGTCACTTTAGCATCACCCATTTTTGCGGTACAGCTGTCCGCATGCAAATCACATGTTTTTGGTGTTGGCCATTGTGTGACATTCTTATCGTCTGATTTTGAACAACCTTGTGCAACCAACGTTATAAAAATAACAGAGAATATTAAGGCTATATTTTGAGGTTTAATCATCGTTTTTATCTGTGTTATTTGACAGTGAAGGCGTGTATTAATCTTTTCGTACCCACTTACCATCTTGGTTAATCATCTCATATTTTGCCCATTGAGCAAATTCGTTACGCGTTAAACAATCGCTACGTTTTTTTGCCTTACCAGCGATTTGTCTAAAAATAACAAAATCTTTATTAGGGTTTTCATCAGTGGATTCATCAATAATCTGGCGCATGCTCCACTCTTTACCTACTTGACCATTACTATAAACCTTACCTAGCTGAATGTCATAATCCGCGAGTTTATTTTTGGCCGCATTTAGGTTAATAAGCTCAAAAATGCGTCGCAACTCATTTTCATTTACATCCACAAAAGAGTCTATCTCTTTTAAAGCGGCCAAAAAATCTTGGTGTGAAATGCTCTCTTGATTTGCTGATTCTTTTTTAGATTTGCTGTCAGTATTTTGTAAAAAAGCGGGGTATCTACGCCAATCAAATAAAGCGTTAAAAATAATGGCGATGACTAAAATTCCAACAATGTTAATCAATACGGGAGTCAGTAAAAATTGATAGCCCATTTGGTGAATGGTTTCTCCACCCACCACGGCGGTTAATGCCGTTGCGCCACCTGGCGGGTGAATACAGTTTAAGTAGTACATTACGCCAATGGATAGCCCAACAGCACTGCTGGCGGCCAATAAAGGGTCGCTTATCAATAGCGCGCAGCTTACGCCAATAAACGCGGCTGACATATGGCCACCAAAAACTGGCCAAGGTTGTGAAAGCGGGCCGTTGGGTACCGCAAACAGCAAAACAGCCGAAGCCCCCATGGATGCGATAATGCCCCAACTAGCCTCAAGACCTAAAAAATATTGGCTAATAAGAATAATCACAAAAATAGCAAGAAAACCACCGATTGCAGAAATGATTTTTTCACTGTGGCTTACCGTGCCGTTGGTTTGGCCAATAAGCTGTGTAATGGAACGTAAATAGGCTTTCATAAATTTGCTTACGATTAAAATGATGGGGTCTATATTTACATCTATACTCTTTGCTGTAAATACCAGGCCTGGTAAATTCAATAAATATTAATACTCCTACCAAAACTGTTTGGATTAAAGAAGCTTAAATCAAGTTTTTAAAGGTCTATTAAAGGACCTATTAAAAGGCATACGTAATTGCGATTAATTTGGTTGACATCATCTTGTCTCCAGTTATAATTTGTCTCATTATGTATATAAGGTAATAGCGTTTTGAACAACTCACATCCAGAACAACTTGTGCAATCCTTTTTAATGGGCTCTAAACAATCTCGTTCAGGTCAAAGAAGGTTAGAGTTGTTAAATAAAATTGCGTTATTAGGCTCACTCTCATCTGCCGCTAAAGCGTGTGGTATGAGTTATAAAGGGGCTTGGCAAGCGATTGAAGCAATGAATCTGGCCGCTGAAAAACCTTTGGTGACTGCCCAAAAAGGCGGAACAGGCGGTGGCGGAATGGTGTTGACCCCAGCGGGAGAATCATTGTTAGCCGCTTATCAGTTATTTTCAGAACAGATGCAGCACTGGATGAGAGAGCTTGAGAATATCTCACCAGGTGTATTAAGTCAGTTAGAAATTATGCGGAAGGTCTCAATGAAAACCAGTGCAAGAAACCTGTTTCACGGTTCGGTGACTAAAATTACAACGGGTCCAGTAAATTGTGAAGTCATTTTAGCGATTGGCCATGATATGCAAGTGGTGGCGCATATTACCCCAGAAAGTTTAGAGCGATTGGGTTTAGAGGTTGGTGCAGATGCCTACGCCCTTATTAAAGCCAGCTGGGTGATTTTAACCGAAGATATAAACGGTGCTTTTAAAACCAGCGCCCGCAATCAGTTTTGTGGTGAAATTACCCACATAGAAAAGGGCGCCGTTAATAGTGACGTGACGCTCGATGTGGGCGGAGGTCAAAAGTTGTCTGCGGTCATTACCAACCAAAGTGTTGAAAACCTAGATTTAGTGGTCGGTGGACGTTGTTGCGCATTGATTAAATCAAGCCATGTGTTATTGGCGGTTGCTGACTAGAAATACATTTTACAAATAGAGCGACTTGAGGCTACTCAATCGCTCTTTTTTTAATAATCGATATGTATTAAACGTTATATGTATTAAAGTTTATTTAGATTGAATTAGTATGGAGAAAGAAATGAAAAAAATCGTATCAATAACAGGTTTGTTTGTTGGTTTAACCTTTAGTGCATTAAGTTATGCGCAAAATGCCACTGTGGCGGTAGCGGCCAACTTTACTAAAACCATTGAATCGGTGAATGAAGCGTTTGTGAAAAAGCACCCTGAGCACCATATTAAGTTCTCATTTGGACCAACGGGAAAACTGTTTGCCCAAATTAAAAATGGTGCCCCTTTTGATGCTTTTTTTGCGGCCGATGAAAAACGTGCTAAAAAAACCATTGAAGCAGGTCTGGGTGAAGCCGACAGCTATTTTGTGTATGCGCAAGGTAAAATCGCGCTTTATAGTGCCAAGTATCCAGTCGCTAAATCGCCTTTAGAGGTCTTAAAGCAAGCTCAGTTTAACCATTTGGCGATTGCCAATCCAAAAACGGCTCCTTACGGTGAGCGCGCTCAAGCTTATCTAATGAAGCAAGGGTTATACAATGGCGTGAAAGCCAAAATCGTCAACGGTGAAAGTATCGCCCATGCGTTCCAATATGTGGCAACGGGCAATGCCGAAATTGGTTTTGTGGCCATGTCACAAATTGTTGATCCACAAAGCCCCATTTATCAAAAAGGCCAGTATTGGGTTGTGCCACAAGCCGATTACCAGCCAATTAATCAAGGGGCAGTGGTAACGTTACGCGGTAAAGAGAATGCGGCCATTAAAGACTTTATGGCCTTTATGAAAACGCCTGAAGCGATTAAAATTATCGAATCTTATGGTTACGGTGTTAACTAGGGTTAAATCACCAGCTCATCAAGTAGGTTTCTGATTGACACACCCCTACACCGTATTGACAGTGTTTAAAGCAGGTATTGTTACCTGCTTTTGTTTTTTTGAATGAATGATTCTCAAGGAAGGTTTCCATGCTGGAAATTTTTGGTACTCAAATCAATTTAGACCCCATCTGGCTAACACTAGAAGTGGCGGCAATGACGACTGTTCTATTGTTGGTTTTAGGCACACCTTTAGCCTGGTGGATGGCACAAATGCAATCACGTAATAAAGTATTGCTTGAAGCCTTAGTGGCTCTACCTCTTGTGTTACCGCCAACGGTATTGGGCTTTTATATGCTGATTATCTTTAATCCAAACGGCATGGTCACTGATTTTTTAAGGGTGTTTGGTTTTGAAGGGCAGCTAACCTTTAGTAAAGCAGGCTTGGTGATTGGTTCGGTGTTTTACTCTTTGCCGTTTGCGGTACAACCGTTAATGCATGCCTTTGAGTCCATTCCATCGCGCTTGCTCGATGCCGCTGCCACTATGCGTGCCTCATTTTTAGATCGGTTTTTTACCATTGTCGTGCCGCTCTCGCAACGCGGGTTTTTAGTAGCTGCCACGTTGACTTTTGCCCATACGGTGGGCGAGTTTGGTGTGGTCTTAATGATGGGCGGTAATATCCCTGGGCAAACTCGAATGGTGTCGATTGATATCTTTGATCATGTTGAAAGCATGGAGTACGACCAAGCGCATATTTTGTCCGCCATGATGTTGATTTTTTCTTTATTGGTTCTGATGTTGGTCTATGGCGTGAATCGTCGTTTTGGGGTAAAGGTGGGATAAGTGAGTAGCAAACAGATGATAACAGGCAACTTACAGCTTGATCTTGGTGGTTTTGCCCTAGACAGTGGTGATTTTTCAATACCATTACAAGGCGTTACCGTTTTATTTGGCCGTTCGGGCAGTGGTAAAAGCACCTTGTTGCGTGCCATTGCAGGCTTAGATAAACGCACCTGTGGCAAGTTAACTGTGGATGACCAGGCCTGGCAAAATGGCCATAAAGCCTTGCCCGCACAAAACCGCAATATTGGTTTTGTGTTTCAAGATGCCGCGCTGTTTCCGCATTTGACCGTTAGGCAAAATTTAGAATACGGCATTAAACGTCTGCCTAAAACGACCAGGCCTGGTGATTTTAATGATATTGTTGAGCGCATTGGCATTGCAGAACTGTTAGATCGTGAGGTCACATATCTATCGGGGGGCGAACGTCAGCGTGTGGCAATTGCCCGTGCTCTGTTAATGCGTCCAAAGTTGCTCTGTATGGACGAGCCATTATCCGCATTAGATTGGCGAGCCAAAGCCGAACTGTTAACCCTTATTGAAGAGGTTATAGAACAATATCAATTGCCCGTGCTTTATATTACCCACGCTCCCGCAGAAGTCGAGCGTTTGGCAGATAGAGTGGTGTTTATGAAAGATGGGCAGATTGAACGAATGGAAACTCTACAACAGTCCTTATCTCGTCCAGATTCTCCGTTGTTTGATGAACAAGGTGCGGTTTCAGTCTTACTGGGTGAACCACAGCAGGTTGAGGATGGCCTACAGCAGATTAGAATTAATAAAACTTTAGACCAAAATCCAGGGCAATCGTTATGGGTTAGTCAGCATCTCTTGGTGCAAAAAACACAAGTAAGAGTGCGAATTTTAGCCAGAGATGTCAGTATCGGTTTATCTGATCCGCAAAATCTAAGCATAATCAACCATTTAAAAGTTGAGGTGGGAGAAATTATTCCACAGAGCGAACATCGAGTTTTAGTGCGATTATTGTTAGCTGATGGTCAGCACCTGTTTGCAGAAATTACTCAAAACTCCGCTAATCGTTTGCAACTATTACCAGGCCTGGTTGTTTTTGCTTTAATTAAAACCGTGGCCATGACGGAGTGATAAACGGTTGCAAAAGCGAGTTAGTTTTTGTGTTTTTCAAAGTAGATTCTAAAACGTTTTTCTATATCAATGACAATGTAAATGGTTAATCCTGCAAGTAAAACAGCGCTCCATTGTAGAAGTGATAGGGGGGCGCTACCAAATAGATTGTTCATGGTGGTTGAGTGGGTAAAAAATATCTGAATCATCACCATACTGAGAACGCCAGCCAATAGCCAGGGATTGGAGAAAAAGCCGATTTTAAACATCGAGTAACGTAAAGAACGGCAATTGAAGAGGTAGAAGATTTCACCAAAAACAAACATGTTTACCGCTAAGGTACGTGCCGTTTCCACACTATGATTCATGTTAATTGCCCAGTTAAATAACCCATAAGCGCCAGCCAACATAAGGGTGCTTACCGTTAAGATACGAATGGCAAGTTCTGTATTAATAATCGGAGAATTAGGTTTGCGTGGTTTGCGAGCCATTAGGCCAGGTTCTTTATTTTCAAATGCCAACATCAAACCCAGTAATAGGGCGGTGGTCATATTTATCCATAAAATCTGAACGGGGGTGATGGGTAACGTCAGTCCAAAAATAATGGCAGTTAAAATGACTAACCCTTCCCCTGCATTGGTGGGCAATGTCCAGGTGATGAACTTGACTAAGTTATCAAACACCGAACGACCTTCTTCTACAGCCGCTTCAATGGTGGCAAAATTATCATTGGTCAAAATCATATCGGCGGCTTCTTTAGCCACTTCTGTTCCGCCCAGCCCCATGGCAATACCAATATCGGCCTGTTTTAAGGCGGGAGCATCATTCACGCCATCACCTGTCATGGCAACTACATGCCCTTTAGATTGCAATGCTTCTACTAAACGTAATTTTTGCTCTGGTGTGACTCTGGCAAAGACCGCTGACTTTTCAGCGACTTCAACCAACTCTGTATCACTAAGTTGAGCAAGTGAATGGCCACTGTAAGCATATTGTTCATCTAGTCCATGATCGTTGCCTTTTAAACCAATTTGTTTGGCGATGGCAGCGGCTGTAGCAACATGATCACCTGTGATCATTTTGACTTGAATACCAGCACTTTGACACGCTTTAACCGCAGAGATCGCCTCCTGACGAGGCGGATCCATCATCGCCTGAAGACCCAAAAAGGTTAAACCTGAATTGAGCATTTCATGCGTGACATTTTGTGTGTCAGCAGAAACCAGTTTTTTAGCAAAAGCGAGTACTCTCAAACCCTTTGAAGCCATTAAATCAATTTCTTGATGTATTTGCGTGATATCGAGCGAAGTGAGTTGATTGTCATTGTTTAAAGCAGAATCACTGCGTTTAAGAATGCTTTCAACGGAACCTTTAATGTAGATAACGGATTGTCCAGCCTCATTGTCTATGGCAAGTTTGTGTAATGTGGCCATGTATTGATGTTGAGATTCAAAAGGGAGCGTGTCTACTCTTGGGTAGGTTTGTTCAAGATCCGCTATATTAAACTGGGCTTTGAACGCTGACGAGATTAAGGCCGCCTCGGTAGGGTCTCCGTCAATTGCCCAACGTTGCTCTTTTTCAATGAGCCTTGAATCATTACATAATAACCCCGCTTTAAGAGTTTCTGAAAGGGCCGTGATTTGGTTTTGTGTAGTATGAAATTGTGCTGGCTCAATACTCTTTCCATTGCTGGATATTTCGCCTTGAGGATTGTACCCCGTGCCCGTTACCTCATAGTGGGTTTGGCCTGCAAAGATTTGCTGTACCGTCATTTGGTTTTGGGTCAGGGTTCCCGTTTTGTCAGAGCAGATGACCGTTGTACTTCCTAAGGTTTCAACCGCAGGCATTTTACGAATAATGGCATGACGACTGGCCATTTTATTCACCCCAATGGCCAGCATAATAGACATGGCCGCTGGTAATCCTTCTGGAATTGCGCCTACGGCTAAAGCAACGGCTGCCATAAACGTCTCAAGCATGGGTTGACCATGCAACCAGCCAATAACAAAGGTCATGCCTGCGAGCAATAAAATAACTTTAAGTAGAAGTTCACTAAATTTAGAAACGGATTTTGTTAATGGCGTGGCTAAAACGGTCGCATTGGCAATCAAGGTATTGATTTGTCCAATTTCAGTATGATCTCCAGTCTCTACTACAACACCAGTAGCGGTTCCATAAGTGACGAGAGTGGATGAGTAAGTCATGTTATGGCGTTCTGATAAGGGTGTTTCAAATGCCAGTGGTTGCAGATTTTTTTGAGAAGGAACCGACTCACCTGTTAAGGCAGATTCATCGACTTGAAGCTCTCGACAGCGTATTAAGCGTAGGTCAGCGGGCACTTTATCGCCCGATTGAAGTAGAACAATGTCTCCCAACACCAATTCATGAGACGGGATGGTTATCTTTGTACCCGCACGCAGTACGGTGGCAAACCCTTCCATGCTGCGAGAAAGTGCTTCAATCGCCTTTAACGCCTTAGATTCTTGAATAAAGCCCACGATGGCATTAACTAAGATAACCCCAAAAATGACGCCACTATCAACCCACTCTTGCAATACAAAAGTGACAATGGCGGCGGCTAAAAGAATATAAACAAGAGGTTGGTTAAACTGGAGCAAGAATAGAACAATAGGGTTCTTTCCCTTTTGAGGAGTGAGGCGGTTTGGGCCATAGAATAATTGGCGCTCTTTTACCGTTAAAACGTCAAGACCAGAGTGGCTATTGGTTTCTAATAGCTTATCTATGTCCTCTAAGGCGTGGTGGTGCCAATGTTTTTCTCTTAAATTATCCATGTCATTGCTACTCAAAATAGTGTAAACGCAAAAGGTATAATTGAGTTTATCACAACAAATTTACGATAAAAATGACAATAATAGTTAAGTCAATAAAACGCTTAAATATTCAATTTTGAATGTTGTTTTAAGAGGGCAGTACTTTTTGGTTTATAAAAGAGATGTGTCTAAGGTGGTTTATTCAAAAACAAAAAAGCCAGCTAGCGAAAGCTAGTTGGCTAAAAAGACAGTGTTAATTTTTATGGTTATTTTGCTATTAAGGTTTCTTCAATATTGTAGAACGTGGTTGTGCCACTGACCTCATTACCAACAATTAACAGGGGTTTTCCACTCGGGCTGTGTTCTGCCGAAACAAATTTAAAGCCTTCTGGGCCGTAGTCACCGTTGGCATCAAAGTCTGGGTTGGTTGGGTCTGGTTGTTTTGTCATATCACGGTTGCTGACGTATTCAACAAAGCTAGGTTTGGTTGGGTTTGAAACATCATAAACCATAATTCCACCCATTCTCTCTAGCCCGATAAAGGCATAAGTTTTACCGTTTACTACACCAACTGTTAAGGCTTCGGGTTCTGGGCCTTTATTGTCAGAGCGATCGTCGCCAGTATTTTCAGCGTTATCGTTGTTAAATCCATCTGCATATTTTTCAGCCGTGATGGTTTCAAAATCCTCTCCTGAATCAAAGACTTGTTCGCCCGTTTCGGCATCATAAATAGAGAAAGAACGACCTCCGTATGCATAAAGCTCATTAAAGAATGTGGCATTGCCATTCTTAGCAACGGTTGTATGGTAAGAAAATTTTAAACGGCGTAGTTCATCATCTTCACCAAAGCCGCCATTGGTTGCTAAACCAGAGTTAAGAGTGACATTAAAGGTATCGTAATAATCTTTAGCGCTAAAAGCATCAATACAGTTATCTGAACTATCAAAGTAATAGCCTGCTGCTTCACAGCTCGCTTGATCTGTTACGTTGTCTAACCAGTCTTGACGGTCATCCCCTTCGTTGGCGGTTAACAGGTAGGTTTTGCCATTGTATTGCATACTGGCAATGGTATCGGGCATATACATACCCATTACTGGCCAGTTTTTGATGTTAACACCATCTTTTTGGCTTGCGTCTAAAGCATTACCAGCAATAGAGTGGTCTTTAAAGCCTAAACCAATAATTTTATCAATGGTTTTGGTCGCTAAATCAACCACCGCAATGGCATTATTTTCTTGAAGTGAAACATAGGCTTTAGCGTTATCAGAACTAACGGTAATATATTCAGGTTCAAAGCTTTCAGCAATGGTTGCTTTATTATCTCCGTTCGTTGCACTGTAGCCATCTATAACCATTTTATCTAATGGAAGGTCTCCGTTTCTACCACCACCAACATTAAAATCAGTAAAACCGATTTCAGTCAGTATCGTATTTAGCGTTGTGCCATCCCAGGTAATATCAATGACTGAAATTTCACCTTCAGGGTCTACGCTATAGTCCGAGCTTGGCTCACCTTCAAGAGCTACAACAAGTTGAGAGCCATTGGGTGTAAAAGTCAGCATGTCGGGTAAAGCGCCTACTTGAATAGCGGTGAGATAAGACAAATCTGAAATTTTATAAAAGACAACCCAGCCATCATCAGTTTTAGTGCCCGCTTCAACGGCCACAGCCATTAAACCGTTGATTACATCAACGCTGTTGGCTGCACCTACCAAACCTACATTGGCAACAACGGTCGCTGTCACTAGGTCTGTTGCAATGTCAATGGATTGGGTTAGTGTTGGATTGCTGATGTCGGAACTATTTAAAATATCAATTTGGCCTGAGTTCGCATTGACCACAAAAGTTTGTTCGGTAGTCGCATCAAAAGCGACAATCTCGGCGGCACTTTGATCAAAAACACCAGATTCATAACGAGCTTGTTCACTCAAAGTGATGGTTTTTGTGTCGTTATTGGTCGTTTCTTCTTCGCAAGCAACAAGTGATAGTGTTAGCAGGGCAGCAACAATAGGTTTTAAACGCATAGTAATGACTCTCTAGTTTTAGGTTGATAGTAAAACTACTAGAATAGATATTTACACGTATTAATTTGGTTACACTTTATTGATAGGTTTTTTACAGTTTTACTATTTAAGCCTAATTAAGAAAAGTTATTTTTTTTGGCATTTTGGGCAAAAATAGCTCGCTCTTTGGTTGAGGATGATGCGTTCAATGGGTGTGCTGCAAACAGGGCAGGGTTTGCCAGCCTGGTCATAGACATTAAGTTTTTGAACAAAGTAGCCAGGTTTGCCATCGGGTGACATAAAATCTTTTAAGGTGGTTCCACCTTGTTTAATGGCCGCTTCTAAGACTTTTTTGATATTAGTAACGAGCACATCACACTGTTTTTTAGAAAGTTTACAGGCCTGGGTCTCTGGGTGGATGTTACTCATAAAAAGCGATTCATTGGCGTAGATGTTGCCTGCCCCTACTGCGACCGAGCTATTCATCACTAGGCTTTTTATAGCCACTTTACGATTGCGCGTTTTTTCATAAAAGTAGTTGCCATTAAATGCATCCGTTAACGGCTCAGGAGCGAGTTTTGCGAGCAGTTTGTGTTCTTCAATTGAGCCATTTGTGGCAGGGTGCCACAATACTGAACCAAAACGGCGTGGGTCATTTAAGCGCACTAAATACCCATTTTCTAGAACGATATCAATATGGTCATGTTTTAGCGGTGGAGTGTTTTCGGGTAGCACTCTTAAATTGCCAGACATCCCCAAATGAATCATTAATGTGCCAAGTTCAGTTTTAAGTAACAGGTATTTGCCACGTCGGTTAATCGCTTGAATGACCAGGCCTGGTAGTTTATCGGTAAGCGTTAAATCAACAGGCCAGCGTAATTTTGCATTACGAATGATAAATTGTTTAATGATTTGTTGGTTGGCTTTTGGGGTGATGCCCTTGCGGGTGGTTTCTACTTCGGGTAATTCAGGCATGGTTTTTTCTAGTTATGATTGCATTGGCTACATTGTAAACAAAGCGAGCAAAAAACGTCAGAAATCCGTCAAATTGCAAGTTGCTCTTTAGGCATAGAATTTGTTAGGTTTCAAGAAACTCAATAAGTTATTGGTTTATTGGCCGATAACTAAAGTAAGCGATACTGTAAGGAGGTATCATGACAAATTCAAATTATTTAGTCGAGTTTAATGGCAGCGACTATGTTGTACTATTTGGGGTGCGTGTTGTAGCCGCCTTTGCTAATAGTGAAGAGGCATTTGATGCTAAACGCTCTTTTGAAGACAGGCCTGTTTTAAGTGATTATGATAAAACACCACCTGCCATGCGAGCCGCAAAAGCCAATTATTATCGACAAGAAGTGCACTAACGTTTAGAACAAAACCACTCTTTTTTATAATTCTGTTTTGAATTTAAGAAAATGTTTTATACTGCCTAAATGAATTTAAATAAATCTCTAACCTTAGCTCTGTCTCAGTCCGTTAAAGGGGGCGTGGGGTTATTTATATTTTTTTCTTTACTGTTGATTTTTACGACTTCGGTTCTAGCAAATACTTCTCAAATAGCCACAAATACGACTCTCCAAAATGACTCTTTAACACCTATTTCGGTGCAAATAAACTGGAATCATCAATTTCAGTTTGCGGGTTTTTATGCTGCGCAAATGCAAGGGTATTATGAAAAAGAAGGGTTAGAGGTGAGTGTTAAGTCGTGGAAATCAGGTCTCTCCACGGTTGAAGAAGTACTCGCAGGGCGCGCCGATTTTGCTACGGGTTATAGCTCAATTATTAGTGATTATGCAAAAGGGGCGCCATTAAAACTGGTGATGGCATCGTTCCAGTTTTCCCCAATGGTATTACTAGCTCATCAGCCAGTGGATGAATTATCTGAATTTTCAGGCAAATCTGTTATGCATTTTGGAAATCAACAGATTCACTCTTTATTGAATAAAGCTTCCGTTGTTGTTGATCAACCAATCAAAATTATTCCATCATCAGGAAATCTACAAGACTTTATAGATAAAAAGGTGGATTTTTACGCCGCTTATAACACTAACGAACCCTATCGCCTTGATCAGCAAGGTGTCACTTACTATCGTTTAGACCCCAAAACCTATGGAATACAGTCTTATGGAGACCTTATTTTTACCAGTAAAGAGTTTGCCAATCGTTTTCCTGAAAAAGTAGCCTCTTTTAGGGCGGCTACCATTAAGGGGTGGAAGTATGCTTTGAAGCACCCACAGGAGGTTGTTGATTATTTAATGAAGCGCTACCCCGTGGTAAAAGATCGTGATGCCCTGTTAGCCGAAGCCGCTGCGACAACAAGATATGTTAAGTCTGGTAGTAACAGCATAGGCCAGATTGATGCTTTGAAATTGTTAGCGAGTGCGGCAGATGCAAAAGAGAATGGTCTAATTACTCAAACTGAACTCGACAATATTAATATCCAAAACTTTTTGTTTAAGCAGGCATCCACGCTCTATACCGCAGAGGAGTTGAATTATCTTGATACACACCCCGTAATTAATATTGGTAATGATAGAAATTGGGAGCCTTTTGAATATGTTAATGAACATGGTGAATACAGTGGTATGGCTGCCGATTATTTTGGCTTGATATCCAAACGTTTAGGAGTGGAGTTTAAGCCTTTTAAAGACAAAACCTGGGCGGAGGTGATGGATAAAGTGACTAAGGGTGAAGTTGAGATTTTATCCTGTGCCGTTGCTTCGGAAGAGCGAAAACAGTGGTTAAAATTTACCGATTCTTATTTGTCATTTCCAATGGTTTTGGTTGCGTCTAAAAAGTTAAGTTATATTGAAAATTACAATGTTTTAAATGGGCAAAATGTGGCCGTTGTTGAAGGCTACTGGTCTGAAGAACTACTGAAAAGAGACTACCCAAAAATCAACCCTTTTCTTGTGCAGAGTATTGAAGAGGGGTTGAAGGCCGTTATTGATGGTAAGGCACAAGCTTATATGGGGAACTTAGCATCTATTAATTTCACCATTAAACGTTTTGGTTTAGATGGTTTACATGTAATTGGCAGTAATATAGAGCGCTTTGACTTGTCTATAGGGGTTTCTAAAGAGAATCCAGTTCTTTTTAGTATTTTAGATAAAGCATTAAAAAGTATCACACCAGCAGAGCGTAATGAGATCTACAATCGCTGGATTCAACTTGAAATGGTGCAAAAAACAGATAATTCCACTTTGATTAAAGTGGTGCTTTTTGCTCTATTGTTGGGGGCAGTTTTACTGTTTATTGTCTTTATTATTCAGCGTCAAAAACAGAAACAAAAACTTTATATTGACCAAATTAACGACCTATCCTTAGCAACCTACACGAATTTAAGAGATTTAAAGTTAAAGTGGGTGAGTGACCGTTTTGCGGCCATGATTGGTTATTCAAGAGAAGAGTTATTAAATAAACCTCATACTTTTTTAAAGCATCCAGACCTATCTGATGAGGTCGTTGAGAAGCTCCACAAACTTGTTCAATCGGGAAAATCTTGGCAGGGCGAATTAAGGGGGCTGACCAAAAATGGAGAGGAGTATTTTGTTGATGTGACGATTACGCCAGATTTTACAGGCGATGAAGTGGTTGGGGCTTGGACGACTCGTGTTGATATCAGTGATAAAAAACGTCTACAAAGACTCGCTATTAATGATTTGTTAACAGGTGTATACAATCGTAACCACTTTAATGAGGTGATTGAGGTTGAGTTGAGCCGTGCAAGCCGTAATGGCGGTTCATTTTCGATTGCCTTGCTCGATATTGACTTTTTTAAAGGTATCAATGACAGCTACGGACACCAGCAAGGTGATGCCGTTTTAAAGCAAGTCGCAGACGTGATTAAAAACCATTTTAACCGTTTAAATGATTTTGTATTCAGAGTGGGTGGCGAAGAGTTTGTTATTTTATGTGACAACTCAAAGGCTGAGGATTTTGAAATGCACTTAGATGAATTGCGTTTGGCAATAGAAGCGTTGAACCTACCCAGCCCAACCTCTCCAAAGGGTGTGTTGACCGTGTCTATTGGTGCTTTATTTTGCGAATCGGTTCCTGAAAGCTGTCGTGCCAATGATATTTATGGTGCAGTGGATAAAGGTCTATACCAGGCGAAACAGAGTGGCCGAAATGCTTTGGTATTTGAAGTAGTCAAAAAAACGGACTGCCTTAAGCATATAAAAAAGAGTAGCAGTTTACTCTAGCTTTATCTGAACTAACTGGTTTATCTTGCCGTGCTTTTAAATATTGAATTAAAATTTAGGCATAAAAAAACCCAGTCTTTTGAACTGGGTTGGTCTCAAATCTATCTGGGTAAGACTTATTTGATTTTTGCTTCTTTGAACAAGACGTGTTTACGAACTACTGGATCGTATTTCTTGATCTCGAATTTGCCAGCCATGTTCTTTTTATTTTTATCCGTAGTATAAAAATAAGCAGACTCAGTAGACTGTAATTTGATTTTATCGCGCATGGTTAGTCTCCTTAGACCTTCTCACCACGTGAACGCATATCTGCGATCACAGCGTCAATTCCGTTTTTGTCGATGATACGCATACCAGCAGCGGTAACACGTAACTTAACAAAACGACTTTCAGCTTCAGACCAAAAACGATGCGTGTGCAAGTTTGGTAAGAAACGACGACGAGTTTTACGGTGAGAGTGAGAAACATTGTTACCTACGACAGGACGTTTTCCTGTAACTTGGCATACTTTAGACATTTCACAATCCTTCTAAAAACAGTTTGAACCCCTAAACGGGACCCAAATAAATAAAAATATTCGAATATTTCTATATTTAAAACGCTATGTGGGTAACGTTAAAAATAAGAAGCGGAATTATCCATAAAACCAGAGCTAATTGCAAGTTTAATTACATAGAATTAGGTCTTAATGTACAAAAAGCAGATTAGAGTTAAGCTAAAAATCAATGAAAAGGTTGAAAAAGAAGTGAATAGGCTGTCATTAAAGGTTAATAAAGCAACTCTAGATAATTTTAGATAATCAACGGCTGATATTATTGATTACCTAGCTGGGAGTGTTAAGAAAGTGTCTCATTTTAATAAAAAGAGTGTTAAAGCCTTGTCAGAACTATCGTGTGACGAATTTGATGAAGTGCAACGACCTGCTCCTGATAGAGTTGATTTTGAAGATGTATTAGATTCAGCGATGAGTCGTAGAGATTTTTTTAAAGGTAGTGCTCTTTTATTTGGTAGTGGTTTATTTGTTCAATCTTCGTTAGCCCAAGCACTGTCTAAAGTAACGCCTGATAAGTTTGATATTTTTTCTTTAGAAAATGTTATAGCAAATACCGAGGACAATATTAGCCTTCCTAAAGGTTTCAACTGGCAGCCCCTCGTTAGTTGGGGAGACCCGCTTTGGTCAAAAGGTGAGGCGTTTAACCCTCAAGAATTAGTCTCTTCATCATCTCAAGCCTTGGCTTTTGGCGATAACAATGATGGCATGAAGCACTTTAGTTTTCAGGGTAGAGAGTTATTGGCAATTAATAATGAGTATATTAACTTTAGCTCTTTTTATAGTAATCGCGCCTCTGGACTGCCTGAGAGTGAAGAAGATGCTTTGAAGGCTAAATTGGCCGTTGGTGTCTCTATTGTAGAGGTTAAACAAAATCAAAATGGCTGGCAAGTCGTTAAAGATTCAAAGTTTAATCGCCGTATTCATGCGTTTACCCCAATGCAAATTACCGGGCCTGCAAGTGGGCATAAACTTATGCAAACCAAGACTGACCCTAAGGGGGTTGAATCATTAGGGACTTTAAATAACTGTGGCAGTGGCGTAACTCCTTGGGGGACTTATTTAACCTGCGAAGAAAACTTTAATGGATTTTTTCAAAGTTCTGATTCTGAATGGATTCTTAGTTCGGAACTTAAACGTTATGGTATCTCTCATCAGGACAGAGGGTATGCTTGGGGGCAATATGATGAACGCTTTGATTTAGCGGTTACCCCAAATGAACCAAACCGTTTTGGTTATGTCGTTGAGATAGACCCTGGGAATCCAAATAGTCAACCTAAAAAAAGAACCGCCTTAGGTCGTTTTAAACATGAAAATGCAGAGCTTGTTATTGCCAAAACAGGGCAAGTGGTTATTTATTTAGGGGATGATGAGCGCGGTGAATTTTTGTATCGTTATATATCAACCAATAGTTATCATGCGGATGCGGATGCGGATATTGATGATTTGATGGATAACGGTACATTATATGTTGCTAAGTTTAATGACGATGGTTCAGGAGGGTGGTTGGCTTTAACCCCACAAGCAACTAGAATGAGTCAGGCTGAAATCTGTATTCATACTCGTCAAGCTGCCTCTAAGGTGAAGGCAACGACAATGGATAGACCAGAGTGGGTGGCTGTTAACCCCAATAAGGCTGAAGTTTTTTGTGCCTTGACCAACAATAAAAATCGTGGCCTAAAGCCTAATAAAGGAGGCGATGCCCAACCAGTAGCTGGGGTAAATCCTCGTGAAAAAAATCAATATGGTCAAGTGGTTCGTTGGATTCCAACAGAAGATAATCATGCAGCAGATACTTTTAATTGGAATCTATTTGTTTTAGCGGGTAATCCAGCTGTACATAAAAAAGGGTTTTTAGCAGGGTCAAAAAATGTGACTAGTGGCAATATGTTTAATGCACCAGATGGTCTGCATTTTGATAGCCAAGGTAAGCTTTGGATTCAAACCGACGGTAAATATTCTGATAACGAGGATTTTGCTGGTATGGGCAACAATCAGATGTTGCTAGCTAATCCTGAAACGGGTGAAATAAAGCGTTTTATGGTGGGGCCTAAAGAGTGTGAGGTAACAGGGTTTGCTTATAGCGAAGATAAAAAAACCATCTTTGTGGGTATTCAACATCCTGGTGAAAAAGGTAATTCACATTTTCCATATGGTGATGTCGCACGCTCAACGGTGATTGCAATTTGGCATCAAGATGGTCATCAAATCGCTTAAATTTTTAGGGTAAGTGTATTTTGTGATTGATTATTTAGTTTTGTAAAAAAAACGACCACGAAGACACGGAGGCACGAAGATTAAAAAAAGAGTAAAAATGATGAGATAAACAGAGTCCATACATTTTAATTAATGCGTCATAAACACTTTAGTTATAAAACTTCAGAACAAATAACCCGTTACACTTAGGTTCATTATTTGTTCAAATAAAACAAGTGTTAGCTTTTAAAACTCTTCGTGTCTTTGTGGTTAAATCTTTTGTTTTATCAACCATAAAATACGCTTACCTCATTTTTAAACCGTGGAAAATCCATCATAATTTTCGGTTGTTCAGTTTATGCCATAGCTTTTTGATTTAGGGTGTGAATTCAATTTATGGCATTTGATTATGCTGTGCCATTGAATGCCAACGACCTTTATCACCAATAATAATATGATCTAAAGTTCTGACTTCAATCAGTTCTAGTGCTTGGCTTAATGTTTTTGTAAGTTGAATATCGGCTTGACTGGGGCTTGGATCGCCTGAAGGGTGGTTGTGAGAAAGAATGACCGCTGCAGCATTAGCGTTTAAGGCGGCTTTAACCACTTCTCTGGCGTGAACCTCAGCTTGATTAAGTGTGCCTTCAAAGAGTATTTGCAGTTCAATCAGTTGGTGCTGCTGGTCTAAAAGTAGTATGGCAAAGCGCTCTCGGTTTTGATGGGCGAGTTCGTGAGCAAGGAATTGTGCCACCAGTTCTGGGCTGGTAAAGGCATTGCCTTTTTCTAGGCTAGATTGAAAGTGCCTGCGTGACATCTCTAATACCGCTTTAAGCTGAACATATTTGGCTTGGCCTAAGCCTTTGGCTTTGCAAAATTCGGTTTCATTCGCATTGAGTAAATTATGTAAATTGCCAAATTCATTGAGTAAATCTTGCGCTAAATCGACCGCACTTTTACCTTTTACGCCCACCCGCAAAAATATCGCCAGGAGTTCAGCGTCGCTTAAATGGTGTTCACCAAATTTAATCAGTTTTTCACGGGGGCGGTCGTTTTCATGCCAGTCGCTTATCGCCATGGTTTTCTATCTCTTTATCGATGTTTTTGATAATATCGAGTGTTAAATTTACCAGGCCTGGTAAACTTGATTTTTATATTACGTATAAGGACGCAATTTAGCAATGTTTAAAATAGAGATGAAAGTTCGTGATTACGAGTGCGATATTCAAAAAGTGGTGAATAATTCTGTTTATCAGAATTATTTAGAGCACAGTCGTCATGAATTTTTGCTAGAAAACAGCGTAGATTTTGTGCATTTAGCACAAGCAGGCATTCATTTGGTTGTAGTGCGTGCGGAGCTGGATTACAAGCAGTCTCTCAAACCAGGAGATGCGTTTTATATTACTGTTGAACTTGAGAAAGTCTCTCGAGTTAAATACGCTTTTGTACAAAAAATATACCGCAGTGTTGATGATACCTTAATGCTACAAGCCAGAACTTTAGGGGTAGCGTTAAATGAAAGGGGTCGTCCAACGGCATTTGAGCCGTTAGATAATATTTCAAACCAGAATTAATTTTGTTGCCATGCAAACTTAGAGCGAGTGAGTCATGGCATTTTTTACCAGGCCTGGTAAGTTTCTTTATTCACTTTAGTTTGCAGGTTTTTCGCTACGAGTAAACCGTACTTCTAATGGCTCAGAAGTGTCTAAATGAACATCTCTTTGTGGGAACGCCACCACGATGCCTGCCTGATTCAGTTTGTCATTAATGGCATTACGAAGTTGAGATTTTATGCCAAGTAAGTTCTCTAAATCTTCAGTAAAGGCTCTCAATGAGAGCTGTAAAGCATTATCGCCAAAGTTTTCAAATATAACGCTCGGCTCAGGCTCTTTTAATACCTCGATATGCTCGTCAGCCGCTTCACTCATTAATTTCATGGCAAGCTTAACATCACTCCCGTAAGCGACACCAACATCGATTTTAATGCGATTGATTGGATCAGAGAGTGACCAGTTAATGAGCTGCCCTGTAATAATCTGTTTATTAGGGATAACCAGTTCTTGTCTGTCCCAGTTAACAATGGTGGTAGCACGGATGCGGATTTTTGAGACTTTGCCCGTTACGCCATCCACCGTCACAATATCGCCCACTCGTAGAGGCTGTTCAAACAGCAGAATAATCCCGCTTACAAAGTTGGCCACAATCTCTTGTAGACCAAACCCTAAACCAACCGAAAGAGCGGCAACCAGCCACTGAATATTTGACCACTCAATTCCCAGCGCTCTAAATATAAGAATAAAGCCAATAATGGCAATAATATACTGCGTTAATGAGCTGGTCGCATATCTTGCCGCATTGCTGATGGGGAGGTATTTGAGCAGGGTATATTCTAAAATTCCAGGCAAATTTTTGGCCAGTAGCAACGTCACAATACCTAATAACAGACCTTGTGATAAATCGCCCAGAGTCAGTGGTACTTGCTGCACAACGCCATCAATAACTTGTGATTTGGTTAGCGGTAGGGTGCTGTCATTAATGAGGTTTAAAGCCAATAATAGGTCTCCCCATAATAGCCATAAACCAACAGCAAGTGCTAAAAAGAACCCTAAATTAATCGTTTGTCTTACTTGGTTGTTGAGTTTGTCGTAGTCCAGCTCTTCAACTTCTATTGTCGGTAGCTCTGAACTCTCTTTGGGTGCGTTTTCATCTGTTGTTTTTGCCGCCATAAATGCCTGTTGTTGTTTTACCTTTTCGGCAAAGTGCAGTTTTCTTTCAGATAAATAGATATTGCGTAGTAATAACTCTCTCAATATATAGGTAATTAAAATGAGTCCAATGCTCCAGTTTATGCGTTCAGCAATGAGTAAGGATGAGTAGTAATAGCCTGAAATCGTACTCCAAATTAAAAAGGCAGGAATCAGCAGTAAAACAGGGAACCAAATAAAGTGTAGCTGCATCCAATTATGTTTTTTGAGCTGGTTGTTGGCGGTACGGATGATACTACTAGAAGGCCCCCAAAGCCTTAATAGAACAATAATCAATAAAACCATGAGTGTAATGAAACCAATTCGACCAATCAATTGTCGATCAGAAGGCCCTGTAGAGTCGGTGTTTAAACCAATCACCATAATGAGCAAAACGGCGATAGGTAGCGCCCATTTCAGCTCTTTGTAGATTGACTTAAACGTGGTTATTTGCCAGCGAAAATGTTTTTCTGCTAGGCCATTATTACGACAAATTTGTTGTAAACCTCCTAATATAAACAGCAATATTCCTGCATTGATTAGGCTGTTTGAAAGTCTTTGGGTATATTCTGATGGGTTACTAAGGTCATTGAATAAACTGGCCAAACCAATGAATATTAACGGAATGGTGACAGAGAGTGCAAAAGTAAACCCAACGGCTTTTAACGTATAAATAAATGAGTCGGTACGAATGGAGGTGATATGTGTCGCACTTTCTTTTAAACCTCGTTTAAAACGTGAGCGCATGAAAATTAAGGCAATAATGAGCATTAGCCACACGAATATTGCGGTCGTTTGCTTGGCATAACTCTCTTTAATATCCGCCAGAAGTGCATTTAAGTTTTCAGGCGCAAAAAACCACTTTAAGCTGTGAGTTAAAGCCTCTAAAGAGAGTAACGAATTGACTTGAACATTAGGCAGCCATAAAAGGTTGTTATGTAAAAATTGCGAATACTCATTTATCAATTGGTTACGTTTATTGTAGAGCGAGTTTAGTTCTGAAAGTTTGCTGACAAAATCAGGATAAAAGGTTTGTAGCTCATTTGCCGACTCAATGTACTTGGCTTGAATTTGGATTAATTGAGATTCAATGTTGTTACGTTCAACGGGGTCGGTAATCTTAATTTTATTTAAGGTCTGATTTAACAGGTCGCTAGGGGTTTGTAAGTTTGCGGTACGTAGTTTTTCACTGAGCAGCATTTGAGCTAAGACAGTATGGTTGAGTTGGTCTTTGATTTTAAGTGTCTTGGATTCTTTAATGCGGTAAGTCGCTAAGGTTTCAACACGTTTATGTAAAACTTGAGCAACAATATCTCTAGACCCTTCCAAGGCCATAATCTGTTTATCTCGGCTAAAATCCGCTTCAATGGCATTGTTGGTTGTGGTGATGTAGTTAATCTGTTGTTGAATCTCTTGTTCTTGTTTAACCAGGGCAGCTTTTTCTTGCTGTACCTCAATGATTTTATTTTGAATAGCGTATAACGGGCTTGAAGGGTCAGATTGAGCTTGTACAGTCTGCTCAAGTTCTGTTTGTGCTTGTTCTGTTTTTTGTGTCTGTAAAACGTCCTGTAAATGGTCAACTGTTTTTAACTGAAGGCTTTTGTTTTTCTGCCAATAATCTCGTTCCACCTGGGCATTTTTAGTCAAACTTCTTAGATTATCTAATTGAAAATTTAACAGTTTAAGATTGTTTTCGAGTAGCTGTTTTCGTGCTTTAAAGGTCAATTGTGAGACTTGTTCAGTTAAATCGTTTTGTCTTGCATTGAGTGAATTTGTCACACTTTCATTCAGTTTAGATAAGGATTGTTCCAACTCAAGCTTTTGTTGTGAACCACCAACAGAAAGAACCTGAAATTGATTAAGCGTGTTGTCCCACTTTAAATAATTACTATTGGCTAAATCCAACTCTTTTTGTGCATGGGTCAATATGCTGTATAAGTCTTCATTTGAAACGGAAGATTTTGTTAAATTTTGTGTGATCTCTCTCTCTGTTTCGAGTTCTTTTAGTGCGATATTGCGTTCTAACTCATGTTTTTGAGCCACTAAAACGTCATGTTGTTGGTTTTTTAGCACCTCAAGTGATTTTGAGTTTGATAAAACCCAAGATTTTGCTTGCTCTAGTTGGAGTGATAAATCACTTTTTTCAGATTCGGTTAGCGCATCAGACTGACTCACCGCTTGGTTAAGCGTTTTTATAGAGTCAACGGAGATTGAAGAAGTTGCTACTGTTTGGCTAATGGCTGGAGAGGTTTCCGCTAAAGAGGCTTGGCTCACTGCTAATAAACTGAATATCCAGATAAAAATAATAGCGAATCGCATTAGAACCTCTTCTCTCATAAATTAGTGTGTGACACATTATCTGTAATATTACACCGATAGTTGAACGCAATTCATAGTTATATTTTATTTTTATGGATTCTTCTAAAACAGTTTTAGCTCCCTAAATTAACTGCTTTTTCTGTTTTTATGCTCCTTTTGGGTGAAGACGTTTTACCACATTTTATAAATACTGTTTTTTACTAAAATTCCCTAGTTTTTATATGGCTTAATTAGTTATATCGTATAAGTGTAAATACGAAAAGGAGAGGGGAAGTGAATAGAAGTGTCCACACAACGGTAAAACTGAGCTGGTTTATTTTAATTGGTTTATCTGTACTCGCTTTACAAGGGTGTTTTGAGTCTTCTAGTGAAGACAAGATAATTGATAGTGGAATTTATTTTGATATTACGAGTGTAAATTATGCGGGAATAACCGTTGATTCGGCTGGTGTTGATGCACTCCCAGCAGGAGCAAGATTGTTGGCGTCTCAATGTGCTCAATGTCATGGAACATTTGGTGTCGCTGTAAGGGATTGGCCCGATTTATGGGGAGGTGGTCGTCAAATTAGTAACTGGATGAATGATTATCAAGACGCAGGTATTTATAGTGACGATATGATGCATTTGCATGCATTGGCCTATACCTCGGCTGAGGTGGACTTATTAAAGTCTTATTATCCAGAAATCAGCTACGTTTCAAATTAGACAGGAGAGTAATCATGGGTAAATCAACAGTAGATTTAGATGTCCGTCAGGCTCTTTGGTCGCGCCGTCAATTATTAAAAACAGGTATGGGTCTCTTTGCAGGTTTAGCTGGTATGTCTGTTTTTCCTGTTCAAGCTGCACCTCCTCATATTGTTGTTGTCGGAGGAGGGTTTGGAGGTGCAACGGCTGCTAAGTATCTTAAAATCTGGGGTAAAGATACGGTTAATGTGACTTTAATTGAACCCAATACAAAATACAGTTCTCCCATTTTGAGCGGTATGGTCGTGACCAATCAACTGGAAGTGGATCGTTTGGATTTTGGGTATAGCCGCTTACAAGATATTCATGGGGTTAATGTAGTTCAAGAACTTGTTACCAATGTTGACTCAACCAATAAAACAGTGACTTTAGGGGGTGGTGCAACGCTGAATTATGACCGATTGATTCTCTCTCCTGGTATTGATTTTATTGATATTCCAGGTTGGGATCGTACTAAAATTCCACATGCTTGGAGTGGGCGAGATCAATTGGTGTTATTAAAAGAGCAATTGGCAAACTTTCCAGAAAATGGCACCTTGGTAATTAAAGTGCCCAAACTCCCATATCGCTGTCCTCCTGGGCCGTATGAAAGAGCCAGCACTGTCGCGGATTATTTAAGAGTAAATAATAAAAATGCGCGTGTGGTCGTGCTTGATGCGCAGTCCGATATCTCGATTGAAGCGGATATGTTTCATGCTTTATATAATGAGTTTGGTGTGGAATATCGACATGATATTGAAGTGCAAAGTGTTAATTCAGGTGCGGCAGATGGATCTGGGCGTTCAATAACTTTTGTTGAATATATTGGTGGGGTGGCTGGTGCCGCTGAAACCATTGAAGCGGATGTTATCAATTTAATACCAGACCATAAAGCGGGGGCGTTAATTTTTACTGCGGGTTTAAATGTTGATAATTGGGCCCCCATTAATCCGCTGACCTATGAATCGACCGTTGTAGGCAAAGAGAATATCTACGTTTTAGGCGATTCTCAAGCGACAGCTCAGGTAAAAGGTGGGCAAACAGCGAATGCTCAAGCCAAAATTTGTGCGGATGCCATTTTAAGAATTATGGCGGGAGATTCCCCATATGGAACCCCCATTACTACCGTTGGTTGTTCTGCACCCGTTACTCAAACCAAAATTAATTGGGCTGGAAAAGCTTGGCGTTATAACCCTGCTACTTTGCAAATGGAAGTCAGTGCAGGTAATACCGCAGATGAACCATCAGAGAGACATTTGAATGCGATGTTGAAATGGGCAAATAACCTGTTTGCCGATACGTTTGGTTAAAATTTACCAGGCCTGTTGTATATAAAAACAGGGTTACCCCAAAATAGTCAGGTTGTTCATATGGCTATTTTCTAAAAGGGTGTTAAAGAGCCAAACCTTAAAAAGGTTTGGCTTTTTTGTGCCTTCAAACCGCCCCGTAGCAGTAGGTTTAACGCACAAATACATTCGAATCTAGCTTAGATATCTGTCTAAGACATATGTCCTATTAGACATTTGCCCTCTGTTTTATGTGGTTATTTCATGTATTATTAAGTAAAAATTTTACATTTTTTAAAATATACATAACTAACTACAACTAACTAGGAGTGGCTATGAAAATAATAAAAGCCCCATTTGTACTCTCTGGGATATCCATGGCGATACTATTAGCCTCTTGCGGTGGTGGAGGCAGTAGCTCCGATTCAGCTTTAGCCACTACGACAAGCACCACCAGTGTGGTAAGCGGAACGGTTCCAGGAACATTAATAGAAGCCTTTTGTGCCGATGGCACCTATTATCACGTTAACTCAACCAATGACGGTACAAGTCAACATCCATTCTTAATTTCATTGCCTAATAATGTCGATTGTCGATTAGTGATGACAACCAATGAAGATGATATTGCGAACCGAGTCATTACCGCTATTCAAATAAATTCAGGTTTAGTGACCAGTGGTTTAATCAATATGTCACAAAACCTTGAGTTAGGGTATGTTCCGCTTTCATTAACTCGTGTTGGGGTAGATTCTGATGGAGATGGCGTTGCGGATGTTCCTTTAGCCTTGCCCCTAACCTTACCAGATGGCGTTGTCGTTAGAGATGTGACCTATGACCCTTTAGATAAAGATGGTGATGATATCCCTGATCTTTATAACGATGATGATAACGATGGTTCTTTTAACTCAGAAGATGCTGACGATGATAATGACGGTACTGATGATATTGATGAAGTAGATAACCATGATTCCGACGGCGATGGGATTGATGATATCTATGACCGTGATGATGATAATGATGGTTTAAGTGATGATCGTGATGACGATGATGATAATGATGGTACGCCTGACAGCGAAGATTCTGATCACGACGATGATAATGAAACGGGTTCAACAACGGTTTACACACCCGTTAATGAATATACCTTAACAACGGGTCGTTTATTAGCTTCTCAATGTGCTCAGTGTCATGGAACAAATGGTCATTCAACCACGAGTTGGGACAGTATTGCGGGTGAAAGCGCCAGGGAACTTATTGAAGAGATGAAAGAGATTCAAGCGGGTGAAGAAGACCTAATTATGCAAGCACAAGCACATGGTTATAGCGACGCTGAAATAGAAGCTTTAGCCGCATGGTTAGCAACGCAACCTAGCTCAGATAACGATGATTAAGGAAAGTGAAAATGAATAATCAATTATCACGTAGAAGTTTATTAAAAGCACTGGGTCTTGGTTTTGCCGCAACCACTTTACCAGGCCTGGTAAAAGCCGCAGATAGCTTGCCACACATTGTGGTTGTTGGCGGCGGTTTTGCAGGAGCCACCGTTGCTAAATATCTAAAAATGTGGGGTGGGTTAAGTGTCCAAGTAACCATTATTGAACCAAACTCAACCTATATCTCGCCTATTTTAAGTAATTTGGTTTTGAATAACCAAAAGACGACTGATGAGTTAAGTTTTAACTATATCAATCACAGTCAAAAATATGGCGTAAACATGATACATGACACGGTGACGGCGGTGAATAACACCGATAAGTCTGTTACCTTATTAAGTGGCGCAACGGTAAGCTATGATAAGTTGATACTTGCCCCTGGAATTGATTTTGAATCCGTACCAGGCCATGACTTTACTAAAGTTCCTCACGCATGGAAAGCGGGAGTGCAAACGAATCTGTTAAAAGCACAAATTGATGCCATGCAAGATGGCGACAGTTTTGTTATGACTGTGCCAAAGGCTCCTTATCGTTGTCCTCCAGGGCCATATGAGCGTGCTTGTGTGGTAGCGGACTACCTTAAAAACACCAAAGGATATACTGGCTGTACCGTAAAAGTGTTAGACGCCAATGCTGCAATTACCGTTGAAGCGGATACCTTTGGAGCGATGTTTGCGACCTATGGTGTGACGTACGTTCATAGTGCAACCGTATTACGTGTTGATTCTGATGCTAAGAGTGTGACTTATACCGTTGGTTCAGAACCGACAGAAGTTACAGATAGTGCGACCACCTTAAATGTCATACCAAACCAAAAAGCAGGGCCCATTGTCTTTACAGCAGGGTTAAATGAAGGAAATTGGGCACCAATAAATGCATTAACCTATGAATCTACCAAGCTCAATGGAGCATTAGAAGCAGTAGGTTTGGATATTCATATTATTGGTGATTCACAAGGAACGGGTTTGCCAAAAGCAGGTCATATTGGTAACTCAGAAGCGAAGATTTGTGCCGATGCGATTTTACGTGCATTAAAAGGTTTGGCACCTGACCCCGCACCAAAAACCAATTCAGCTTGTTATAGCCCAGTATCTGCCACAACCGCGTCATGGTTAACCGCTGTTTATGAATACAATCCTACAAGCAAACAAATGCAGCCAGTCGATGTGGTTCCTAACAGTGTGGTAGATAAATATGCCTCTGGCGCGCCGAGTGCAGAAAATTATCGTTCAATGTTCCATTGGTCTGGTAATTTATTTGCGGATACCTTCTCCTAAAGCGCTTCTAAACGGAGACTTTAGATAAGGTTGATTGATTAAATGGCTAAATCAATAAGTCTTCAAAAAAGAAAGCAACTAACTCATGCCGGCCTGATATGCCGGCTTTTTTGTATAGGTTTGACGCTTGTTGACGAACCGTTTTCTCTTTCGTCTCCCGTACCGATGCAATCTCGTCTAAAGTCAGACCTTTTAAAAGAAGTAAGGCCACCTCTTTTTCACTTTGAGTAAAATTCCAAAGGTCAAACTGGGTTTGTATGATTTTGGAAAACTCTCCCATCAATTTTTTACTTTGATGTTGAGCGCTATCGAGTGCTTCTTGCGCCTGAGTAAGATTATTCCCCATTTTTTGCAGTACTTGTTTTTGCCGCCAAGAGGTAAATAATAAAACACCAAATGCGATTAAGGACATTAACCCCATAAACATCTCAACTAAGATATGGGCGTTTAATCCTCCCATTCCATCCCAGTCGTAGAGAATATCTACAAACGAGGTTAAAAACAGGATAATAAATACTCCTAAACTAAAACGTACAACATTCATGTTAAAACCCTTTATATATTTGAGGTTTACACCGTTAGTTTACCTAATCATAAGAGTGATAAATAGTTATTCGTTCATGCGGTAAACTCGGTATCATAAGCGTAGTGTACTTTTTGAATATGAAACGAATATGAAAATACTGATTGGTGTGACAGGTGGGATTGCCGCCTATAAATCTTTAGAGCTGACGCGTCTGTTTATTAAGGCAGGCCACCAAGTGCAAGTGGTGATGACCTCGGGCGCTAAAGAATTTATTCAGCCGCTCTCCTTTCAAGCGTTATCTGGCAACCCTGTGCGTGATAGTTTGTTTGATGCCAATCAAGAAGCAGGTATGGGGCATATAGAGTTGGCACGATGGGCGGATGTGATTGTGGTTGCTCCCGCCTCAGCAGAAACCTTAGCCAAATTTAGAATGGGGCGTGCTGATGATTTACTCACCACATTGATTTTAGCGACCGATAAACCCATTGTTTTAGCCCCAGCCATGAACCGATTGATGTGGAGCAATGCCGCCACCCAAGAGAATGTTTCTGTTTTAAAGCAAAGAGGATGGACGTTATTGCAACCTGGTTCGGGTGAGCAGGCTTGTGGTGAAGTGGGTGAGGGTAGAATGCCTGAACCTCAGCAGATATTTGATGAAGTGATTGCGGTTGCTGAACAGCAAAAAGAAAATTACCAGGCCTGGTCAGATTTACAAACCTTTTGGCAAGGAAAATCATTGCTGATTAGTGCAGGGCCTACTTTTGAGAACATTGACCCTGTGCGATTTATTGGTAATAGAAGCTCAGGAAAAATGGGTTTTGCCATTGCCCAAGTCGCCGCTCAAGCGGGGGCGAATGTCACCCTAATTGCAGGTCCAGTTCAGTTGGCAACACCCGATAAGGTAAAACGCATTAATGTGCGCTCTGCGTTACAAATGTTTGAGGCGGTGCAACAAGAATATGCGCAGTCGTCATTTTTTATTAGTGCCGCAGCGGTTGCCGATTTTAGAGTTGCTGACATTGCAGAGCAAAAGATTAAAAAGCAAGCTGACAGTGATGAGATGACACTTCAGTTAGTTAAGAATCCAGATATTGTTGCTTGGGTGGCGCAACAAACCGATAAGCCTTTTGTGGTGGGTTTTGCCGCAGAAACTCAAAATGTGATTGAGTACGCCAAAGACAAATTACAGCGTAAAAAACTCGACATGATTTGTGCTAATCAGGTGGGTGACACTCAAGGGTTTGAGGCAGATGTGAATTCATTAACAGTGATTACCGCTTCTCAACAGCAAACCTTCCCAACCTCATCAAAAACCCAACAAGCCATGGCTTTGTTAAAGGCTATGGCTGAAAATCAATAAATGCCATATTTATTGATTTTCAGCAATGGCAACCGCTTACCAATAACGTTTCGTTAAACCTTGTTTTTATGCCAGGACTGGAAACAGACCTCGCAAGCCGTTGGCGATAAACTCAACGGCGATGGCGGCCAATATTAATCCCATAATTCGGGTAAAAATATTAATACTTGTGGTGCTGCTATGACGGGTTATCCATGGTGATAAACGCAAAAGTCCCCAAATAATAAGACCTAATAAAACAATCCCTATGGCCACAATTAGATAGTGCGGCACGCTGGTAGATTTGTGTGCGGCTAAAATAACGGTACTGATTGCACCTGGGCCTGCTAATAGCGGCATGGCCAGCGGCACAATGGCGACAGATTCTTTTTGTTCTGACTCATACGCCTCTTCTTTAGTTTGTCTAGCGGGGCTGGTTTTACCGTGCAGCATTGAGATGGCCATTAATAAAATTAAAATGCCACCGCCAACACGGAATGAGTCAATGGTAATGCCAAAGAATTGCAGTAAGGCTTCACCAAAGAACAGAGAAACCAACAAAATGCTGATAACGCCAATGGCCACAAGGTTAATGGTGGTTTGGCGTTCTTTTGGGGTTTCATCAGCGGTCATACTGATAAATAAAGGGATGGCACCAACGGGGTTAACGATGGCGATTAAACCAATCAAAATCTTAAAATATTCTGCATAATCGAGCATGTTGCTTTACTCTCCACGGAGTCTCTAATGAGTTGATGATATGGATGGAGTATAAAAGACCTTTTTTAATGAATCAACACTCTACCCAAGTAACCGCTAACCCTCCTAGAGAGGTCTCTTTGTATTTATGAGACATCTCATCTCCAGTCTTTTTCATAGCGGCAATACAGCTGTCTAATGGCATAATGTGTTCACCGCTTTCACGCAATGCAATCGATGAAGATGTGTAAGCTTTAATGGCCCCAAAGCCATTACGTTCAATACAAGGTACTTGCACTAATCCTTTTACGGGGTCACAGGTCATACCTAAATGATGTTCTAGAGCCATCTCGGCAGCCTGTTCAATTTGTTCAGGAATCCCACCTTTTACCGCACACAAGCCCGCTGCGGCCATGGCCGAGGCAGAACCGACTTCACCTTGGCAACCTACCTCGGCACCCGAAATAGAGCTATTGTGTTTGATTAAGCCCCCAATGGCGGCCGCGGTTAATAAAAAGGTTTTTACATCTTCTAGAGTGCCATTTTCATGTTCCATAAAATAGTAGAGTACAGCAGGCACAACGCCTGCAGCCCCATTTGTAGGCGCGGTAACCACCATGTGCCCTGCAGCGTTCTCTTCATTAACGGCCATGGCATAAGCACACAACCAGTCATTTACGTTGCCCGTTGCGGGTTCATTTTTAAGTTGAGTATAGAGGTTTTTGGCACGGCGTTTTACCTTTAACCCTCCTGGTAAAATGCCTTCTGCTTCTAGCCCGTTTTCAACACAGCTTTTCATGGCTTGCCAAATTTTGTTAATTTGTTTGTTGATTTGCACATCGGATAAATGTTCTTTTTCATTAGTGAGCTTCATTTCGGCAATGGATACTTGGTTTTGATTGGCTAGCTCCAACATGAGTTCTGCGTTATTAAAAGGATAGGGAAATAGCTTGGCGGGTTCGCCTTTTATGGGCGCCTCAATAGAGTTGATTTCATCAACGGTTGTAATAAAGCCACCGCCAATAGAGAAGTAGATTTCATGATGAATGCGTTCACCGTTCTCATCTAAACACTCCATAATCATGCCGTTTGGATGTTGAAAGAGGGCATCGCCAAAATCAAACTTGATATCGTGCTCTGGATCAAACATGAGCTCGGTTGTTAAATGGCTGATTAAGGTTGGGCTGTTAAGTTGCCCTAATAAAATGGGGATATCAACCTCAATAAGGTTTTCTGGTTTATAACCATGAACACCCAATAAAACAGCGCTGTCTGTGGCGTGGCCTTTTCCTGTAAAAGCCAGAGAGCCTTTGAGGGTACATTTTATGCGAGCAACCTTGAAATCAGGATTTTGCTTTAAGAGTGAGTTCACTAACGCAATATAGTTTTCAGCCGCAATCATTGGCCCCATAGTATGAGAACTAGAAGGGCCAACCCCAATTTTAAAAATATCGAAAACGCTTATAAACATAATAACCAAGCTAAATAGTGGGAAGTTGTTTCAATAATACACCGATGAAAAATAGTTGAAAAGAAACAAACTCTTATGATTGTTATAAATAGAGACCTTTGCACGAGTCGATGAACGTATAAAAACGGCTATAATCCTCTATCTTCAGGCTAAAAATCTGCCCAATGACTCGTTATTATGCGTATTTTTTAGCCTAAATCTAAAGAATTCTATCTCGTTTTTCTTACATCCCTGACTCGTGCAAAGGTCTCAAATAGGATTGTTATACAGAAACAAACCAGGCCTGGTAAATAATCGAGCTCATCTCCAACTTGGGGATTAAAGTCTCCAGGCCTGGTAGGTTTAGTTGTAGAAAATTAGATTTTATCTGACAGTACAAAACAAAACGAATAGTTTTCTACCATAAATGTTTTTATATTTTTGAATACTATAAGCCATAAGTGAACCTTGCTTTTTATAATCAATGCATCGGCAAACGCCTCGATTCCCCTTGGAATAAATAGCGCAAAGTTCTTAGCGTAGAGAACGATTAAACAATCTCTGCTGCTCGAAGCTGAGCTTGCTCAGCAAGTTGCGAGATTGTCAGTGAACAAGCTTAGAACTTGCCCATTTATGGAGCGGGGTTTGTTTTTTTGGTTACTTTTTGCCAAATTGCAAAAAGTGACGGGAAGCCTGATAGAAAAAATTTAGGCAAAGTAATTAAATCGAAAAGGCTTCTCAACTTCTGTACTGCAAGATTATGTTAGAACTTCTACAGTTTATTGATTTTTCGGTTATTTGTTTTGTTGGCTGAGTTTAATGATTATGGGGGATAGAACCAATAGGGCAATAAGGTTAGGAATGGCCATTAACGCATTGAGGACATCGGCCAAAATCAGTACGGTATTAAAGTAGTCAGACAAGGATGCGCCTGCAAAAACAGCGAGCACCCACAATATGCGGTAACCCGTAATCACTTTAGTGCCCGCAATGTATTCAGCGCAACGTTCACCGTAATAGCTCCAACCAATGAGCGTGGTGAAGGCAAATACCGCTAAACCAACGGCGACCACTATGGCGCCCAAACCAGATTCTAATCCCGTGTTAAATGCTAAGGCAGTTAAGGGTGAACCCGTTTCACCACTCTGCCAAACGCCTGTGACCATAATGACCAGGGCGGTCATGGTGCATAAGATGATGGTGTCAATAAAAGTACCGAGCATGGCAATATGGCCTTGCTCAACAGGGTTATTGGTTTTAGCGGCGGCATGGGCAATAGGGGCGGTTCCCAGACCTGCTTCATTAGAAAATACCCCACGAGCCACACCAAATTGAATGGCTAAAATAATACTCGCCCCTGCAAAACCACCTGCGGCGGCGCTGCCTGTAAAGGCGCTTTCGATAATGGTTGCAAATGCGCCAGGTAAAGCGTCTGCGTGCATAAATAAAATATACAAGGCAAACGCGATATACAAAATCGCCATAATCGGCACTAGCATGGTGGCGGTATGGGCAATACGTTTAATACCGCCAAACAGTACCAAACCCACTAACACCATCAATACCAGGCCTGTAAGTTGATTATCCATTTCAAACGCACTTTGCATTGCGCCAGCCACCGCATTGGCTTGTACCATATTGCCAATACCAAAGGCGGCAATCGTGCCAAACAGGGCAAACGCAAAGGCGAGTGGTTGCCACTTTTCGCCCATGCCATTTTTAATGTAATACATAGGGCCACCAACATGGCGACCATCTTCATCGACCTCGCGGTATTTAACCGCCAAAACGGCTTCACTGTACTTAGTGGCCATGCCGACTAGTGCGGTAATCCACATCCAAAAAATGGCACCTGGTCCTCCAATAAAAAGCGCGGCCGCTACCCCAGCAATATTCCCCGTTCCCACCGTTGCGGCCATGGCGGTCATTAAGGCGCTAAAAGGACTGATGTCACCTTCTTCTCTGGACTTACGGCCTTTCCACAAAAGGCTAAAAGCATAGAAAAGATGGCGTAACGGCAAGAATTTTAAACGAATGGTTAAGTAAACCCCCGTGCCTAATAAGAGAATCAACATGAGAGGCCCCCAAGCCCAACTGCTGGCGGTTGAAAGGATGCTGTTGATTGATTCCATAGGAGGCCTTTTGGGACTGTTTAAATGTCATTAAATAATAGGTTTGAGTTAAATTACCTAGAAATAGCGGCTATGTCCACCAAAAAGCGTATATAAGTCTTTTAAATGAGTTTATGTTTGAGCTTAAAACGAACTTACCAGGCCTGGTAAGTGCCATGTAATCCGTAAGAGGCTTAGTGTAAAATACATTCAAATTAACCAGAGGTGATTTATGACAATACAAGTGGAATACAAGATTTTAGATAAGCGTCTAGGCAATGAGATTGAAATGCCTCATTACGGTACTAAAGGTTCTGCAGGTTTGGATTTACGTGCCTGTATTGATGAAGATATGACCATTGAACCAGGGCAAACAGTATTAATTCCCACAGGGATGGCGATTCATTTAGATGATGCGGGTTTGGCGGCTATGTTATTACCGCGTTCTGGTTTAGGGCATAAGCATGGTATTGTGCTTGGCAATTTAGTGGGGTTGATTGATTCTGATTACCAAGGCCCACTAATGGTTTCTGTTTGGAATCGTGGTGACACCGCTTATAAAGTAGAAGTGGGTGAACGTATTGCTCAAATGGTGATTGTGCCTGTATTACAGCCAGTCTTTACCGAAGTGCAAGAGTTTGGTGATGCCACTGAACGTGGTGTTGGTGGTTTTGGTTCAACAGGAAGCAAGTAAATATTTAAAAGAGAGCACTCCTTTATAAACCTACCAGGCCTGGTAGGAGGGTCTTAATGGCTATGCAGTTTTTGTAATTGATTTTCTATATTTAAAAAACTCACCACCAACCAAATAACTCAGCTGTACAGTCGAGAAACAAAGAACTCGGCTGTAGAGCCGAGAAACAAAGAACTCGGCTGTAGAGCCGAGAAACAAATCATAATTAGGTCATTGCGAACGAAGTGAAGCAATCCATGGTTAACGGCAAAGTATGTAGTTAGAGCTAAGCTATGGATTACCACGGCCTTCGGCCTCGTAATGACTCAATCGTTAAATAGATTTAGGTATTTTTAATAAACGCGGTTATTTTTTGTATGGCTAATTTGAGTTGCTCGCAATCTGTGGTATACGCCAAACGTACATGTTTGTTTGCTTCAAATTCACCAAAGTCTAAACCTGGGGTTATTGCCACCCCTGTTTGGCGTAACAGTTCAGCACAAAACTGTTCACTGCTATCGGTGTATTCTGAAACATCCCAATACAGATAAAAAGCACCTTGTGGTAGACCTTTTAATCTAAAGCCAGCCTCTATCATTGCTTTAGACAGTGTGTTTCTTCTTTTTTCAAAGATTTGTCTTCGCTTTTCAAGTTGTTCCAAAGCATCGCTGTCTAATACTCGTAAGGCCGCATATTGGGAGGGCGTTGGCGCGGCCAAAAAAAGGTTTTGTCCTAAACGATCTAAAATAGGCATGAGGTGTGTTGGTGCCACTGTCCAACCTAAACGCCAGCCCGTCATACCAAAAAACTTAGAGAATGAGTTAATGACAATGACATTTTCTGGCAAAGCCGTGCTACTTAAAATACTCTCTGCTGGGCGTTCATACACCAGCCCTTGATAGATTTCATCGACAATAAAATAGGCATTATTTTCGGCAAGAAAGTGCGCGATTTTAACCAGTTCATCTTGCTCAATAACCGTGCCTGTTGGGTTGGCTGGCGATGCGACCATCACCGCTTTAATGCCCTCTTGCCAATGTTGTTTAATAAGGCTTAAATTTAATTGGTAATTGGTTTCATGTGAAACGGGTACGGAAACTTGTTGTGCTTGCAGTAAATTGATGAATTGACGATTACATGGATAAGCGGGATCGGTGAGCATGACTTTGTCAGAGGGATTTAAGATGGCGGTTAAAACCAGTTGCAGTGCCGATGATGAGCCTGGTGTTACCATGATGTTTTGTAAATCAACCTTAGCCTGATAAAAGTGGCTATAAAATTGGGCTAATTTTTCTCGTAAAGCAGGTAATCCTAAGGTGGGGGTGTAATGCGTTAAGCCTTGTTTAACCGCTTTATAGGCGGCGTCATGTACGCAATCTAAAGAAGGGAAGTCAGGCTCGCCGATTTCCATATGAATAATCTCTTTGCCTTGCGCTTCCAAAGCCTTAGCTTCGCCTAATATTTTCATTACATGAAAAGGTTGTATCGCTGCCGCAGTGGTAGATATTTGTGGCATAAATGGTGTTGTGTAGTGAGAAGGTTGAGAGCTTGATGTCATAGCAGTAGGTTTTAAGTTTGATTGCTTTGAATTATACGGGTTGATACTCTGAAAAGATAACCGTTTTATTTATCTAAAGCCTGTTACAAGACTTCTGCAACTGTCAGGCTAATGGTAAAATGTTTGCAATATTTTTATTTTAAATTCTTGGTTGGGTATAAGTTACCAGGCCTGGTAAGTTTTAGGAGAGAACATGCCTTCATTTGATATCGTTTCAGAACTGGATAAACATGAATTACAAAATGCATTAGATCAAGCGAATAAAGAAGTGACGACACGTTATGACTTTAAAGGAACGGATTCAAGCTTTGAATTAAAAGGTACGACCGTGACCATGAATACGCAATCGGATTTTCAGTTGGATCAGATGTTCGATATTTTGGTTCAAAAAGCCAACCGTCGTGGGATTGATGTGAAATGTATGGAAACCAAAGATCCTGATATTCAGTTAAAAACGGCCAAACAAGTGATTGAGATGAAAGAGGGTTTAGATGCCCCCTTAGCTAAAAAAATCATTAAGGCGATTAAAGACTCTAAAATTAAAGTGCAAGCTGCAAACCAAGGTGACAGCGTGCGTGTAACGGGTAAAAAACGTGATGATTTGCAACAAGTAATGCAGTTACTAAAAGGTATGGAAGACCTTGAGATGCCTTTGCAGTTTAATAACTTTAGAGACTAACTTTTAGCTTTCTAAACCGCTTAATATACCAAAATATACAACGAGAACTCACTACCATGAGAGCACAAAACACTATGAATCTAAATAAACAGCAAGCGCAGAACATCGCATCCGTTTTAACCGAAGCCTTACCTTACATACAGCGTTTCGCAGGTAAAACCATTGTGGTGAAATATGGCGGTAATGCCATGACTGATGAAAAACTCAAGCAAGGCTTTGCGCGAGACATTGTGTTAATGAAACTGGTGGGAATGAATCCTGTGGTTGTGCATGGTGGAGGGCCACAAATTGGCAACTTGTTAGAACGAGTGGGTAAAGAATCGGAATTTATTCAAGGTATGCGTGTAACTGACACTGAAACTATGGATATTGTAGAGATGGTTTTAGGTGGTATGGTCAATAAAGAGATTGTAAACCTGATTCATCAAGCAGGTGGTAATGCGGTTGGTTTAACGGGTAAAGATGGTAATTTGATTTGTGCCAACAAAATGAAAATGCAGCGCATGGCACCAGAGCTCGACGCCCCTGAAATTATTGATTTAGGGCATGTTGGTGAAGTCGCTCAAATCAATACCAAAGTGTTAGATATGTTGATTCAAGATGACTTTATTCCCGTTATCGCCCCAGTAGGCGTTGATAAAGCAGGGCAGTCTTATAATATTAATGCTGATTTAGTGGCTGGTAAGATTGCTGAGGCATTGAAAGCTGAAAAGTTAATGTTATTAACCAATACGGCTGGGTTGCTCGATAAGGAAGGCACATTATTAACGGGGTTGAATGCGGATTCTGTAGATAAGTTAGTAGAGGATGGTACAATTTATGGAGGTATGTTACCGAAAATACAATGTGCTTTAGAGGCCGTTCAAAATGGTGTGCACTCTTCTCATATTGTAGATGGTCGGGTTGAACATGCTGTAATGCTAGAAGTCTTTACGGACGAGGGTGTTGGTACATTAATTACCGCAGAGTAAAGCTTCTACTCAGAGGATTGGATAAAAGGAATATTACATGGAATTTAATGCGTTATTGAATGATTATGCCATGCCATGGGCAATTAAAGTGGCACTTGCCATCGCAATTTTTGTGATTGGTAAATGGGTTGTAAAAGTGATTGTTAAACTGGTTAAAAAGCTATTAGGTCGCTCTCAAGCAGTTGATGATATGCTGGTGAACTTTATTGGTTCGATTGTGAACGCGGTACTAATGTTGTTTGTCATTATTGCGTCATTAGACCAATTAGGTGTAGATACCTCTTCTTTGGTAGCACTGATTGCGGCAGCAGGTTTAGCGATTGGTTTAGCTTTACAAGGTTCAATGCAGAACTTTGCAGCGGGTGTGATGATTTTAGTCTTTAAACCCTTTAAAAGCGGTGACTTTGTTGAAGCGGGTGGTGTAACGGGTGTGGTTGAAAATGTACAAATTTTCAGCACAACGATGCGTACAGGCGATAATAAAGAAGTGATTGTGCCTAATGGCGGAATTTACAGTGGGGCTATTACTAACTTCTCAGCACGCGATACTCGTCGTGTCGATATGGTTTTTGGTATTGGTTACGATGACGATATCCGTAAGGCCAAAGAGATTCTGACAGGATTAGTTGAAGCGGATGATCGTATCTTAAAAGATCCTGCTCCTGTAATTGCACTTTCTGAACTTGGTGATAGCAGTGTTAACTTTATCGTTCGTCCATGGGTAAACTCAGGCGATTACTGGAAAGTTTACTGGGATATGAATGAAAAAGTAAAACTGGCCTTTGATGAAGCTGGAATCTCTATTCCTTATCCACAAATGGATGTTCATCTTCACAAAACAGAAGATTAATCGTCCGTTTTTAGACTTTTCCAAGTAACAAGTCTAACGTTAAAAAAACCACTCATCGTAGTGGTTTTTTTATCTCTTAAATTCTGTTTAGAGTGTTCGGGTCGAATACAATAAGCGCATGGACTTATTTGAACAGCTTATCTTATTTATTATTTCTTTGGTCGCTAACCTATTTTCTGCTTTAGCGGGCGGTGGGGCAGGTTTACTGCAGTTACCCGCTTTGCTTTTTTTAGGTTTACCCTTTGGAACGGCTTTAGCTACCCACAAGGTTGCCAGTGTTTTTCTTGGTCTGGGTGCCACAGCAAGACACCTTAAATCATCCACTTTTGATTGGAAGTTTTCAGCCTTTATTTTAGCCACAGGGCTGCCAGGCGTAGTTTTAGGTGCCAGTATTATCTTGCAGGTAGACGACACGATATCGCAAGGGCTGTTGGGGTTGTTAACGCTCGGTTTAGGTTTATATTCTTGGCTTAAACCGCAATTAGGGCAAGTTGAATCGACAACTCATAGAGACTTACCAGGCCTGGTTATTGGAGGGTTAATGCTCTTTTTTATTGGCGCTTTAAACGGTTCTTTAACCTCTGGAACAGGTTTGTTTGTGACTTTGTGGTTAGTGCGTTGGTTTGGGTTAGATTATAAAACGGCTGTGGGCTATACCTTGATTTTGGTCGGTATTTTTTGGAATGGTTCGGGGGCGATTACCCTTGGCATTTTGGGCAATATCGAGTGGAGCTGGCTGCCTGCTCTGATTTTAGGCTCATTAATTGGTGGCTACTTAGGGGCGCATTTTGCCATTGTAAAAGGCAATCAAATGGTGAAACGAAGTTTTGAAATCATTACCATTCTAGTTGGGATTTCACTTATTTTTAAAGCGATTAGTTAGGCTTTGACTTACCAAAGAGTAAAAAGTTAACCACGAAGACACGAAGGCACGAAGACTTAAGAAAATACTTTAACCAGGCCTGGTTGTTTTAGGTGTTTTACTAAAAACGAGGGATACCTATGAATAAGTTACACAGGCTATTTCTTAAATAACTGACTATTCATGAATACAGCAATATGCCACTAATTACCAATAAATAAGCGTGAATGTATCTGTTAAAAATTTTGTACTTGAGTCTATTGTAGAGTTTTAATTTAAGATAAAAAAATACCCACTAAAAGTGGGTATTTTTGTCAAACCAATCTAAGTTTTGAAATCGTTAATTACTTAACAATTTCAACCTCTACACGACGGTTTTCAGCGCGACCTGCTTTTGTTGCGTTGTCTGCGATTGGTGAAGATTCACCTGCACCAGAAACCATCATACGGTCTGCTGCGATACCTTTACCTGCTAGGTAATCAGCCACATCTTGCGCACGTTTTACAGATAAAGTCTGGTTGTAAGCTTCTGGACCAGTGCTGTCAGTATGACCTGTAATAGAGATTTTGCTATCAGCAACTTCATTCATGTATGCAGCAAAGGTATCTAACTCAGGTACTTCTTTAACATCGGCTTTATCAAAGTCGAAGTGTCCAATAAACTTAGCTGGAGCCATTGGCGCTGGAGCTGGTTCAGGTGCTTTAACAACTGGAGCAGGTGCAGGTGCTGGAGCAGGTGCAACTACTGGCTTAGGTTCTTCCCAGCCTTCACATTTAGCGATAGCAGTATCTTTACTCCAGTCGATAGAACGTACACAACGATTTTCGTTGTCGCGAACAATACGACCCCAAGAATCTACAACATAAGCAGAACTACCTTCTGCCATGATGTCACCTTTTGCTTCTACTGAAGAGTGAGCTTGTACAGAAGCGGCTGATGCCATAGCGATAACAGCAACAAGAGGAAGTAATTTTGTTTTCATGAACATATCCTTATTATTTTTTTAAATTTAGCTATAAAATTTAATTCACTCATAAAATATAACATGTATATTTACTTAATAATAGGGATATATCTCTAACAAGTTGAAAATATGAGGCTTTTGTAGGAATTATTAACTTTTGTGTTTGTTTTGCAACAAACCGCCCTTTTTTATCATAATTTATTAAGTCTTTGAGGATTAAACCAATGGTTGATTGGGAATGAGTTAATGACTGTTTTTGATCTCTTTAGCCGTAATAAACTGTTGTAGCTTACCATCACCAGCCTCAATATTTTTCCAGTCATTGGGTAAAATAAAATGGGCGAGCGAGCAGGTAGGAAAAAGTTGTACATGGGAGGAGGCTGTTTCGGAAACCAATAAATTAAACAATGTTTCTAGGCCGGGATTGTGACCGATAATCATAATACGTTCAGCGTGTGGAGCATCCGCTAAAACTTGGCGTAATTGGTCTAATTCTGCTAGGTAGAGTGCATCGACAGTAATGGCCGTTGCGGAGCATTCATTGCAAATACGTCTTAACGTTTGTTGTGCTCTCACTGCGGGTGATACCAAAATAAGGTCAGGCATTAAGTTTTTTTCTTTTAACCATTTGCCCATTTTGGCGGCATTCTTTTTGCCTTTATCGGATAAAGGGCGGTCAATGTCTTCTAAATCATTATCTTTCCAATCGGTCTTTGCATGTCTAAGTAGCATCAGTTCGCGCAGTTTATTGGCCATTAGAATGCCTCCAATTGGTCAGAGATTGAGTTGAATACATCCTGTTTGTAACGTTGTGGAGTATTCATTAACCTATGCCATATTCACTTCGGTAGGTTTTCATTGCATTAAGGTATTGATGGCTTTCAGGGTCATTGGATTGAGCTAGGTAATCAATAATATCATTTAAGGTGATAATGCTCATGACTGGAATACCGTACTCCTGTTCAACTTCTTGAATGGCTGATAGTTCACCCTTGCCTTTTTCCATGCGATCTAATGCAATGACAACACCCGCTGGTTTTGCGCCATTTGCGGTGATGATATCCATCGCTTCACGAATGGCGGTTCCTGCGGTAATCACATCGTCAATAATAAGCACATCACCCTCTAAAGCATGGCCAACAATATTACCCCCTTCACCATGATCTTTGGCTTCTTTACGGTTAAACGCATAGGGCTTGTCAATATTAAAGTCATTGGCAAGAGAAACACTGGTGGTAGCGGCTAAAGGTATTCCTTTGTAGGCTGGGCCAAAAAGTACATCAAACTCAAAGCCTGATTGGGCAATTGCGCCCGCATAACCGTTGGCGAGTTTTGCAAGTTGGCCACCTGTATTGAATAGGCCTGCATTGAAAAAGTAAGGACTGATTCGTCCAGATTTAAGTGTGAATTCGCCGAGTTTTAAAACGCCAGTTTGCATGACGAATTCAATAAATTGGTTTTTGTTCATTGAGCCATTGTATTTTGTGTGAGTGGAGGATTATCTTACTCCATTCATTTTGCTTGTAGCAAGTTGTATCTCTATTAACAGGTTAGAATGGGGTTATGAATAAATGCGTTTTAATGTCAATTAAATGGATTATTTAGGTAACCAGGCCTGGAGTTGTTTAATCTCTTCGCTCCAGATATCGGGATTAATGGTCTCTAAAGTCATGGGGATATTATCAATGCGTTTATCCTCCATAAGTTGTTTAAACATGGGCCAGCCAATTTCACCTTCACCTAAACTGTGGTGGCGATCAAGCTTTTGCCCGAGCTTGGCTTTAGAGTCATTTAAGTGCATGCCTTTTAAATACTCAAACCCTACAACCGATTCAAAATCGGCCATAACACCTTGGTAATCATTTTTTAAATCATAACCCGCTGCATAGGCATGACAGGTATCAATGCAGACGCCAATGCGCGATTTGTCTTCAACTTTATCAATAATATAAGCAAGCTGCTCATGCTTGTAACCAAGATTTGAGCCTTGACCTGCTGTGTTTTCTAAAACAGCTATAACGCCCTGAGTTTGATCTAATGCAAAATTAATGGACTCAGCGATGTAATCCATACATTGTTCTTCAGAAATCTCCCGTAAATGACTGCCAGGGTGAAAGTTAAGGCGATTAATGCCAAGTTGTTGGCAACGTTCTAATTCATCAATAAAGGCATCAAGAGATTTTTGACGTTTATCTAAGTCAGGGTGGCCCAAGTTAATTAGGTAGCTATCGTGCGGTAGGATTTGATTAACCCCATAGCCATATTTTTCGCAGTTTGTTTTAAACGCATCAATGCTTTTATCAGTAAGGGGTTTTGCAACCCATTGGCGTTGATTTTTAGTAAATAGGGCAAACGCGGTTGCCCCAATTTCATGGGCGCGAATCGGGGCGTTTTCTACTCCGCCAGCCGCTGAAACATGAGCACCAATGTATTTCATAATGAGATTACCTTTTTGTATTTACAACGCGATTGTTTGTATCTTGAAAAGGGATTTTATCAAAATATCACGCGTTTGTATTAGTTGGCACAATTTCTGCATGGTACTGACATAAAGACAGCTAGCGCATACCATGCGACAAAAAAATGACAACTCAATAGACAGTCTATATGAGTTGCAAAAAACACACTAAGGATAAGATATGGCGATAGATATGAGAAAAGTTGAACCACTAGGTTCAAAAAGTGTTTTGCTAGAACAAGCGATGCGTAGAAGCCGTGCGGCAAATAGCCAAGACCGTTTTGATGATATTGATATGTCAGACATGATTACCCCCGATTTTGAATGGTTGAAAGAAGATAAAACGGCCATTGAAAGTTTAGTTAAGCAGATGGATGCCTCAATTGGTCAGCTCAATAGACAAATGAATGAGCTTGATGAAAAATCAAAGAAGTCTCGTTTAACCGTTGAAAAAGAGCAGCAACTGTTATTTAAACAAATCAAAACCTTAAACTCGTTGTTAAAACGTCAAGTTGATATTTTTGCTTCTGTTGAGCGCCAAATGTCAGATATTGAAATTAAACAAAACAACTTAATTCCTCAAGTTGGAATTGGATTAATTGCGGGGTTGATGTCAGCAGTCACCATCTTAGCTACCGCTCCGTGGTTAACGGTATTAATGGAAAATATTCGTTAAAAATTAACAAACTCATCTTATCTTTTTAAAAGGAGTGGTGGTAAATGGCCACTCCTTTTTTCATATTTACGCTTCAAATAGCGCGAGTTAAAAACAACCTCATTAGTTTTGGGTTCATAGCGTGCTAGAATAAATGTTCATTTTTTAGCTCAGATTATGAAGTTTTGTTATGAATCTCACTGTTTCTCACAATGTCTGTATTACCCCAAATTCTCAAGATAAAGCTATTTTTTACTTAACGTTTCTATTGCCTGAAAATGTAAAAAGTCAGGATGTTTATGCACCTGGAGACTGGCTAACGATTCAGCCTAAAAACAGAGAAGAAATGGTTAATGCCATGCTCTCTTTGCTTAATTTAGAGGGCGATGAAAGTATTGAATTGAGACGACCAGGGCTGGTAACTTGCAGAGAGGCCTTAACTTTCCATTTAGAATTAACGCAGTTGAATCCCGCTATTTTAAATAAACTTCAAAGACAGTTTTCTTTGGGAAGCTGGGCAGATAGGCAAGCGATGATGGATTATGCCGATGGCAAAGACATTATTGATTTACTGGAAGCATTTCCAATATTAAAAGAGCAAGGTATTGAATTTTTAAAGCTGTTATCACCACTTGCCCCACGTTACTATTCGATTGCTTCAGCACCCGATAAGAGCAACAGCGTTTCAATCTTATATAAAAAAGTACAATACCAAAATCAAGGTCGTCAACGTTTTGGTGTGGCCAGTTGTGTTTTGGCTGATGCGAAAGAGCAGATGAGTTTTGAGGTTGAGTTTAAGTCAAATCCAACTTTTAAACTGCCCAATGATTTGGCTACACCAATCATTATGATTGGTGCAGGGACAGGGTTAGCGCCCTTTATTGGTTTTATGCAACAGCGTGAGCTGGAAAGCCGAGTGAATAAAGATTGCGCTGAAAACTTACTCTTTTTTGGGGAGACTTATCAGACGACAAATTGTCTTTTTTGTGATGAATTAGACCGTTGGCAATCCGCAGGCCTGGTAAAAGTCTTTTATGCGTTTTCACGTGATCAAAAAGAGAAACAATACGTGCAACATCAGATAGAAAAACAGAGCTTGCATATTTGGAAGTTACTCAATGATGGCGCACATATCTATATTTGTGGTAGCCAAAAAACCATGGCGGTATCGGTTAAAGCAGCAATATTGAACATCTTTGAAAAACAGGGTGGTTTGGATTCAGAAGCGGCTGACGCATTTTGGCATACATTGAGAAAACAAAAACGTTTGCAGATGGATGTTTATTGATTTTTTAAAACCTACCAGGCCTGGTAGGTTTAGTTTTTGGTTTAGGCTAGAGTCAATTTAAAACCAAATTTATCTAAGTGTTTGGCTTCACTTTCTAAATCTAAGCGGGTAAGCGGGTGCTCATCAAGCCATTTTTCTTCAAACTCTAAATGTAATTGCTTGTCATCAGCAATAATGAGTGTAGGGTCAACATGTTCTAAATCTCGACCGCGATGAATACGTACCGATAATCGCAATAAAGCGGTTAAATAGGGCATGAGTGGCTTTACGCTGTCATCAATTTCTTCATGGCTTTCATCTGAATATTTACCGCGTTGGTTGAGTACCAATGAGCTCATAATCAGTTTTTCTTGTTGGTTAAATCCTGCCATATCGGCTTGCGCAATGAGGTATGCACTGTGATGGCGTGAACGTTTAAAGCTCACGGCAATGCCAATTTCATGTAGACGGCAAGCCCATTTTAATAGGCGTTTTAGATCATAACCGTCTGAGTGTAAACGCCATAAATTATGACTTTGTTTGTAGAGTGATTTTGCGGTTTTGGCAACCATGTCTGCCTGTTCAGTATCGACCTTCATCCACTGTTGCATGGCTTTTACGCTGGTTTCACGAACATCTTCGGCGTTTAATCGACCTAGCGTGTCAAACACTAATCCTTCACGTAATGCGTTTTGAGAAACCTGCATGTGTTCAATGTTTAATTCAATAAAGGTCGCCATTAAAATGGCTAAACCGCCAAGCAATACAGGGCGGCGTTCATCTTTTAAGCCAGCGAGCTTGATGCTCTGTGCAGAACCCTCTTTAAGCAGAGCCTTACTTAAATCAAACATGCCTTGCAAAGTAATGCCCGATTCTGACCAACTATTGATTTCAAGAATTTGACCAATGGATTTAATGGTGCCAGATGCGCCAATCGCAATATCCCAACCTTGTTTACGAAGTGTACTGCGATGGGGACGAAGTACTTGGCGGCATTTTGCAATGGCGAGATTAAAGTTCTCTTCTGTCACTTTGCCTTTTGGAAAGTAGGTTTGGGTAATACTGACGCAGCCCATTTCAGTGCTGGTTAAGTGACTGTTTTCAAACTGTTTACCAATGATGTATTCCGTGCTTCCACCACCGATATCCATGACTAAACGTTGTTCATCACTGTTGGCTAAGCCGTGAGCAACCCCTAAATAAATCAGACGAGCCTCTTCTTGACCAGCAATGATTTGAATACTATGACCCAGTGCTTGTTTTGCCTGTTTAAGAAATTCTCGGCTATTTACGGCATTTCTTAGGGTGTTTGTTCCTACGGCACGAACATTCTCTTTAGGGATGTCTTTGATGAGTTGGCCAAAACGCTCTAAGCAGGCAATTCCCTCTTCAAAAGCTTTATCGGTGAGTTTGCCATGTTTATCTAAACCAGAGCGTAGGCGTACCATCTCTTTGTGTTTATCAATGACTTGCATTTGGCCGTGAACGTCACGAGCCACAATCATATGAAAACTGTTAGAGCCAAGGTCTATTGCGGCAAATAAATCTTCATTTGAAGAGGGGCTGTTTGTATCTATCATAGAGAAATCAGTTTTTTATCTTTGTGCAAGACAACCACGGTTGCCGCTATAAGTGGTTATAGTTTTAATTGGCGCTAGTGTACCGTTTTTAAACAGCCTTGTCTTAAGAAGAACAATCAATCTTACTTATAAGGCTGTGAAATGATTCATTTATAGACTAATGGCTGTATTTTTCAATAAGTAAGGACTGCGCATTGTATGCTTCAGCGCCATTGGGTTCTTTGGGTAGATAACTGCCATCAGGCTGTAAAACCCAAGCGCCAGTATTGTCTTGTAAATACATGGCAAGGCCTTCTGTATAGACTTGTTGAAAACAGTCGTCATCCAAAATAGGGAAGCAAGTTTCAACACGAGCGATAAGATTTCGTCTCATCCAGTCTGCGCTTGAGCAGAACAGTTCAGGTTTACCGCCACTATTCTCAAAATAGTAGATACGGTGGTGTTCTAAAAAACGGCCAATGATTGAGGTCACGGTAATGTTTTCTGACAGGCCTGGTACACCAGGTCTTAAACTACAAATACCACGGACAATCAGTTGAATGTTTACCCCCGCTTGCGAAGCTTCATAAAGCGCATCAATAACACCTTGCTCTTCTAAGCCATTCATTTTGGCAATAATTTTAGCCGATTTACCTTGTCGAGCATGTTCAGCTTCGCGGTTAATTCGTTCAATCATGCCGCTTTTTAAAGTGAAGGGGGATTGTAATAAGACTTCTAGATTTTTAGTGTCGCCTAAACTGGTTAATTGTTGGAATATTTTTGAAGCATCCCGACCAATGGCTGGGTTGGCAGTAATCAAACCAAAGTCGGAATAAAAACGGGTGGTAATATGATGATAATTTCCCGTTCCCATGTGTGTGTAGTAACGAATTAAATCACCTTCACGACGCACCACTAAAATCATTTTAGCATGCGTTTTATAGCCAACTACTCCATACACAACATGCACACCAGCGTCTTGTAAACGTGTGGCTTGAAGGATATTGTTGTCTTCATCAAAACGGGCGCGAAGCTCAACCACGGCGGTAACTTCTTTACCATTTTGAGCCGCTCTTTCTAACGCCTTAATGATGAGAGAGTCTTCTCCAGTTCGATATAGGGTCATACGAATCGCAAGTACATTAGGGTCGGTTGCCGCTTTCGTTAAAAACTCGATAACGGGCGAAAAAGAGTCATAAGGATGGTGTAATAAAATGTCTTTTTGTTTGATTTTTTCAAATAGGTTGTCGCTGGTTTCTTTATGGCGGGTAAAAATTTTAAACGCATTTTTAGATGGGCGCTCTTTTAAGTTATATGTCTTCTGTGTGTACGGAGAAAATTGCAAATCTGCTCGGTTTGCCATGCCTGGTACGGCATCTAAACGGTGAAGGTTAACAGGGCCATTCACCTCATATAGCGCTGTTTTATCTAGTTTAAAACGATCTAAAAGGTAATCAATCATGTGTTGAGGGCAGTTATCGGCGACCTCTAAACGTACTGCACCACCATATTGGCGGCCTGTTAATTCACCACGAAGAGCGCTCATAAGGTCATCCACCTCTTCTTCATCTATAAAGAGGTTAGTATTACGTGTTACACGAAACTGATAACAGCCTGTTACAGTCATGCCTGGGAAAAGTCTAGAGACATTGGCGTGCAGAATGGATGAGAGAAACACAAAATCATTTTCGCCGTCGGTTGCCTCAGTAGGAAGCTTGATAATGCGTGGCAAAGAGCGAGGAACTGGCACAATGGCGAGGCCGTTTGAACGGCCAAACGCATCTTTACCTTCTAAAGAGACAATAAAGTTTAAGGTTTTGTTCAAGACCTTAGGAAACGGATGAGATGGGTCTAAACCAACCGCACTTAAAACAGGCTGTAAAGCTTGTTCAAAATAGTTGCTTAGCCACTCTTTGTGCTGTTCTGTCCAATGGTTGCGGCGAACAAAACGAATATTCTCTTTCTCTAAGGCAGGAATGAGTATATTGTTTAAAGTATGGTATTGCTCTTCAACAATGCTATGTGCGGTCTCAGAGAGACATTCCACTACACTACTTGCTGGAAGTTCATCTGGAAAAGTCAATGCATTAGGGTCTTTAGCAAGCTCTAATAAACTGGCCAAACGGACTTCAAAAAACTCGTCCATATTGCTACTAGAAATACACAGATACTTTAAACGTTCTAATAGCGGAATTTGGTCGTTTTGAGCTTGAGCCAAAACCCGTCTATTGAACTCAAGCAAGCTCTTTTCACGGTTAATATAACGTGGAAATTCTGTTGGCATTTCTATTGGGTTTTCAGGCTCGTGCAGGGTGACTTCGCTTGGTGACATATCGTTCTCTAAATTCGTTGAATTGAACAGGTTTATATTTAGCTATTCTAGCGTTTTTATTAAACGAAATCAGTGTTCAAATAAGAAATTATTGTGACAAGTTATCATCTTAGACTAGGTGCTATGTAAAAGCCGTGTTTGCAAAAAAACTTAATCTTTGGATTTATTTTTTTCGCAAGCGGATTTGCAGCCACATTTTGGAACAGGATCAACGCCTCCTGGGTTGGCAGGATGGCATCGTCCAATGCGTTTAATGGCGAGCCAAGAACCACATAAAACACCGTGGGTTTTTATGGCTTCAATGGTGTAGCTTGAGCAGGTAGGGTAAAAGCGACATCTTGGCCCAAGGAGTGGGCTGATAAACAGTTGGTAAAAACGCACCAATAATACAATTAGCCAACCAATTGGATTACGCATTGTTTGAGTCTATGGATAAATGGGCTTGCTTATGAAAAAAATTGCGTTGGTTTTTTTGTAGCCAGGATTCTAAATCTTGAATGCTAAGTGGTGAACTGATGAAGTAACCCTGGGCAATATTGCATTTTAATTTTTGCAAAAACTTTAACTGTTCTTCGGTTTCAACGCCTTCTGCGACCACCTTCATGCTTAAGCTGTGAGCTAAGTTTAATATGGCGGTTGTAATGATAATATCTTCTTCATCGATAGGAATGCCATCAATGAACGATTTATCAATTTTTAAGATACTTAAAGGGAACTTTTTAAGGTAGCTTAAAGAAGAATAGCCTGTTCCAAAATCATCAACCGAGAGGCCAAAACCACTAGAGCGAATTTGGTTAAAACGATTGATATTCTCCGTGACATTATTCATAACCGTGCGTTCGGTTAACTCAATTTCAAGTAGGTGGTTATGAATGCCTGAGAGTTCCATCAGCTTTCTTACAAAACCTAAAAAATACGGGCTTTCAAACTGAACGCTACTGACGTTCATGGCAATGTGTAGCGAATCAAATTCGGTATCTTTCCAGGCCTGTAGTTGCGCAATACAGGCTTTCGTGACCCACTCGCCTATCGTGAGTATCAATTGGCTCTCTTCAGCAATAGGGATGAACTTATCGGGGGCCACAAAGCCTAGTACGGGATTGTTCCAGCGTATCAACGCTTCTACACCAATGATAGCGCCAGTTTCTAAGTTGATTTGCGGTTGATAAACCAAGTTAAACTCATCGTTTTGGATAGCCTTTCTTAGATGTTTTTCAATTAAGCTTCTTTCTGCAATGCTCTCTTCCATGGCGTCGTGATAAAGCGAATAGGTGTTTTTCCCTAACGCTTTTGATTGATACATGGCGGTGTCGGCGTGTCTAAGCAGGGTGTCCACATCTTTACCATGTTCAGGATACATGGCGATACCAATACTGGCAGAAACCTGTAATTCATCTTCTGCAATTTTAATGGTTCGTTCAATTTGATTAAGAATTCTTAACGAGATTTGAGAGCTATTTTTTTCATCCACGTTTTTGAGTAGGATGACAAACTCATCGCCACCAAAACGACAAATATGGTTATTGCCATGGTTGCCCCTTAAACTGTTTTGAATGCGTTTAGCGACGACTTTGAGCAGTTCGTCACCAATATTATGCCCAAGCGTATCATTCACTTGTTTAAAGCCGTCAAGATCTAAAAACAGAAGGGCTAAATGTGATTCTGGCTGGTCATTAATAAACTGGTCAACAGCTGTTTTGAAAAAAGTGCGATTTTCGAGTTGAGTCAAAGAGTCGAAATAGGCCATTTTTGTAATGGCTTCTTCGGTTTGTCTTTGGTAAGTAATGTCTTTGATAAAGAGGCTGATTTCGGTATTGTCTCTAATCTTGAGTACCGATGTGGCGATTTCAGCTGTTATTGGTTTGTGTGCACTATCGTGCAAAATACACTCAATTTTTCGGGAACCATTATGCTTATCAATATTATCTATATTGAGCTGAAGTGTTCTGTAAAACAGTTCAATCGCCTGTTGTTTAGAATCACTGTCTTCTATATCAATTTGCAAATTCGTGTCAAAGATTAAGCAGAATACGCATTCACCAAGCGCTTTGGATTTGGGGTGCTTGAATAGGGTCTCCGCTTCGGGATTCCAATCAATAATAAAACCCTCTTCATTTGTGATGATGACAGCGTCTTGTGAGGTCTCTATAATTTGCGACAATCTCGTTTGTGTAAGACGAAGGTTTCGCGTATAGCGTATAAGTGTAAATATGAGGGTTACCAATAAAAAGTAGAGTAAGCTAGCAATTAAAATCACGATCAATAACGCGATTTGATCGATTTCTGATGGGTGCAAGGTTCTGGTGATTTTAATGGTTTCTGATGATGAGTTTGTAGGCAGTAAGATTGAAGTTGAAAACGGTAAGTTAAACCAATTATCGGACAAATGCTCATAACTATCATTGGCGACTTGTATTGTGTGTACTGAGCCAGCTTGATTAAAGCTGATTGTGGTATGTGCACGATCAAAAAAATGGGATGCTTGCTTTAGTAGATTTTCTTCTAGGGGCTCTAATATAAATACGACTCCTCTGACCTGTTTCAATCTTTGTTCATGCGTCATTAAGTCAGGCGAGTTCAAAAAGACAGGCGTAAAGATAAGCTTTTGTACTTGATGGGTTCTACTTTCAGTTAAAAGTAGAGTTTGTGGTTGATTATTTTTGATGGCGACTTGAAATGTATTCACCAAACCTGGAATGGAGAAAAGATCCTCCGATAAATAGGTAGAACGTTTTGGGTCGAGTGGTGAAACCATCGTGACAGTTAAAAAACCCAGTTTCTCATTACTTTCTTGTTCTTTAAAGAAGTGTCTATTTGAAATTGAAAAGGATTCGTATCCAAGTGCTTGCATATTCGACTCAACAGCTGGTTTTTTGTCACGAGAAATTAAGTCTGCCAAACCTATGGTAGCCCCATTTTTGATATCGATTAACCCCTGAGAAAAGCTTCTAAAGTCAGAGTAGGACTTAATGGTTTGCGATGTATAGTACTCAGAAAGAGCCGTTAAAACGGTTTCTGCACGTTTTTGTTGAATATCTTGTTGGTTGGTGAATGCAATAGCATATTGTTGAAATTGTTCTTTATGTTCTTGGTATTGATGAGCAATTTCAATGACAGATGCGATAGATAACCATAAGAAACCCAATACAAAAATCAGGAATTTCTGTTTTATTGAAGTTTCATAAAAGGTTTGCATGAATAAGTTTTTCAATGAGCTACCTTTGCATCATAAATGATGGACTTTGAAAAAACGTTTTCAGGAAGCTCTTTTTTAAAAGGTCTAGCAAACTCTTTATTAATCCATAGTTGGACGTTTTGATTTGGTACAACTGCAATTTCGCTTGGAGGCGTACCCTTTAAAATTTCAAGTGCCGCTTGTCCAGCCCAAACACCTTGTTCATCAGGAATCTTATTAATACCTACAGCAACATAAGGCATCATCCAATCTTGTGTTGTGAAAGAAAGTTTATGGTTGTGTTGTAAAGCCCAGTCAATATTTTTTTGATGATCCCAGGTATTAAAAGCGGCTCGGTTAGAAAAATAGATAAGGTCGATATCGTCACTTTCCTGCACCTTTTTATAGACTTTACGCCACTCATTTTCATCTTGTATTTGATAAGCCTGATGTTTAATGCCAAGTTGATCTGCGAGTTGCTTAAATTCAATAACATCTTTTTTGGCCGTCGTTCCATTGGAGGTTAGAAAGGCCACTCGAGTTTTTGATGGGCTAATATTAAACAAGAGTTTTAATAAATATTCTGTCGGGTTTTTTTCAATCATACCCGTGGTATTTTTATACGGAAGGTTGTAGGTTGATCCTGTGTTATTTACCCCGCAAAATACAAATGGAATACGGCTGTTTTTATAATGTTTTTCAAGTACATACTTGGTAGCGTTGTCATCTGAAACAATCACAACATCGGGGTTGTTGGACGCAATAAAATCAATCGCTTGTACCCCAATTTTTTCAAGTTCACTCTCTTTAAATACTTGTTTGGTATTCATAAAGAAAGTTTTAAGTTCACATTTGTCATTCAAGCTTTGTCTTATGCCTCGTTCTATTCCATTCTGCCAAGGGTAACCAGGTGCATAAGAAGCGATATATAGGCAAACTGGAAGCTTTTTTTGAGTCTCAACGGGGCTTTCAAAGAATGGCTTATCGGTTTTGGATTGCGGAACTTGTGTAAATGCACTCGCTGAAAAAGTCACGCTACAAAGCACGACAAACAGCACTTTTTTCAAAGAAAGTGCTGGCTTGAAAAAGAGGGGGGGTATGCAGGTTTCTGAGTGAAAACAAGGGGGATTAGTGTTGGTCATTAAGCCATTTAGTGCTTTATGAAATAGATTGGCTTTGCCTACTTGGCTAGGGTACTTATTATTAGCTATAAATCGTAAAATACGTTGATATATTCTAATAATTAACACTTGATGGCATCCCTGCTGTCTAAAGGCGTAGTGAATTTACGTTGAGAGTGAAAAACAAACAAAATCTTACAATGAATCAAGCTAGAATAGCAAATAAACAAGCAAATTCGGCCATTTTTTTGCAGTGCTAGTTAAATAGAGGTAGTTAAATCTCCTTGTTTACTTGCTGGAGAGTCAGAACGGCTGAATTATTGAGTCGAATTTAAAGGAAATCATTATGTCGAAATTTTCGAACACCCACTCACAACAACTCCTTATTTCACAAGCAACCATCGTTAACGAAGGAAAGCAATTTGTTGGTGATGTATTGATTGAGAATGGACGAATCCAAAAGATTGCGCCTAAGATTGAAGTTGGAGCCGATAAGGTGATTGACGCATCAGGATTGATGTTGTTGCCAGGTATGATTGACGATCAAGTGCATTTTCGTGATCCAGGTTTAACTTCTAAAGGTGATATTGCTACTGAATCAAAGGCGGCTGTAGCTGGAGGGACAACCAGCTTTATGGATATGCCGAATGTTAAACCAACAACAACGACCATTGAAAACCTAGAAGCAAAATACCAAATTGGTGCTGAAAAAGCATGGACAAACTACTCGTTTTATTTTGGTGCGACTAATGACAACCTGGAAGAGTTAAAGCAGGTAAATCCTAAGAATGTCTGCGGTGTTAAAATCTTTATGGGGGCGTCAACGGGTAATATGTTGGTGGATAGAGAGCAGGCGCTTAGAGATATTTTTACCTACAGCCCAACCTTGATTACCACGCATTGTGAAGATACTCCGATGATTAAGGCGCAAGAAGAGAAATATCGTGAGCAGTACGGGGATAATATTCCGATGTCAGCCCACCCTGAAATTAGATGCCGTGAAGCTTGTTATAAATCATCTTCTTTTGCCGTACAGCTTGCCAAAGAAACGGGGGCCGATTTACATATCTTGCACTTAACTACCGCCGAAGAGATGGCCTTGTTTGAACCGGGGCCTGTTAAGGGTAAAAAAATTACAGCAGAAGCGTGTGTTCATCACTTGTGGTTTACTGAAGAGGACTATGAAACACGCGGTACTTATATTAAGTGCAACCCTGCCATTAAAAAAATGTCAGACAGAGAGGCTATTCGCCAAGCGGTAAGAGAGGGACGGATTGATATTATTGCCACCGATCATGCGCCACATACCGATGAAGAAAAACAGAACAGTTATTTTATGGCTCCAGCAGGGTTACCGCAGGTACAACAGTCATTGTCTGCCTTATTAGATATGGTGCATGATGGCGTGTTTGATCTTGAGACCATTGTTCAAAAGACAGCGCATAATGTGGCGATTCGTTACCAAATTGAAGACCGTGGTTATATTCGAGAAGGTTATTGGGCCGATTTGGTCTTAGTGGACATGAATAAACCTCACGTGGACGATAAAGCGCATAATTTATATAAATGCCAGTGGTCACCGTGGGAAGGGCATACCTTTAAGTCTAGCGTAATCAGTACGATTGTCTCTGGAGAGCTAAAGTATCACCAAGGTGAGTTTGCCGACTTTACACCAGGACATCGTCTGTTATTTGACCGTTAGTGTGTTTGATTAAATACCCCCTATGTGGGGAGTAGGCTGCCCGTTGGTTCATCTATTTAGCGGGTAAAAATATGTATTGCTGTATTGGCTTTACGTTGAATTTTGTTAATATGAGTTTAATAGCTAGTCAAAAGGCTTTACAACGAGCCATTGATTAAAAAAATAATAGATAAGGTAGTGTAACTATGTCAGAAGTATTCATTGGAAGACAGCCAATTTTAGATAGGGATATGAATGTCTTTGCTTATGAATTACAGTTTCATCAAGGGATTAATCCTAATAATAAAACGCTTCAAGCCACCGCTGAACTCATAAAAGAGATAGAAGATAATATTGGTTTTCAGTCGATTGTTGGCAATCATAATGTGCTACTAAACCTACCCAAAGAACTTCTTAAAAAAACCGCATTGCCGCAGTTTGATACCCATTACCAACTCGTTTTAGAGATACCCAATAACATCACCAAAGATGTTGATGTATTGCGTCATTTAAAAGAGTTAAAAGCCGATGGTGCGAGCATTGCGCTAGATGATTTTATTGATGATGAGTCCAGTATTCGTCTTGCCAGTATTAGTGATTATGTGAAAATTGATCCAGAATCGCATAGCGAAGTTCAAATCAGAAAAATGCTTGCAGATTTACAAGATAAAAATATCAAAGTCATTGCGGAAAAGGTAGAAACAGAAGAGATGTTTCTCTATTTGAAAAAGCTTGGCTTTGATTATTTTCAAGGTTATTTTTTCACTAACCCACTCATTATTAACGGGCAAAAACTGAGTGGCAACAAGCTTACATTGTTGCAACTTTTAGCAAAAGTGAACGATTCCAATACGGATTTTGCAGAGCTTTCGGATATCATCTCTCAAGATGTGGCATTAAGCCATAAGCTGTTGGTGGCGATTAACAATCCAGCTGCTATGATTCCTATTAGAGTGGAAAGCGTGGCCGATGCCGTCAAGTATATGGGCATTAAACGTTTAAAGTTTTGGGTGAATATGTTGATGCTGTCGAGTATGGAAGATGTTCCACAGGAGTTATTAACGACGTCATTAATGCGCGCTAAGTTTTGTGAGTTATTGGCAGAAGCATCAGGCTATTCCAGTGATAAAGACAGTTTCTTTTTAGTGGGCTTATTCTCAAATTTAGGTGCTTTCTTTAAAACGCCAATTGATAAAATTGTGGCACAAATGCCATTAGCAGAAGACCTGGTCGAGGCATTGGTTGATAATGAAGGTCCAATGGGTGAAGCGCTTAAAGTACTGGTGAGTATTGAGCGCGTTAATTCCACCTTAGAAAGCTTGCATTATGATGGTTTAAGTATTAATCAGGTTGGCAAAAGCTTTATGGCAGCCAATGCTTGGGCTCAACAGGTTATTGCTGACTGAAGAGTATAGGCAATAGTAAGTTTGCATCAATATGGGTATTTCCCTAACAATTAAAGATGACAATGTAAGTCGGTTATTATCCGGCTTTATTTGTTTTTAGAAGCCTGTGAAAGGCTAACGGTAAAGAACCGTAGAACAAGGAGTAAATTCATGGCAATGCGTTCAATAAATCCAGCAACGGGTGAGTTATTAATTGAATTTGATACATGGGATGAAGAGACCTTAGAGTACACACTCACCCAAGCGGGGTATATGTTTGAGGATTGGTCAAAATTAACCCCTATTGAAGATCGTTGCATGATGATGAAACGGGTAGCAGATGTTTTAAGAGATGATATTGAGCCTTTAGCAGAACTGATAACCTTAGAAATGGGAAAGAGCATCAACGAAGCGCAGGCTGAAATTGAAAAGTGTGCTTGGGTTTGCGATTTTTATGCTGAAAACGGCCCCGCGTACTTAGCCGATGAAACAATCGAAACAGATGCCAGTAAGAGTTATGTTGCTTATTTACCCTTGGGTGTGGTGTTGGCTGTTATGCCATGGAACTTTCCTTTTTGGCAGGTTTTTCGCTGTGTAGCTCCAGCGCTTATCGCAGGAAATGTTGCTGTGTTAAAACACGCATCAAACGTACCTCAATGTGCATTAGCGATGGAAGAAGTTTTTCGTAAAGCAGGCTTTCCAGACCACGTGTTCTCAAACTTAATGATTGGTTCTGATTTGGTCGAAAATGCGATTCGCCATTCAGCCGTGAGAGGGGTCGCATTAACGGGGAGTGAACATGCGGGTCGTACAGTGGCTAGTATTGCAGGTGCTGAACTCAAGAAAACCGTTCTAGAATTAGGTGGTTCAGATGCGTTTATTGTATTGGATAGTGCCAATATAAAAGAGGCGGTTCAAGGCGCGGTAAAAGGGCGTTTTCAAAATATGGGGCAGAGTTGTATTGCCTCTAAACGTTTTATTGTTGACCAATTTATTGCCGATGACTTCGTAGCACAGTTTAAAGAGGCGATTGAAGAAAAGTTTGTGGCTGGAGATCCAATGGATCCAAATACCACGCTAGCACCGATGGCACGCCAAGATTTACTGGATGAATTGCACGAACAAGTAATGGAATCTGTTGAGTTAGGCGCCAAAATTGTCACTGGAGGCTACCAACTTGACAGGCCTGGTTGCTACTATGCGCCAACCATTTTGACCGATGTAACCAGTAATATGCCCGCCTTTAATGAAGAGTTTTTTGGCCCCGTTGCGATTGTGATTAAAGCCTCTGAGCCTGCTCACGCTTTGGGCATTGCCAATGGGGTTGATTTTGGTTTGGGTGGTTCTATTTGGACAAATGACTTAGCCACCGCAGAGACCATGGCACGCGGTATGGAGTCTGGAGCGACGTTTGTGAATAACATCAGTTTTTCAGACCCTAGAATGCCATTTGGGGGTGTGAAAAATTCAGGTTATGGTCGAGAATTATCTGAGCATGGCATCCGAGAATTCACCAATATAAAATCTATTTGGATTAAGTAACTATGTTTGATTTACTGTTTAAGACACTCTCTGATTTAAAAGAACCCGCTATTTTATGGCGTTTGTTTGTTCCCTTTGTGGCCGCCATTATTTTGGTCTCTTTAATGGGCTATGGTATTTTTGGTGTTTTCTTGGTGAGTGATTTTGTAACACAAAACCCAATTGTTGCTGAAGTAGGAGTTTGGACAGAAGAAGCGGAGCAAACCATTGGTGCTATTCCTTTTATTGGCGGTGCACTCATTTGGATTTTAGGCATGGTGGTTGCGGTGATTGCAGGGATTTTGGGGGTTTTATTGGGGAGTTACCTCATACTGCTTTTTGCCATGATTATCACGGGCTTTATGACGGATAGCTTGGTAAAAGCGGTGCATGATAAACATTATCCGCATACCGATTATTCGGGGCATGGCACGATTTTGGGTATGATTTGGAAGTTATTGGTTTACGGTTTCTTGTTATTGTTACTCTTTATTGTCACGATCCCTATGCTCTTTATTCCGCTAGTGAATATTGTGTGGTTCTGGTTGCTTGGCTTTATGTTTTTTAGATATTCTATTGTGTTAGATGTAGGGCAGGTCATTTTGCCTGAAGCCATGTTTAATCAAGTAAAACCAATGACAAATTGGGCGCCAACGAATGCATTAGCCGCCCTGTTCTTATTGAGTACCTTACCCTTAATTGGTTTGTTTGTTCCAGTACTAGCGGTTATTGCTTTGTCACATCATTACTTTGACCATTTATCGACTATGCCAGTAAGGGATGAGGCCTAAAAGCCAATAGTAGATAGAAAACATAAAGAAACCTACCAGGCCTGGTAGGTTTGAATTTTTAGGCAAGCGTTAGTTACTGTTTCTTTTTCGCTTTTTTAGCGGGCGTTTTCTTAGCACTCTTCTTGGTACTTTTCTTAGGCTTCTTTTTTGTAGTCGCTTTTTTTAGAGCATCTTTCATTTTAAAGTTTGGCTCTAATCCAGCAATTTTTGCTTCTGGCAATTTCTGTTGTAGATGGTATTCAACACGTTCCAAATTGGGTAAATCGTGACGCTCTACAATATTAATGGCAACACCCACTTGTTGAGCACGGCCAGTACGACCAATGCGGTGAATGTACATATCGCCTCTAAATGGCATGTCGTAGTTAATGACATGAGTGATATTTAACATGTCTAAACCACGCGCAGCAACGTCAGTAGCCACTAATATTTTGATTTTACCTGACTGGAATTTTTGCATTTTTTCTAAACGCACGGCCTGAATAAAGTCGCCATGTAGAACTTGTGCCGAGAGGTTTTGGGACTGTAGATAATCGGTTACTTCAATCGCGCGTTCTTTTTTGTTGCAGAATACTATGGCACTTTGGCAACTCGGGTCACTGAGTAGACTGGTAAGAATAGCTTGTTTGTGCGCTTTGTCATTGGCTAAATAAACCGCTTGTTGCACCTGTACTGATTGTTGATTAGGTGCATCAATTTGCACCACTTCTGGGTTGTCTAAGACTTCGTCTGCAAACTTTGCGACCCCTGAACCGCTTAAAGTGGCAGAGAATAATCCAGCCTGAAAATCTCCTGGAATGGCTTCTATTAACGCTCTAACCGTTGGCCCTTGACCCATGTCTAACATACGGTCGGCTTCATCAATAATCAGCATTTCAATGTCTGATAAATTAACGGCATCCTCTTCCATAATTTTGGCGAGACGGCCTGGAGTGGCCACAATAATGTCACAAGGTTTTCTTAGGGTTTCTATTTGCTGACTCATCTTAAAACCGCCTGTAATAATGGCGGTTGGGAAGTCGCAATTTGTACTCAGTTGTTTGACGACTTTATGTATTTGAAAAGCCAGTTCTCGGGTTGGTGCTAATAATAAAACTCTAGGTTGGTTACTACGTTGTGGTTCATCTAACAAAAACTGCAGTACAGGCAATACAAATGCAGCGGTTTTACCCGTACCCGTTGCAGCACCTGCTAGTAAATCATGACGTTCCATAAGAATGGGAATAGCGGCCTCTTGAACGGGGGTCGGCTTGTGGTATTTTTGTTGTTCAATAGCGTCTAATAAGACGTCATCTAAATCCAGTTCTTCAAAAGTCATGTAAATCTCAGTGTTATGACCAGGCTTTTTACCAGGCCTGGTAGTTTAGAAATCTCGAATAGAATCGAGATAATCATATTTGTCTGTTTTGCTTTGTGAAAAGCTTATTTGTGTATTTTATAACAAGGGTGGTACTCACTGGTATCTAGTTTCATACGTTTTTGTTCTACAAAGGTTTGTAGCAAGCTGTCCATGGCTTGCATAATTTCTTTATCGCCATGAATCTCGAAAGGGCCGTGGTTCTGAATTTCCCTAATTCCATCCGCCTTTACATTCCCCGCCACAATACCTGAAAAGGCTTTACGTAGTTGGCTGGCTAATAGGTGAATAGGTTGGTCTTTATATAGGTTGAGTGCGGCCATGTTTTTATGATTTGGTTCAAAAGGTTGTTGGTGTTCTAATTCTAAAGTAAGGCGCCAGTTGTAGTAGTAGGCGTCGCTACTCGCTTTGCGGTCTTGTCTTACCACTTCCATCTGTTTTTTCATATAAGTGGCGACATCACGAGGGTGGTCAATAATCAGTTTAAGTTTATCAAGCGCTGGTTTGCCTAAAGTGACGTCTAAAAAATGCATAACTTCAGTAAAGTAATCCTGGGTTGATTCATCTCCTGTAAGAATAACAGGGAGAGCTAAATCTTGGTTTTTTGGGTGTAATAATATGCTCAGTAAATAAAGCAACTCTTCCATCGTGCCTGGACCACCTGGAAAGATAATAATGCCATGCCCTAAACGTACAAAGGCCTCTAGGCGTTTTTCAATATCGGGCATAATGCAAAGCTCGTTTACGAAGGCGTTAGGGGCTTCGGCAGCGATGATGCCTGGCTCTGTCATGCCAATATAGCGGCCATTTTGGTAACGCTGTTTGCCGTGACCTAATATGGCGCCTTTCATTGGGCCTTTCATGACACCTGGGCCGCAACCTGTACAAATATCGAGATTACGCAAACCCAGTTCATAACCTAAATGTTTACTGTACTGATATTCGTCATTTGGTATGGAGTGGCCTCCCCAGCAGACGACAATATTTGGCAATTCATTCGGTTTCATCAGTTGCGCATTACGTGCGATATGAAATACTGCATTAGTAATGCCATGAGAGCTGTTGAGGTTAAGTTTCTGGCTGAATAACACTTCATTTCGTGAATAAATTAAGTCGCGAATCACCGCAAACAGGTGTTCTTTTAGACCCACAATCAGTTGGTTGTCTACAAATGCATGTCGTGGGGCATTTTTGATGATTACTTGAACACCTCGACCTTTAACCGCAACACTGATTGAGAAGTCAGGGTATTTTTCAAGTAGTGCCAATTCGTTATCGGCCTCTGAGCCTGTGTTTAATACCGCTAAAGCACAACGCATTAAAATTTCGTTTAAACCCTCATCAGACACATCGCAAAGCTGTTTGGCTTCACGGTAAGACAAAATTTGTAAGGAGCCTTCTGGGCGAATAATGATTTCTTCAATATCGGTATTCATGGTAGGGTACACTTCATTCCTGATTGCTATTTTTATGGGGTTTATTATGCGTGACAATCGTCCTTATGAGGAAGGTTTTTTAATGATTTTAATGGTTCTGGCTTTGCTAGGACTGATTTGGTTATTTGCGCCTTTTTTAGAAGCGCTATTTTTTGCGATGATTTTGGCGACGGCCAGTTATAAAGGCTATCAACAGTTATTACCGCATTGTAAAAACTCAGAAAGCATGGCCGCATCAATTATGAGTGTTGCGGTATTTGTGGGCGTGATTGCTCCCGTGACCTATTTATTGGTAGAAGTCAGTTTGCAAGTAGGTGGGCTAATGAGTAATGCCCAGGCCTGGTTAAGCGCTCAAGATGCCGAAAGTCTAGCCAAATTTAACCAATCTATCTTAGGTTACCTACCCATTTCAGAAACAACACAAACTGATCTTTTAGCCCAGCTTAAAGCGCATTCCCAAAAGATTTTAGGTTTTGTTCAACAGGCAACCGTTTTCTTACTTGAGGGGGTATTGGGAACAACCTCCTCTTTTATTACCTTTTTAGGTTTGTCGGTTTTTGCGCTGTTCTTCTTTTACCGTGATGGGCATAGTATTGCTCACCATATTAAAATTCTTTCACCCTTAGAAAATTATTACGACTTGATGATTATGAATCGCTTTTCCTCATTATCTACGGTGTTAACCCTAAGTGTGGTGGGGATCGCGTTGATGCAGGGGGTATCATTTGCCATTGTGTCTTGGGTGTTAGGTTTGCCAGGCCTGTTTATTGGAATGGCCATTGCCGTTACCTCCTTTATTCCTGTGGTGGGAGCCGCTTTAGTTTGGATTCCGATTGTGATTTATGCACTGATTCAAGGTGACTACTTAACGGCAGTGATAATCACTTTTTGGGGTATCGTGATTACAGGGTTTGTTATTGATAATATCGCCAGACCTTTAATGATTAGCCGTTTAACCAAAAGTTTAGGTGTGGCAGGTGAGGGCTTGCAGGTGGCGAATCATACTTTAATAACTGTGCTATCCACCTTTGCTGGATTACTACATTTTGGTGTTATTGGTCTGTTTTTTGGCCCAGTGATTGCCGCTATGGCGATTACGATATTTGATGTTTATGAGCATAAAAATTCTCATTCATTAGATAGAACTTAGTGATGAGTATTGTGATTAGCTTGGTGTTATGATTGGGTTAATAACAGAGGAGTGAAAAAAATGCAGAAATTAATATTAACCGCTATTTTATCCACACTAAGTATCAGTGCTTCAGCACAAGAAGATTTATATGTTCAGGGTTTTGCAGCTTGGGAACAAGAATTGAAAGCAATGGGCGATGATATTTCTGCTCATGCAACCTCGGCTTATGTAAATGATGTTAGTGGCGTCATTAAAAAGCAGGGTTATATTGGTAGTGAATTACCCCTTCCTAAAGCCACTAAAGTGATGGATGGTGTCTATACCATTGTAGGCAGTCAAATTTGGCATAACCCATCCAACTTTGGTCTAAATAACAATATCTCTTTTATTATTTTCAAAGACGGTGTTTTTGTCTTTAATGCGGGTGCAAACCCAGCGATTGCTTATAGTGTTCACCAACAAATTAAACGAATCACTAATAAGCCTGTTAAATGGTTAGCCGTTGAAAACAATCAAGGTCATGCTTATCTAGGAGCGAGCTATTGGGTAGATGTAGGGGTCAAAAATCTCTACTCTAGCGCACAAGCTAATGACCTGTTTAATCGAGCGTTTGACAGAGAATACCAAGAGTGGGGTGAACGAGTCGGTAAAATGATTACCCACACCGCACGCAATGTCACCGACAAATTTACCGTATTTGACGGAAAAATGACGATTGATGTGGGTGGTGGTGAAACCTTTGAATTAATTGATTTTGGTCCAGGTCATACTCCCGCCTCAACCAGTGTGTATGTACCCAGTAAAAACTTATTTTTATCAGGTGATTTAGCGTTCAATGAGCGTATGCCCGTTATGTTTAACTACACCAATAGCTTTGAATGGATGGCTTCCTACGACAAAATGATGAAGACTATTCCTGCAAACGCCAAGGTTATACCAGGGCACGGTACACCAACCGATATGGCCACCGTAAAAAAACAGACTTATGATTACTTCCGTTATCTGCAAAAAGCGATTAAGCCAATTGTTGAAGCTGAAGGCACCGTAGAAGAGGCCGAAGCAGTGGATCAATCGATGTATAAAGATCGCCCTGTATTTGACCAGGCGGCAGAAAATAATGCGAGAAGGATATATAACGAAATCCAAAACGGTTACTTCTGATTTGAGGCTTATTTTGAGCCACTCGTTGTTGGCATTCGTTCACATAGCGGTGCTATGCTTCTCTCATGCCGCCTAGATTGGCTTCAAAATAATCACTCAAATCATTTACGGGTTTGATTTATCCACTTCTGCGTTAAGTTAAAGTTTGTTCAGTTTTACTAAACTTCACTTTAACTTGCCTTGAATTGAATCAAAATAATCACTCAAATTTTATTGGTTTGTTGTAGGGCACTCGTTGTTGGTATTCGTTCACATAGCGGTGCTATGCTTCTCTCATGCCGCCTAGATTGGCTTCAAAATAATCACTCAAATCATTTACAGGTTTGATTTATCCACTTCTGCGTTAAGTTAAAGTTTGTTCAGTTTTACTAAACTTCACTTTAACTTGCCTTGAATTGAATCAAAATAATCACTCAAATTTTATTGGTTTGTTGTAGGGCACTCGTTGTTGGCATTCGTTCACATAGCGGTGCTATGCTTCTCTCATGCCGCCTAGATTGGCTTCAAAATAATCACTCAAATAAACGGGCTTGTGGTTTGTTTCGTTGATTACTCTATTGCTGAATTTACCAGGCCTGGCAGGTTGTATTTCTTTCAAAAAAGCCAATTTAAGACACGCTCTTGAATTGGCTTTTTTATTACCGTTAATTATTCTTTTTTAAGTAGGCATGAAGCATTATTTGTTCTTAATTCTCTCTAGGTTTTTAAGGGTAAAAACTTTGGTTGTTACTTATACATGAGGCGCTATCTTGGTAAACATTTAACGGCATAAGGTGCGTTCAATTTCCACACTATACTTCGACTAACTGCGCCATTAGATAAGTGTTTAATAATGCATTCGCTTAAATAGGCATGTGGTTTTAAAATGAATGGTGGCGGTTTAGTTAAGCATATACAACGGTGGATGAGTAATGAAGACGTTATTGTTAGGTGTATTTTTGAGTGTATTTGTATTTTTTACAAATGCGTGGGCGCAAACACAAACTCAGTATGATATTCATCCCGTAGTGCAAGAGATTGTGGCTCAGTCTAATGCTCCAAGTGGGGTGGTATTTGATATAGAGACTTTAGAGTCAGGTGTGTTGCCGCAACTCTTGCCATTTGTTAAACACCAGATTCAACTTATCCGCCAGCGTTTTCCTGATGTGGATGTGGCCGTGGTATCGCATGGTACTGAGCAGTTTGCATTGCAAAAAAAGGCGAGCGTGGATAATACATTACTTCATCAAACATTTAGCTCTCTAGTTAGTGATGACGAGGTGAGTTTGCATGTGTGTGGTGCAGTCGCTGGTTTAAAAGGGTTAAGCCAAGAAGATTTTGCCGATTTTGTTGAGGTGTCGGCCTCGGGTTTAGCGCAAATTAATGATTATAAAGCGCTTGGTTTTATTGTGATTCCAATCAAACAACTTACTTCTAAAGAGCGTAAGGCATTATTTGATGAGCCTCAAAAGTATCTGCCTTAATTTAGGTTAATGCAATTCAAGTATTTGAACTTATGAAAATCTACCAGGCCTGGTAGGTTGTTTTGAATACAAAAAAGCCGATTTAAGTATTACTCTTAAATCGGCTTTTTTGTGTTTTAAGCTTTATTGAAATGCTAAAGCGTTACATTGGATCCATTAGGTTTGGATCATCGATGTAACCGTTTTTAATGCCTTTAGTCACAATCGCTACTGCATCATGCGGGTGTAGGCTTTCTAGGTGGTTTACGCGTACCCAAAAGTCTTGGTACTCTGCACAAGCATCCAATTTAGATTGTAAACGTCTTGATGCATCTTCACAGAACATTAAGTTTGAAGCATTTAAGCGGGCAAACTCTTGTTCATCTTCACGTTTAACGGTGGCTTGAACAGGTGTTTGTAATGCATCTTCAATATGGTTAATGAGTTCAGAAATTTCTAAATGATCACTTTGAGCCACTTTGACTTTGACTTGAGCATAAGAACGTTGACTGTGTGGTGTTGCATTGATACCTTCAGGTGTACCTAACCAGTCAATCACGGTATTGTAATCAATCTCTTTACCAGAAAACTGTGCTTCAAACGCTTCTTGAATCAACTGACGAGATAGTGCGGCTGAACAAGGGCAGGTTGATGAGTAAGGTACCGAGATCGATAATTCACATTCAAATTGACCGTTGCGTACTTCACCACGCAATGTGGTTGGGTAGTGTTTCCAGCCGCTATTATCACTTTTCAATGAACGACGACGCTCATAATAGTCAAACTTGAACTCAACAAATGCATTAGCACTTAATCCATGGTGAGATTCAATAAAAGCATCCAAAATGGCTTTAACACGAAGAGGTGTTAAGGATTCTTGTGTGGCCATTTGGTCTAGTAATAGGTACAAGCGAGACATGTGAATGCCTTTGCTATGCGGATCGTCTAAACTGACGTAGGCTTGTGCTTTAGATGATAAACGAACATCAGTCGCATCACTATCACTCGCTTGAGCTTGCTTGACGAGGATTGGGAGTTCAATACCGCTCATTCCTACCCAGTTAAGTTTACCTTGTGGGCCATGGTGCGGTTGACACGCGATATCGGGCATGTGCTTGGTCATGCAATTTCCTTCGGCTTTAGTGGAGTTTTGGTGGGGCGCTTAATGTACCATTAGCGTTATTATCAACATAACTCACTGAAATAATTATAAAGAGCATTTAACACTGATTTTGTGTAAATACTCAAAGTAGCGTGCGATTCTATCAAATAATTGACTAAAATGCTGGGTTAATCAATAAAATAGAAATTATCGGTTAATCCATAAGATTGTTTATAGTGTTTTTAATTTGCTTTTCAAGTTGTTGTGGAGAAAGTTTTAAATCATTTCTATTAGATCGATTAGATTTAAAAAGGCATTCTAGGCGGCTATCTTGGCGCCATGCTATATCTTCAAATTTAAGCTCACCTTCGCTCCAGTTTACCAACTGCCACTCGTTGCCTGTTTTGATTAGGCCTTTGGCACGAATTAAGTAGGGTGAAATTTCTTCAAAAAACGCTTTAATTTTAACTCGATTAAATTGCAGTGTGCTATCCCAAATCCAGCCCATGCTTAATAATAATGGTTGTTTTGGGTCTGAGGTTTGACTGATGTAACAAGCTTGGGTTTTATCAATTATTGAGTGGTATGGAGCTTGTGGGTTCTCAGTTTGTTGTTGATGTTCTGAATCGTCGTTTTCTGTTTTTTGAGAGAGTAGGGTAAAGGGTTTAAATGGTCTCTCACCTAGTAGTGCTTGTAGAGAAACGTTTGAATACTGGCTTGGTATTATTTGGTTTTTGCTTGGGTAGCAGTTATCTAAAATGGCCAAGCTTTTTGTAGTGGCATCAGCATCACTTAAATCGGATTTATTTAGAATAATGGTGTCAGCTAAATTCACCAAATCACGCATAACAGCGGACTTTTTCCAACGTTCAGCGGTTAATTGTTGAGGTGTGACTACACACACAATTTTTTGCAATGCCAGAGGGCGCAAAAATTGAGTATGCTGAATGGCATCAATGATTTTAGCGGGATGTCCCAGGCCTGTTGGCTCTATCCAAATGCGGTCAAAATTAAGGGTATGGTCGCTGAGTAATTGGTTAATGGTATTTACTAATCCAATTTGTGCGGTACAGCAAATACAGCCACCAGAAACGGTTTGAATATTAAGTGAATGTGTATTGTGGTTTGATTGAAGTTGACTGGCATCAATGTCGACCTCACCAAATTCATTAATCAAAATAGCCCAGTTTTCATTACATGGTTTTTGTTGAATAAGGTGTTTTAAGCAGGTGGTTTTTCCACTGCCAAGCAATCCTGTTATGAGATGAACTGGCAGTGTTTGAGACATAAACGGTGGCTTTTAGCGTGGCATGTCGGTGCCGCCAAGCAAGTCATTAATGACGGCTTCACGGTCAAGTTCAAGACCTAAACGCTCGGCAATGATTTGTGCATCGCGGTAAGCGTTTCCTAAGCAGGTGGTTGCGCCTGGAGAGGGAGTCATATTAAAGATGAGGTTTTCATCTTCAGGCACAATACTCGCTTCACCCAGCTTTAATTCCATGGTGGTTTTATCAATCACCTGTGGACGTAAACCACCAATACCTTGTGCATATTCCAAATCTTCTGGCTTTAGGCTTGGAATGATTTTGCTGGCATCTTTAGCAAAGAGTTTTTGGCGAATTTTTGGAATCTCAAAGGCAAAGTTTCTAAAAATATAATTACGTATGGTGCTGTCTTTCATTAAATTCCAAAAGACTTTTATGACTTTGAAATCGAGCTTTAAGCTTTTCCAGAAATCCCAATAAGTGCCGCCAGTGTAACGTTCTAGTTTTGGAAGAACTAAGGCGGTTGGCCCTAAACGGGTTTTATTCAATTCGATTAAATCAGGGTCACCATGTAGAGCGGCAAAGGGGAGTTTGTCGTTTTGCATGGTGTAAACTTTTCCGTTTAGCATTTTTGGAACATAGTAAAAACTGCCTGCCATCGGTAGAATGGACATATCCATGCCGTGACCAAGCTGGTTGGCGAGTAGTAAGCTATGCGCACCCGCAGAAACCACAACAAATTTAGCCAGAAAAGTCCCTTGTGGCGTGGTCAGTTCATAGTGGTCATCATACTTGGCAATTTTTTCTACTTCACTGCTCAAAGAAACATTGATTTCTGTGCTGCCATTTCGAGCACTATTAATAAATGACTTTGATAGATTGCCAAAGTTTACGGCTGAATATTCATCGGTACAACCAGAGGCAATGATTTTTTCTGGACGAGGTTTTCCATCAATCAGTGCAACAGCAGGTTCAACCTCGGCAATACGCTCAGCATCCCAAAGCTCCATATATGGAAAGGCTTCAGCAAACTCTTCATGGCGTTTTTCTAAGCGTTCACACTCGTCTTCACCTACCGCCAAAATCATTTTAGGGAACTTATACAGAAAATCGTTTTTCTCAACTTGGCTTGCGTAGTGCACAATCATATTAGCTTGCTGTTTCACTAATTTGGCTTTTGCTAAGGTATAGTTGGTTTCAATATCGCCACAATGAAGTGTTTGACTGTTCGAACGTGCGTGCGAGTTTAGCGGTGCAAGAGAGCCATATTTTTCTAGCATGGCAACTGAACCGACATTTGTGTACTTGGAAAGCATGTAAGTTAAAGCGCTTCCTGAAATTCCACCGCCAACAATTACGACATCAAATGTACGATTTTTCATCTCTTTTATCTCTGTATTCACTTAAATTCATAGTGCCAGTAAAACTGGTAGCCAGTTATTATATAAAAAATATTAATATGGGGTTTGGGTAAATGTAATGTTAAAAGCTAACATACTGTTTATAAGAGACCTTTGCACGAGTCGATGAACATATAAAAACGGCTATAATCCTCTATCTTCAGGCTAAAAAATCCGCCCAATAACTGGTTATTATGCGTATTTTTTAGCCTAAATCTAAAGAGTTCTATCTTGTTTTTCTTACGTCCCCGACTCGTGCAAAGGTCTCTATTAAGTGATTTTATCTAACGTTTTTACCTCTTTTTTCATTTTTGTTTCTACGGTTTTCACTTTGAGTTATTCTCAAAGCAACTGAGATTTTACCTAAATTCAACAAGTGCCTAATCACTGTATAGTTTTTATAAAAACGGTACAATAAATTTAATAACGCAGGCCTGTTGTCTTTAAAACGGACAGTCACAATGTTGTCAGCCTTACGCTTGAGAGAGGGAATTTGAGTTTGTTAAAAGAAAATGCGGTTTTAATTACAGGTGGCGGTCAGCGTATTGGCGCTTATTTAGTAAGACAGTTCTTATTACAAGGTCAATATCCAGTCATCTTCACTTACAGAACCCCACGAGCGGAAGTGGATGAATTAATCGCTTTGGGTGCAATCGCGATTCAATGCGATTTTACTCAACAAACAGAGTTACCAGGCCTGGTAGAACAGATAAAGCAAACGGTCAGTAGTTTGCGTGCAGTTATTCATAATGCTTCTTTATGGTTGAATGATGAACAAGCTCCTGCATTATCAGCGCAATATCAGAGTTTATTTCAAATTCATGTAGAAGCGCCCATTTATTTAAATCAGCAATTAAAACCTTTACTGAACGCTTCTGATTGTGAGAACAAAGACATTATCTCTTTGTCGGATAATAGCGTAAATCGTGTCACCGATAATCATGTGGCTTACCTTTCAAGTAAAGCCGCCATGCAAACCGCAAGCCAAGTGTTTGCTAAAAAGTTTGCCCCAGATATTAAGGTGAATGATATCGCACCCGCGTTAATTGAGTTTAATATTGGCGATTCGTCAGAATATAAAGAAAAACGCCTAACCCAAGCCGCTATCCCCATTGAACCAGGTGCAAAAGTGGTTTGGCAAGCGGTCAACTATATTATGAACAGTTCCTATACAACAGGTATTTCACTGCCCCTAAACGGTGGAAGGCATCTTACTTAGCTTGCTGGTTTGACTAAGAAACCTATCCTGTAATGCAGTTTATTACTGAGCTGGTAAAATCGTATTATTGTCTGCGGATGCCAAAAGCGACCTATCTCTTAAACCGATAAACACTTCGTATGAACCAACTTTTCTCTGTTTCGAGTTCTTTGATTAAAAGACAGACTAATAAAGTCACAAATTTGTAAATCGATTGGATGGATTTCAAAAGCAAATGAAATATTGCGGTTTTGTTGAATAAGTGGGGTTTTGAGATGCACTGAATGGCGCGCTTGAGAAACCTCGAACATGAGTTTTTTATGGTTCTTAACTGTATATAGAGTCTTTATTTAACAAATAGTTAAGTATTTATTGGTTCTAAATGGTTTGTTGAAATCCCGAATAAAATACGGTATCGTTTACGGTATCTATTCAGGAGGTTTACCAAAAGTGAAACGAAGTCTTACAGATAGAGCGGTCAAGTCGCTGAAACCAAAAGATAAGCAGTATAAAAAAGCTGATGGGGGTGGGTTGTACCTATTGATAAAGCCGAACGCTTCTAAACTATGGCGTTATGATTTTTCCTATTTGAGCAAAAGATACACACTTTCTATTGGTTCTTACCCAGAAATTGATTTATCTACTGCTAGAGATATACATGGTCAGGCTAGAGCTGATTTAGCGGCGGGTAACGATCCTAGACAAAGGCATAATGAAAGCCATCAATTAAAGTCTTTTAGCTATTACGCAAGAGAGTGTGTTCTTCGTCAAGAAATCTCGGAATCAACACGTCAGAAGAAATGGCAAAGAATAGAGCGCTACCTAAATCCAGTTTTAGATAGGAAGCCAGTTAACACTATTACCACAATAGACCTGCTTAATATTTGTAAGCCTATAGCTGATGAAGGTAAGCGTGAGACAGCTAGATATGTCTCGACTTATGCTAGACAGACTTTTAACGACCTTGTGTTGTTACAGTTGATTTCTATTAATCCCGCCGCAGGATTGTCAGAATTACTGCCTTCACCCAGGCCATCGGAAAACTTTGCTTTTACCTTAGAGCAGAAAACTCTCAAAGCGTTGTTGCTTGGTTTTGATGCTTATTCTGGCGATATAGCTGTCGCAAAAGCTCTCCAGTTTATGCCATTGGTATTTCTTAGGCCGAAGAATATTAGGTTTCTTAAGTGGAGTCATGTTGATTTCCAAGAGAGGTTAATTACTTTTCAAAAAGATGATATGAAAATGAAGCGCCCACACTTTCTTCCAATGAGCAGACAGGTTATTGAGATATTAAGGTTTATGGAGCGATTGACAAGTGGTCAAGAGTACGTGTTTTCTACAGCCAGAGCTTGTGGTAAGCCAATGAGTGAGAATACTTTAAACCAGGCTATTAAACGTATCAGGAATCCAAAGGATGGATTGCCATTTGGTAAAGGAGTAATGACTTCTCATGGCTGGCGTCATGTAGCTTCTACATATCTCCATGAGCTTGGGTATGAGTCAGAGTTAGTGGAAGCTCAGTTAAGTCATGCCGATGCTAATTCGGTTAGATCTGTTTATAACAAGGCTGAATATTTATCCAAAAGAGCAGGGATGCTCCAAGATTGGGCTAATTATTTGGATGGAATTAAAAGAGGTGCCGAGGTGGTGCCATTATTTAAAGTTAAATAATTATTGTTTTACATTAATAAGCCGAAGATAGGAGGCGTATATGAAAACTAATGTTACTGAGTGTAACTTGCCAGCAGAGTTTGTAATGAGCACAAGTACTAGTAAGTTGAAGTTTAAAAACAGGAAGAAACTTCCATTACACAGGCTTCCTTTTGTAGGAGATGAGGATGGGAAGCTGGGGCTATCTTTTTGGAAAGTGCCAAAGGACGGCGGGTATGCTGGCGGCTGTACAACTGGAAAAGCTTTAGCGCGCATTTACTTAAAGCATCTAAAAGAGCATGGAGGGTGTCCTGGTGGGATGCTTCAAAGCATAACTTTAGATATGCTTGATAAAGAGAGGGATGACAGGCAAGAATGGGATTCATTAAAAGGGCAGGCTGTTGGCTTCTTTTCAGAGCTTGATAGATGGCTAGTAGCTGCGGCTAAAAACATGGATGATGGGCTTGAAAATGAAGATAACAGAGTGTTATTAAAAACAGCCAATAAGGGTCTTAATTTTGATGCTGCTGCGTATAGAGCCAGCTTGAAAGATTAAGTTCCGTTTTTAAAAAATGAGAGGACTCAATGAAGCCTGAATTAATTTCGCTTTCTGATGCGCTTAAGCTAATAACTTCTCAAGGAGCGGGTAAGGATGAGGTGCTAATTGAAATAACATCGAATATTCGTTCTAAAAAGTTAAAGGCATTCCTTAATAAGTCAGGTATAGGAATGGTTGAGGAAATAGAAAAAAGGGGGGGTGGCATATACTTCATCACAGGAACAACTAGTTATAATATTGAGGGGTTTATGCTGCCTGGAGAGGTGCCCCTTCTTGAGGTTGCTCACTCAATTCATTTCATTGAACAGCAAATTTTTGACATGTTTGGAGTCCAGCTTGATACAACAGGGGGACTAAATGATTTAAAGAGTGCTAAAGCTGGAAAAGCAACAATTCCAGTACCAAAAGCTTATTACAAAAAAGCAATAAGAGAAGCGATTAGTGTTCTTGGTAAAGGAGCAACTAATGAGCAAATCTACCAAAAGATAAAATCTTTAAGAGCAGGAGCAAAGGATTCTTCTTACCTTTATGAGATCGAGTTTGAAGGTGATGAAGTTTTTAACTTTAATGTTACCAGTCAAACAGCCACGGTTCTTATGAGTGGTGGCAGAGCCATATCTAAGCAGACTTTTCAAGATTCTGTATCAAAGTTAAAAAAATAATCTTTCGTATCTTTCGTTCCGACGAAAAAAAAGACGAAAACGAAAAACACACTTATCTCAACTCTTCAAAAGGAGAGGGTTTTTAATTAAATCGGAGATAAGAAAATGAGCAAGACTCAATATCAAACAGCTAACGCAGCATTAACCCACCTATTGAATGGCGAGCGCTTTTCTCGCTTAAACCTTCCACAAGATGTTGGCACTATCAATTCAAGCTTACATTCAATCATTAGCACAATTCAAAACAAATACTTCGTCCCTATCTGTTCAGAGTACAACATTCACAATGTCTGTGAGTATTGGGTGGAGAAGGAAGAGATAGAACGCTTTTACAATGACAGAGAGTCTCAAAGAGAAGAGATGAAACACGAGGTTCGTCTTCGCTCTATTCAGAGAGAAGCAAAAGCTCTTCTTCGCCTTGCTGAAAAACTTGCTACTAACAGTGATGGTCTAAACCTAGTTATTCAAGAATTGGATGGAAAAGGTAAGTTTGCTGAGCTTGTTATTCAGGCCGCTAACGATTCCTTTGGCAAGAACGGAGGTGACGCAGCATGAATAAGCGAATCTACCGTTTAAAAGCCCTTGTAAGTGAGTTAGGGCTGTCTAAAACAACAATCTACGCATTGATTAAGGAAGGCCAATTTCCAAAGCCTGTCAGTCTAACAGCTCGTTCAGTAGGTTGGAAAGCAGAGGATATTGAAGAATGGCTTAATTCACGCAAGAAAGTGAGTTAGACCATGCCTGTCATGACCCATGTTTTGGAGGGTAATAACAGCCCTCTTAACACCTTCAATTCATTTAGCGGTTTTGTATCAGCGGTTTTGTATCATGAGACTGTTAGCAACCCCTTATGGATTGAAGGTTTTAGAGATTCCAAAGTGGAACGAAAAAAGCGGATATTTCTAATATCTAATAACTCTTCCTCTACAAATTCAGATAGAAAATTAACAAACAGAAAGTACGTTACATACTCAAATACATACAAGCACGAGAGCGGTTATTACGATATTAACGTTGCTAAGAAATCTGGATGTTATACGCAAGTTCTTAGTCGAATGATTGACCAATTGTTGGTTTGCTATAAGAGATGGAAAAGGGTTTTTGTGCTACGTTTTGACCTTCATTACAAAATATACACTCAAGACAACAAGGTTGTTAGTGACTTCATGCGAAGAGTGCGCTCTTATATCAAGCGAAATTATCAGGCAAAGGAAGTAGGTTTTTGCTGGGTCAGGGAAGTTGAGAGAGTTAAGGTACAGCACTATCACGTTGTTTTGTTTCTTGATGGTGACAAGATAAGGCATTCATCTAAACTCAATAAAGTCATCAAGGGAATGTGGGAGAGAAATACTTGCGGCACGAAAACTATGCCTACTATTCCGAACCCATATTATTGGATTAATGATATGGAGGGGGTGAAAGACGTGGTTTGGCGTATCTCTTATATGGCTAAAGAGCGTGGTAAAGGTTATAGGGGTGTTCAGGCAAAAGATTATTCAGCAAGTAGATTAAAGTCTTAATTATGATTAGTGTAACAATAATCAAGATGTTAAAATATAATTGAAAACTTTAGGTCTAAAGATGAAAAGTATTGAAGAAAGTTTGGCCTTAAAAAAGGCTAAAGAAATAATTGAAAGAACAGCTCATTATGAAGGTAAAAGTATAGAGCGAGAGCTGTTTGACGCAGCTATTACTGTTGCCGCATTTATAGATTCTGGTCGAATTACTTTTGAAGATGATATGGCTGATTTTTATACGCATGGCCTTGTTGCTTGGGGGGTAGTAGCCGCTCATAGAATAGGTATCAAGAGTGAGTCAGAAAATAAAACGATTCAATAAAGGTGGAAAGGTATGTTCGGAGAAATATTAGGCGGGGCTATAGGCGGGCTTTTTGGTGGAAGTGAAAGCTCGTCTACGAGTGAGAGTAATGTTTGGGGGGAGCAAGAGAACTACCTCAAAGATATATATCAAAATTCACAAGGTTTATACAATCAAGGCTGGCAAGCACCAGGTGTAGCGGATTTTAACAATATCCAAAACGATGCTATGACAGGCATGCTTGGATATGCCAACACAACAGGCATGGATATTGCCAATAACAACATGAACCAGGCCACACAGCTAATGGGCGGTTATGACCAGGCGCAGAACTACTATGGCGATTTAATGAATGGCGGCACACAGTTCAATGCTAATGCTAATCAGTTCATCAACTCAGACTTAGTAAACGGACAAATCAATGCGGCTAACAGTGCGGTAGATGACCAGTTCGGGCAAGCAATGAACGGCATTGCTTCACAAAGCGCAGGCGGCGGTAACACAGGCTCAACACGTAGAGCCGCAGCAGAAGCTATGATGGCGAAAGAAGCAGCAGGCTTAAAGTCTAACAATGTCTCTAACATTCAAAACAATGCTTATCAAAACGCCATGAATCAAATGAATCTTGGTGCTAATAACACGATGAATATGGCGAATCAAGGCACAGGTATGATGGGTGATGCTTATAGTATGGGGCTACAGCCATACCAAACAGCCTTGAATGTAGGCGGAATGAAACAAGATATGTCGCAAACTCAATACGACTGGCAGAATAATAACGAATGGGATTTATTAGGGCGTTATCAAGCGGCTATCGGCAATCCTACTGTGCTTGGTAGTTCAACAAGTAGTACAGCAGACTACAACAATGATCTTGGTAAAGGTTTAATGGGAGGATTGTCATATTCTTTCTTTGATGGTGCCAACGGTTATGGTCTTGGCTCTTTGGGCTATGGGGCAAGTTATGACATTAACCCGCTTGGTCAGCAAGCAAGTATGTTATCTAACCAATGGTGATTTAGTTGAGGTCTTTAACTGATAAACAAGAGGCTTTCTCTAAAGAGTTCGTGCTAAACGGAGGTAATGCCTCTGCTGCTTATAGAAAAGCTTATGAGGCCTCTAAGATGAAGCCTGAAAGTATAAATGTTAAGGCTTGTGAGTTACTCAAGAACGGCAAGATTACGGTAAGGATTGATGAAATTCAAAGTAAGGTAAAAGCAAAGCTTGAACAACAGTTTGATTCTACTGTTAATGAGCGGCTTTTTTTACTTTGGGGTATAGCAAAGGCATGTAGTCAGAAAGAAGAAGGTACGCAGAGGCTCGTAAATCCTCAAGCGGCTATTAGTGCTATTGACCAGATTAACAAGATGACAGGTGATCACGCAGCAGTTAAGCAGAAGACTGAACACAGTGGCAGTGTTGAAATGACAGATAGCCGAGCGTTAGAGATATTAACTGAGAATGGAATAGATGCTAGTAAGCTTAACTAATGTTGATTTCAGCTAAAACTAAAAAGGTTTGATATAGATTATGGCTAACACAACAGGTAGAAAATTTGGGGGGCGTCAAAAAGGCACGCCAAACAAAACAACTTTAGAGATTAAAGAGGCGATAATTGAGGCTTTTAATAAAGCTGGTGGAGTGGATTATTTAGTGGGGTTAGCGAAAGAAAATCCAAGCGTCTTTGCTGGCCTATTGAGCAAGGTTTTACCTAGGGACGTTAATGTTGAAGCAGTTATTAATAAGTCAGCAAAGAGTAAAGAAGAAATTGAATCAGAACTTGTAGCACTTGGGATTGATCCAAGCAAACTATAGGACAGTATGCTTTTATTTAAATAAAGAAGGTCGGTAATCCCTATTTTTTTAATTATTTGATAAACTAGCTAGGGATTGAGTATAAGACTCGATATGCCTCTTTGCGATTACGTTATGTTTAGCAATGCTTTGGACTGGAAGCACTCAATCTCTTATCCCAACACTTGGCATGGAAAGTATCGGGTTGCCTTAAGCGGTTATTATGCCTATCTTTATTTGTTAGCGTTATATTTTAACCTTGTGGTTTATGTCGCAAAGTTAATTATTATTAAGTCTTCACAAGCAAATAGCAATATTAAAGCTGTAATAGCTAGAGCTAATGGGAATAAAAAATCCATTATTATCAGTCCAGTTACGGCACTCTTTGTTACTTTGTCAATTTCTTGTGCTCTCTTCAAATCAGGCAGAATATAGTTATTTAATCTTAGTTGATGATTTTCATAGTCAGAGTATTGTTTTCTATACTCATTTTGAGCAATGGTTTCATCCGTAATTATATGGCTCAGATTTGACGCGGGTTGTGGAGGCGGAAAGCCATTTATGCTGTGAAAAGAGTTTATTTTCTCCTCTAGTTTGTTCTTTTCCATGGTAATGCTGTCAGATAGGGGGGTGTAGTTCTGTCTGAAAAGTATTCCAATGATTCTGTGAGGTTTTTTGATAGACAGAGAAATCTCATTGCTACTGTATATTAATAGAAAAATATACCTAAATAAAAACCAAAGTAAAACCAGTCTTATAAAAACTGGTAAATAATCCCAGTTATTATTAATTGTCACAGAAAAGGGGGAGAGGCTTCCTGTTAGTGATGGCTCAAAGGTTATGTAGAAAATTACAATGCTACTAATCGCTAATAGTTTGTTTTTTGCTTTGGTCGCTTTGTCTGAAACCAGATTGTTTGAATCTGTGTAATCTTCCAATTGTTCAGTCATTATTTTCCCATGTCCCTAAAATAATATTCCAAGAATTAAGCTTAAGGCAATTATCCAAGCTGTTAACTTTATGGAAGATAAATTTGTATCTAATTCATTCAGCTTTTTGAAGATTTGTGCTGTTGCTTCTATAATCTGTTGTGAGTTGTCTTGAGCAGTTTCTTGCTTGTCTCTATATGTATCTTCTGCTATGTTGTCACTTTCAGTTTCGGTAAATATTTTGGTAAAGGTAATGCCCGAAAACTCAGCTTTTTCATTATTTTCTTTATCAAAATACATTTCTTTATCATTGATTGGGCCAACCCATAACCAGCCTTTCCTATTGATATAAACAGAAAGCTGAATATCCGACTTTAACAACCATTTTTCGATACAATCAAAAATTTCTTTTGTAACACCAAACTCAGCATAAACCTCGTCTTCAATAGATATTTCTGGGTTTCCTTTAAAATAAAAGAAAGTTCCAGACTTAACAACAAGGTCAATATTATCAGTTGTATCTACCTCTCGAAGGATAAGGTTGAAATAATCTATCCTGTTGTGTCTCGATGTAGGGCTTTCTTTATCTTCTGGAACTCCAAGCAACATAGAATTATAAGAATCTTCAAATTTAGCTTTCGCTCTCAATCTTCTGAGCGGGTTTGAGTACTTAACCTCATTAGGGTTTTCATACATTTCATTTTGCGCTTGCTTTTCTTCATTTGAATGCTCAAACAATCCCAGGAGCCGAGGAGCTCTTGAAAACCACTCTTCATTTTCATCAAGCTCAAGTAAATCAGCTGTTGTTGTAAATTCTAAATCGAATAATTCAAAGTATTCTTGATGCCAACGAAATTCTAAGTCTGTAAAACTCATAATAGATACCCTTGTTTTAACTGCGTGACATTTACATAGTTAGCATATACGTATATTTACAGATTCTCAAGAGTGGGAAAAGAAAATGAAAAGCGGTATTTTTTACGGTATCTATAAAGGATTGTGTAAGGAAAGTGTATATTATTCAATAGGTTACTTGTAAAGAATGGTGCGCTTGAGAGGATTCGAACCCCCGACCCCTGCCTCCGGAGGGCAGTGCTCTATCCAGCTGAGCTACAAACGCAGATTGTTAAAGTGTTCATATTATAAGGGGTTCAAGTGTGTTGGTTACGCTTTTCTTGATGTTTTCTTTAATGTGACAAGTTTTTTTGTTTTTGTCTGTAATAAAGCGATTGTGGTTATCTGGATAAAAGTACTTTTCGATAATGGCTTTACTTTAAACTTGATATGATTAAATTCCTTATTCAGAGAGGGTTTTTACTTAATTCACTTGTTTTAAATTAAGTTTTAGGGTGTTATTTTCTCTAGCGATTCAATCTAATCTATAATTTTTAACCCTATAACAAAATCATGATTTTTATGAGTTTCACCTGTTAGGGTGAGTGAATAAACAATTTTAAAAACAATCCGTTATTGCTTGTTGCGCTATTTTTATATTTGAACTATATTCAATAAAGATAGTATGGTTTTTTATAATAATTTAACTGTTTTTTATGCTTAATTTAATATGCAGTGGATTCTAGCGAATACCCCAGTATAGGCGTAACATAATAGTTGAAGAGAGACCATAAACTTAATGAGAATTGAGTGATGGTTTTAGTGAACACTAAGTTGAATACAGAGGTAGAGAGAGTATGAAGACACAAAAAAAACAGTTAATTATTGCCATGGCGTTAGCTGTGGGAGTAAGTGGTAATGCTTATGCAGTAGAGCAAGCTAATACACAAATGCATTTTGGTGAAACGCAAAACTTATCAAGTAAACAAGTACCTGATTTAGGATTGGCATTTAAGGCTAAATTGGTTCGTTTAGGTAATGGTATGTTAATCAGCGCTTTTGGTGATGGTGTTGATGCAAGTAAAGTTGTTTATGACTTGAAAGGTGATAACGAAAGACCTGCAAGAGATATTTTTGTTAGAACGTGTGCGAGTGCAAGTGTGGATTGTGGTGTGGAGTCTAACTGGAGTGATCCTGTTAACGTTTCTAATACAGCAGTTCAAACAAGTATTAGTACAGATTGGGATGGCGAAAGTGTTGATGGCACAACACGCAAAGCTTATTGGGGTGATTCAGATAAGCCAAACATTGCCAATGGTGGTGGTAACTTAATGCTTACGTGGGTTGATAAGTTTTGTGATAGTGGTTCTCAAAGAACGGTTACTTATGTAACGCGTGATAACAGAGAGATTCCATTTAGTTGTACTTATGCGTCTTATTCAACTAATGGTGGATTGGCATGGACAGCACCAACTCGTTTAAGTGATGGATCACGTGATGCTAAACAAGATGCGAGTAAGGTTAGCTCGATGGGGCAGTCTGTTATTACATGGCAAGAAGACCCGTTAGGGTTACAAATTGGTGGAGGAGATGGTCCTGGTGATGGTGCTTCTGGTGCAACGGCTTCTCACGGTACAGATGTGTGGTACGCCACTACAACCAATGAGGTAACGGATGCTGTGCTTAAAAAAGGTAAGCCAACAGGATTTACAACGCCAGCACGTTTAACAAATAACTTCACAAAAAGTATGGCAGGTGATAACCGTACAGTAAAAGATGCAAATGGTAATTTAGTAGATGCATCAGTTATTGATGGTGGCTCAACGGCATCAACTAGAGCTAATAATGCTTTGGTAGGTTCAAATATTGTGGTTACTTATGAAGAGACAAAAGGATCTGAAGAAATTGAATTTGGTAAGTATATTCGTTACCACAGTTTTCCTTATTCTACTGATCCAAGTGCAGTAACCAACCAAGCAGGTTGTTTGATTTCAAACCCTGCTGAAAATGCACGTCGTGTCCGTTTTGTACCTCAAGCGACACCAGGTGCAAGTGGTTTACAAATGGGTATCTTCTGGAAAGAAGGTAAATATGATGGCGGTGGACCATCTGACATAGTGGCGCGTGTTTTACGAAACGGTGTAAGTTATACCAATATGGTTCCAGCCGTTGATGCTAACTGTAATGCACCTGATTATGATTCGTCTAAAGCGGTTAATAATCAGCCTGCTTATAATTTAAGTAGTAACACCAAAACAGGCGGAAACTTAAGTGATACCACTGAAGCTAATAATGCAGAAAACGCATTAGCGCACCGTGGTGCAATTGTTGGTGATGATTTATATATTGGTTATTCATATACTTCTGATTGGGCGTTAGTGACTTACACTAACTTAGATAACTATGATTTCTGGCTACGTCATTATAATGGTGCAACGGATGAGTGGACGACACCTGTTAACTTGTCTAACCTAAAAAGTGAAATAAACCCAGAAACCAATGTTGAATACAAACCATTGACAGTGCGTGAACCACGTTTTGTTAAAACACCTTACTCGGATGACCCAGCACAAAACTATAATCCAGATGCGTTTGTAATTGCATGGGGTACGCAAACCAACGTGGCTTCTCATATTGAAGAGGCAGAAGATGTTGAGATTTTCTATACACGTTCATTTGATAAAGGGGTCACTTTTGAACCAGTAGTCAGTGTTGCAAACCCGAATAATGCGTCTCGTTTTGAGTCGCAATTACGCCCATCTCCAGATGGTCAAACGGTATATGCTGTTTGGAACGAAGAGAGTAATGGTGCGGTAGATGCAATTTCTGCAGTGGCCATTACAGGTGAAGTAACGGATGTTCCAGTGGTAACGCCACCTGTTACAGATACAACTGTTGCTTCAAGTGGTGGAAGTGCCAGCGTATTTAGCGGTTTGATTATGCCAGCCTTAGTTGGACTGCTAATGGGTATTATTGGGTTTATGGGGTTACGCAAAATCCAGAAATAATCTTTAAACTCAACGCTTTTATTCTATAAAAGCCATTGAACAAAAAAGCGTCGCTAAATCATTTAGCGGCGCTTTTTTTTTGTAATTTTTTGTAATTTCTTGTGATTTTTGGCGGACTTAATAAATAAAAAATCGTTGTAACGCTCTATTAAAAAAGTATTTATAAGAGTTTACTTATATGTATTAATAAATAAATTCATGTGTACATGTAAAATAATTACATTTAATATTATCCATGACAAAGACATGTTTTAAACAACAAGGAATTATTTATGAAAATGACAATTAAAACACTTTTTTCTATTGGTTTTATGGCACTGGCTTTAAATGTTTCAGCGGGTAATGGTTTTAAAAATCAAACAATCACTTCAATGGAAGAAGCCGTTGAAGCAAGTACTTTAGAAGCGATTTCGGTAGAAGAAGAGCACGGTATTTTATTTATGCGTGAAGAAGAGAAACTTGCTCGTGATGTTTATTTAACGCTATACGATATTTGGGGATTAAATATTTTTCAAAATATTGCTAAGTCAGAGCAGACTCATACGGATGCGATTAAAGGTTTGATTGAAAAATATCAATTAGCTGATCCTGTTATTGATGACACAATTGGTGTGTTTACAGATTATCACTTTGTTGAGGTTTATGAAGCTTTGGTGGCTAAAGGCAGCGAAAGTTTAGAAGGCGCTTTACAGGTTGGAACTGAAATTGAAGAACTGGATATTAAAGATATTGCAGAATCGATTGCTCAAGTAGAAGGGAATGACGATATTATTAATGTCTATTCTGAGTTAATGAAGGGGTCACGTAACCACCTACGCTCTTTTTGGGATGTGTTAACAAGCAAAGGATTTACTTATGTTCCTTCACATATCTCACAAGAAGAGTTTGATGCGATTATCAATTCACCAATGGAAACAACTAATTTAAAATAATGTTTTAAACATTCACAATGAGTTGTTCATTAATAGAAGGGGCTTTTGCCCCTTTTTTGTTAAAAAAAGATTAATAGAGACCTTTGCACGAGTTGATGAACATATAAAAACGGCAATAGTCCTCTATCTTCAGGCTAAAAAATTCTATCTCGTTTTTCTTACGTCCCTGACTCGTGCAAAGATCTCTAATAGAATTGATTTGTTTTATGTGAAGATAGAAAAAATGGGTTAGAAATTGAAATATAAAGACTTTATTTAGAATAAATGTTGCTAAAATCAATGGTAACGAATGATTCATTAGGTGCCGTTTTGTTGCACAAGGTCTTTGTATGGATAAACAGTATGATGTATATCTAGTATTAGGCTCGTTAATTATCTCGTTTTTAACGAGTTTTTTAGCCATTGCATTTGCTAACTTTATTGTTTGGCATAAAAAGAGTGCATCGCAGTGGTGGTTGTTTGCTGCCGCTCTTAACTTGGGGCTAGGTATTTGGGCGATGCATTTTGTGGGAATGCTTGCCTTGCATCTTGATACTGCGGTCGCTTTTGAGCCGATTCGAACGATAGTTTCAGCTTTGATTCCAGTAGCCGCAAGCTATGCGGCTTTTTGGGTAATCCTGTCTCATCAAGATAGCTCCAATTCCAATCGACTTTTATTTGGTACCTTTGTTTTAGGTTCAGGTATCGCTTGTATGCACTATTTAGGCATGGATGCGATGCAGATGTTTCCTCAAATCGTTTACGATCCCATTCTGTTTTTTCTCTCTTTGATAATCGCTTATGTCGCTTCATTTATTGGCTTAAAACTTTTCTCTCAATCACTCAAAAACCAAAACCGTACAATCTTTTCAATAAGCAATATATTCTCTTCTATTGTGATTGGAGTTGCGGTTACTGGTATGCACTATACGGGTATGGCCGCAGCTGAATTTGAGTACAATTCTTACTGTACGGTTTTAGAGGAGGGGATTCGATTCGGTAATTTAGCCTTGTTAGTGATTGTGGCTATTATGAGTTTGTTATTGTTTTCTTTTTTAATTTTAGCCTATGAGCAGTATGTGGAGCAGAAAGAGCAGGCCAAAAATCGCTTGATGCTAGAACACGTTACCTCAGAAGTGGCCAGGCGTACCGCTGAGCTAGAGTATCAAACGACAATGAATGAGCGACTTTTAGAAACAATGGATGCGATTGTTGTTGTATTGGATAAAAAGGGTTTTATTAAACAGTTTAATTTAGCCGCACAGCATATAACGGGTTATGCCGCGCATGAAGTTAAGGATAGGCCTGTTTGGGAGATGTTAATTCCTCAACACCTAGTTGCTGACGTTAAAAAGCGTTTCAGTAACTTGCCTAGCTCATTGCCTAATAAGTGGCAATATGACCTACTGATAAGACAAGGTGGCGTTGTTACCATTGATTGGCATAATTCGGTTTTATTAGATGAAAACGGTGAAGTGCTCTTTATTATTTGCACAGGCCTGGATATTACCCAAGCAATAAAAGACCAAGAGGCTTTAAAGTTATCTGCCGTGGCATTTGAAACTCAAGAGGCAATGGTGGTAACCGATGCTTCTGGTGCGATTCTTAAAGTGAATCAAGCGTTTGAAGACATTACGGGGTATTCGTTGTCCGAAGTAAAAGGTAAAACCATGAAGGTTTTGCAATCTGGTCGGCATGATAAGGCTTTTTATCGTGCAATGTGGGCTTGCATTATAAACCAAGGTTACTGGCACGGAGAAATTTGGAACCGTCGTAAAAATGGTGAGATTTACCCAGAATGGTTAAGAATTACCCAAGTACTAGGTAAGGATAATCAAGTTATAAACTATATTGGCAGTTTTGCAGATATCTCGCAACGCAAACAAATTGAGCAAGAGCTTGAGTTTTTAGCCTTTTATGATTCGATAACTCAGTTACCAAATAGAAGATTATTTACTGATCGTTTAGAGCAGACCGTTAAAGCGAATCACTCAACAAAACAGCATTTGGCGTTGATGTTTATTGATTTAGATAATTTTAAACACATTAACGACACCTTTGGTCACGCTTTTGGTGATGAACTACTGGCCGTATTTAGTTCGTTTGTTAAAGAGCTTGTGCCAAATAGTGTGACTTTGTCACGTTTTGGCGGAGATGAGTTTGTTATTCTCTTTACCGAGCTCTCTGAAAGCTATGAGACGGCGGCGTTTCAAATTGAGCATATGGCACAAATTATTTTAGATTCATTAGCGGACGGTTTGGATGTACGCCAGCAAAATGTTTATATCTCTACCAGTATTGGTATCGCGGTAAGCGATTGCTCAAAAGACGATGCAGGCAGTTTATTAATGAAGGCGGATACAGCGATGTATCAAGCCAAAGCGATGGGTAAAAACACCTTTCGGTTTTATACTGATTTGATTGGCGATAATATGGCCGAGCGCTTTAAGATGGAGGTGGCTTTACGTCATGATTTAACGCTCACCAAAGAGGTCAATTCACCACTTTCTGTTGTATATCAACCTCAGTACAATAAGGATAAAAAACTGATTGGAGCTGAAGCGTTAGTTCGCTGGAACTCGGCGGAGCTCGGTGTTATCTCTCCCGTTGATTTTATTAATGTCGCGGAGGAGAGCGGTCTAATTGATGATTTAGGTATGTTTGTTGTACACCGTGTGCTTTCAGATATTCAGCAGATGGAAGGGCTGTTTAATGAGAGTTCTTTAGATCACATTTCCATTAACCTAAGTATTAAACAGTTAACCAACCCAAACTTAACCGAGCGCTTGCTGTTGGCTTTTGAAGAACATCAGGTGTTATCCAGTAAAGTACGTTTTGAGTTTACAGAAAGTGCTTTTTTAGATAATGCCTTGGATCCCAAAGCGTTATTTGCTGAGATGTCCGAAGAAGGGTTTAGTTTTTCGTTAGATGACTTTGGAACAGGTTTTTCATCACTCTCTTATTTGAAAGATTTACCTATCTGTGAGCTTAAAATTGATAAATCTTTTGTGGATGGAATTCCGAGCGATGACAGCGATATGACCATTTGTAGTGCCACCATTAGCATGGCGCAAAAATTAGGGTTGGAAGTGGTTGCTGAGGGCGTGGAAACACAAGAGCAGTTTGACTGGTTGGCTCAACAAGGTTGCAATTTACTGCAAGGGTATTTGATGAGCCGCCCACTCCCGTATGCAGAGTTTGTTTTGTTGCTAGAAAAATAGGTTAGCCATTCGCTTTTACAATTAACAGTTCATCCCAGCGTGTGGTATAGCGTGCTGACATTAGGTTTCGGTTCATTTTCCAGCCTTGTTTTTGTAAACCGCTACTCGCCAGTTTTAACGTGTTTTTACCCATTTTGTGATTAATCTTATCAAGAGTTTTCATTAAACGGTCTGATTTTGTATTACCTGAATATTGTGGGTTTGCGACAAATAAGTCGATTTGTAAGTTTTGCTTCTCTTGAATATTGAGTAGCATGACACTGGCTTTTTGATATTCGTAGTCGGGTTGCCAAATCTTTTGCAACGCCTTGAGCGCAATTTTTGTTAGTAGTATGGTACTGTCAGTTGGGTAAATCAGCGGTATCGTATATTGGTTTCGATACTGTGCTAATTGCTTTTGATAGGGTGGGGTGGTAATAAATACGCTCACGGCTTGGCAGGTAGAAGATTGTTTGCGTAACTTTTCAGCTGCGGTCGCGGTATAGCTGGTGACGGCTTCACGCATTAGGTTAAATTCAGTCACATTTGTGCCAAAAGAGCGAGAAGAGACAATGCTCTGTTTATTGGTTGCTGATTCATGAAATTCAAAGCAAGCTTGCCCTGTAAGTTCGAGAGCAATGCGTTCAAGGTTAATAGAAAACCGTTTTCTTAATGTTTTACTGTCTATAGAAATTAAGTCGTAAGCGTTTTTTATGCCCTGGTCGTTGAGTTGATTGGCTATTCGTTTTCCTATCCCCCAAATCGAGCCTACTTTGACCTGTTTATAAAGCGCATTTCGAGAGTGATCAGACATTTGACTTAAATCTAAGACGCCATTGCAGTGGGTTATTTTTTTGGCCAAATGATTAGCCAGTTTCGCTTGTGTTTTAGAGCGACCTATTCCAACTGCAACAGGAATACCAATCCATTGCATAATGCGCTCTTTTAATTTAAGCGCGTGGTTGTTTAGGTCTGCTTTGTTTATGCCTGTAAAATCCAAAAAGCTTTCATCAATTGAGTAAATTTCTTGACGTGTTGCAAACTGGGCGCTAATGGCATGCATACGCTGGCTCATATCGCCATACAGCTCATAATTTGAGCTAAATACCGCGGTGTTATACCGTTTTAAGAGTGGCGCAACTTTAAAATAGGGTTGAAACATCATACTGTCAGGTGTGGCCGCATGGTATCCACCTGTTCCCATGCTATTGGCTTTGGTATGTTGTAAATCTAAATTTTTAGCGATTTGATTGGCTGCCACAATGCAACCATCGTTATTAGATAAAACCACAACTGGGCGGTTTACCAGGCCTGGTTGAAAGGCAATTTGGCAAGAAGCATAAAATGAGTTGCCGTCAACTAAAGCGTAGATGGTCATACTTGTATTCTCAAGATCGGTTGATGGTAAACAAAGGCTGTCTTTTTAAGATTGAGTTTAATATAATCGCTTTTTGAAAAGTGTAACACAAATCAAAAAAACACAACTTTGGTTTTTAAAAAAAATTCTGGCAAAAGGTGTAAAATCTATGACTCAACAAAAAAGTGACACGATTCATTCTGTTGCTCATGGCGGTATCCGTGAAGGCGCAGGGCGTAAAAAAGGGTCTGGAAAATTTGGAGAACCCACCAAGGTGATGCGTGTGCCACAATCGAAGGTGTCGGCTATCCAGGCCTGGTTAAATTTACAAAATAAGCCAGATGATAAACTGCTCAAGCACGCTAAGCCGTCTAATCAGTCAAAATTCGATTCGCCTTTTATTTGGCATTTACCTAACGAAACAACAGAGTTTGTTGAGCTGCCTTTGTATGCCCATAAGGTGGTAGCAGGCTTTCCAAGCCCTGCTGAAGATTATGTAGAAGAGCGGTTAGATTTAAACGAAAAATTAATACGTAATAAAGAAGCGACATTTTTATTGTCTGTGCAGGGTGATTCGATGAAGGATGTGGGTATTCTTGATGGTGATATTTTGGTGGTTGATCGCAGTATTCAACCGCAAGATGGCAAAATTGTGATTGCCGCTTTGGACGGCGAGTTAACCGTAAAACGATTGTCTATGAAATCAACGGGTACTTGGCTTGTGCCCGAAAATGAAAATTATCCTCCCATTTTAGTCAGAGAGTCATCTGATATTGTCATTTGGGGCGTTGTCACCGCAACGATTTCACAGTTTTAGCTTTTGATTTAGTGAGAATAAATGACTTTGATTATGGGGTTATTTGTTCATTTTCTGGGTACTGAAATAATATCAATGACTAAAGAGTTTGCAACCCCGTTTGAAAAAGAGCACAATCAATATAATTTTTTACCAAAGACTCTGAATTATCTGTATGCGTTTTTTAAAAAATAATAACTCTGTTTTTATATGGATAGCACTCGTTTTCCTTGTGATTGCGTCTGTGGTATTTTGGCTTTATGGGAATGCTAAAACCAAACTTTATAATGATGCTCTACAATCCTATCAAAAAGAAGTTTCTCGTGAAATTACCGGTTTAATTGACGATAGTCGAGAAGCCTCTATGGCGATCGCATTGGCTCTATCAGAAAGTACTCAGGTACACGACTTCTTGCAACAAGACTTTACCTCAAGCGCATCAATAACCCCTCTTAAATTTGAGCACCTAATTGAAAAAATGACGTTACACACGCATTATCGTAACTTATGGGTTCAAGTGTTAGATACCAAAGGTGTAAGCCGTTATCGCAGTTGGACAAAAAATGTGGGTGACTCCTTGGTCTCCGCGCGTTTAGACCTTCGTGAGATGTTAAAAGCACCTCAGGTTATGAAAAGTATCAGTGTGGGTAAGTTTAGTTTGACGACTAAATCGATGGTGCCATTATTTGACTCTTCTAATCAATTTTTAGGGATTGTGGAAATCGTCTCACACATGACTTCTTTATCAAAAAAGTTAAATAATCTACAAGGAATCTCTTCAGTGGTATTGGTGGATAAACGTTTTCGCCAACAGCTCACTAAAGCGGATAAAAATTTATTTGTGGAAGATTACTATATCCTCAATGGCGATGCGGATTGGCAAGACGTGCAGCAGTTAAAAGCGCTAAGTGTGCAAGAGTTGATGCAAAGAGAGTCAGTAACGGTAGAGAAAAACCAAGTAATCACAAGACAAGAAATTTACGATGATAATGGTTTCTTATTAGGTCATTGGTTTACTTTTCAGTCTGTGCACGCCTTGAATTTAATGGATGTAGAACAGCTGAAACGACAATATTTGTATGGTTCGATTGCGCTACTTGCTTTAACCCTGTTTATTATGCTGCTCTATGTTTTTAAACAGTCGTCGGATAAAAGTTTACGCTATTATCAACACGTTCTTAACTCCGCTTCTGAGATTATTTTTGTAAGTAACTACCAAAAAATAGTGGAAGCAAATCAGCAATTTTTTGAGTTTTATTCTGAGTTTACAAATATTGAACAGTTCATTGAAAAATACGAGTGTATTTGCGAAACCTTTTTAGATAAACCTGGCTATTTACAAAAAGAACAAGATGGCGAGTATTGGTTAGATTATGTTTTACGCCATCCTGATAAACGGCATAAGGTACAAATTCAGAAAGATGAAAAAATACATTATTTTGAAATTAAAGTCGCCTTAATTAGCCTTTATGAAAAGCCATTATACAGCGTGATTATGCATGATATTACGGGCGAAGAAGAGTATAAAAAACAGCTTGAGTTTTTATCTGAAACAGACACCTTAACAGGCATTGCAAATCGCTTAGTCTTTAATCGAATGTTGGTTAAGGAGATTCAGCGAGCGCATCGATATCACCTTGATTTATCGCTGATTATATTTGATGTCGACTTCTTTAAAAACATTAATGATAATTACGGCCATGAGGTAGGTGATCAGGTTTTGATCACTCTGGGTGAAGTGATTAGTGAATTATTGAGAGAAACGGATGTGTTTTGCCGAATTGGTGGTGAAGAGTTTTCGGTGATTATGCCTGAGACCAATTTAGAGCAAGCCACAAATACGGCAGAACGTTTACGTTTAGCAGTAGAGAAACTGCCAGATAATACCTTGCCGACTCAATTAACAGTTAGCTTTGGTGTGGCGGAGATGACCCGTTGGGATAATGATAAAACCCTGTTTAAAAGGGCTGATAAAGCACTTTACAAGGCTAAAGAAAATGGCCGTAATTGTGTTAAAGTGGCCGCTCATTACCATTCAAATACCCATGAATAAAAATCTGAGCAACTTAACTTTATTTTGTTATTAGCCGTATAATAGCCACAACAAATAATAGCCAAAACAAAAATGTTATTGGAAACTTTGCCTCTTTTTTGTACAAAGCTCTATTAATTAAAAGGAATTTACATGAGTGTGTTACCCAACCATTTAAAATATGCTGAAACTCATGAATGGGTATATATTGATGAAAATGGTATTGCAACCGTTGGTATAACGGATTTTGCTCAAGAATCATTGGGCGAGTTAATGAGTGTGACTTTTCCAGAGCTGGGTATTGATGTTTCCGCTGAAGAAGATGTGATGTCGTTAGAATCGGTTAAATCGGCGTCAGAAATTTTTGCCCCAGTCAGTGGTGAAATTATTGAAATCAATGAAGAGCTTGAAGATAACCCTGAACTGATTAATGAAGAACCTTATGACGGTGGTTGGTTATTCAAAATTGCTGTGCATGACGCTTCAGAACTTGATGATTTACTCTCAGATGACGAGTATCAAAAGATGATTGATGGCTAATCGGCGGTTTTAACGCTTATCCCCATTTAGACACAAATAATTAGAAGAGGTTTAATCAAACTGGTTAAGCCTCTTCTTTAGTTTTACAGAATAGACAAAAAGATAAAAGAGAACCTATCCATGTTAGCCAGCCTACGATTAAAAAAGAATGAAGAACGCCGTATTAAACAAGGCCATGTTTGGGTGTACAGCAATGAAGTAGATGCCCAAGCCACACCGTTAAAAGCGTTTGAGCCAGGGCAACAAGTGATTGTTGAAGCCTCAA